>NZ_JANEWG010000025.1 GCF_028069725.1 Citrobacter sp. Awk 4
ATGTTAAAGAGTCGATTAATATTCATGAAAAAGAACGGATAAAGGATTTAGATGCCGATATTGTCGTCACCTTCTCAAACCGCATTTCATGGTTGCTAAATGAAATGAACGTTGACCATATTAAGGTGAATTATCACCTCAAAGATAATGACATCCGGGTTTTTATGGATCATGGTTTCTCCAGTAATCTCAATAGAAAACTGCCCACCCATGATTTTTTAGATGCTATTGAAGGAAAGTCAAGAGACGAGATTCATGAGATTATTAAGAAGAACTACATGAATTATTTCACATAGTGCCCGGGACATGTCAGATGAGCCGCTTTAACTCTATACCCCCGGTTAACTCAAAAAAGAACCGGGGGATTTTTGAAAAACAATGCTTTCTCTATTTTATTGCCGCCATAACATCTGGCGGCTTTTGGCTATTCTGCGGCTATTATTCAGGCACATCATTTATTAATTGATGGCTCCGGCATTGATATTCACCGGCATTCCGGAGCGACGTTCCAGTTCACGATTAACCCGGTTGCTGTCAACACCACTCCCCTGCACGAAAGCGCGCAGCGCTGGCGTTACCGGCAGCGGGACTTTTCGGTCGGATTCATATTCGGCGCGATTACGCGACAACGGTTCGTGAACTTCAAGCCAGCGGCTACCGTCCGGCTCTGTGGTATATTTCACCGGTTGGTCGATAAGCTGCACACGCGTACCCACCGGCACGTTGTCGAACAGATATTTGATGTCATCATTACGTAAGCGGATACAGCCCTGACTCACACGCAGGCCAATACCAAAATTGGCGTTCGTGCCGTGGATAGCGTACAGCTTGCCAATATAAATAGCGTACAGCCCCATTGGGTTATCCGGCCCCGCAGGAACAAACGCAGGCAGACTCTCGCCTCTGCGGGCATATTCGCGTCGGGTATTCGGGGTTGGGCTCCATGTCGGCGCTTCTTGTTTACGCTGTACCGATGTCACCCAGTTACGTGGCGTTTCTCGCCCCGCCTGACCAATACCGATAGGCAGAATTTCAACCGTATTTCCCCCGCTCGGATAATAATAGAGACGCATTTCCGCAACGTTAATTACGATACCCTCGCGGACCGTCGCAGGCAAAATGAGCTGCTGTGGGATAACGAGAGTCGATCCGGACTTCGGCAGATACACATCCACACCGGGATTTGCTTCCAGCATGTTGCTCAACCCCAGACCGTACTGAGCCGCAAACGTCTCCAGCGGTTGGGTATTTTTATCCGGTACTATCATCGTCAGCGGAGCGCCCACCAGACGACTCCCGTCAGGCGGTAACGGGTAGCTCACCGCCAGAGCTACCTGGCTGGTCAATAGCATCGCCAGAGAGCAAAACAATTTCACACGACGCATCATTTCCCTCTCCTCAGCCGCGGCAGGTGTCAGTTAATTATAGCTTTTTGGTATACGATTAGGTGTTAACGAAGGACTGTTCGCACGCAAGAGTGTAACAATAAACGGGTTTAAAAAGGAAACCCCCACCTGTAAGCGGGGGTTGCAGAGAATGACTACGCTTCTTTACCGTCTGGCAGTTCGATATTGAAGTCAGCCAGATGTCCCATATTGCTGTACATGGCGCAGGCCGCCTCAACAATCGGCATGGCCAGGGCGGCACCACTGCCCTCACCCAGTCGCATCCCCATATTCAGATACGGGTCCAGTTCAAGATGCGCCAGCGCAATCCTCGCCCCTTTCTCCGCTGAGAAATGGGAAGGTATCAAATACGGTTTAATCTCAGGGGCAATCCGACAAGCCGCCAGCGCCGCAGAATAAGAGAGGAACCCATCTATCAGTACGGGTAATCCGCAAGATGCAGCGCCAAGCATCACGCCAGCCATCCCCACCAGATCAAATCCCCCCACTTTGGCCAGCACATCAATACCGTCACGCGAGTCAGGCTGATTCACGCTAATGGCACGACGCACCACATCCACTTTATTCCCCACTTTAGACAACGGGAGATTGGCCCCAATCCCGACCACATCCTCAGCATCGTTTCCAGTCAGCACGCTCACAATTGCCGCGGCCGGGGTGGTATTCGCCATACCCAACTCCCCAACACCAAACAACGTTACGCCGCTCTGCGCCAGTTCCCGGGTATATCGAATGACTTCCAGCAGCAACTCTTCCGCTTGAGCACGGCTCATGGCCGGCCCTTTGGCGATATTGCCGCAGCCACGCGCCACGCGCATGTTTACGGTGCCAGGGATCGGGTCGCAGTCAATCCCCGCATCGATCACATGTACCTTAGCCCCCGCCTGTGCGGCGAGAACACAGACGCCTGTCGTTCCCCGCAGCATATTCGCCGCCTGAATCGCGGTAACGACTTTAGGCGAGACGGCGACCCCTTCATCCCATACGCCGTGGTCCGCGCACATCACCAACATCGCTTTCTCACCCACGTGAGGTACGCCGTTGAGACCTGGCATTCCGGCCAGTTGCACAGCCAGCGCTTCCAGGCGGCCAAGACTGCCTGGCGGCTTGAGCAAACCGTCAATATGTTGCTGCGCACGCGACATCGCATCACCGTCAATCGGTGGGATCGCACGGAGTACTGAGGATAAAGTCTGCATAAGGGTTCTCATTGTGTTGGCTGACTCACAGCAGAGCCAGCAGGAAGATTAACTCGCCAAGTTCGATAGCCGCGCCCAGCGTATCGCCAGTTTGTCCACCCAACGTACGTTTAAGTAATTGACCAAGAATGAAAATCACCACCATTGTGACCACTATTGCCGCCAGCCCATGCATCCCCGGAAGCAGTACGGCAGCCAAGATTGCCGCTAACCCCAGCGTGACACAGGTCTGTCGCCCGGTGACTTTGCCGATAAACACATTGCCCAGCCCTTCTTCACGGGCGTAGCGATGACGATACATCAGCAACACGGCAATGCCCCGCCCTGCGGCGCAGGCAGCCACCAGCGACGCCAGTACAGGCGTTCCTCGCAGCGCCAGTTCACTGACCACCAGAACCTTTGCCAGCAAGACAAAAATCAGTGCCAGTCCGCCGTGGGTTCCCAGACGGCTGTCACGCATGATCTCCAGCATCCGTTCCCGGCGACGCGCAGAAAATACACCATCGCAGGTATCGGCAAGGCCATCCAGATGAAATCCGCCCGTCAGCAACGCCAGCGTCAGCACGGCAAACAGTGACGCCAGAGGAATACCGCACCAGGGTTGCACGGCCATAAACACCAGACCACTGAGTCCACCCAGCACAAGGCCAATCAGCGGAAACATCACAATACCGCGTGAATACTGATCGAAATCCAGCCCCTGCGACCAGCGCACGGGAACGGGCAAACGACTGATAAACGAAAGCATTGCCCAGAACAACTTACTCATTTAATTTTGACTCCAATACCTGACACCACCAGCCACACCTCATCGGCAGCGCTGGCGAGCCGTTGATTTACCCGCCCGGCAATATCGCGAAAATGGCGCGCCAGGCGATTTTCCGGGACGATGCCCATCCCAACTTCGTTGGTCACCAATACCACTTTTGCAGGGCAGCGCTGACAGGCAGCAATCAACGCACGGACCTCATCCTCAATGGCGCGTTCCATCGCCGCATAATCCCAGCTGTCGGGATCGCTCTCGCCCCCCAACGCAAACAGCATGTTGGTCACCATTGTCGTGATGCACTCCAACAAAATGGCTTCATTGGGATCGTTTTGCGCGGTGATCAGCTCATCAAGCTGTTGCCAGCGCTCGGCGGTACGCCAGTGCGCGGGGCGTCCGTCCCGATGATGTTGAATTCGCGCCGCCATCTCTTCGTCAAAAACCTGAGACGTTGCGATGTACAGCACCTGCGGTGAATCCGCAATCAGCGCCTCGGCATGTCGGCTTTTTCCGCTGCGCGCCCCGCCCGTCACCAGAATCATCATACAGGCTCCTGATATTGCTGCATGATTTGATAAATTTTATCAATATCAATATGTTCACGCATCCCTTCAGCCAGCAGATCGAACTGCTGCAATTTGTACTGACCATACTGAAAAGTCATATCCAGGGGAGCCAGCCCTTTACGCACGCGCAGGCCATTGAGCAGAGCGCGGGTAAAATCATCGCTATCAAACAGGCCATGCAGGTAGGTGCCAAACGCCAGTCCGTCCTCGGTTACTGCGCCATCCGCCACATATTGCCCGTTTTTTCGTAGTTGCATCACTGAGCCGCAATCCTCGTTCAGCGTGGTTTCGCCCATGTGAATTTCATAGCCACGTACGGGTAAACCTGAAGCCGCTGCCAGCCAGCCAGGCAACGCAGACGACATAGTCGCCTCGACCTGGGTCGTGGTTTTATGCTGCGCAAAACGGGTGACGGTGTTAAGTAAACCCAGTCCCGGCAGCGTGCCCAGTCCGGACTCCACTTCATCAATGATGGTATCGCCGAGGATCTGGTAGCCGCCGCAAATGCCCATGACAGGCACGCTGCGTTGATGTGCCTGCAAAACAGCATGCGCCATACCGCTTTCGCGCATCCACACCAGATCGCCCAGCGTATTTTTACTGCCGGGCAGAAGAACCAAATCGACCGTTTCCAGCTCTTCAGGGTGCCGTACGTAGCGTACCCGGACATCCGGTTGGGCGGCCAGCGCGTTGAAATCAGTAAAGTTTGAAATGTGCGGCAGTTGAACAACTGCAATATCGATGTCCCGTTTTTCGGTACGCAGGTATTTCCCTTTTTGCAGCGCCACGCCATCTTCATCTTCCAGATCGACATCCAGCCAGGGCATTACCCCCAGCACCGGCACCCCGGTCAATGACTCAATTTGTTCAATGCCGGAGTAAAGCAGCGCCACATCACCTCTGAATTTGTTGATGATCACCCCTTTCACTCTGGCGCGCTCATGGTCGTGCAGCAGAGCCAGCGTGCCATAAATAGAGGCGAAGACCCCGCCCCGATCGATATCCGCCACAAGGATCACCGGGCATTTTGCCATCTCCGCCATCCCCATATTGACGATGTCGCGATCGCGCAGGTTTATCTCTGCCGGGCTGCCCGCCCCCTCCAGCACAATGACGTCATGTTCCTGCGCCAGGCTGGTGTATACCTCAAGAATCTGTTCCCGTAGCCGCGGCTTATATTCGTGGTAGCTGACGGCGTCCATATCGGTGGCGACTTTACCCATCAGTACCACTTGCGCTTTGCGATCGCTGGTGGGTTTGAGCAGAACCGGATTCATTCGCACGTCAGGTGTAATCCCTGCGGCCTCCGCCTGAAAGATCTGCGCGCGGCCCATCTCTTTGCCATCCGGCGTGATACCTGAGTTCAGCGCCATATTCTGCGATTTAAAAGGCGCCGTACGCAGACCGTCCTGATAAAAAATACGGCACAGTCCTGCCACCAGCACGCTTTTACCCACATCAGATGCCGTTCCCTGCAACATTATTGCCTGCGTCATGACGCCTCCTTCAGTGCGTTCTCTCGCATACGACTAAAAAATTCAGCTTCTGTTTTACACAGCGGCAGACCCAATTGGGCATGCAGTTTCACCAGCCAGGGCTGCGTTAACCCGGCTTGTTCGATTAATTCAGTACGGGCAAATACCTCGCCCGGCTCGCCATGCGCCAGCACTTCGCCACGGCGCAGAACATACACCGCATCGCTGACCTCATAGATGAGATCGATATCGTGGCTGGAGATGACGACGTGATTCCCCTGCGCCACAATCCGCTTGATGATGTCGATCATTTGCGTTCTTCCGGCGGGATCGAGACCTGCCGTCGGTTCATCCAGCAACAAATAACGGGCCTGTAATACCATCGCACCCGCAATGGCCACGCGTTTTTTCTGCCCGTGGCTTAAACACTGGATAGGCTGATGGCGAAAATGCTGGGCATCTACCAGCGTCAGCGCATCCTCCACGCGTCGGGCTATCTCGGCTTGTGCCACGCCCAGATTACGCAGGCTAAATGCAATGTCGCTATCGATGTCGGTATAGAAAATTTGCTGATCGGGGTCCTGAAAGACGGTCGCCACCAGTTGGCGCAACGCCAGCAGGCCGCGCTTACTGTAATCCAGTGGTTTTCCCTGCCACAGAACCGCCCCTTTTTGTGGGCGTAAAAGGCCGCTCAGGTTCATAAATAGCGTCGATTTCCCGCAACCATTCGCGCCGACTAATCCGGTCACAGAATTCGCGGAAAAATCCAGCGAGAGCCCTTTGAGTACCTGCTCATCCTGATAGCGAAACCACAGATCTGTCGTGGCAAGCATGCTTTTCCTTACAGGTGAAAATCACCCTGATACAGTTTGATATCCAGCGTGGTCGCCATTTGCTGATAGCGAATCAGCACGCGAGTAAACAGTAATCCGACCAACATCGCCAGAGAACGGTAGCCTTTCGGCAAACTACGATACCCAAAACGCAGCGTTTGCGCGCGATGAATGGCAAGCGCCTCGTCTAACAGAATAAAAATGAAGCGCCAGGTCAGCAGGATCTGCTCGGTGAGCAGTCGCGGCACACGCGCGCGTTTAAGCAATACAATCAACTGGGGAAACGGTAGATTCAGCACCAGCCAGAACGTTGCCGCGAGGGCGGCCAGGCTACGCCAGAAGGTTTCGTTAGCGGTGATGAGCCCTGAAGAGGTAATACCCAGCCAGTACGACCCGACAGGGAAACTGACCAGCAGCGACTGGGGATCGCGGCTGATACTAAACAGAATCGTCACCACCCCAACCATTAAAAAACCAAAGGGTAAGGCCATCCACCGACACCAGCGCCACACCGAAAGACGTAACAACCAGCAGGTCAGCCCTGCGGTAAACAGGAGCTCAATGCCCTGCCCCCAGGGAGGCAAGGTGAACGCCAGCGTCATCATCACCACCCAGAGTAAAAACTTTCGCTCCGGTGAGACATGAAACCAGCGGCTCTGGTAGCTAAGCCTGTCAAGTCCGGTCATCACGACGTTGCCTGCCTTTGCAATATCCCAGAATGTAGAAAATCACTGCCGCGCCAAGTGAACCTTGCAGAGTGAACAGTAGACTTTCGATTTCACCGCTGGCGGGTTCATACAGCGGTTCGAACCAGGGTTTATAATCCGGTGCAATCACTTGGATCTGGCTTTCCGCCTCCCCATCAGAACCGCCGTATTCGCCGCCATGATTAATGAAGAACGGCAGAACAACCAGGGCTATCACCATGCTCAACAATATCAGCGTCTTTTTCATCCTAATGTCCTTGTGCGGTAATCAACCGCCGCTTGGTCAACTGGTCGTAGATCATGACGGTTAACAACCCTTCCGCGATCGCAATTGGAATCTGTGTTAAACAGAAAATACCCATAAATTTGACAATGGACCCTGTCGCGCCCACCTGCGGGTCCGGGAAGGCAACCCCAAGCTGCACAGAGGTGACGAAATAGGTCACCAGATCCGCCAGCATCGCGCACAAGAAGACCCCGACATCACGGCGTAATCCTGCGCGACAGGCCATTTGCCACACCAGATATCCCACAATCGGCCCTATCACCGCCATCGACATGCCATTCGCACCCAGCGTGGTCAGCCCGCCATGCGCCAGCAACAATGCCTGAAAGAGCAAAACGATCGCGCCAAGCACCGCCACAACACCGGGTCCAAACAGAATAACCGCCAGTCCAACCCCTGTCGGATGCGAGCAACTCCCGGTCACGGAGGGAATTTTCAGCGCCGAGAGTACGAAAATGAATGCCCCGCACAGCGCCAGCAGCACTTTCTGGTGGTTATCTTCCTGGACAATCCGCCGCAGGCGAACCAGTCCGTACCACAGGCAAGGTAAAAACAGCAGCCACCATGCTAACGCCCACATCGGCGGCAGAAACCCTTCCATGATGTGCATCGCGAACGCCTGTTCGGGGACAACCATCAGTAATAGCGCCGCCGCCAGCCCACTGAATGACAGCTGTTTCAGCTGTTTTTCGAGTATCATTCCTCGCACCCCCATCGTTTGTTGACCAGAATGGTCGAGAAGTAAGGCAGCGACTGCTCATCACTCACCTCATCCAGGTGGCGCCAGCATTGCTCGCCAGGTAAGGTGGCTTCGGCCATCATCAGAGCGCAGTCCAGTAAGCCTTCTTGTTGCAGCAACGCTTTAATGCGACTGAATCTGCCGTATACCTTCATGAGCACCAGGCTTTCGTGCTGCTTAAGCGCCTGCTGAATTTCAGCTTCCGGCGCCGTACAGGAGATCACCGCCAGCGACTGTTGTTCCATTGCCAGCGGCGTTTTTGAGCGGGCGGCAATAGCGGCAAACGAGGTGACGCCAGGGACAATTTCCAGCCACTCCTGGCTGCCAATACGCTGCAATAAAAAGACCCACGTGCTGAACAACATGGCATCGCCGAGCGTAATAAAGCCAACCTGTTTTCCGGCCTGAACGTCTTTGACCAGCGCGGCGGCGACCTCGTCCCAGACCGCCTCTTTCTCGGCGCTGTCGGCGCTCATCGGGAAATGGCAGCAACGTACTTCTGTCTGTTCGCCGATATATTCACGCACAATGGAGAGCGCCAGGCTGTCACCGCCTTTACGCCCGGCCGGGGCATATAAAATATCCAGTGAACCGAGGATCCGCGCCCCACGCACCGTGATCAAATCAGACGCGCCTGGACCGGTGCTCAACGCATACAGTTTACCGCTCATGCTGCTTCCTCCACCGCCATATCCAGCGCTTGTTGCAGGTGCGCGACAAACATCGCGCGAACCGCTGGGTTTTCTCCCAGTCCACTTAACCACGGCGTGGCCGGAATACCGGCGGCGTTAAACCGTGTTTTCCAGGAGTCCTCTTCATCAGAGGCCATGTCGTTGATGGCGTGATCGCCTGCGACCAGCATCAGCGGCATAAGATGCACGCCGCTAACGCCTTCTTTGCCCAGACTCTCAATGAGAATCTCGACTTCCGGATAACTCTCTACCGCCCCCACGCGAGCCGGGAAACCCTGCGCCGTCATCATATGGTCAAGGCAGGCATAGGCGGCAAAAGCATGATGGCTGGCGCCGTGCCCCATAAACACCACTTTTTCCGTTGTCTCAAGCGCGGGCATCTGTTGCTGCAAAGCCTGCATCAGTTGCGCGTAATCACGATGGCTGCTCAATAACGGCGCGCCCAGCGTCAGGCGAGAAAACAGCGGGCGCATGCTTTGCACTTCACGGACAATTTTTTCGTATTCATCACCGTTAATGATGTGCAGGGACTGGATGGCAACATCCTGATATCCCTGCGCAGCGAGTTTTTGCAATGCCTGCAACGGCGTGTCGATATCAATCCCATCGCGCTGTTTAAGTTTGCGGATGATCATCCCGGAGGTGAAGGCGCGAAACAGATCTCTGTCAGGGCAACTGGCCGCCAAATCGCGCTCACAGGCCACAATATTTTTTTCACAGGTGTCGTGATAGCTGGTGCCAAAACTGACGACCAGAAGTGCTTTTTTCATGTGTGACTCCTTAATCAGCGGCCAGCCAGCGTGCTAAACGCTGCGCAAATGCGGCCTGACTTTCCAGTAATTCGTCGCCCGTCACCAGCGGTGCCGGACGGGTGATCACGATGCAGGGGATCCCTGCATCCAGACAGGGTTGAACTTTTTCCTGATAACCGCCTTCTGCACCAGAGGCTTTTGTCACCACCACGTCGGCCTGACACTGGCGATAAAACGCGGCGTTAAATTCAGCGCTAAAGGGGCCGCAGAGGGCAAAGATCTCCCCTACGCCAAATCCCAGTTCAGCGCATTGCGCAATCACATCAGGAACGGGCAAGACGCGGGCCAGCAATGTTTTTTCCGGCAGTCCGATACGCCATTGCGCCAGGTCCTTACTGCCGGTGGTCAATAGCACACGATCGCCAAATTTCTTTGCCACATCACAGGCTTGCGCAATGCTCTGAACGGTATACAGCAACGGGTGCGTCAGATCGCTGAGCTGCTCCGGGCGCTGATAGCGACTCAACAATACGCCAGCCGCTTCGCAGGCACGCTGGATGTTACGGCTCACCACCTCGGCGTACGGATGTGAAGCATCGATCACCCAGCGAGTGCGGTTGTCCCGCAGCCAGGCGATCATGTGATCCAGCTCCAGACGACCGCAGCGCACTTGCCCTTTAATCGCCCCCGCCAGTTGCTTGCCAGTAGGGGTCGCCACCGACAGGGTGTAAGGAACGTTCGCGGCATCAAGTTGCTGACATAGCGCCCGCGCATCGCTGGTACCGCCCATTACCAGCACCTCGCCGTATCTCACAGCACGTAGCCTCTTGGCGTAATCATCAGACCATCCTGGATGTAGGTGGCTTTGTTACCGACAATCACCAGGCTGGTCATATCCACGGGTTCAAAGTCCATTGCGCCAAGCGTACTCAGCCATTTCTCCTGTTTCTTACGGCCAGCCGACTTCACGACGCCAACCGGCGTTTCTGCGCTCTTACTGGCTGACAGTAATTCGAACGCGCGCGCCAGATGTCCTTCACGGCCCCGGCTACGCGGGTTGTAGAAGCAAATCACGAAGTCGGCTTCGCCTGCGGCAATAATGCGTTTTTCAATGACCGGCCACGGCGTCAACAGATCGCTTAAGCTGATGTGGCAAAAATCGTGCATCAACGGCGCGCCCAACAGAGAAGCGGCCGCAATACTGGCGGTCATGCCGGGCACCAGACGGACTTCAACATCCAGTTTCTGCTTACTCACCAGTTCCAGCACCAGACCCGCCATGCCATAAATACCGGCATCGCCGCTGCTGATCAGCGCCACGTTATGTCCAGCCTGCGCCAGTTCAATCGCCGCCTGACAGCGCTCGATCTCTTTGCACATGCCGGTTTTGATCACCTGCTTGTCGCCCGTGAAGGCTTTCACCAGATGGGTATAGGTTTTGTAACCGACAATAATTTCCGCCGCCTGCAGTGCCTCGACCGCTTCCATCGTCATCATCGCCTGCGAGCCAGGACCTATTCCAATTACGGTTAACATCAGTGTGAAACTCCCAAAGTAATAGTCACGCCCTGCTCACGCAGGGTCTCGCCTAACAGTTGTCCCTGGCTCAGCAGCCAGGCTGCCGGACCGGATACGCTACCGACGCCCACCGTTTGACGCACAAACGATGAGGCAGGAAAGCGATGTTCATGCTCACGCAGCGCGTCAGCGGTAAAGGTTTCGAAAGGAACACGACAACAGGAGGCCAGTTGAATCAGCCCCTGCTCGTCTTTTTTGAGGTTGACGCTGCCGATCGCTTTTAATGCCAGCGGATCGAGCCGCTGTGCTTCAAGCTGACGGGCCAACAAGTTAGCTAACAGAGGAAATGGCGTGTCCCGACGACAGCCAATCCCGGCGACAACCCGCTGGGGTACCAGCTTCCAGTGCTGTACTGGCAGATCGGGTAAATCCGTGCGCAGTGTGATGCAAATCAGCGCATCCAGCTCCGGCAGTTGCTGCAGGTCGGTCACAATAATAAAGCCGCGTTTGTCACAATGGCTGACCTCTGCGTCTAACGCGTCGTCCCACCACAGCCCCACCCGCCGCTGGCTGACCAACATTTGATTAACGATTTTCACCGCCGTGCGAAAATCATTCATTCGGGCGTTAAGCTGGAACGCCAGCGTATCCAGCGCAGCCATATCGTTAACATCGGTCGCAGTGGTAATCACCGGATCGGCGCCCAGCATGCCCGCGAGGTAACGAGTGAGCGCATTGGCGCCCCCGGCATGACCAGAAAGCAGACTGATCACATGCTGCCCACGCTCATCGATGACGACCACCGCCGGGTCGCTGAATTTGTCATTCACCAGCGGAGCGAGCACACGCACCGCAATACCGGTCGCGCCAATGAAAATCAACGCCGAATAATGCGCAAACGCGTCACGTGCCGTACTGGCAAATCCGTCGGTAAACGGTACAAACCCCTCTTCCAGCAATTTCTCACTGGTAAAGCAGGTCAGCGGCAGCATCGACGCCAGCCTTTTTGCCAGCAAGACCCCGCCAGGCGTCAGGCAAAAAAGCGCTATGGACTCAGGCTTTACGGTATTCATGGCTAAAGTCCGCAGCATAAAGTCGGGAGTAGTGATATTCATCACCGAGGAAATTCCCCACCAGAATGAGCGCCGTTTTGCGGATCCCCGCATCACGCACTTTGTCGCCAATGTCTGCCAGTGTGCCGCGAACCGTCTGACTTTCCGGCCATGTCGCTTTGTAGATAACCGCCACAGGGGTTGTTGCCGGGTATCCACCTTCAATTAGACGCTCCGCGACTCGATGAATACGCTGGACAGAAAGATAGATAGCCATAGACGTCTGGTGGCTGGCGAACGCTTCCAGTTGCTCACGTTCCGGTACCGGAGTCCGTCCTTCCAGACGGGTAATAATGAGGCTCTGCGACACTTCAGGTACGGTATATTCCACGCCAAGCTCGGCGGCCGCGCCGAGGAAAGCACTGACGCCTGGCACCACCTGCCAGTCGATGCCACGCCGGGTCAACTCTTCGCCCTGCTCACGCACTGAGCCGTACAGCGACACATCGCCGGTTTGCAGACGCACCACCGTTTTTCCTGCTTTCACTCCGGCTTCCATCAGGTCGAGGATCTGTTCCAGATGCAGTTCCGCACTGTCGTGGCACTCGGCATCCGGCGGGCAATATTCCAGCAATTCGGTATTAATCAATGAGCCTGCATAGATAACCACCTGCGCCTGTTGCAGCAAACGGTAGCCTTTGAGGGTGATCAGCTCACGGTCGCCAGGACCTGCGCCAACAAACCACACACTACGGGGATCAAATGTCTCAGACATGGTGTTCTTCCTTCTGACAGGCGATAACAAAAACAGGATTATTCGGTTTGAAATAGTGACCGCTGCCGAGGGCAGTCAGCGACGAAACGTGTAGCGCCAGGCAATCAACGTTTTGCACGCCGATGTGCTCCAGATGCGCCAGCGCGGTATTCAGGTTTTCTTGCAGGATAAAGGTCATGACCAGGCGGCCGCCGCAGTGAAGCTGACGCATTGCCCAATCAATCAGTTCGGTAAGATGACCACCACTGCCGCCCATAAACACCGCATCGGCTTTCTCCGTCAGCATCATTGGTGCTTCACCCGGCAGGATATCAATGTTGCTGCAGGCGAAATGCTGGCGGTTTTCATCCAGCAGTCGCAGTGCTGCGGGATTACGCTCAATGGCTGTGATATGCAAAGAAGGATGTTGCAGCGCCGCCTCAATCGAGACGCTTCCGGTTCCCGCGCCGACATCGATCAGATGGCTTGCGTGGTGCAATTCAAGTTTCGAGAGAGCGAGTGCGCGTACCACTTCTTTGGTCATCGGCACTTTCTCTCCACGTAAGAACAGCTCATCTTTCATCAAGGATCACCACTGCGTTCATCTCATAGTCGCTGTTGACCTCACTGACGGGCAGCCAGTGGATCCGTTCGTTTTCCATCGCCAGGTTTTCACCGATCACCATCCAGCGATGTCCCTTACCACGTTTCATTAACTGAGCCGCTATTTCGCGTGGGCCGCAGAGCGTGTCTGTCACCATCGCGACCTTGCTATGCCGCGCCAGTTCATCAAAACAGACGCTGCGTCCGTGGCTGCTGGTGAGCCACATATCGTTCATGTCAACGCCTGACTGCGCGCAGAGATATTGCACCGCGCTGATACCCGGAATAATACGCACCCGTTCAAAACCAAAATGCGCCACCATGCGCGTGCCGATGCCGTAAAAAAGCGGATCGCCAGAAGCCAGTACCACCACGCGTTTATCGACCTGACAGTCAACCCAGTCCAGCAGCTCCGCAATGTTGGCGCCGAGTACAAACTGCTCGCCGCTAAAATCAGGGAACTGGAGTAAATGGCGTTTTCCGCCCACCAGGACATCGGCTTGCGCCACCGCCTCCCGGGCGGCGGGCGTCATCAGGTGCAGCCCTGCAGGTCCCATTCCCACCACTGTTAACATTGCATCTCCTTCGCAATCTCTTCGATCGGGCGGTTACTGCCGAGAACCTGATTCTCAAAAGAGAACATGATGGCGTCACAGCACGGCGGGTTTTTCGTAAAGCGCAGCATCTGCATGACACGCAGACAAATTCGCCCGGCCAGATGCGGGTAAATGCGCTGGAACCCGTAGGCGTCGATGTGTTCCATCGCCGCTTCGGTGGTGTCGCAGTCACTGACGAGCGTCAGCAGTTCATGCGGTGCGCCCAGCAGCGCCAGATGTGCCACTAACGTTTCCATGCGGGCATCGGCAATATGGCTGTGGGTATGGAAGATCCCGGCCGCGATTTTGATAAGTTTGCCTGGGTGTCCCACCAATACGATGTGGCGATACCCCAGTCGCACCGCCTCTTCAATCATGTAGCCGACGAAATTGCTCATGGTGACGACAACCTGGGTGTCGATGCCCATCTGCTCGCGGACAAACCGTTCACCGTGGTTACCAGGCACCAGCACAACCCTGTCCAGACCCGCCGCGCGTTTGATTTCCAGCTCCAGCGATAAGGAACGTTTCCAGCTCTCTTCCGACATTGGAGTCACAATTCCGGTTGTACCAATGACCGAGATCCCCCCCAGAATGCCGAGGCGCGAGTTGTAAGTTTTTTGCGCTCTCTCTTCGCCTTCCGGGGCGAAAATTTCAATTTCTGCGCCACGTGCCGGACCAATGGCCTCACGTACTGCGGATTCAATCGTGTGACGTGGCGTGCGATTGATCGCTGCGCTACCGACAGGTAAACCAATACCTTTGCGGGTGACCGTGCCGATGCCCTCCCCACCCTGCAAGACGATCTCCCCGCTGTCATTCAGCGTCACGCGGGCAAAAATCAACATGCCGTGGGTCGCGTCCACATCATCTCCGCCATCCTTACGAATCGCGGCAATGGCCTGCTGCCCTTCGATATGGGGAGATTCAACGTTCAGACACAGCGTCACCCCGGAAGGCGTCACGATAGAAACCTGATGAATCAAATGCTGGCGTAGTACCATGAGTGCAGCGACTTTTGCTGCCGCCGTTGCGCAGGACCCAGTGGTATACCCCTTGCGCAGCGCCTTGCCGTTGTGCCATACCGGGGCATCAAAGGATGCGTCGCTCATCGCGCCCCCTGCAGGTGATATAACATGGCGTTCACGATAGCCGCGGCCACGTTACTCCCGCCTTTGCGTCCCAATGCGGCGATAGCGGGAAGGTTGCTTTGCGTTAGCGCGTCTTTTGACTCTTCGGCGCCAACGAATCCCACCGGCACACCGACCACGCCGCTGACGGCAACATCATGTTCAAGCAGTCGGAACAATGCTGTTGGCGCATTACCGAACACAAACACCTTCTCGCTCTCTTCCGTCACCGCAATATCGACGGCGGCCATTGAGCGGGTGATCCCCTGTGCTTTTGCTTCACTCACGACGCGCGGGTCGCTGATGTAGCAGCGGCATTCACCACCAAATTTGGCCAATAGCGTTTTATTGATCCCGGAAAGCGCCATCGTGGTGTCGGTATAGATAACGCACTGACGCTGGAGTGCCGCACACAGACTCTCCAGCGCATCGCTGGAAAACCATAAAATGTCCAGCCAGTCAAAATCAGCCGTAGTGTGGATAACCCGCTTGATGATTGCTTCATGCAACGGGCTGGCAAACTGATAATCCGGGCGGGTTTCACGGATAATTTCGCCAATGATGTCGAAACTTTTGGTTTCAATCGCCTGGGGTTGCTGGATGTATTGCATGTATGTCTCCTCAGGCCGCGCCAACTACCAGCCAGTGCGCCAGCATAAACAGCGCAAGGGCCAGGGTCGAAGCTACCCACATCAATCGAATCGTTTGGGAAATGTCGTCTACAGAAATGTCGCGCCGCGCATCGCCTATCCAGGGTTTCTCAACGCGCTGACCAAAGTAGTTATTTGGCCCGCCCAGGCGGATACCCAACGCACCGGCCACACAAGCCTCGGACCATGCGCAGTTTGGGCTGCTGTGGTTGTAGCGGTCGCGCCAGCCGATCTGCAGTGCGCGGGCGCCGTCCTGACGGCACAGAATTGCGGCAAGGCTAAACAATAGCCAGCTCAGACGGGCCGGAATGTAATTCGCCACATCATCAAGTCGGGCGCTGACCATACCGATGGCGCGGTATTTTTCATGCTTATAACCGACCATAGAATCAAGTGTGTTGACTGCTTTGTAGGCCATGGCTAATGGCGCGCCGCCAATCAGCAGGAAAAACAGCGGCGCAATAATGCCGTCAACGGTGTTTTCCGCCACAGTCTCTACCACCGCCCGATTGATTTGGTCCGGCTGTAACTGCGACGTGTCTCGCCCCACAATCCAGGCGAGTTTTTCCCGGCTTTCGGCAAGATTACCCGCCCGTAGTGGACGTTCAACTTCCATCGCGGCGTTTGCCAGACAACGTCCCGCCAGAACGGTAAAGATCATCCAGACTTCAACCAGCCAGCCAAACCAGGGATGAATCATCGTCGCCAGCGTCAGCACGCCCCAGGAGACACTCCAGGTCACACCGACCACCAGCACCCACATCACTGCACCACCAATCCGCAGCGCGCGTTCGCTATGGCAATAACGTCTGATAAGGCGCTGAACCGAGGAGATAAAATTGCCTATCCAGCGTACCGGATGCGGCCAGTTTTGCGGGTCACCAATAATGTAATCGAGAAGCCAGGCTACGCCCCATGCAAGCAATGTCATAGTGACTCCCTGCCCGCAGCCAGCCAGTGGTTCAACATTTCCGGACGCTGCGCGAAATGAACATGCAGATAACTGGCAAAGGTATTACCCACCTGCCAGCCGCCGGACCATTCCTGCAAGGTCTTACCGTCACGGACTTTACGACACGCCATCACGGCCGGTATTTCCGGAGTAAAGTCCGAATAGTGAAATTCATGCCCACGGAGTACTTCGCCCGGCGCTGCCAGCAATGTTTGCTGTCTGGCCTGCGCTTCGCAGTAGCCGAAGCGGGTAAGCCGTTTTCCCATCCGGCTATGGCCCGGAATAACATCAACCATCTGATATACCACCCCGGCAGCATCCTCCAGCGAGCTTCCCAGGTACATCAAACCACCGCACTCCGCATAGATAGCCACGCCGCGCTGATGCGCTGCCCGCAATTGCGACAGCATCTCTGTATTTTCGGCAAGCGCCGCCGCATGCAGCTCAGGATATCCACCGCCAAGCCAAATCATCTGGCAGTCAGGGAGTTTGCGGTCATGCAGAGGGCTAAAACGAGTAATACGAACGCCTGCACGTTCCAGCAAAGCGATGTTGTCCGGGTAATAAAAGTTGAAGGCTTCATCATCCGCGAGCGCCAGCGTAAGCCCTTCGCCAGCAGAGACGGAGGGTAATGTCGGCCATTCGCCTTCAGGCAACGACGTGAGATGACTCAGCGAAAGCAGCTTGTCGATATCCAGTGTCTGCTCGAGGGTGCTGGCAAATGCCTGCCACGGTTGCTGATTGATAACGGACTCGCGGGCGGTGACCAGTCCAAGATGGCGTTCCGGCAACGAAACACCTTCAGCACGGGGGACATAGCCCAAAACAGGCACCGTGCAGTAGCGTTCAATTGCCGTTTTGAGGAGTTGGTAATGTGTTTCACTGTTGACACGATTGACGATGACGCCCGCAATGTTGAGGTCAGGATCAAAATGCTGGAATCCCATCACCGTTGCGGCAATCGAGGTTGAAACCGCTTTGCCGTCCACCAGCAGAATGACCGGGCAACCCAGTTGCTTCGCCATCCCCGCCGTACTGCAATAATGGGGGTCGGTGCCATAACCATCGTACAGCCCCATAACCCCTTCGATGACGGCAATGTCGGCCTGCTGCATTTGCTCGCAAAACAAGGCATTAAGAACGGGCTCGGGGAGCATGAAACTGTCGAGATTACGGGAAGCCGTGCCACAGACCGCCGTATGCCAGCCGGTGTCGAGATAATCAGGTCCCACTTTGCAGGGTTGCACACGCAGACCGCGACGTTTTAACAGACTCAACAAGCCCAGCGTTACCGTGGTTTTGCCACAACCGCTTCCGGTGCCTGCAAGAATAAATGCGTGAGAACGTGCCGCCATACCCTGATCCTGTTCAGGGTGGTAGGGGTGTAGAGATGCGTGTGTAACCAGTCTTCAGACTGTACGCTTCTGATCAACCCACTTCCCACCGAAGTTGTTGGTAATGGCCGACAGGCAGGTCTTCTGGCTCAGCGTCATCCTCACCCGTCCTTCCCAATCTTACGATCAGTGGCGTTTACGGGGTCGTCAGCATCACAGCAGCGGGGGCTGCGGGGGATTCTCACCCCCTTCCCTGCCACAAATGTGGCAAACCTGTCGACTTTCGCTATGGGAATTTTTCGTAACCCATAACGGTAATTAAACTCTAATTACATCTTGTTCTTTCTTTCGCCAATTTTCTGGCGTTTACATGCATATTTCACTCGTATATGTACTGAATGCGCGCAGCGGGGAAATAATAATAAAAACCACACATCCCGAAACTGTACTTCATCACAAAAATAAAAACAGATGCAGTTTATCGCTCAAATAAGACTATTTTTTTGCGCTACGACAACTTATCGCATTGAGGTGATTTTTTTCATTTTATAATGACTGACATACCACAGGATATCAAAAATCGGCAATTGCCAGATATTGATATTTACGCAGATTCAATAGAGGAATTTTCATTAATTTGCTGACGAAAAGTCTGCGGCGTCACCTGATACGTCTGGCGAAAAACTTTGCAGAAATAACTGGTTTGAGAAAAACCTAAATTACGTGCAATGCTGGCAATGCTCCAGTCACTGTGGCACAGCAGTTCCCTGGCGCTGGCCATCCTTTGTTGGTTTACCCAGGCGTTAAAACCGATACCCTGATATTTTTTAAATAACTTACTGAAGTAGTACGGGCTAAGATAAACATGCGAAGCAACATCCTCAAGACGCAGATCGTCCGACAAATGCGCATCAATGTAGCGCAGCGCTTTCTTTATTTTACTGTCGTGCGGGTTAGGACTACGGTTCGTCCGGGCTGGTTCTGCTTGCTGTGGGTTGTCTTTGATAACAACAAAATTTAGTTGTTTTTTAAGACAATTTTCAACAATGAGCTTCAACAGGTCGGCTGACGCCATCACCCTTGAATAGTCCATCTCAGGGACGTTATAAAATTCATTCAGCAACTCAGGATCGGCCTGCCAGCGGTCATCCACATTAAGGATATCCACAAGGCCGACATCGTTGCTTAAACGCACTTGACCACAAAGGACGAACCCCACCAGATGTCCCGCAATCACCAACGGAATAGAGAAATCGGTTAAACCTGCATGGCAGCGATAAATACAAGGCTGATCTGATTTTGATGCTTCCAGACCGCCACAGCGATCGCTCATACGACAACGTGTACTGTGTTGAGGATGTTGGCGCATCAATTGACAGAATGGTGTGAAATTAAACAACTCAGAAATTTCATCACCATGAATATTGACAACCACAACGGCCAGACTGGTGGCTTGTGCAAAATCCTGTGCGATTTTATTAATGAGTTCTGAGTTCAGGGCGCTCGCAGAAATCATGATAAAACCTCTCAGTTAATTTATTGTTATAAACAACACATTTTATTTACATTCACTTTATCATTATCTTGAAATATTCATGATCAAAGCATAATGCACAATAACAAAAGTCCCCCATCCCTGGGAGACGTTTTATTCAGTTCGTGAAACCAGATCACGAAATCATTTTACGCACTTCAGAAAATGCCTATGACAACGGCTTTATCCCTTATTTTCTTCCAGTTTGCAGGTATTACACGGTAAGTTTTTTCCAATAAAATAGCGATAGATTGCCGCCCCCCCACAAGCCCCAACTATCGGCGCCACGATGGGTACAATAAAGTATGGAATATCACGCCCCCCCGTCATGGCGATGTCTCCCCATCCAGCCATCCACGCAAACAGTTTTGGGCCAAAGTCACGAGCAGGGTTCATCGCAAATCCGGTAAGAGGACCAGTGGAAGCACCGATAACCGCCACTAGTATCCCAATCAGCAAAGGGGCCAACGGTCCTTTAGGCACACCATTGCCATCGTCGGTCAGCGCCATGATCATCCCCATCAGAATGGACGTGATCACCACTTCCACCAACGCCGCTTGCCATACACTCAAGGCCGCAGCCGGATAGGTACTGAAAATACTCGCCAGTTGCAAACTTTCGACGCTGCCACGCACCAGTTGATGAGCAGTTTCGAATTCGCTAAACAGGCTGCCATAAAGCAGATATGCCAGCATCGCCCCGCCAAATGCCCCTGCAAGCTGGGCGATGGTGTAGGGTAAAACCTTACGGCCAGGGAAACAGGCAAACAACCACAATGCAATCGTCACTGCCGGGTTTAAATGCGCACCCGATATTCCGGCTGTCAGATAGACGGCAAGCGAGATCCCTAATCCCCAAATGATACAGATTTCCCATAATCCAAAACTTGCGCCAGCAACTTTTAGCGCGCTGAGGCAACCAATACCGAAAAACAAAAACAACCCGGTGCCCAAAAATTCGGCAATGCATTGCGCTTTTAGTGAGTCGTTCATTGTGACACCTTCTAAGCAGAGTTTGTGTCTGTGTCAGCAAGCTTCCCCGCTGACGGCCCGATCTTCACTATAAAAACTGATCTCTGCAAATTGTTGGCAACCTGAAGGCTGGTAAGCTCTGAAAAATCGTGCCGCAATAACAAATTATTGCTATTTGTTTGCCCCATACAGCAGATACCACAAGCATTTCGGCAAATTAAACGCTGTTATTATATTAAGAATAAATTGCTCACCCCAACATTTAAATATCCAACAAACATCACACAATCGATCCCGCCTGGCAAATAATTATTATTTTGTCATCCATTAAAATGTAAAAATGAAATAACAAAAACAAAATAATTACATTTTATATTAATTTATTTTTATTTAAAAAANAATAAGATAGAATAAATAACAGCAATTTAATGCTATTGAAAACCCACTATTTTTTCACGCTCAACGATAAGTCAGCCATTCTTTTTCCTCGCTTCTTTTTATAGTCCTGATTATCGGGACAACCCAGGCGAGGTCTTTATGCAACAAGAAGCATTAGGAATGGTAGAAACCAAAGGCTTAACCGCTGCCATCGAAGCCGCTGATGCGATGGTGAAATCAGCCAATGTCATGCTGGTCGGTTACGAAAAAATTGGCTCTGGACTGGTGACAGTGATCGTTCGCGGTGACGTCGGCGCAGTCAAAGCGGCTACCGATGCAGGTGCGGCAGCGGCCCGCAACGTGGGAGAAGTGAAAGCCGTACACGTTATTCCACGCCCGCATACCGATGTAGAAAAAATCTTACCGAAGGGAAATAGCTAATGAGCAGCAATGAGCTGGTGGAACAGATCATGGCGCAGGTGATTGCCCGCGTGGCAACCCCCGCTCAACCGGTCACCCCTGATAAACCCTATCCAAAACGAGAGACGGCTATGGCAGAAAAGAGCTGCAGTTTAACGGAATTTGTCGGCACCGCGATTGGCGACACTGTTGGTCTGGTCATCGCGAACGTAGACAGCGCGTTGCTGGAGGCGATGAAGCTTGAGAAGCGTTATCGCTCAATTGGCATTCTGGGCGCACGCACGGGCGCAGGCCCACACATTATGGCCGCAGATGAAGCCGTAAAAGCGACAAATACAGAAGTGGTCAGCATTGAGCTTCCCCGCGACACCAAAGGCGGTGCCGGGCATGGTTCACTGATCATTTTAGGTGGCAATGATGTTTCAGACGTAAAACGCGGCATAGAAGTCGCGCTAAAGGAACTTGACCGTACCTTTGGCGATGTCTACGCCAACGAAGCGGGCCATCTGGAACTGCAGTACACCGCGCGCGCCAGTTATGCCCTCGAAAAAGCATTCGGTGCCCCCATTGGGCGCGCCTGCGGCGTTATCGTTGGCGCGCCTGCGTCTGTTGGCGTGTTAATGGCGGATACCGCACTGAAATCCGCCAACGTCGAGGTCGTAGCCTATAGCTCCCCGGCACATGGAACCAGCTTCAGTAATGAAGCCATTCTGGTGATCTCCGGCGACTCCGGCGCTGTGCGTCAGGCCGTTATCTCCGCGCGCGAAATTGGCAAAACCGTCCTGTCGACTCTCGGTTCTGAACCGAAAAACGATCGTCCGTCCTATATCTAATACCCCTGAGGCTGATTCATGAGATCGAAAAGATTTGAAGCACTGGCGAAACGCCCTGTGAATCAGGACGGCTTCGTTAAGGAGTGGATCGAAGAAGGCTTCATTGCAATGGAAAGCCCGAACGATCCTAAACCCTCGATTAAAATCGTCAACGGCGCAGTGACCGAACTGGATGGTAAAGCCGCCAGCGAATTTGACCTGATTGACCATTTTATCGCCCGCTATGGGATTAATCTGGCGCGCGCCGAAGAAGTCATGAAGATGGACTCGGTCAAGCTCGCCAATATGCTCTGCGATCCTAATGTAAAACGCAGTGACATCGTCCCCCTCACCACCGCGATGACACCGGCCAAAATCGTTGAAGTGGTATCCCACATGAACGTGGTTGAGATGATGATGGCGATGCAGAAAATGCGCGCTCGCCGTACTCCCTCTCAACAGGCGCACGTGACCAACATCAAAGATAACCCGGTACAAATCGCTGCCGATGCCGCCGAAGGCGCATGGCGCGGATTTGATGAACAAGAGACGACAGTTGCAGTGGCGCGTTATGCCCCGTTCAACGCTATCGCTCTGCTCGTTGGTTCCCAGGTAGGCCGTCCTGGCGTATTAACCCAGTGTTCACTGGAAGAAGCCACCGAACTGAAACTCGGTATGTTAGGCCATACCTGCTACGCCGAAACCATCTCCGTTTACGGTACCGAACCGGTCTTTACCGACGGTGACGATACCCCCTGGTCAAAAGGTTTTCTGGCCTCCTCTTATGCCTCTCGCGGCCTGAAAATGCGCTTTACCTCCGGTTCTGGCTCTGAAGTGCAAATGGGTTACGCCGAAGGCAAGTCGATGTTGTACCTGGAAGCGCGTTGCATTTACATCACGAAAGCCGCAGGTGTACAGGGGTTACAAAACGGTTCGGTGAGCTGCATTGGCGTGCCTTCCGCGGTGCCATCAGGGATTCGCGCCGTGTTGGCAGAAAACCTGATCTGCTCGTCACTGGACCTGGAATGCGCCTCCAGTAACGACCAGACCTTTACCCACTCCGATATGCGCCGTACTGCGCGCTTGCTGATGCAGTTCCTGCCGGGAACTGACTTTATCTCCTCCGGGTATTCTGCGGTGCCGAACTACGACAACATGTTTGCCGGCTCCAACGAAGATGCAGAGGATTTTGACGACTACAACGTCATCCAACGCGACCTGAAGGTGGACGGAGGATTACGTCCGGTACGTGAAGAAGACGTCATCGCCATTCGTAATAAAGCCGCCCGCGCACTGCAGGCCGTCTTTGCCGGTATGGGGCTCCCACCGATTACTGACGAAGAAGTCGAAGCCGCCACTTATGCCCACGGTTCGAAAGACATGCCGGAACGTAACATTGTTGAAGATCTCAAGTTCGCGCAAGAGATCATCAATAAGAACCGTAACGGTCTGGAAGTGGTAAAAGCCCTCGCTCAGGGCGGTTTCACTGACGTTGCTCAGGACATGCTCAACATCCAGAAAGCCAAGCTGACCGGAGACTATCTCCATACCTCCGCCATTATCGTTGGTGATGGACAAGTGCTCTCAGCAGTGAATGACATTAACGATTATGCCGGTCCGGCAACAGGTTATCGCCTGCAAGGCGAACGCTGGGAAGAGATAAAAAATATCCCTGGCGCACTCGATCCCAACGAACTTGGCTAAGGGGTGAAAAATGGAAATTAATGAAAAGCTGCTGCGCCAGATAATTGAAGATGTGCTGTCCGAAATGCAGAGCAGTGACAAGCCAGTGACCTTGCGCACACCCGCTGTTCAGGCAGCCCCTGTGCAGGGTGAAAGCTTTCTGACTGAAATTGGCGAAGCCAAACAAGGTGCTCAACAAGACGAAGTCATCATTGCTGTTGGCCCGGCATTTGGTCTGTCGCAAACCGTCAATATCGTCGGTCTGCCGCACAAGAGCATTCTGCGCGAAGTGATCGCGGGTATTGAAGAAGAAGGTATCAAGGCACGTGTTATTCGCTGTTTTAAATCATCCGATGTGGCATTCGTCGCCGTTGAAGGAAATCGCCTGAGCGGTTCTGGTATCTCAATCGGCATCCAGTCTAAAGGGACGACGGTCATTCACCAGCAAGGGTTGCCTCCGCTCTCCAACCTGGAGCTTTTCCCACAGGCCCCGCTACTCACGCTGGAAACATATCGTCAGATTGGTAAAAACGCCGCGCGCTATGCCAAGAGAGAATCTCCGCAACCCGTTCCAACGCTGAATGATCAAATGGCGCGCCCGAAATATCAGGCTAAATCGGCCATTTTGCATATCAAAGAGACGAAGTATGTCGTGACGGGCAAAAACGCCCAGGAACTGCGCGTGGCGCTTTAACAAAGGATACCTCCATGAATACCGAAGCAATTGAATCAATGGTACGGGATGTGTTGAGCCGCATGAACAGCCTGCAAGGCGAAACGCCCACCTCTGTTGCAGTGAATGTGTCGACACATGCCGCGAAGGTGACCGATTACCCACTGGCGAACAAACATCCTGAGTGGGTGAAAACAGCAACCAACAAAACACTGGATGACTTCACGCTTGAAAATGTCCTGAGCAATAAAGTGACTGCGCAGGACATGCGTATCACGCCGGAAACACTGCGTATTCAGGCCGCTATCGCTAAAGATGCCGGTCGTGACCGACTGGCGATGAACTTTGAACGCGCAGCAGAACTGACCGCCGTACCCGACGAACGAATCCTTGAGATCTACAACGCACTGCGTCCTTACCGTTCAACGAAAGAAGAGCTGATGGCCATTGCAGACGATCTCGAAAATCGTTATCAGGCAAAGATTTGCGCAGGTTTCATTCGTGAAGCGGCCATGTTGTACGTCGAGCGCAAAAAACTCAAAGGCGACGATTAAACGGAGAAAATCCATGCGGTATATCGCTGGCATTGATATTGGCAACTCATCAACAGAAGTCGCTCTGGCGACGCTGAATGAGTCTGGCGTACTGACAATCACCGGCAGTGCGCTGGCGGAAACTACCGGAATCAAAGGCACATTACGCAATGTGTTCGGTATTCAGGAGGCGCTTACGCTGGCGGCAAAAGACGCCGGCATCAATGTCAGTGATATTTCGCTCATCCGCATCAACGAAGCCACGCCAGTGATTGGCGATGTGGCGATGGAAACTATCACGGAAACCATCATCACTGAGTCAACCATGATCGGTCACAACCCGAAAACCCCTGGCGGGGTCGGTCTTGGCGTCGGGATAACGATTACACCGGAAGAGTTGCTGACCCGCCCGGCCAATGTCTCTTACATCCTGGTCGTATCAGCAGCATTCGATTTCGCCGATGTCGCCACCATGATTAACGCCTCCGTGCGAGCGGGGTATCAATTGACCGGCGTCATTCTGCAGCAGGATGACGGTGTGCTGGTCAGTAACCGTCTTGAAAAGCCCATTCCTATTGTTGATGAGGTTCGGTATATCGACCGAATTCCTCTTGGGATGCTGGCCGCTATTGAGGTCGCCGTCCCTGGAAAGGTGATCGAAACACTGTCTAACCCTTACGGCATCGCTACGGTTTTTAATCTCAGTGCGGACGAGACCAAAAACATTGTGCCGATGGCGCGCGCGCTAATTGGCAACCGCTCCGCCGTGGTAGTGAAGACACCCTCGGGCGATGTGAAAGCTCGCGCCATACCGGCGGGAAATATTGAACTGCTGTCACAGGGGCGCACGCGTCGAGTTGATGTTGCTGCAGGCGCCGAAGCCATCATGAAAGTGGTCGGTGAATACCCCAAACTGGATAACGTGACGGGTGAAGCAGGAACCAATATTGGCGGCATGCTGGAAAATGTACGCCAGACAATGGCAGAACTCACCAACAAACCCAGCAACGAAGTGTTCATTCAGGACCTGTTAGCTGTCGATACTTCAGTACCCGTAAGTGTTACAGGTGGATTAGCCGGAGAGTTTTCGCTGGAACATGCCGTCGGCATCGCCTCAATGGTCAAGTCAGATCGCCTGCAAATGGCAATGATTGCCCGCGAAATTAAGCAAAAACTCAACGTTGACGTTCAGGTCGGCGGCGCAGAAGCCGAAGCCGCCATCCTGGGTGCCTTAACCACCCCAGGCACTACGCGGCCACTGGCTATTTTGGATCTGGGCGCAGGTTCAACTGACGCCTCCATCATCAACGCTAAAGGTGACATTATCGCCACTCACCTCGCCGGTGCTGGCGATATGGTCACGATGATCATCGCTCGCGAACTGGGTCTGGAAGATCGTTATCTGGCCGAGGAGATCAAAAAGTATCCGTTAGCCAAGGTGGAAAGTTTGTTTCACCTGCGTCATGAGGACGGGAGCGTTCAGTTCTTCCACACCCCGCTACCTCCATCGGTTTTTGCACGTGTCTGCGTGGTGAAACCCGATGAACTGGTACCTCTTCCTGGCGAACTGGCCCTGGAGAAAGTGCGCGCCATTCGCCGCAGCGCGAAAGAGCGCGTCTTTGTCACGAACGCCCTACGCGCGCTACGTCAGGTAAGCCCAACCGGCAATATCCGAGACATACCGTTCGTGGTGCTGGTTGGCGGTTCTTCCCTGGATTTTGAAGTCCCGCAACTGGTCACCGATGCGCTGGCGCACTATCGGCTGGTGGCCGGACGAGGAAACATTCGCGGTAGCGAAGGGCCAAGAAACGCCGTCGCAACAGGATTGATCCTTTCCTGGCACAAGGAGTTTGCTTATGGACAGTAATCATATCGCACCGGCGATTATTGTCGCCGCCATTGACGGCACACTCACTGACTGGAATGACGTCCTGCTGGGTATCGAAGAAGAAGGTATTCCCTTCGTTGTCCACGAGCAGGTCTCAGACGATGTCGTTCATTGCGCGTGGCAGGCAGCGCGTCAGTCGCCGCTGCTCGTAGGCATCGCCTGCGACAGTGAGATGTTGGTTGTGCATTACAAGAATTTACCCGCATCAGCGCCGCTATTTACGCTGACCTATCACCAAGATAACCCTGCCCGTAGACGTATTGGCAACAACGCCGCGCGGCTGGTTAAAGGCCTTCCCTTCCGGGACGGTCACTCATAATCCACAGGAGAACTGCAGTATGAATAACGCACTGGGACTGGTTGAAACAAAAGGGCTGGTGGGCGCTATTGAAGCCGCCGATGCCATGGTGAAATCCGCCAACGTGCAGTTGGTCGGCTATGAAAAAATCGGCTCGGGTTTAGTGACGGTGATGGTTCGCGGTGATGTCGGTGCCGTAAAAGCGGCCGTAGACGCAGGAAGTGCTGCGGCGAGCGCGGTAGGCGAAGTCAAATCCTGCCATGTCATCCCGCGCCCGCACAGCGACGTTGAGGCCATTTTACCTAAATCTGCCTAAGTCACTTCGAATAAGGAGCACAGCGTGAAGCAATCACTGGGATTACTTGAAGTTAGTGGTCTGGCATTAGCCATCAATTGCGCGGATGTCATGGCGAAAGCCGCTTCCATCACGCTGGTTGGCCTCGAAAAGACCAACGGTTCAGGCTGGACGATGATCAAAATTATCGGTGATGTGGCCTCTGTTCAGGCGGCCATCATCACCGGTGCCAGTTTTGCCGATCAGCAAGCAGGTCTGGTCGCCCATAAAGTCATCGCCAGACCTTCAGAGGGCATTCTTTCTTACAGCGTAGAGACGTCGTCTGAGGCAGTTTCCGCCCCGGCCCCCGTAGAATCTCAGGAAGAGATCCTTGTGGAGCCATTTTTGCCCGAGGGTACACAGGACACTGAGCTTATCAGTTGCAATCTTTGCCTCGATCCACAATGCAAACGCCAGAAGGGTGAACCCCGCTCTCTCTGTCTGCATTCCGGTAAGCGAGGTGAAGCGTAATGGATAAGCAACTGCTGGAGACGACCGTGAGTCAGATCCTGGATGAGATGCGGGAGCGCCCTATTCCACTGGGTGTTTCAAATCGCCATATCCATCTTTGTGCAGAAGACTATGCCCGTCTTTTTCCTGGTCAACCGATCAACGAGAAAAAAGCGCTATTACAGCCCGGACAATACGCCGCCGAGCAAACCGTTACATTGGTCGGCCCAAAAGGTCAGTTAAAAAATGTTCGTCTGCTTGGACCATTGCGTCATACGAGTCAGGTTGAAATCTCCCGCACCGACGCCAGAACATTGGGTGTCGCAGCCCCTCTGCGTATGTCTGGCAACCTGCAAGGAACGCCGGGGATCCGCCTTGTCAGCCCATTTGCTGAACTGGATCTCACGTCGGGCGTGATTATCGCCTGTCGCCATATTCACATGTCACCGCTGGATGCGCTGATCCTGCGTGTTTCGCACGGCGACAATGTCTCTGTGGCCATTGAGGGGGATGAACGGCGGTTGATTTTTGACAACGTTGCCGTTCGTGTTTCGCCAGATATGCGTCTTGAGATGCACATCGACACAGACGAAGCCAATGCCGCTGGCGCAGATAACCCGGAGGTTTTTGCAAAACTGGTGATGCCACGATGAACGGCGAACTGTTGCAGCGGATCGTCGAGGAGGTCGTTACTCGTCTACTACGTCGCGCCGACAGTACTGTCACACTCAGCGCCGCGCAACTACGGGAAATCGATGTCCGGACACTGTTTTGCCAGCATTCGTCTCTGCATGTTCAGCAGGTTGACTTGTCATTACTGGAACAACTGGTTCAGAGCGATTCATCAAATACAACGGCGGTCATGATCCACGAGGCGCTGGCATTTGGGCTTCGCGTACAACTTTCAGTGCAACGTCGGTTGTTACCGGCATTACCGGTGAAAAAACTGGCACGCCTGCCTCTGGTATTCAGTGATGAGCGGGGGCAGACCGTCATCCTGCACCCGGTTACTCTTTTAAGTTATGCCGACGTGGCTCGCCTCTCCAGTGTATCGCTGGTGCTGCATCGTCAATGTGTTATTACCGCACTGGCTCGTGAAGCCGCGAACACACGCAATATTCACCTCATTAAACAGGAGTGAACCATGCATCTGGCACGCGTTACAGGCGCGGTGGTATCCACACAAAAATCACCTTCTCTGGTGGGGAAAAAACTCCTGCTGGTACGTCGGATTTGTGCCGATGGGGAACTTCCCTCACATCCCAGCACAGGTGATGAAGTGGCGGTTGATTCCGTAGGGGCTGGCATTGGCGAATTAGTTTTGCTCAGCAGCGGCTCCAGCGCCAGACATGTTTTTAGCGGTCCCAATGAAGCCATAGATCTGGCCATTGTCGGCATCGTCGACACGGTTTCGCGTTAAGGGGGAATGATGGCGATTTATACCCGAACAGGTGACTCCGGAACAACTGCCCTGTTTACCGGCCAACGTGTCAGTAAAACCCATCCGCGTGTTGAAGCTTACGGAACGCTGGATGAACTCAATGCCACGCTGAGCCTGTGTGTGTGTGCTTGCGCCTGTGCGCAACATCGCACATTGCTGGAATCAATTCAGTTGCAGATCTTCTGGTTTAGCGCCGAACTGGCCAGTGAAAGCGAAAATCCGGCACCAGGGCAGCGTTACATCAGTTCTGAAGAAATTACCGAGCTTGAAATCGCTATTGATACCGCGATGGGTCGTGTCGCCCCCTTGCACAGCTTTATCCTGCCGGGCCGATGCGAGGCGGCAAGTCGATTGCACTTTGCGCGGACGTTAGCACGTCGCGCCGAGCGACGTTTGGTTGAGCTGTCTGAGGGCGCCGCGGTCAGGCATGTACTGATGCGCTACATCAACCGACTTTCAGATTGTTTGTATGCCCTGGCGCGCGCCGAAGATCACGATGCTCATCAGAACACCATTATTCGGGAAGTGACGAAGCGTTATCTGGCTTCTGCTCGCTCCCCCTCCATGAAGGAATCCGCGATGTCACTCTCATTTCAGGAGCTTCATCAGTTGACCCGTTCCGCCGTGGAACGGGCACAAGAATTACAGGTGCCTGTAGTCATCAGCATTGCTGACGCTCACGGCACGGAAACCGTGACCTGGCGTATGCCGGATGCTCTGTTAGTGAGCAGTGAGTTAGCGCCGAAAAAAGCATGGACTGCCGTCGCGATGAAAACAGCGACTCATGAACTGTCCGCGGCGGTTCAACCCGGCGCTGCGCTTTATGGTCTGGAAAGTCATCTGCAGGGAAAAGTGGTGACTTTTGGCGGTGGATTTGCGCTGTGGCGTGACGGTGTACTGATTGGGGGTCTTGGGATCAGCGGCGGTAGCGTTGAGCAGGACATGGAGATTGCACAAGCCGCCATTGCGGCCATTAACGTGAGAATACATCAATGAATACTTCTGAACTGGAAACCCTCATCCGAACGATTTTGTGCGAGCAGTTAGCATCCACCAACGCAGACGTAAAAGGCAATGGCATTTTTATGTCCGTTGGACAGGCAATCGACGCCGCACAGCAGGCATTCTTACGTTATCAGCAGTGCCCGTTGAAAACCCGAAGCGCAATTATCGGCGCTATTCGGGAAGAGCTAAATTCGCACCTTACGGCGCTTGCCGAAGAGAGCGCGGTAGAAACGGGAATGGGCAATAAAGAGGACAAATTCCTCAAAAATAGAGCCGCTCTGCAAAATACACCGGGTATTGAAGATCTCACTACAACAGCGTTGACAGGCGATGGCGGCATGGTGCTCTTCGAATATTCGCCGTTTGGCGTTATCGGTTCCGTCGCACCCAGCACCAACCCAACTGAAACCATCATCAATAACAGCATCAGTATGCTGGCGGCGGGCAACAGCGTTTACTTCAGTCCGCATCCTGGGGCCAAAAACGTCTCCCTTAAGTTGATCAGCATGATTGAGGAGATCGCATTTCGCAGTTGTGGGATCCGCAACCTGGTCGTCACAGTCGCTGACCCCACATTCGAAGCAACGCAGCAAATGATGGCACACCCTAACATTGCCGTACTGGCGATCACCGGCGGCCCCGGTATCGTAGCCATGGGGATGAAAAGCGGCAAAAAAGTCATTGGCGCCGGTGCTGGCAACCCCCCCTGCATCGTCGATGAAACGGCTGATTTGGTGAAAGCAGCGGAAGACATCATCAATGGTGCCTCGTTCGATTACAACCTGCCCTGTATTGCAGAAAAGAGTCTGATCGTCGTGGAATCCGTTGCTGACAACCTAATCCAACAAATGCAGAGCTTTGGCGCGATGCTCCTCACCCCGGCAGAAACGGAAAAGCTCCGCGCAGCCTGCTTTCCGGAAGGTCAGGCCAATAAAAAACTGGTTGGCAAAAGCCCCGCTACCATGCTGGAAGCCTCCGGTATCGCGGTTCCCGCCAAAACACCACGCTTGCTGATTGCCGTCGTTGACGCTGACGATACCTGGGTTACCTGCGAACAGCTGATGCCGATGTTGCCCATCGTGAAAGTGAAAGACTTCGACAGCGCCCTGACCCTGGCCATCAAAGTCGAAGAAGGCCTGCACCATACCGCCATTATGCACTCACAGAACGTTTCACGACTGAATCTGGCAGCCCGCACATTGCAGACCTCTATCTTTGTGAAAAACGGTCCCTCCTATGCAGGAATCGGCGTTGGCGGCGAAGGGTTCACCACCTTCACAATCGCCACGCCAACCGGTGAAGGGACAACCTCAGCCAGAACATTTGCGCGCTCTCGCCGCTGTGTACTGACAAATGGTTTTTCAATCCGTTAATGAGGCTGTGATGAATACCTTTTCACTGCAAACCCGTTTGTACAGCGGTCAGGGCAGTCTGGACGTGCTGAAACGCTTTACGAACAAGCATATCTGGATTATTTGCGATGGTTTTCTGGCGCGTTCACCGCTGATCGAAATGCTGCGTGCGGCATTGCCTGCAAATAATCGCATCAGCGTGTTTAGCGAGATAACGCCAGACCCCACGATCAGCACCGTCGTGCAAGGGATTGCGCAAATGCAGTCCCTGCGTCCCGATATTGTGATTGGATTTGGTGGCGGTTCGGCGCTTGATGCCGCCAAAGCCATCGTCTGGTTCAGCCGCCAGTTTGGTATTGAAATCGAAACCTGTGTCGCCATTCCAACCACCAGCGGCACAGGGTCTGAAGTGACCAGCGCGTGTGTGATCAGCGATCCGGATAAAGGGATTAAATATCCGCTGTTCAACAACTCTCTCTATCCGGATATGGCAATTCTCGATCCCCGATTGGTCGTCAGCGTACCTGCCAATATCACCGCCAACACCGGTATGGACGTATTGACTCATGCCCTTGAAGCCTATGTGTCCCTACGCGCCAGTGATTTCACTGATGCACTGGCAGAGAAAGCCGCGCAAATCGTTTTTCAGTATCTGCCCGTTGCCGTTAAAAAAGGAGATTGTCTGGCGACTCGAGGGAAAATGCACAACGCGTCAACCCTGGCTGGCATGGCGTTTAGCCAGGCGGGTCTGGGGATCAATCATGCCATTGCGCACCAGTTGGGAGGACAATTTCACCTCGCACATGGGCTTGCCAATGCGCTGTTACTTACCTCAGTGATTCGTTTTAACGCGCAGGATCCTCGAGCGGCAAAACGGTACGCAAGATTCGCGAAAGCCTGTCATTTATGTTCCGAAAATGCGAACGAAATCACTAGCCTGAATGCGCTGATTCACAGAATTGAACAACTCACAAAGCAATGTTCCATCCCCTCGTTTTACGAGGCGTTGAATGCTGGTAAAACCGGGTATTCACAACGAATACCTGCCATGGTTCAGGCTGCGTTGGCAGATGTCACATTAAAGACCAATCCCCGTCCCGCTGATGCCAGCGCCATTCAAGAGTTGTTGGAGGAGTTGCTATGAATACGGCCCCTAATGCCTTCGAATTCACTGAACTTGTCGATTGCGATGCTCAGGAAATCCGAGAAAGAGTTCGTGCTGCGGGGGTGGTAGGTGCCGGAGGCGCTGGTTTTCCCGCGCATGTCAAACTGCAGGCGCAGGTAGAAATATTCCTGGTCAACGCCGCAGAATGTGAGCCGATGCTGAAGGTCGATCAGCAACTCATGGCCCAACAGGCTGCCCGTTTGATTCGCGGTGTGCAATACGCGATGAAAGCAACCGGCGCCAGCGAAGGCATCATTGCCCTCAAAGAAAAATACCGTCCCGCCATCGCCGCCTTAACTCCGCTTCTCCCTGGTGATATCAGGCTCCACATTTTGCCAGATGTCTATCCGGCCGGAGATGAGGTGTTGACGATCTGGATGGCGACTGGACGACGCGTCCCTCCAGCCGCGTTGCCTGTCAGTGTTGGCGTCGTCGTCAATAACGTGCAGACCGTGCTAAATATTGCCAGAGCGGTGGAACAGCAGTTTCCCGTCACGCGCCGTACGCTAACCGTTAATGGCGCAGTGGCTCGTCCACAAACGCTGACCGTCCCCATCGGCATGTCATTACGAGAAGTTCTCTCCCTGGCGGGTGGCGCAACCGTTGATTCGCCAGGGTTTATCAATGGCGGCCCCATGATGGGGCATTTGCTCCCAACACTGGACACACCGGTAACCAAAACAACAGGGGGATTGCTGGTATTGCCCGAAAAGCATCCACTGATTCAGCGGCGCATGCAGGATGAACGCACGCTGCTCTCTGTTGCGAAAACCGTTTGCGAACAGTGTCGGTTATGTACGGATTTATGCCCACGACATTTGATAGGCCATGAATTATCGCCACACCTGCTGGTGCGCGCGGTGAACTATCAACAAGCCGCGACACCCCAGTTGTTGCTCAGCGCGTTGACCTGCTCGGAATGTAATGTTTGTGAAAGTGTCGCGTGTCCGGTTGGCATCTCCCCGATGCGTATTAACCGTATGCTTAAGCGTGAATTGCGAGCGCAAAACTTCCGTTATGAAGGGCCTCTGAATCCTGCCGACGAAATGGCGAAATATCGGTTAGTGCCGGTAAAACGGCTGATTACGAAGTTAGGTCTGAGTGACTGGTATCACGAAGCACCGCTGTCAGAATCCGAACATCTGACGGATAACGTCACTCTGCTTTTGCGCCAACATATTGGCGCCAGTGCCATCCCACAAGTGCAAAAAGGCGACCGCGTCGTTCGTGGCGAATGCGTAGCCGATGTCCCCGCTGGCGCATTAGGCGCTCCCATTCACGCCAGTATTGACGGCATCGTTAGTGACGTCACTGAACAGGCAATTACGGTGGTAAGAGGTTAAGCATGTCTCAGGCAATAGGTATTTTAGAACTCACCAGTATCGCCAAAGGGATGGAATCAGGCGATGCCATGTTGAAAAGCGCCAACGTGAATCTTCTGGTCAGTAAGACCATCTGTCCGGGCAAATTTTTACTGATGATCGGCGGTGATGTGGGAGCGGTACAGCAAGCCATCGCCACCGGTACAACACTTGCCGGAGATATGCTCGTCGATAGCCTGGTGTTACCCAATATTCATGACAGCGTACTTCCTGCCATCAGCGGACTGAACAGTGTTGAAAAGCGTCAGGCCGTCGGGATTTTGGAAACATGGAGCGTGGCAGCCTGTATCAGTGCCGCCGACCGGGCAGTTAAAACCTCAAACATCACGCTGGTTCGGGTGCATATGGCGTTTGGCATTGGCGGTAAATGCTACATGGTGGTCGCTGGTGATGTTTCTGATGTTAACAACGCCGTTACCGTTGCCAGTGAAAGCGCAGGCGAAAAAGGACTGCTGGTCTACCGCTCTGTTATTCCACGCCCACATGAAGCCATGTGGCGACAGATTGTGGAGGGATAATGGAAAGGCAGCCCACGACGGATCGTATGATCCAGGAATATGTCCCGGGTAAGCAGGTCACGCTGGCGCATCTGATTGCCAATCCAGGCAAAGATTTATTCAAAAAACTGGGGCTTGCGGATGCTGTATCAGCCATAGGTATTTTGACCATTACCCCCAGCGAAGCTTCCATTATCGCCTGTGATATCGCCACCAAGTCAGGTGCCGTGGAGATCGGTTTTCTCGACAGGTTCACGGGGGCCGTTGTATTAACGGGAGATGTTTCTGCCGTTGAATACGCGCTGAAACAGGTCACGAGAACACTAAGTGAAATGATGCTTTTTACCTCATGCCCCGTCACGCGGACCTGACACCATGAAGCGTATGATGCTTATTGGTCCCAGCCAGTGCGGTAAAACGTCGCTCACTCAATGTTTACGTGGAGAGCAACTTCATTACCAAAAGACACAGGCCATCGTATGGTCCCCTGACACAATTGACACTCCGGGCGAATACCTTGAGAACCGTTGCCTCTACAGCGCGCTGCTGGTAAGTGCCTGTGAAGCGGAAATGATTGCCCTGGTGTTGAACGCTGATGCCCCCTGGTCCCCCTTTTCGCCAGGATTTACAACACCGATGAACAGACCCGTCATTGGCATCGTCACAAAATCCGATCTGGCAAACTCGTCGCGTATTTCCGCCGTGCAAAACTGGTTGACGCAGGCTGGGGCTGAAAAAATCTTTACCACCAGCGCACTGACGAATTCAGGATTCGATGAACTGTTTGATTTTCTTACTCCAAAGGAATCGTCATGTCTCACAACATAATGGCCATTAACGCAGGCAGTTCATCGCTAAAATTCCAGTTATTGGCGATGCCGCAGGGTACCGCTATTTGTCAGGGTTTGATTGAACGTATTGGGATGGCGAATGCGCAGGTTACGATCAAAACGCCAGCACAAAAATGGCAAGAAACATTGCCTCTGGCGGACCATCGCGAAGCCGTGACGTTATTGTTAGAGAAGCTAATTGATTATTGTATTATCAATACATTAAACGATATTACCGGCGTCGGTCATCGCGTTGCGCACGGTGGAGAATCGTTTAAAGATTCAGCGTTAATCACTGATGAAACGCTGGCACAGATAGAGCACCTCGCTGAGCTGGCCCCGCTGCACAATCCGGTCAATGTCATTGGCATTAAAGTATTTCGCCAATTGTTGCCCAATACGCCGTCAGTTGCAGTCTTTGATACGGCTTTTCATCAGACGCTGGATGAACCCGCCTATATCTATCCCCTGCCCTGGCGCTATTACGCAGAGCTAGGCATTCGGCGCTACGGATTCCACGGTACCAGCCATAAATATGTCAGTGCGGCACTGGCGGAAAAACTGGGTGTTCCGCTCAGCGCTCTACGCATTGTGTGTTGTCATCTCGGTAACGGCAGCAGTATTTGTGCCATCAAGGGAGGCAAGTCCGTAAATACATCAATGGGATTTACCCCGCAGTCAGGTGTCATGATGGGTACCCGCAGCGGCGATATCGATCCATCCATTTTGCCGTGGATTGCGCTGCGAGAAGGTAAAACACCGCAACAGCTTAATCATTTATTAAATAACGAGTCAGGCTTACTGGGGATCTCCGGTATTTCCAATGATTACCGTGATGTTGAGCAGGCTGCAGATGCGGGAAATAAGCAGGCAGCACTGGCGCTCACCCTGTTTGCCGAACGTATCCGCGCCACGATTGGCAGTTATATTATGCAGATGGGCGGACTGGATGTACTCATCTTTACCGGAGGGATTGGCGAAAACTCGTCACGCGCCAGGGCGGCAATCTGTCACAACCTGCATTTTCTCGGACTGGCTATTGATAATGATAAAAATCAATGCAACAGGACGTTCATTCAGTCTGACAACGCAATGGTCAAAGTGGCGGTGATTAATACCAATGAAGAACTCATGATCGCACAAGATGTCATGAGGATTGCCTTAACTGAAACATCCGTTTTTTGCGAGTCCGCGTAATAAAGCATCACCACAAGTTGCGGTAAATCAAGGTAATAGCACGATCAGCATGACACTATGCGCCGAGAATTGCTGATCAGAAAGGTGAATACATGGCTGTAGCACACTGTCCGGCGTCATGCGGTGAACTTATTCAGGGCTGGATTCTTGGCAGTGAGAAGCTGGTCTCCTGCCCTGTCGACTGGTACAGCACCGTTGAGGTGAGTTCAGGCTCACCACTTGCGGATGAACGTTCACTTTCACGCGCGATGGTAGAGCGGGTACTCGCGCATTTTAACTACCCTGCTCACTGGAGCCAGGAGATACGGGTGGATGTCCATTCCACCATTCCTGTCGCCAAAGGAATGGCCAGCAGCACGGCAGACATCGCCGCAACGGCGCTTGCCACTGCGCACCATCTTGGCCACACGCTTAATGAACCTACCCTTGCGCAGCTTTGCGTTTCACTCGAACCGACCGACAGCACCGTTTTTCGCCAGCTTACGCTTTTTGATCATAATGACGCTTCAACGCAGATCGCCTGCGAAGCACAACCGCAGCTCGATCTGTTAGTGCTCGAAAGCCCCAAGACTTTGCGCACTTCGGATTATCACCGTATTCCCCGCCTTGATCGTTTACACGCGGGCGCGGCGGCCTTGCAACAGGCCTGGGAAAAAGTGCAAGAAGCGTGCATAACGCAAAACCCGCGACGAATGGGAGAAGCCGCAACCCTGAGCGCCATCGCCAGCCAGATGCTGCTGCCAAAACCCGACTTCAATATCTTGATATCGCTTGTTGAAGAGTGTGATTTATACGGCGTGAATGTGGCGCACAGTGGCAGCGTTGTCGGTTTGATGCTGGATCGGGAGCGTCATGATGTCGATTACATTAAATGGACGCTTGCAGAAAGAAAACTGACAAGCCATTGGCCAGAACAGCATTTACTCAGAATGGTACAGGGTGGGGTTGAACTGCAGTGAGCATCGAACAACGATCCTCACTGCAATAAAACATTATTCTGCTTTTGCGTCAGTGTCTTTCATTTCGCCCATGGCTTTGAGCTTTTTAGAAATGTCGCGACGTTCCTGGGAAATTTCCGCGTTTTTGATGATGTAATCATCTACGCGATCTTCGTAGTCGCTTTTCATGCTGGCGATAATGCCCTGAATAGCTTCAACGCTCATGCCAGGTTTGATGTAGTCGCTCAGGTTATCCAGCAGCAGCACACGCTTCTGGTTGTCACGGATTTTTTTCTCAACGTCCTGGATTTCACGTTGCAGCTTGTTCTTACGGCGAAACAGACGAACAAATTCCAGCACGTCCTGGAAAGAAGGCTTGGTAGTTTCCATTTTTACACCCCTGATAATGTGAGATTCGGATTCGTTTAAGCAACCGCTACAAGTTAGGGTAAACATTACTTTTAGCCGTTGCAGATGACAATGGTTTTATCCCTTTTCCGTATCATACCCTTATTCCTTGCTGAATCGAAGCAGCAGCAGAATCATTCACCTTCTCTGCTCTTTATTTGCGCAGTGCGCGACAAATCAAATGCGAGAGTAGCTCCAGTTGACGCGCGGTTTCCATGCTTAGCCAAACATAGCCATGAATAGGGATTTCAGCCACATTGTCGCTACGTTGCTCATTAATCAGCTGCCGAAGCTCAGCCACAATGTCGTTCAGCTTCTCCGTGTTTGCCAGCACGGGCTGCGGGTTTCCTTCATACAACGCATGCGTAATCGTCAGCAGCGTTTGCTGAATCATTTTTTGCGTTTCGCGCAGCGTATGGGCATTCAGCATCACAAAATGGCTGGAGCGTGTTGCCCAGTGCGCATTAATTTGCAGCTCAAGCATGCAGACAAGATTGCGATTAATCGTTTGAATTGCTTCAAATATCGATTTATGAATATGGCTTTCTTTACTGGCAGGCGTAATTAAGCTGCGCATTTTCACGACATCCCCAAGTAACTGCTGAAAATGTTTATCCAGCCGGGGACGTTCAAGCAAATTAGGAGAAAGCGCCGCCTGATAAAGCCGGTTATAGGACGTGACACACTGCGCCAGTTGGATCCGCCAGTGTAAAAATGCCCGTTGCGGCCAGATACCGGTAAACAACATCGCCAAAAGCGACCCCAGAATCACATCGCCGCCTCGCCATAATGCCGTCTCCATATCGCCTGCCGGCGCCCCTACCACCACGGCCAGGGTGATGCCTATCAACAACGCCTGATACGGCTTTTTGCCTAACGCCAGCCATCCGCAGAGGAACATCGCTACCGCGCACCAGGTAAGCATCAGCGGGAGAGAGACAAGCTCAAGGCGCAGCGCGACCAGCCCTAGCGCCGCCCCCAAAATCGTGCCGCCGATACGTTCAAAGGCCCGGGGCACCACGTTCCCCCAGAAAGAGATCGGCCCCATAATCACCACCAGCGTGATAAGCGGCCAGGTGCCTTCCGGTATATGGAACAGACGAACGAACAGAAACGTGAGGATAAATGCCAGCGCAATGCGAATACCATGCACGACGCGATAATGACGATACAAACGAATTTCAAAGGGGCTCAGCGACTTGTCAGTACGCACTTTCGGCTCCATCTGGAAATCACAAAAAACGCATTGTACCCGCTTTTTCACTGAAAACATCACTGCGACGGACGGATCTTATCCCGGATGAACGATTGTCACGATCGTCCGCGCAGTAACGCCTAAAACAACCGTTTTACACCTTCGGTTGTACCGGGATATGCATTTCAATCTCCCAGTAACCGTCTTCTGCCCCGTTATTCAGATAGAGCTCAAAACACGGTTTTCCGGAGATCTGGTAGCGGCTATCTTGCAGCACGCTATTGAAAAATTGATACCACGGTGTCGCAAAATCGTTATTTTCAACGCGAGTGGCGGCAACAGCATATTGACCGCCCTCGATTTCCGTGAGGATCACGCCTTCGCTGTTTTCAGGTAGCGTGAAAGTATCCGGTACTGAAACAACGGTATCGCAACGCAGTTTCTCTGCCGGAACTTCATCAGGGTTATCGTAATAAACAGCAATCCAATCCAGCGGCGCGATCTGGTTTCCATCGACCCACATCATCAGTTGTTCGAAACCTTGTTTTACCGTTTTTTCCCACGGTCCAACCATGTGAAAACCCGCGATCCGGCGTTTCTCTGCTTGTCTGATCTCGTAATTCATAATGCCTCCGTCATTATACTGTTATTATATACAGTATAATTTACACATAACAGCCACAAGGAAAGAGTGATTATTATGTGAGCAGACTCGCACTCTCGCCAGTCTGCCCGGAATTAAATCCGTTATGCCTTATGGTGAAAATAGTCGCTCAGACGCGAAAAAACGCCGCCTTTGCCAACGGACTCCAGCGTCACCAGCGGCCAGTGCGCGACCAGTTTGTCACGATCGTAGAGTTCAATTTCGCCAACCCGCTGATGCGCGGTAATGGGTGCGACAATCTCTTTTCTATCAAGCACATATTTTGCTTTGATATTAGGAATTTCTGCTTTTGGAAGCGCCAACCAAAAATCCTGCTCAGTGCCTAAGGCTATTTTCTCTTTGTCACCGTACCAAATACGCTCGCTACCGACTTTTTTCCCACTTTTAAGAATTTGCACCGTGTCGAAATTCTGCTGCCCCCAGTGCAGCAGTTTGCGGGCTTGTTCTTCACGGCCTTTCGGGCTTTCAGCCCCCATAACCACAGCGATAAGACGGCGCTGCCCATCCACAGCAGAGGCGATCAGGTTATATCCGGCACCCGATGTGTGTCCGGTTTTAAGACCATCGACGTTTAGCGTTTTATCCCACAGCAGACCGTTGCGGTTTTGCTGGGTGATGCCATTCCAGGTCAGGCTCTTTTCGCTATACATATGATAAAACTCAGGTTCGCCATGAATAATCGCACGCGAAAGTACCGCAAGGTCATATGCAGAACTGTGCTGACCCGGCGCATCCAGACCATGTACCGTTTCAAAATGCGTATCCTGCAAATTTAGCTTTTGCACATAGCGGTTCATCATGGCCACAAACTGCGGCTGTCCCCCGGCAATGTAATCTGCCAGCGCCACGCAAGCATCGTTGCCTGAATCGACGATCAGCCCACGACTTAAATCATGCACCGTAACGCGGTCGCCCTCTTTTAAAAACATCAATGAGGACCCCACAAACACGGGGTTGTCTTTTGCCCAGGCATCACGCCCGACAGTCACAATATCGTCGCGGTTAATGCGATGGCTGTCGATGGCGCGGTCAACCACATACCCGGTCATCAGTTTGGTCAGGCTGGCAGGATTACGCTGCTGATGTTCATTATTGGCGGTAAGAATTTGCCCTGTCGTGTAATCCATTAACACCCACGCCCCTGCATCAATGGCGGGCGGCTGAGGGGCAAAGTCGGGGGTATCCGCTGCAAAGGCAGATGAGAGATTCAACGCAAACAGCGAAGCGGCAATAAACAAACGGGATTTCAACAGCATGTCCTCGGAAGAGAATAATTTGCTGTTCTTTTTACGGAAGTTCTGCTGAACAAACATGAAAAAATTGCAAGAAAATGTGACTTAATGCACATTTTCTTGCATGAATTTACCTCAACGCGCCTGTTTTTCGGGTTACAGCGCGTGGAAAATTATCCCTTACGCGGTGACGTTTCCGCATGATGACTGCGATGGCGGTGATAACCATCTATCATGCTGCGGAAAATTTGCCCAGGTGTATCACCCAGCGTGCAAAGGTAGATGTGTGCACAAATAAACATCAGCCCAATGATGGCTAACGCCATATGCAACACCAGCATGACCGGACCCGCCCCCACGAATTGCGGATACAGACACAGAAATCCGCTGATAATTAACAGAGGCACGAGCGCATACATGATTGCCAGATACGCCAGTTGTTGTAGCGGATTAAATTTGTTCTCCGTCGTGGCGGCATAAGGGTGCGCTTCACCACGCATAATGCCGCACAGGTAAAAACGCGTCTGCCGCAGACACCGTGTAACCAGTCCACTGACGTTCACCTTGTAGTGATGTCCGTTGCCGCCGAAAGCATTTATGAGAATGAAGCCAATCCAACATGCCGCCAGTGCAAATCCGCACACGGTATGGATTTTCACCATTAATGCCACGGGTCCGATGGAGAAATGGCCAAACAGACCACTGAGCAACAGCAGGACAAAGAGCAGCGCATTTCCCCAGTGCCAGCGGCGGATCGCCAGTGAATAGAGGTAGTCACGCTGTTCCTCCCCTGTCGCCGTTTTCGGTGCAAACATGGCGCGCAACAGCGCATGCGCCGCGAGTGCGGCAAGCAGCATCAATACGACTCCCCCCGCGCAGACGAGCCATAAAGGCCAGTAATCCGGCGCGTAGTTCAGTTCCGCTCCCCAGATGGTATTCATATTTTACCCTCCTGATGTATCTCCTTACGTCGGTACAGGCTGACCGCGCCACTACGCTCTTCCTGCTGCCGATACACCTCTTTTTGGCCGATCCAGTGTTGGATCTCCGGTTCATCGAGTCGGCCAAATTTCAGCGCATCCGTCGGACAAACAGAGACGCAGGCAGGTTGTTGTCCCGATGCCAGACGCGTATCGGCACAGAAGTTACATTTGTCGGCAACCCCCGTTTGTGGATGCAGGTAACGAACGTGGAACGGACACGCTGCAACACAATAATCGCAGCCGATACAGCGCGATTTATCGACCTGCACGATGCCGTTTTCATCACGGAATGAAGCACCAGTTGGGCAAACCGTAACGCAGGGAGCCTCTTCGCAATGCTGACATGAGACCCGGATAAAACTAAAATGATTCAGCGTGGCAGATTCAGGTTCAGGCGTTCGGATCTGCACCTGAACGCGGCTAAATCCCTCAGGGACATCATTAAGCACCTTGCAGGCCACCGTGCACGCCTGGCATCCAATGCAGCGTTTCTCGTCATGCAACATGACATATGAATTCGTCGGTTGATTCATGCTTTCCTCCCTCCTCATGCCCGGCTAAGCGTGACGCCAGCGGTATGCACCACTGTGCCAGAAACCGGACTGGTCACATGCGGCAGCAAATTTCCGGAGTGAATACCGTGCGTTGTCGCGGCGGTTTTCGCCCCGGCCTTCGCCCCAAATCCCATGTAAACAAACAGCGTATCGGGTCGAATTCCTGCCGTGACCAGCGCTTTCCCTTTTTCTTTGCCGGTTGCATTTTCCAGCCACACCTCGTCCCCATTGCGAATGCCCTTTTCGCGGGCTGTTTGCGGGTGGATCCAAACGGCGTTATCCCACATCAACTCACTGAGTAACGGGACATACTGCGTCGCGCCGTTGGTGTGTACGGCAACCTTGCCCTGAATAAAATAGAGTTGGTCGTCATTTTTCAATGCGATGTGGCGGGCCTGAGGGACACCATAGCCAGGTAATAAGGCCTCCAGCGCTTCAGAGTACAGCTCGATTTTGCCGGACGGCGATTTGAAACGTAGCTGGTCGCTATAGGTTCCTTCACTGTCTGTCGGCATAGCACCGGGAAAACGCGTGACAAACTGACGAACGGATTCTGGCTCACGCAGCAAAAGCGGCACGCCCCATTCCCGATACCCTTTCTGGCGCAATTCCGCTGACAAACCATGATCGCCATTAAGCTGATATAGCTGGCGAGTCTGCATATCCTGCCAGGGATAGTACTGACCCAGACCTAGCTGCACTGCCAGCTCTTTCCAGATTTGCCAGCTCGGACGCGCCTCGCCGATAGGATCCACGACCTGCTGGCGCAATGCGTAAGCAGGATTCAGCCCGGACATGTCGGAGACTTCTTCATCACGTTCCAGATAAGTGCATTCTGGTAACAGATAGTCTGCGTAAGCCGCGCTTTCACTCAGATAAACATCGCAGCTCACGACCAAATCCAACTGCTCCATGGTTTTCACCAGGTCCGGTCGGCAAGTGACGGTTTGCAATGGATTGTGGCGGGACATAATCCAGCCCTTCACCGGGTAAGGCGTTTGTTTTAGCGTCGCGTCAATCACGCTTTGGACGACACCACCGCCTGCGGCGATAAATTTGAATTGCGGCGCCACTAAATCAATGCGTTGCGCCGTCGGCTTGGGCATGTTTTTGACGTCAGGTTTGGCCAGTACCGGAGCGACCGTTTCGCCAGCCAGTTTGTTATACGTTGCGGCCCCTTTTTTCTGGTACAGCCCGCCCTCGCGCTCAATATTTCCGAGCAGCACGTTCAGGGTAAAAATCATGCGCCGCATGTCGATCTCTTCTTGAGAGAATGTTGCGCGATGACCAGGACTTATCATGGCATGCGGCGCACTGGCAGCGAGCTCTCGCGTGACCCGTACAATAACGTCGGCAGGCACATCGGCATGCTGTTGCGCCCAGGCAGGCGTAGTCTCTTTCACCGCATCCGCTAATTGTGAGAATCCGCTGGTGTAACGCTCAACAAAGGCGGCGTCGTAGAGATTTTCGTTGATCATGACGTGGCACATTGCCATCAACACCGGTAAATCACCGCCTGGACGGATCGCATGCCACTCATCCGCTTTGCTGGAGAAAACGGACAGACGCGGATCGAAGCTGACCATTTTGGCCCCCTTCTCCTGCGCCGTCATCAATTCATGGGTTTCCGCAACTTCAATTCCCTCATACAAATTGTGTCCAAATGAGACCATGTAACGGGTATTTGCGATGTCCATCGCCAGATCCCCACCCATCATCACTTTTGCTGCGATGGATTTTCCGGCAGGACACGTTGAAGCATGTGTGAAGGTATTAGGCGAGCCGAAGGCGGTCGCCAGGTGAAAAAGATGACCAGAAAGCGAACCGGACTTGGAAGAAAATACGACCCCTTCCGGCCCGCATTGCTTTTTAATCTCCGTCATTTTTTCAGCAATTTCTTTATAGGCCTGCTGCCAGCTTATGACCTGCCATTCGCCGCCGCCGCGTGGGCCGGTACGCTTCATGGGTTTTACAATACGATGAGGATCATTGACCAGGCTGACACCGCTGCCGCCCCGGGCACAAACACGCGTTCCCTGCTGAGGCGCGTGAGGATTACCCTGAATAAAAACCGTCTTATTTTTAATGACCTGTGCCTGAATCGGACACCGGTAAGAACACATTTCGCACAGACTTGGCGTCAGGGATGTTTTGCCATTCACCCCCTCTGTCGGATTGCGCGCCAGTGCTCCGGGTGCAAAGCCACCTATCGCGCACGCGGAACAACTCAACCCGACGCCTTGCAAAAAACTACGCCGACTGATGCTCATATAACCTCCTGTTATTAGATATATCCAATAATTATATTGAATATATCCCTTGAATTTATGTTCCTACTCACAATTCATAACAGAGGGTAATAAAATATATAAATAGCTAAAAATTGTTACTTATCAAAAGATTCCAAATACAGCCTAATAATGACAGTTATCGTAAAAATAACCCCGTTAATTGTTGATAATTTATATGTCCCCTAAGTTCACGCTATTAAAACAGAGATAAAAGCCGGTGAAGTCATTTCTGTATTCGCTGGAATTTAATAATAACCCGATTAATTCGCATTCGTGATTCAGGTAACACTCCGGTCTTGCTGATTACCCTGGCGTTTTTTGTTACTCTTACGAGAGCGAAAATTGAAACCGGGTACAACTCCACAATGAATGATGGCAAGCAGCTCCCTACCTTTTTGTTCCACGATTACGAAACATTTGGTACACACCCCGCACTGGACAGACCCGCACAGTTCGCCGCGATTCGCACCGATAGCGATTTTAACGTTATTGGCGAGCCGGAGGTGTTTTACTGTAAGCCTGCCGATGATTACCTCCCGCAGCCGCAGGCCGTGCTGATCACCGGTATCACACCTCAGGAAGCGCGGGAAAAAGGGGAAAACGAAGTCACGTTCGCTCAACGAATTCACGCACTGTTTACCGTGCCGAAGACCTGTATTCTTGGCTACAACAATGTCCGCTTTGATGATGAAGTCACGCGCAATATTCTGTACCGTAACTTTTACGATCCCTACGCCTGGAGCTGGCAACACGATAACTCTCGTTGGGATCTGCTGGATGTGATGCGCGCCTGTTACGCCCTGCGTCCGGAAGGGATCAACTGGCCGGAAAACGATGACGGACTGCCCAGTTTTCGCCTTGAACATTTAACCAAAGCCAACGGGATTGAACACGCTAACGCACACGATGCAATGGCCGATGTTTATGCGACTATCGCGATGGCGCAACTGGTGAAGTCACGCCAGCCGCGTTTGTTTGAGTATCTTTACACCCACCGTAACAAGCATAAGCTGGCCGCGCTGATTGATGTCCCTCAGATGAAGCCGCTGGTCCATGTCTCTGGTATGTTTGGCGCATGGCGCGGCAATACCAGTTGGGTGGCCCCGCTGGCCTGGCACCCGGAAAATCGCAATGCGGTGATCATGGTGGATCTGGCGGGTGATATTTCCCCGTTACTGGAACTTGACAGCAATACCCTGCGCGAGCGGTTGTACACTGCCAAAGCCGATCTGGGCGATAACGCCGCGGTTCCCGTTAAACTGGTGCATATCAATAAGTGCCCGGTACTGGCGCAGGCCAATACGCTGCGACCGGAAGATGCAGACCGGTTGGGCATTAATCGCCAGCAATGTCTCGATAATCTGAAAGTGTTACGCGAAAACCCGCAGGTGCGCGATAAAGTCGTGGCGATCTTTGCAGAAGCAGAGCCATTTACCCCTTCAGATAACGTTGATGCACAGCTCTATAACGGTTTTTTCAGCGATGCGGACCGTGAAGCCATGAAAATCATTCTGGAAACGGACCCACGAAATTTACCCGCGCTTGATATCACTTTTGCCGATAAGCGTATAGAAAAACTGCTGTTTAATTATCGCGCCCGTAATTTCCCCGGCACGCTGGATGAAGCGGAACAACAGCGCTGGCTGGATCACCGCCGTCAGGTTTTCACGCCAGAGTTTTTGCAACGCTATGCGGATGAATTGCAGATGTTGTATCAGCAGTATGCCGACGACAGCGAGAAGCAGGCGTTACTGAAATCACTGTGGCAATACGCTGAAGAGATTGTTTGAGAACCGAATAAGTCCCTACTGACTGAATTTGCAGCATAAAAAAACCGGAGACAGCTCACAGCGCTCCGGTTTTTTATAATGCGCCTGACGAACAGGCGCAGAAAAATTAGTGGTTATGCGACGTCTTCGTACTGCGGCACCGGGTTGCGGAAGCTTTTGGTCACGCATGCCAGATAAATCAGGCCAATCGCGGCCCAGATCAAGCCCAGCACCATGGAGCTCTCTTCCAGGTTAACCCACAGCGCGCCAACGGTCAGCGCACCACACATCGGCAGGAACAGATACTGGAAATGGTCTTTCAGCGTTTTGTTGCGCTTCTCACGGATCCAGAACTGCGAAATTACCGACAGGTTCACAAATGTAAAGGCCACCAGCGCACCGAAGTTGATAAGCGCAGTCGCCATCACCAGGTCAAAGTTGATTGCCAGCAGAGCAATCGCTCCCACCAGGATGATGTTCATCGCTGGAGTACGCCATTTCGGGTGAACGTAACCGAAGAAACTTTTCGGGAACACGCCGTCACGACCCATCACGTACATTAAACGCGCTACGCCTGCATGCGCCGCCATACCAGAAGCCAGTACGGTGATGGTGGAGAAGATCAACGCACCAACCTGGAAGGTTTTACCGGCAACATACAGCATAATTTCTGGCTGAGAGGCATCCGGCTCTTTAAAGCGAGAGATATCCGGGAAGTACAGTTGCAGGAAGTAGGTTGCAAAGATGAAGATCAGACCACCGATAAGCGCGGTCAGGAAGATCGCACGCGGAATAACGCGCTCTGCATCTTTGGTTTCTTCCGACAGGTTGCTGATGCCGTCAAACCCGGTAAAGGAGAAGCACAGAATCGTCGCACCGGTGATCATCGGAATAACGTGTGCATCACCAGACCAGAACGGGCGCGAGCTGGCCAGCGTACCGGCACCTTCGCCTTCAAACACCCCGTACACCACCATGCCCAAAATGACCGCGATCAGCACCACCTGCAACACCACAATAACGGTATTGAAGTTCGCCACGGATTTGAGACTGCGCAGGTTAAAGGCCGTCATAAACGCCACCAGGGCGATAACGAACATCCACGATGGGATCGAAGGCACAAGGGCTTCAAAGTAAATTTTCGCCAGCAGAATGTTGATCATCGGCGCGAACAGGTAGTCGAGCAGAGAAGACCAACCCACCATAAAACCGACGGTAGGGCTAATGGATTTCTGGGCATAGGTATACGCAGAGCCTGCAGAAGGGAAACGGCGTACCAGCTTCCCGTAGCTCAGCGCCGTAAACAGAATAGCGATCAACGCGAAGGCATATGCCGTCGGTACGTGACCGTCTGTGAGGCCTGAAACGATACCAAAAGTATCGAACAGCGTCATCGGCTGCATATAGGCAAGGCCCATCATAACAACCGGAACCAACGTAAGTGTCTTACGTAATTCCACGCGAGAGGTGTTTGGAGTAACGTTATGCGACATGGTCATTCCCCTTTACGGCGAATGCCGTCGCGTAAGCAAAAAATTGCCCCATTTCTATGGATTCCTCAGCGACAACAACTGTCGGTTTTTAGTAAGTATCTATCCGGTACGAAGCCCGGCCTCTTTTATGAATGATTGGTTTGATGCAAAAAAATAACCGACGCGTATGAAAACGTCGGTTAATGTCATTTTTTGCAAGCGGCGTATTTTGCACTAAATTGAGGAGAAATGACAAGAGAATGAGACGGTCGTCCCAATTTAATTTTTCTAATCGATTGATTTATCAACAGCCTCTTTTGCGTAGACACCGGCAATAGCACTATTTGCTAAAATCTCATCTCGCCACCAGGCGCTGGCCAGCCCCGCCGTCTGCTCGTTCCAGCCAATCCATACCGGTTCAAAGAGGATTTGTGCCACCACTTTCTTCTCTACCAATGCGCCACTTTCCAGAAATCGCTGAGCCAGATAACGCGGTAAATAGCCGCATCCCAGCCCACTGATTTGCAGCTCCAGCTTGGTTTTAAAATCAAACACCGTTATCGCCTCCTGGTCTTCAAGCAACTGGGACGAAGACGCTGGATGAGTTACGTCGCCAACCACAATGGCGCGAAATCGTTTAATGATGCGGCGGCTTAACGGTTCTGACTCCTGCACCAAAGGGTGGTGCGGCGCGACGGCAAAAACTTGCTCAAGATATCCCAGCCGCACAAAACCGAAACCGCTTAATGGCGGCGGTTCATGCATCGCCCCCACAATGATATCCGCCCGTCCCTGTGTGAGCGCTTCCCAGGAGCCACCCAGCACGCCATTGATAAATTTAAGGCGGGTAACGCTGTGATGTTGATAGAAAGATTCAATGAGTGGCGCCAGAAGTGAAAAAGGAAATGTGTCATCCACACCGATGACCAGTTCGTTTTCCCACCCTTCGTGAAGTTTGATCGCCTGTTTTTCCAGCTCGCGCACGGTGTGCAGGACTTCCCGGCCTTTTTCCAGCAGCATTTGACCGGTACGGGTGAATTTGGCCCGGTGACCGCTGCGATCCAGTAATTGAATATTGAGATCGCTTTCGAGTTTGTGGACGGTATAGCTGAGAGCAGAAGGCGTCTTAAATAACTTTGCCGACGCCGCCGCGAAACTGCCCTCTTTCTCTAAAGCATCAAGAATGATCAGAACGTCCAGCAGTGGTTTCATGCTCGCCCCCTCAGGGTATATGGCGATCACCTGCTGGCCGTTCGCGTCATTCCATTGGCATCACCAGCGGATCAGGATACTGATACTCAAATCCAAGCTCATTACAAATCCGGCTGCCATCTATAATTTTACCTCTCCCCTTTTCCGGGCCTTCCCGGAATTTCGGCGGTTCCATTCCCAATAAACGGGCCATCTGCGGGTAGAACACATTACGCGCCGGGTGCGAGGGCGCACATATATTATAGATGTGTCCTCCTTTAGGTGCCTGTAACAGAAGGGTGATGACAGCGATCACATCCTCCAGATGCACCAGATTCACCCCCTGCTCGCCATCTGGTGCCATTTTACCGGCAAAAAAACGCCCGGGATGTCTTCCTGGCCCCACCAGACCCGCCAGGCGCAGAATATCTACGGAGGTGCCGGGCAAGTTATGCAGCCAGTCTTCAAGTTCCTTCAGTACACGCCCGCTTGCCGTCACCGGATTACGCGCCATGTTCTCTTTGACCGTCCCCTGCACATCGCCGTAGACCGATGTAGAACTGGTAAAGAGAATACGCGGGATACGATGCGCCAGCGCACTATCAACCAGCTCCTGCATCGCCTGCAGGTAAAAATCCTCACCAGGACCGCTACGACGCGCAGGCAGCGTTACCACCAATGCATCCACATCCATTAAGGCATCAAGGTCATCCGTTTCGCATATCAGTTCCGGTTCCAGGCGCAGCGGATAGCTTTCAATACCGCTCATGCGGGCCGCGTCCACCCCATCCTGAGTGGTCTTACTGCCGATAACCTGCCAGCCTTTCGCGGCCAGAGACATCGCCAGCGGCATGCCTAACCAACCTAAACCGACAATCGCGACCTTTTTCATCCCTTTTCTCCTGAATCTGGCACCATTTATATAAGGCTACGCCAGCATGGTGTGACTGACAATTCATACCACTAATATGAAATGAATTAATGTACAAAAAAAGCCCTTGCTTTCCGGCTCTAAAGTGGTTTAGGTTAAAAGACATCAAATGAATAAGCATTCATCGAGAATTTTATGACACGCGTTCAATTTAAACACCACCATCATCACCATCATCCTGACTAGTCTTTCAGGCGATGTGTGCTGGAAGACATTCAGATCTTCCAGTGGTGCATGAACGTATGAGAAAGCCCCCGGAAGATTTCTTCCGGGGGCTTTTTTTTGTGCGTGACTCAGCTCGGTTCAGACAGGATAAGAGGATTAAAAGATGTTAGATAACACTCGTTTACGCATAGCTATTCAAAAGTCAGGCCGTTTAAGCGATGACTCACGCGAATTACTGGCCCGCTGCGGGATTAAAATTAATTTACACACTCAGCGTTTGATTGCGATGGCGGAGAATATGCCTATCGATATTCTGCGCGTGCGTGACGACGACATCCCGGGTCTGGTCATGGACGGCGTCGTTGACCTGGGGATTATCGGTGAAAACGTCCTTGAAGAGGAACTGCTGAACCGCCGCGCGCAGGGTGAAGACCCTCGCTATTTTACCTTGCGTCGTCTCGACTTCGGCGGTTGCCGACTCTCGCTGGCGACCCCTGTCGACGAAGCCTGGGATGGCCCAGCCGGACTGGATGGCAAACGCATTGCCACCTCTTATCCACACCTGTTGAAACGTTATCTGGATCAGAAAGGCGTTTCGTTTAAATCCTGTCTGCTTAATGGTTCTGTTGAAGTCGCCCCGCGCGCCGGTCTGGCTGATGCGATCTGCGATCTGGTGTCAACAGGGGCGACGCTTGAAGCCAATGGCCTGCGAGAAGTCGAGGTTATCTACCGCTCTAAAGCGTGTCTGATTCAGCGAGACGGCGAACTGGCCGATGCCAAACAGTTGCTGGTTGACAAATTACTGACCCGTATTCAGGGCGTTATTCAGGCTCGCGAATCCAAATACATCATGATGCACGCGCCAAGCGAGCGCCTGGATGAAGTCATCGCCCTGCTGCCAGGCGCCGAACGCCCAACCATTCTGCCGCTGGCAGGCGATCAGCAACGCGTCGCGATGCATATGGTCAGTAGCGAAACCCTGTTCTGGGAAACCATGGAAAAACTGAAAGCGCTGGGCGCCAGTTCGATTCTGGTGCTGCCCATTGAGAAGATGATGGAGTAAATAGCCATGAGCTTTAATACGATCATTGACTGGAATACCTGTAGTCCTGATCAGCAGCGTGATTTGCTGATGCGCCCGGCCATTTCCGCCTCTGACAGCATTACCCGTATCGTTGCGGATATTCTGGACAACGTGAAATCACGCGGTGACGACGCCCTTCGTGAATACAGCGCTAAATTTGATAAAACGAACGTCGTCGCCATGAAAGTCACCGCCGAAGAGGTAGCCGCAGCCAGCGACAGACTCAGCGACGAACTCAAACAGGCCATGGCGGTTGCGGTAAAAAATATTGAAACGTTCCACACCGCGCAAACCCTGCCAACGGTGGATGTGGAAACCCTGCCTGGCGTACGCTGCCAGCAGATAACCCGCCCGGTGGGCTCTGTCGGCCTGTATATCCCCGGCGGTTCAGCCCCGCTCTTTTCGACGGTATTGATGCTGGCCACGCCGGCACGTATTGCCGGCTGCAAAAAAGTGGTGCTCTGCTCTCCCCCGCCAATTGCCGACGAAATTCTCTACGCGGCAAAACTGTGCGGCGTGCAGGAGGTCTTCAACGTTGGCGGCGCGCAGGCGATTGCCGCGCTGGCCTTTGGCAGCGAATCGATCCCTAAAGTGGATAAAATCTTTGGCCCCGGCAATGCCTTTGTCACCGAAGCCAAACGTCAGGTCAGCCAGCGTCTCGATGGCGCGGCCATTGATATGCCAGCGGGACCGTCAGAGGTGCTGGTCATTGCCGACAGCGGCGCAACACCCGATTTCGTTGCCTCCGACCTGCTTTCCCAGGCGGAGCATGGTCCTGACTCACAGGTGATTCTGTTAACGCCAGATGCCGAGATTGCCCGTCGGGTCGCCGACGCCGTTGAACGTCAGTTAGCCGAACTGCCGCGCGCGGAAACGGCGCGTCAGGCGCTAAGCGCCAGTCGACTGATTGTGACAAACGATTTGCCGCAATGTGTGGCCATTTCTAACCTGTATGGACCGGAGCACCTGATCATTCAGACCCGCAATGCGCGCGAACTGGTCGATGAAATCACCAGCGCAGGCTCCGTCTTCCTGGGCGACTGGTCACCCGAATCCGCTGGCGATTATGCTTCCGGCACCAACCACGTGTTACCTACCTATGGCTTTACGGCAACCTGTTCCAGCCTTGGACTGGCAGATTTCCAGAAACGGATGACCGTGCAGGAACTGTCACGTGAAGGTTTCTCCGCCCTGGCGTCTACCATCGAAACGCTGGCGGCAGCCGAACGCCTGAGCGCTCATAAAAATGCCGTCACCCTGCGCGTTAACGCCCTGAAGGAGCAAGCATGAATACCGAAAACACCCTCAGCGTCACCGACTTAGCCCGTGAAAACGTCCGTAAACTGATACCGTACCAGTCGGCTCGCCGTCTGGGCGGCAACGGTGATGTCTGGCTGAACGCCAATGAATTTCCCACAGCGGTTGATTATCAGCTTACCCAGCAGACGCTCAATCGTTACCCGGAATGCCAGCCAAAAGCGGTCATTGCCAACTATGCCCAGTACGCGGGGGTAAAGCCAGAACAGGTGCTGGTCAGCCGTGGCGCAGATGAAGGTATCGAATTGCTGGTGCGCGCGTTTTGTGAGCCGGGTAAAGATGCGATTCTTTACTGCCCTCCCACCTACGGTATGTACAGCGTCAGCGCTGAAACGATCGGCGTGGAATGCCGCACGGTGCCGACTCTTGAAAACTGGCAACTGGATATGCAGGGCATTTCGGACAAACTTGATGGTGTGAAAGTGGTGTACGTCTGTAGTCCGAACAACCCGACCGGGCAACTGATCAACCCGCAGGATCTGCGGACATTGCTGGAACTGACCCGTGGAAAAGCCATTGTGGTTGCCGATGAGGCCTATATTGAGTTTTGCCCGCAGGCAACGCTCGCGGGCTGGCTCAATGAATACCCCAACCTGGTCATCTTACGGACACTGTCTAAAGCGTTTGCTCTCGCCGGATTACGCTGCGGATTTACGCTGGCCAGCGAAGAGGTCATCAATCTGCTACTGAAAGTCATCGCCCCGTACCCGCTCTCTACGCCGGTCGCTGACATCGCCGCCCAGGCCTTAAGCCCGCAGGGTATTACCGCCATGCGCGAGCGCGTGGCGCAGATCCTGGTCGAGCGTCTGTATCTGGTCAATGCCCTGAAAGAGATCCCCTGCGTAGAACAGGTTTTCGATTCCGAAACCAACTACGTTCTGGCTCGGTTCACCGCCTCCAGCAGCGTGTTTAAATCGTTGTGGGATCAGGGCATTATCTTACGGGATCAGAATAAACAACCTTCTTTAAGCGGCTGTCTGCGGGTAACAGTGGGAACCCGCGAAGAAAGCCAGCGCGTCATTGACGCTTTACGTGCGGAGCAAGTATGAGCCAGAAGTATCTTTTTATTGACCGTGATGGAACCCTGATTTCCGAACCGCCGAGTGATTTTCAGGTCGATCGCTTCGACAAGCTGGCATTTGAGCCTGACGTTGTCCCCGTTTTGCTCAAGCTGCAAAAAGCGGGCTTTAAACTGGTGATGGTAACCAACCAGGATGGGCTGGGAACGCAGAGCTTCCCACAGACGGATTTCGAGGGTCCGCACAACCTGATGATGCAGATTTTTACCTCTCAGGGCGTGCTGTTTGATGACGTTCTGATCTGCCCGCATCTGCCAGCTGATGCCTGCGACTGCCGTAAACCGAAAGTCAAACTGGTTGAACACTATCTGGCCGAACAGGCAATCGACAGCGCGAACAGCTATGTGATTGGCGATCGTGCCACCGATATCCAGCTTGCTGAAAATATGGGGATCACCGGTTTACGCTATCACCGCGAAAATCTGAACTGGGCGATGATTGGCGAACAGCTGACAAAACGCGATCGTTACGCCCACGTTGAGCGCAACACCAAAGAGACGCAGATTGACGTCAAAGTGTGGCTCGACCGTGAAGGCAGCAGCAAGATCAACACGGGCGTCGGCTTCTTCGACCACATGCTGGATCAAATCGCCACCCACGGCGGTTTTCGCATGGAGATAGCCGTTAAGGGCGACCTCTACATCGACGATCACCACACAGTCGAAGACACCGGTCTGGCACTGGGCGAAGCGTTAAAACTGGCACTGGGCGACAAGCGCGGCATCAACCGTTTTGGCTTTGTTCTGCCGATGGACGAATGCCTGGCGCGCTGCGCGCTGGATATCTCCGGGCGTCCGCACCTCGAATACCGCGCCGAATTTACTTACCAGCGTGTCGGCGATCTGAGTACCGAGATGATTGAGCACTTCTTCCGCTCGCTCTCCTACACCATGGGTGTGACGCTGCACCTGAAAACCAAGGGCAAAAATGACCACCACCGCGTGGAAAGCCTGTTTAAAGCGTTTGGTCGTACGCTGCGACAGGCGATTCGCGTGGAGGGTGACACGCTTCCTTCCTCGAAAGGAGTGCTGTAATGAACGTGGTGATCCTCGACACAGGCTGCGCCAACCTGAACTCGGTGAAATCCGCCGTGGCGCGCCACGGATATAATCCCGTGGTCAGTCGCGACCCTGATATTGTTCTGCGGGCAGACAAATTATTTCTGCCGGGCGTGGGTACCGCGCAAGCGGCGATGGACCAGTTGCGCCAGCGAGAGTTGATTGAGCTTATCAAAGCCTGTACCCAGCCAGTGTTGGGTATCTGCCTGGGCATGCAAATTCTGGGTCGTCATAGCGAAGAAACCCACGGTGTCGACCTGCTGGGCATTATCGACCAGGACGTGCCTAAAATGACCGACGTTGGTCTGCCGTTACCGCATATGGGCTGGAACCGCGTCTATCCACTGGCCGGGAATCGTCTATTTCAGGGCATTGAAGACGGCGCTTATTTTTACTTTGTGCACAGCTACGCGATGCCGGTGAACCCGTGGACCATCGCCCAGTGCCACTACGGCGAACCGTTCACTGCCGCCGTGCAAAAAGATAATTTCTTTGGCGTGCAGTTCCACCCCGAACGTTCGGGTGCCGCTGGTGCGCAGTTGCTGAAAAACTTCCTGGAGATGTGATGATTATTCCAGCATTAGATTTAATCGACGGCACCGTGGTACGTCTCCATCAGGGTGATTACGCCCAACAGCGTGATTACGGAAGCGATCCCCTGCCCCGTTTACAGGATTACGCAGCCCAAGGCGCAGAAGTATTGCATCTGGTCGATCTGACCGGGGCAAAAGATCCGGCCAAAAGACAAATCCCGCTGATTAAAGCGCTGGTCGCAGGCGTTAACGTGCCCGTACAGGTTGGCGGTGGAGTCCGCAGCGAAGACGATGTGGCGGCGTTGCTTGAGGCTGGTGTCGCGCGCGTAGTGGTTGGCTCCACGGCGGTAAAATCCCCTGAGGTGGTGAAACGCTGGTTCGAACGGTTTGGCGCCGACGCATTGGTGCTGGCGCTGGATGTACGCATTGACGATCAGGGTAACAAACAGGTCGCCGTCAGCGGCTGGCAGGAAAACTCCGGTGTCTCTCTGGAAGCGCTGGTCGACATGTATCTGCCGGTCGGCCTGAAACATGTGCTGTGCACCGATATTTCACGCGACGGTACGCTGGCAGGTTCTAACGTCTCACTGTATGAAGAAGTGTGCGCCAAATATCCGCAGGTGGCGTTTCAGTCCTCCGGCGGGATTGGCGACATTAATGACGTTGCCGCACTTCGCGGAACCGGCGTTCGCGGCGTGATCGTCGGACGCGCATTGCTGGAAGGCAAATTTACCGTTAAGGAGGCTATCCAATGCTGGCAAAACGTATAATCCCTTGCCTGGACGTTCGTGATGGCCAGGTCGTCAAAGGCGTGCAATTTCGCAACCACGAAATCATCGGTGACATCGTCCCCCTGGCGAAGCGCTATGCCGAAGAAGGTGCTGACGAGCTGGTGTTCTACGATATTGCCGCCTCCAGCGATGGTCGTGTCGTCGACAAAAGCTGGGTCTCGCGCGTGGCGGAAGTGATCGACATTCCGTTCTGCGTGGCGGGTGGGATTAAGTCAGCAGAAGATGCCGCAAAAATTCTCTCCTTCGGCGCGGATAAAATTTCCATCAACTCTCCGGCTCTCGCCGACCCGGAACTAATCACCCGTCTGGCCGATCGCTTTGGCGTGCAGTGTATTGTGGTGGGTATTGATACCTGGTTTGACGCCGAAACCGGTAAATACCACGTTAACCAGTATACCGGCGATGAAAGCCGTACCCGCGTCACCACCTGGGAAACCCTCGACTGGGTTCAGGAAGTACAAAAACGCGGCGCGGGTGAAATCGTCCTCAATATGATGAACCAGGACGGCGTGCGTAATGGTTACGATCTGGTGCAACTGAAGAAAGTGCGTGAGGTTTGCCACGTACCGCTGATTGCCTCCGGTGGCGCAGGCACTATGGAACACTTTCTGGAAGCTTTCCGCGATACCGATGTCGACGGTGCGCTTGCCGCTTCCGTCTTCCACAAACAGATCATTAATATTGGTGAATTAAAAACGTACCTGGCAACCCAGGGCGTGGAGATCAGGATATGTTAACAGAGCAACAACGCAGCCAACTGGATTGGGAAAAAACCGACGGACTGATGCCGGTTATTGTTCAGCATGCGGTATCCGGTGAAGTGTTGATGCTGGGGTATATGAACCCGCAAGCGCTGGATAAAACCCTCGAGAGCGGGAAAGTCACCTTCTTCTCACGCACCAAACAGCGTTTGTGGACCAAAGGCGAAACGTCCGGTCACTTCCTCAATGTGGTCAGCATTGCGCCGGATTGCGATAACGACACCCTGCTGGTACTGGTCAATCCCGTTGGGCCAACCTGTCACAAAGGCAGCAGTAGTTGTTTTGGCGAAACCAGCCATCAGTGGCTGTTTCTCTACCAGCTTGAACAACTGCTGGCTGAGCGTAAAACTGCCGATCCGGCAAGTTCTTACACCGCGAAGCTTTACGCCAGCGGCACCAAGCGCATCGCGCAAAAAGTCGGTGAGGAAGGCGTCGAAACTGCGCTGGCCGCGACGGTTCACGATCGTGCTGAACTGACCAATGAAGCGTCAGATTTGATGTATCACCTGCTGGTGTTGCTGCAGGATCAGGATCTGGACCTGACGACGGTTATTGAGAATTTACGAAAACGGCATCAGTAGATTCAGAATGCAAAAAACCGGGCGACGCCCGGTTTTTTGTTTGTCGGTCGGATAAACACAACGCTATCCGACACAACAATATGATTACTGCGCTTTTGGTTTGTAGTTACGCAGCGCGTTACGCCCCAGAACCACACCCGCACCAATCATTCCGCCCAGCAACACGGCTAACACCAGCGTAATTGCTTTTTTCGGGCTATCGCGACGAATCGGCAACGTCGGTTTCATCACATAGCGATAGGCATGAATAGCGGAAGTGTCTACTTTCAGCTTTTCAATATCCAGCAGGTTCTGCTTCGTCTGATAATAGTTTGCCGAAAAGACCAGAGGACGTGTCGCTTCATGCTCAATCATTGACTTCAGCGCATCACTGCCCAGCAGGAACATACTGTCTTGTGTGACATCCTGAGTCTGTTGGATTTGCGGTTTGGTGATATTGGCCTGAGTCGCAAACTTGAGCGATTCCCTAATTTGCTGAATTCGTAACTCTTTTTGTTCCTGAGACACCACTTCCTGTGTCTTCAGCGAGTCCTGCAAGGTCGTTTTCTGCAATTTAATGTTGTCATTCAGGTCAACGTCCAGTTCTTCCGCTACCTTCTCATCAACCTGCTGGATATACTCCGCCAGTTGACGTTGAGCTCCTTCTGCTGAATCACTCACATAAGAGACAACCAACGGCAACGGTTGACCTTTCACAGAAGGTTGAATAGTCAATTTTTCAGGTTCTTCTTTGTTTTCCAACGTTTCTGCCAGTGCGGAGAAAGTCGTGTTAAAACGACCGATAAATCCGGCCTGAATCTCACTGACTTTAGGTGCGCTGTTACCATACAATACGTTCATCGCATTGTTATAACTGGCAATCTGTCCCACTTCGGGTTGAGTCACAATCGCTGTCGACGTCCATTTTTCCTTCGCTACGGACAGATAACCCGCAGCCAGCGCAATAGCCACAATCACACACAATACGATTGTCACCTTTCCGCGCCACAATTGCATGATTAAATCAATTAAATCAATTTGTTCCGGGTCGTTACTGCGCCCGGTGAGGTTGTGATTATCCACTCTTATCAAGATCCTAACGAGTAAAAGGCTTAAGCAGGAAACAGTGTAGTCATAAACAGCGTTAAAGCTATAGGATAAGTGATAAAAAATTCAGATTATTTCAATGTCTTTGATAGGTAATCAGGGCTATTTTAGCCCTGATTACATTGAGTTAATCACTGCCGAAAAGATCCCGGGTATACACTTTGTCTGCGACATCCTGAAGTTCAGATGCCATACGGTTAGAAATAATCACATCCGCTTCCTGTTTGAAGGCGGTTAAATTTCGCTCAATCCGGGAGTTGAAAAATGTGTCGTCTTGCATGACAGGTTCATAAATAATGACGTCAACCCCTTTAGCTTTGATGCGTTTCATAATCCCTTGAATAGAAGATGCGCGGAAATTGTCGGAACCACTCTTCATTATCAGTCGATAAATACCCACCACTTTCGGTTTCCTTGCCAGGATCGCATCGGCAATAAAATCTTTACGCGTCCGGTTGGCATCCACAATGGCAGAAATAATATTGTTCGGCACCGACTGGTAATTCGCCAGAAGTTGTTTGGTATCTTTCGGCAAGCAATAGCCACCATAACCAAATGAGGGATTGTTGTAATGGTTGCCAATCCGAGGATCCAGACATACCCCTTCAATAATCTGCCGCGTGTTAAGACCCAAACTTTCTGCATAACTATCGAGTTCGTTAAAGTACGCCACACGCATCGCCAGATAGGTGTTAGCAAACAGTTTAATTGCTTCGGCTTCGGTAGAGTCGGTAAAAAGCGTGGGGATATCCTGTTTAATCGCCCCTTCCTGTAACAATGCGGCAAACCGTTCTGCACGTTCTGAGCGTTCACCGATCACAATCCGTGAAGGATGCAGATTATCGTAGAGGGCTTTGCCTTCGCGCAGAAACTCTGGGGAAAAGATGATATTTTGAGTATTGAATTTTTTAGACATTGCCGCCGTAAAACCAACAGGCACCGTTGATTTAATGATCATCACTGCATCCGGATTAATAACTAAGACATCCTGGATAACAGACTCTACACTGGATGTATTAAAATAATTGGTTTTTGGATCATAATCGGTCGGGGTTGCAATAATGACATAGTCCGCATTTTGGTAGGCGTATTTTTTATCCAGTGTAGATTCGAAATGAATATCAAAAGACTGCAAAAATTGTTGAATTTCTTTATCAACAATAGGAGACATCCGATCATTTAACATTTCAACACGTGAAGGGATAATGTCTAATGCAATGACCTGATGATGCTGGGCGATAAGTAGACCATTAGACAGGCCAACATATCCGGTACCGGAAATGGTGATATTCATTTCATACTCTCAGAATTAACTTAATATATGAATCACGATGTTTGACACCCTGATAAGATTTAAAAGTTTTAACGCCTGAGTGAATAATGTGTCAATGAAGGCGAAAACATTTCGGATTTTCTTTATCAGAGTACAAGGTGTTTATTAAGTTAGGATTAAGGAATGAAAAGAAATCAATAAGATTAAAGGTAAAAAAAAGCCCGGTTATAAACCGGGCTCACGCATAATTTCAGTATTATTCCATCCACTCAGTATGGAAAACACCTTCTTTATCAGTGCGTTTATAAGTATGTGCACCAAAATAGTCACGCTGCGCCTGGATCAGGTTAGCAGGCAGCACGGCGGCACGATAGCTGTCGTAGTAAGCAACAGCGGCGGAGAAGGTCGGAACCGGAATACCGTTCTGAACTGCATAAGCTACCACGTCACGCAGCGCTTGTTGGTATTCATCCGCAATGTTCTTAAAGTATGGCGCCAGCAGCAGGTTAGCGATGTTCGCATTCTCGGCATAGGCATCGGTGATCTTCTGCAGGAACTGAGCACGAATGATGCAACCCGCGCGGAAGATTTTCGCAATCTCTCCGTAGTTCAGATCCCAGTTGTACTCGTCAGATGCAGCACGCAACTGAGAGAAGCCCTGGGCGTAGGAAACGATTTTACCCAGATACAGAGCACGACGAACTTTCTCGATAAACTCCGCTTTCTCGCCCGCCAGTTGCGCTTTAGGTCCTGTCAGAACCTTAGACGCCGCCACACGCTGATCTTTCAGCGAGGAGATGTAACGTGCGAACACAGACTCGGTGATCAGAGACAGCGGTTCGCCAAGGTCAAGAGAACTCTGGCTGGTCCATTTTCCGGTACCTTTGTTGGCCGCTTCATCGAGGATCACATCGACCAGGTATTTACCTTCTTCATCTTTTTTGGTGAAGATGTCTTTCGTAATATCGATCAGGTAGCTGCTCAGCTCACCGTTATTCCACTCGGTAAAGGTACTCGCCAGCTCTTCATTACTAAGGTTCAGACCGCCTTTCAGCAGGGAATACGCTTCAGCAATCAGCTGCATGTCACCGTATTCAATACCGTTGTGTACCATCTTCACATAATGGCCCGCGCCATCAGCACCGATATAGGTTACGCAAGGCTCACCATCTTCTGCAATGGCAGCGATTTTAGTCAGAATCGGCGCAACCAGTTCGTAAGCTTCTTTCTGACCACCAGGCATGATAGAAGGCCCTTTCAGCGCGCCCTCCTCACCACCGGAAACACCGGTACCGATGAAGTTGAAACCTTCGGCAGAAAGTTCACGGTTACGACGAATGGTGTCCTGGAAGAAGGTATTACCACCATCAATGATGATATCGCCCTTATCCAGATACGGCTTCAGCGAATCGATAGCGGCATCGGTACCCGCGCCGGCTTTCACCATTAACAGGATACGACGAGGCGTTTCAAGGGATTCAACAAACTCTTTTACCGTGTAGTAAGGCACCAGTTTCTTGCCTGGGTTCTCGGCAATCACTTCTTCGGTCTTTTCACGGGAGCGGTTGAAAACGGAGACGGTATAACCACGGCTCTCGATGTTGAGCGCCAGGTTGCGCCCCATCACTGCCATACCGACGACGCCAATCTGCTGCTTAGACATTACATACTCCTGTCAGGTGTGGTCACCACGCGACATATGCGCGGCTTGAAAGTGGCCTAGATGTTAACTCAGGAAGAGCTTGGGTAGATAGCGGAAGATGCGTTTCAAGAAGGCATTAAACAAATGTCTTAGCAAAGGAAGGGTCAAATGGCCCCTCTTTCACTTCCATCATGAGAGCTCGTGGAGACAGGCATTCGACACTATGTATGTCCCCCGGAGAGAACTCCACAACACTTATTCCAGTATTTTCCCCTGCAATAAACTGCTTAACGACTTCCCCATCGTTACCATACAGGCAGACATGAAGTTGACCCTGCATGACGATGAACATTTCCCACTGATGAGGAAGCTTATGATAATGAGGTTCAACATAGCTGTTTTTGACCAGAGCAATGAGCAACCGTTGCACCTTATCTTGATGCGAGCTGTGCATCAAAAGATGGGAACGTAAGCGCTCTGATTGCTCAGCTTGTTCATATAATGCCTCAAGTTGGTCATTATCAATTAACCGCATTGCATGCCTCCAGCCTCATTTCTATCGTCTGTGCCGCTGACTCAACTGAGAAATGCTCTTGCAGCAACGTATTAGCGCCCATGCCGAGTCGGCGGCGCTCACGATTATCATGAAGCATTAACAGCGCAGACTGGTGAAGTTTGTCGTCCTCACCATTAATATGGATTGCTCCTGCATTATTTTTATTGACAATATCAAGCAGGTCATTACCAGCATTCACGCTGCCTAATATTGGCAGAGACTGAACCATATAGCCTAGCAACTTACCCGGAAAGTTATGAGAAGAGTGTCTGGCAGAAAGAGAAAATAGACCTATATCCACTTCCGACAAGATAAACTTAAATTCATCCTGATTAACAGAAGCCAGGTAGGTGAAATTTGGCAATTCCCACTCAGCAGCTAAGGAATTGATTAATTCAACTTCATCACCCTGACCAATAAATAGGAAATGGGCTTGCGGATGTTCTGCCATACTGCGCGCAAGACGCATCAGATTCGCCATATCCTGCGCATGACCGATATTTCCGCCATAGAAGAAAATGACTTTATCTTCAAGACCAAGGCGCTTACGCAATGGCACATAATCCTGGGGTAATACCGTCGGCATAAGCGATGCCCAGTTACGCAAAACCTCGCAAGGATACCCCTTATTTGTCACCCGAAAAACATCAAGATTCTTATCAGACATGAGTCCAATACGATTTGCCTGGCGATAAGATAATTTTTCGAAGAGACGAAAATAGCGTTCAATTGGAGAGCCCATTTTTAGCATGCCAGCGTCAATTACCCATTGAGGGAACATGTCTCTCAAAATAAGATAAGCTGGACATTGACAACGGGCTTTAATTTTCTTAACTAAATATCCCCAAAATATGGAAGGTGAGTAATAAACCACACCATCAAAAGTCTCTTTCTTTATTCGACTGTTAATGGCTTTCCAGGCCCGATAGGACAAGAGCGTTTCATTGAGGGCCCGCTTAACTTTACTCACATCCTTGAGCGGCCCACTTTTGAAACGCCATGTTTTGACTCCCTGAAAGGTGTCATATGACACCTCTTCTTGTAGGTTTGAGTCAGGAGTAATTACCGTAACATCGTGCCCACGTCGAATAAATTCCTGAGCCAACTCATGAAACATTTTTGCACCCACACGAGTACTATTGGGCAGGTAATCATCTATGATTAAAACAAGTTTCATCAATATTCTTTCCAGACGACTCTCTTGACGTAATCTGTATAAGAGTGAACAATTCTGACGACTTTATCCGACACATTCGGCATGCTGTAATCACTTACCTGTCGTAAGAGACGGGTCTCTCCGCGAGGTTGCGTTGCCAGAATTTCCAGCGCCTGTAGTACACGTTCACACTCCAGACCCACCATCATAACGGATGCTTCTTCAAAACCCTCCGGACGTTCATGCGCTTCCCGGATATTAACTGCAGGAAAATTCATGATGGATGATTCTTCAGTAATCGTGCCACTATCTGACAGCACCGCACGCGAGTTTTTCTGCAGATGATTGTAATCATGGAAACCTAACGGCTTCAACAGATTAATATTTGGGTGAAATTCAATCCCTTGTTCATTGATACGATTACGTGTACGCGGATGTGTTGATACAATGACTGGGAGATCATATTTTTCAGCAATGGTGTTTAGAATAGTCGCAAGCTTGACCAATTGCTTCGGAGAATCGACATTCTCTTCACGATGCGCGCTGACAACAAAAAACTCACCAGGACGTAAATTCAAACGCGACAACACATCCGAACCATCAATTTGAGGCATATAGTATGAAAGCACCTCAAACATAGGGCTACCGGTTTTAATGATCCGGTCAGCCGGGATACCCTCAGCTAACAGATATTCACGTGCAATATCGCTGTAGGTCATATTGATGTCAGCGGTATGATCAACAATACGTCGATTAGTTTCTTCAGGTACGCGCTGGTCGAAACAACGGTTGCCGGCTTCCATATGGAAGATAGGTACTTTGCGACGCTTAGCAGGAATAGCAGAAATACATGAGTTGGTATCCCCCAGCACTAGCATTGCTTCAGGTTTTTCAGTTTCTAATACTTCATCAACTTTGATGATAACCTGACCAATGGTCTCAGCCGCATTTTTTCCCGCAGCATTTAAGAAATAATCAGGTTTGCGTACACCGAGATCGTTGAAGAATACTTCATTCAATTCGTAATCATAGTTTTGACCGGTATGGACAATAATATGCTCACAGTGTTCATCAAGTTTAGCCAACACGCGTGACAAACGGATAATTTCAGGACGCGTCCCAACCACAGACATAATTTTTAATTTTTTCATTACAAAGGTCTCGCAATAGTATCAGGCTCATCACGATTAAAAATTTCGTTTGCCCAGAGCATAACTATTAATTCATCATTTCCAATATTCGTGACATCATGGGTCCAGCCAGGTACTGTTTCAACGATTTTAAATTCATCAGAAGAAACATTCAGCTCATAACGCTCACCGGTAATCATATGCTCGAACCTGAAGCAGGCCTGTCCACGAATAACCAGGAATTTCTCATTTTTAGTGTGATGATAGTGCCCGCCACGAGTAATACCCGGATGCGCTGTGAAGAATGAAAATTGCCCGGCTGAAGGTGTTTTTAACATCTCACAAAAAATCCCACGGTCATCGCCGTAGGATGGTACCGTATAAGCAAACTTTTCGGCAGGCAAATAACTTAACCACGTCGAATACAACGCTCGGGTGAATCCAGTCCCCACCGCTTCAGTGATCAGGGTAGAACGGCTCTCCTTGAAGCGGTAAATTAATTCCGCTACCTCGCCTACGGTCGTTGAATAAACCGGTGAAACGGTTTTGTATCCACGATCAACTGTTCCAGTGAGAAGCTTTAACGCATCAGTGCAAACATCATCAATATAAACCAGATTGACCGGTGCTGATGGGTCATTGATGGTAATGTCGATATTGTTGGCAATGTTATGGCAGAAGGTAGCCACGAATGAGTTATAGTTCGGTTTGCACCATTTACCGAAAACATTTGGATATCGATAAATAAAAGATGCTGCACCACTTTCTGCTGCATAACGGTCAATCTGTTTTTCAGCCGCCGCTTTACTCTGCCCATACGCATTATCCAGTTCAGCCTGGATCGAAGAGCTGATCATAATGGGCACTTTTCTTTGCTTCGCTAACAGAGAATCAACAATCTGCTGAGTTAGATTACTGTTACCCTCAGCAAACTCTTCAATATTTTTAGGTCGATTGATACCTGCAAGATGATAAATAAAATCTGCTTCTTGCAGGCCAATTTCAAGCTCGGCCGCACTTGAATCACGATCAATCTTAACAAGGTCAACATACCCTGCTTCCTGAAGGCGTAAGCACAAGTTACGTCCGATAAAGCCATCAGCTCCAGTAATCAGGATTTTCATATTAGGAGTCCAGATCGTAATTTTCACCAGCACGCAATGCGCGAATAAATGGCAGCTTAAGAAGTAGAGCTTTCATCCCTTCGACATCCAGTCGCTGTGTGTTATGGGAGTTATAATCCTCAACAACAGAGATACGACTGTCACCTTGCTCTACATATTTTCCGTAGTTAAGGTCACGTAAATCTGGTGGGACTCGATAGTAATCACCCATATCAATAGCAGCAATCATCTCTTCACGGCTAAGCAGCGCTTCATAAAGCTTTTCACCATGGCGGGTACCAATGACATTGACCGGATGGTGCTCGACATTCAGAAGCTCTTTCAGAGCAATGGCTAGCGTTTCAATTGTCGCTGCAGGCGCTTTCTGTACGAAAATGTCGCCGTTATTACCGTGTTCAAATGCATAAAGCACCAGATCTACAGCATCTTCAAGGGTCATCATGAAACGAGTCATGTTTGGATCGGTAACTGTCAGCGCTTTACCTGCTTTGATCAGATCAACAAACAGAGGAATCACCGAACCACGAGATGCCATAACATTGCCGTAGCGGGTACCACAAATGACAGTTTTATTACTATCAACATTTCGAGATTTTGCAACCATGACTTTTTCCATCATAGCCTTAGAAATACCCATAGCATTTATTGGATATACTGCTTTGTCAGTACTAAGGCATACAACGCGTTTCACTTCATTTGTGATAGCCGCTTCAAGTACATTTTCAGTACCTAAAACATTAGTTTTCACAGCTTCCATTGGGTGGAATTCGCATGATGGCACTTGTTTTAAAGCCGCAGCATGGTAAATATAATCAACACCTCGGGAAGCGTTGAGAACGCTTAAATAATCTCGCACATCACCTATATAAAATTTCAATTTCGGATTATTATATTTTTTTCGCATATCATCTTGTTTCTTTTCATCACGAGAAAAAATGCGAATCTCTTTGATATCAGTATCCAGAAAGCGATTCAAGACGGCGTTTCCAAAAGATCCAGTACCACCAGTAATAAGAAGAGTTTTATTCTTAAACATATATTAACCTTTGATATTTAAATCTATAGTTAGTTCGAAAAAAAGACATCATCAATTATTTTATTGAATTTAGCCCAATCATCTTTATATTCAAACGTCTCTGTTTTATTATCATCTTTTTCAATAAGAGATTTTAATTTATAGGCCCATTTAGAAGCATCATCAGGGTCTACAAAATGAGTGGAAGCATAATCTTGTAATGCCTCTCTTGCATAAGGCAAGTCTGCTGTAATAATTTTAACTCCTTTACAAGCACCTTCTATTAATGGCAATCCAAACGATTCAATTTTGCTAGGAAACAAAAGACAAAATGACGTTGAGTATAAGCGATTTAGCTCTTCTTGATTTACAGAGCCAATAAATCGGACATGCTTATATATGTCCATAGTTTTTGTTTTTTTATCTAGGTAACTATTAGCCGGAATTGTAAATAAAACACTTACATTATTTTCTTTCAAGTATTCATTGCCCAACATTGAAAGTGCCTGAATGATTACAGCATGATTTTTATATTCATATTCAGCAGCAGGGTAAATG
>NZ_JANEWG010000026.1 GCF_028069725.1 Citrobacter sp. Awk 4
GTAAGTGTTGCTGTATATGCCAATTACTCCATTTTAATTAACTGCATTCCCAGAGGTTCAGAGAAAAAATTCAACTCACATTATAACTTTTAAAATTTATTTTTATTTTATAAATCAATAAATTACATCGCAATCGTGCAAAAACCATGCGACTTGAAGGCCTATAAGCCAGGTGAGATATGATCTATATCAAATTCTCATCTATAATGCTTTGTTAGTATCTCGTCGCCGACTTAATAAAGAGAGAGTTAGTGTGAAAGCTGACAACCCTTTTGATCTTTTACTCCCTGCAGCAATGGCCAAAGTGGCCGAAGAAGCAGGTGTCTATAAAGCAACGAAACATCCGCTGAAGACTTTCTATCTGGCGATTACTGCCGGTGTATTCATCTCAATCGCCTTTGTTTTCTATATTACCGCCACAACCGGTACCGGAACGATGCCGTTCGGTATGGCTAAACTGGTGGGGGGGATTTGCTTCTCTCTGGGGCTGATTCTTTGTGTTATCTGCGGCGCAGACCTCTTTACATCAACCGTACTGATCGTCGTCGCCAAGGCCAGTGGCCGTATCACCTGGGGTCAACTGGCTAAAAATTGGCTTAACGTTTATGTTGGCAACCTGATCGGCGCATTGCTGTTTGTATTACTTATGTGGCTATCTGGCGAGTATATGACCGCCAATGGCGCATGGGGACTCAACGTTCTGCAAACCGCCAACCACAAAATGCACCATACTTTTGTTGAAGCTGTCTGCCTCGGTATTCTTGCTAACCTGATGGTTTGCCTGGCCGTGTGGATGAGCTACTCGGGTCGCAGCCTGATGGACAAAGCGTTCATCATGGTATTACCGGTCGCGATGTTTGTGGCCAGCGGTTTTGAGCACAGTATCGCAAACATGTTTATGATCCCTCTGGGTATTGTAATCCGCGACTTCGCAACACCGGAATTTTGGGCCGCTGTCGGTTCCGCTCCGGAGAATTTTACTCACCTGACTGTGATGAATTTCATCACCGATAACCTGATTCCGGTTACGATCGGTAACATTATCGGCGGCGGTTTGTTGGTCGGGTTGACATACTGGGTCATTTACCTGCGTGGCGACGATCATCACTAGTCTTTGATGTTTGTTATACGCAGTAAATAAAAAATCCACTTAAGAAGGTAGGTGTTACATGTCCGAGCTTAATGAAAAGTTAGCCACAGCCTGGGAAGGTTTTACCAAAGGTGACTGGCAGAATGAAGTAAACGTCCGTGACTTCATTCAGAAAAACTACACTCCGTATGAGGGTGACGAGTCCTTCCTGGCTGGCGCGACCGATGCGACCACTGCTCTGTGGGACAGCGTGATGGAAGGCGTTAAACAGGAAAACCGCACTCACGCGCCTGTTGACTTTGACACCTCCGTTGCATCCACCATCACTTCTCACGACGCTGGTTACATCAACAAAGCGCTCGAGAAAATTGTTGGTCTGCAGACTGAAGCTCCGCTGAAACGTGCGATCATCCCGTTTGGCGGTATCAAAATGGTTGAAGGTTCCTGCAAAGCGTACGATCGCGAACTGGACCCGATGCTGAAAAAAATCTTCACCGAATACCGCAAAACCCACAACCAGGGCGTATTCGATGTTTACACCAAAGACATTCTGAACTGCCGTAAGTCTGGCGTTCTGACTGGTCTGCCGGATGCGTATGGCCGTGGCCGTATCATCGGTGACTACCGTCGCGTTGCGCTGTACGGTATCGACTTCCTGATGAAAGACAAATACGCTCAGTTCGTCTCTCTGCAGTCCGATCTGGAAAACGGCGTAAACCTGGAAGCGACTATCCGTCTGCGTGAAGAAATCGCTGAACAGCACCGCGCGCTGGGTCAGATCAAAGAAATGGCAGCGAAATACGGTTGCGATATCTCTGGTCCGGCTACCAACGCTCAGGAAGCTATCCAGTGGACCTACTTCGGCTACCTGGCCGCTGTTAAGTCTCAGAACGGTGCAGCAATGTCCTTCGGTCGCGTATCCACCTTCCTGGATGCTTACATCGAACGTGATATCAAAGCGGGCAAAATCACCGAGCAAGACGCTCAGGAAATGATTGACCACCTGGTCATGAAACTGCGTATGGTTCGTTTCCTGCGTACTCCTGAATATGATGAACTGTTCTCCGGTGACCCGATTTGGGCAACTGAATCTATCGGTGGTATGGGCGTTGACGGCCGTACTCTGGTAACCAAAAACAGCTTCCGCTTCCTGAACACCCTGTACACCATGGGTCCTTCTCCGGAGCCGAACATCACCGTTCTGTGGTCTGAAAAACTGCCTCTGAACTTCAAGAAATTCGCCGCTAAAGTGTCCATCGACACCTCTTCTCTGCAGTACGAGAACGATGACCTGATGCGTCCGGACTTCAACAACGACGATTACGCTATCGCTTGCTGCGTAAGCCCGATGGTTGTTGGTAAACAAATGCAGTTCTTCGGTGCGCGTGCAAACCTGGCGAAAACCATGCTGTACGCAATCAACGGCGGCGTTGATGAAAAACTGAAAATCCAGGTTGGTCCGAAATCTGAACCGATCAAAGGCGACCTTCTGAACTTCGACGAAGTGATGGATCGCATGGATCACTTCATGGACTGGCTGGCTAAGCAGTACGTCACCGCGCTGAACGTGATTCACTACATGCACGACAAGTACAGCTACGAAGCCTCTCTGATGGCGCTGCACGACCGTGACGTTATCCGCACCATGGCGTGTGGTATCGCTGGTCTGTCCGTTGCTGCTGACTCCCTGTCTGCAATCAAATATGCGAAAGTTAAACCGATTCGTGACGAAGACGGCCTGGCTGTTGACTTCGAAATCGAAGGCGAATACCCGCAGTTTGGTAACAACGACTCTCGCGTTGATGATATGGCGGTTGACCTGGTAGAACGTTTCATGAAGAAAATTCAGAAGCTGACTACTTACCGTAACGCTATCCCGACTCAGTCTGTTCTGACCATCACCTCTAACGTTGTTTATGGTAAGAAAACCGGTAACACCCCTGATGGTCGTCGTGCTGGCGCGCCGTTCGGACCGGGTGCTAACCCAATGCACGGCCGTGACCAGAAAGGTGCTGTTGCCTCTCTGACCTCCGTTGCAAAACTGCCGTTTGCTTACGCGAAAGATGGTATCTCTTACACCTTCTCTATCGTTCCGAACGCACTGGGTAAAGACGACGAAGTTCGTAAGACCAACCTGGCAGGCCTGATGGATGGTTACTTCCATCACGAGTCTTCCATTGAAGGCGGTCAGCACCTGAACGTGAACGTCATGAACCGTGAAATGCTGCTGGACGCGATGGAACACCCGGAAAAATATCCGCAGTTGACCATCCGTGTATCTGGTTACGCAGTACGTTTTAACTCCCTGACTAAAGAACAGCAGCAGGACGTTATTACCCGTACCTTCACTCAGACCATGTAATTGGTTTTGACTGAAATCACGCGTTAAATGACGTACAATAAAGGCTCCACGTAAGTGGGGCCTTTTTAACTGGTATCTCCCCTACCCGCAGCCTGCTTTGTCAGCTATCTATACTTATGGATGACTGCCAAAACAGACTCGACACAGTGAACAACTGTGCACTCACACGGCCCCGGATGGGCCACATCTGGAGAAACACCGCAATGTCAGTTATTGGTCGTATTCACTCCTTTGAATCCTGTGGCACCGTTGACGGCCCAGGTATCCGTTTTATTACCTTTTTCCAGGGCTGCCTGATGCGCTGCCTGTACTGCCATAACCGTGATACGTGGGACACGCACGGCGGTAAAGAAGTGACCGTTGGAGAGTTGATGAAAGAAGTCGTCACCTATCGTCACTTTATGAACGCCTCCGGCGGCGGCGTTACCGCATCCGGCGGTGAGGCGATTCTGCAGGCGGAGTTCGTTCGCGACTGGTTCCGCGCCTGTAAAAAAGAGGGAATTCACACCTGCCTCGACACGAACGGTTTTGTCCGTCGTTACGATCCGGTGATCGATGAGCTACTGGAAGTGACTGACCTGGTCATGCTTGACCTGAAGCAAATGAATGACGAAATTCACCAGAATCTGGTGGGCGTCTCTAACCATCGCACGCTGGAATTCGCCCGCTACCTGTCAACGAAAAATATTAACGTGTGGATCCGCTACGTCGTTGTACCAGGTTGGTCAGACGATGATGACTCTGCACATCGCCTGGGCGAGTTTACCCGTGATATGGGCAACGTCGAGAAAATTGAGCTGCTGCCGTATCACGAGTTAGGTAAACACAAATGGGTGGCGATGGGTGAAGAGTACAAACTTGATGGTGTCCATCCACCGAAGAAAGAGACCATGGATCGCGTAAAAGGTATTCTCGAGCAGTATGGTCATAAAGTGATGTACTAATCGTTTAAACAAAGCGGCTACCTGAGAGGGTAGCCGCTTTGCTATCTACTCAGGAAAGGAAGCGATGCGTTTATTCATTTCAGGGATTTTACTGCTGTCAGCTCAGTGCGCCAATGCCGCCAACAGCTGTGACATCCACGCCATCGTCCAGCATGCCTGGCCGGAAGCGAAACCGGCAGCGGAAGGTACGATGATCACCCCTGGTAATCAGGTTATCGATATCACAGGCAACTCACCGCAAAGTGCGATTTGTCGCGTCTGGCCCGCCCATCCTGAGTTGACGCTTGCAGCGGTCCCCCTGATGTCCCAGGAGAAAATCGACTATGGCCACAATGGCGATCTGGAGTTGCTGGTGCTCAACTCCGTCACCCAGGAGGTTAATCAGCGATTACACCTGCCAGAACGGATGAGTGATGATGCTATCCGCATTACGGGTATCGCACTTGATACCGCACGCTGGAAAGTAGCTCCCAGCCAAACCGCTTTTGGTCTGCACATTACCCGTAGCGGCAGCTCGCGCGTTAATCCGATTGGTGAAGATGCGCTGTCGTTGTACGTCATTGAAAATAATCAACTACGCCGGGTATTAGAGGGGATCGCGCTGACGGCTAACAGCGGCGAATGGGACGGAAACTGTGCTGGAGAGTTTAACGATATCAAACGTATCCTTGCTATCGACGCCTCTTCCCATAAGGGTTACGCCGATATTCGCGTCAACGAAAAAAGTGTGGCATCTACCGCCTTTATTGATTCAAGTGGCGAATGCACTGCAAAAGATACCCCCGCCAGGGCCAGCTGGGTTCTGCGTTATGACGGAACACAGTATGCGGTCCCGAAAGAACTGGCGCCGCTTGAATAAGCGCTTTAAAACAAAAAATACTCCGAACACTCTTAATCGAGAAAATACGCTTCTGATGCGCTATGCGGTACTCCGCATAGCGCTCATCCAGCGAATTTCGCGCCCGGGCACTTAATCGTCTTTTCCTTTTCAGGATACGTACAGCATGCTGGCTTTGTGCTTATTTAAAGACACCGTTTATCACGGAAGTGACTATCGCGGTACTCAGTGCAATCAACACCAGATCCTCACCGACAATACGCCACTCATAGCCAGGATAAGACGGTAATTGCCCCAACATCGATGAAGGCACCATTTTCTTTGCTATCCCCGGAGGCAGAGGTTTGCCGCGGGCATAGTTTTTCGCAATGCCAGGAGGCAGCGCTTTATATCCGGTTAAACCGTAGTTGAGCGCCAATGACCGTGCGCGATCGTAATTAATCCGGATAGAGACATCATCGTCGACGCTCTTTTTATCCGCTTTTGACTTGCTCTCATTATTTTGTTTATTTCCATGGTTAGCGGAATTTCCATTACCATGATTACCGCTGTTGCCTTTACCACCGCCATTCCCGTTACCTGGATCGGCGATGACCGGAGCAGAAGAGAAGGTTAAAGACAACACCACCGCCAACGCGGTAGTGAGAAAACGACGTGTTGACATGATTGCCGCCTTTTTAAAAGAGGTGCCTGATTGAATTATCGTTTTTATCAGGAAGTAAACAATACGTAAAACTCTTAGATATAGCGGTATTAAAAAAGCCTGTTACTAACAGGCTTTTTTTCGTCAGGCATGCGCCACCGGGGTCGGATGCTCGCCAGCCTTACGCAATAACATAAGCAGATAAATAAACGATACGCTGGCAATCATAATAAACAGCAGATTGTCTGAATAATGTTGCATCAGCATGGCCGTAAATGAAGGGCCCAGCAAGCTACCTACCGTATAACTCAGCAACAACGCCTGATTCATCGCAACAAGTTGATGCTGTCCGACCTTTTCACAGGCCCACGCCATCGCTACCGGGTAAAGCGTAAAACCGGCCGCACCTAAAATAAACAGCGCTGGCGCCATCGCTGCCTGCATCATCATGGCAAGACTGCCGAGGATCACTACAAAGACCTGGACACGTAAAACCAGTAGTCGGCCAAATTTATCCGCCAGACGGCCAATCGGCCATTGCCCCAGAATACCGGCGCTCACTAATACCGCCATCCAGAAACCGATACTGGCGTTGCTGATCCCCTGGTGCTTGAGATAAAGCGGCATCAGACCGTACAGAGAACCCAGCACAATTCCGGAAATAATGCAGCCATTCACGCCCAGTCGCGCCTGGCGTAGCTTAAGCATAGAGACAATCGGCGTCGTGCTTTGGCCTTCAGACTGCTGATTCATAATACGGGTAAAGAGCAGCGGTAAAATCCCCGCCAGAATCATACCAGTTACCCAGGGCAGCACGTTCATCAGATCCGTCGGCACTTTACTGACCAGCACCTGGCCAAGAAATGTCCCCACGTAATAGACCATCATATAAGCCGCAAGCAACCGGCCCCGGTTTCGCGACGTGCCGCTACACATCAGCGCGCTTTCGACGACGACCCAAATCATGGCGCAACCGACGCCAGCGATAAAGCGCCAGGTCATCCAGCTCCAGAATCCAACCATCACGCCCAGCCCTACGCAGCCGACGGCAAAAATCAGCGAGGCGATGTAATAGCTGCGATTAAACCCAAGATGTTTAATTAAATATCCGGTGAGTAATGTCCCGACCAGGTTCCCGGTAAAGTAGGACGAACTGACAATCCCGACCTGCCAGGTCGGCAGTTCTTCCTGGGCGAGCCAGAGCGGAACGAGCGTATTTAATACCGCTATCGCCAGAGTCAACAAAAGCAGGCCACACAGCAATAGCATGACAGGCCGGGTATAGGTGGACATGGATAAAAACCGTGAGGTAGTTCAAATTTCATGCGCATCATGCCACCGGTAAAAACATTGTCAATCGGCGAAATCTGCGGCATGGCGGGGTTTCAGGGCTATCGATTTGAAATACTGATTCTTAACATGAATGAATAGGAAGTGAAAAATATCATGTTATTGTTTTAATTGATCTAAAACAAAATTGTCGCGTTTCGTTCAGTCGAAAAATTTCATGGTTCAAAATGCCCTATTTTTCATTGAGTCCCGGCGGTTAAAAAAGAAAAACCGGGGCAAAAGCCCCGGTTCAGATGATTAACACTTTTACGCTTAGCTCGCGACCGCCATACCGACCGTCATGTGCAAGCCATAGAACACGCCACGGCCAATCAACTCCCCAACTAACAGCAGGATAAACGCAACTGACAGCAACGGTACTGCGGGTTGATACCCTTTTAATTGCGGCAGGATCCAGCAGCACAGCGCCACAGCCAGCAGTACAATACGCCAGGCCATTAATGAACCGTAATCCGGCACCAGCGCAGTTGCCTGCTGAATCGAGCTATGGATCGTTGCCAGTTCAGCGCCCTGCATCACGGACATCATGGCACTGACAACCAGCGCCAGTACAGAAATCACCGGTAACAGTCGCATTGCCCATCCGTCCACACCGGCCACGCGCAGCAGCAGATAGCCCAATAACGGACCGCCCATTAACAACGTCAGGAAGAAGCCTACCGGAGTCCACACACTGTACCAGGTCGGTACGGTGTCAATGGTGTTATACACGCGCACCATCATCCAGACAAAGACAACACCCAGGACCATTGTCGTAACCAGCCACAGATTACGCAGTGCCGGAGAGAGTTTCCTGAGCACAGCCAGCAACCAACCGATCCCGCCAATGGCAAAGAAGATCGAGCCGCTGGCGATTTCGTTACTGAGCGCTGAAGATCCCACACGATTAAGTGAGTTGAAGGCGCGCATCGGTGAGCCCAGATGGAGCATAGACGCAATAAAACCGATACCCATCAGCACCCACAGGCCAAACATACAGGTAATCACCCGCTGCTGTGATTCAGCACGCAGGTCCCCTTTCATCAGCGCTAATGCCATTACGATAAAACCGCCAGCCACACATTGTCCGAAGACCGTGAAGATCATTAGCGGCCATTCATGCCATCCACTTCCCATCTTACACCTCCTTCGGATTTGCCAGATAACCGGTGGTATCTCCGGTCGGACGACTATTGGCGTTAGGTTTGATCACAATACTGGGCTTCGTAAAATGCGCGCCCGGTAAAGGAGCGACAGCGGCCAGATCGCCATGTTTTTTACGCAACTCTTCAATCGGGCCGAAGTCCAGCGCGCGCAGCGGGCAGGACTCCACGCAGATCGGTTTTTTACCGTCGGCGACACGGTCATGGCAACCATCGCACTTGGTCATGTGACCTTTGGCGGCGTTGTATTGCGGTGCGCCGTACGGGCAGGCCATATGGCAATAACGGCAACCGATGCAGACATCTTCGTCTACCACCACAAAACCGTCTTCACGTTTATGCATCGCCCCGCTTGGGCAGACCTTGGTACAGGCCGGATCTTCACAGTGGTTACATGCAATAGAGAGGTAATAGGCAAAGACATTCTGGTGCCATACACCGTTATCTTCCTGCCAGTCGCCGCCGGCATACTCGTAAATACGACGGAAACTGACATCCGGGGTTAAATCTTTGTAGTCTTTGCAAGCCAGTTCGCAGGTTTTGCAACCGGTGCAACGGCTGGAATCAATAAAAAATCCATACTGAGTTGTCATCGGTTACTCCTTAGACCTTTTCAACCTGAACGAGGTTGGTATGTGACGGATTCCCCTTCGCCAGAGGAGACGGGCGTTGGGTTGTCAGAACGTTAATACATCCGCCCTGATCCACACGTTTCGCATCCGGGTCATACCAGGCCCCTTCACCTAGGGCGACAACGCCAGGCATCATGCGGGGCGTGACCTTCGCCTCAATGTGCAGCTCGCCACGGCCGTTGAAGATACGAACCTTGTCTCCGTTATTGATGCCACGTTTTTGCGCATCCATCGGGTTAATCCACATCTCCTGACGGCAGGCGGCTTTCAGCACATCGACGTTTCCATAGGTGGAGTGAGTACGTGCCTTATAGTGAAAACCTGTCAACTGGAGCGGATAGTCTTTGGTCAACGGATCGTTGTAGCTTTCAAAACCTGGCGTGTAGATCGGCAGCGGATCGATCACATCACCTTCAGGCAATTCCCAGGTCGCGGCAATCTCTGCCAGCGCCTGCGAGTAGATCTCGATTTTACCGGACGGTGTCGTCAGTGGATTAGCCTGCGGGTCTTCACGGAACGCTTTGTAAGCCACGTGATGTCCTTCAGGATCGCGTTGCTTGTACATGCCTTGTTGGCGGAACTCCTCAAACGATGGCAGTCCTGGGATAGACTTGCGAGACTGCTCGTACAGATGGCGCATCCACTCTTCCTGGCTACGACCCTCGGTAAATTGCTGTTCTACGCCCATGCGCTTCGCCAGTTCTGTGGTCATCTCATAGATGGTTTTGCATTCGAAACGAGGTTTGATAGCCTGGTCTGCAAAAATCACATACGACATATTCCCGCAGGATGCATCCAGCGCAAAGTCCATCTGTTCGGATGCCGTACAGTCAGGCAGCAAAATATCGGCATATTTCGCTGAAGAGGTCATATGGCAATCGATGACGACAATCATTTCGCACTTCTTGTCATCCTGGAGAATTTCATGCGTGCGGTTGATTTCTGAATGCTGGTTGATCAGGCAGTTACCTGCATAGTTCCAGATCATTTTGATCGGCACATCGAGCTTCTCTTTGCCCTGCACGCCGTCACGCAGTGCGGTCATTTCCGGACCACGTTCAATCGCATCTGTCCACATAAACATCGAGATACTGGTCTGAACCGGGTTATCCAGCGTCGGCATACGCTCAAATGGCAGACCGTAGGAGCCTTCACGAGCCCCGGAGTTACCCCCGTTAACACCCACATTACCCGTAAGGATCGCCAGCATCGCTATCGCACGTGACACCACTTCACCATTTGCATGGCGCTGCGGCCCCCAGCCCTGGCTGATAAATGCGCGTTTCGCGTTACCGATTTCACGGGCGAGTTTTATAATACGTTCGGCAGGAATACCTGTGATGGTTGAAGCCCACTGTGGTGTTTTCTCAATACCGTCATTACCCTGACCCAGGATATACGCCTTATAGTGCCCATTGGCTGGTGCACCCGATGGCATCGTTTTCTCGTCAAAGCCTACGCAATACTTGTCGAGGAACGGTTGATCGACCAGGTTTTCTTTAATCATTACCCAGGCAAGGGCGGAGATCAGAGCCGCATCAGTGCCCGGACGAATCGGGACCCACTCATCTTCACGCCCTGCACCGGTATCGGTGTAACGAGGATCGATGATGATCATGCGAGCATTGGATTTTTGACGAGCCTGTTCGAGGTAGTACGTCACCCCGCCACCGCTCATGCGTGTTTCGCCCGGGTTATTGCCGAACAGGACAACCAGGTCGCTGTTCTCAATATCTGACGGACTGTTACCATCTGCCCAGCCGCCGTAGGTATAGTTCAGCCCCATCGCTATCTGAGCGGTCGAGTAGTCGCCATAGTGATTCAGATAACCACCGCAGCAGTTCATCAGACGAGCAATCAGGGTTTTTCCTGGTGGCCAGGAACGCGTCATCGTACCGCCGAGCGTACCAGTACCATAGTTCAGATAGATGGATTCGTTGCCGTAATCTTTGATCAGGCGCTGCATGTTGTTGGCGATAGTGTCATACGCCTCTTCCCAACTAATGCGCTCGAACTTACCTTCACCACGTTTGCCTACACGCTTCATGGGATACTTCAGGCGGTCCGGGTTATAGACGCGGCGGCGCATGGAACGACCGCGCAGGCAGGCGCGTACCTGATGTAATCCTTCGTAATCATCACCACCGGTATTATCGGTTTCAACGTATTTGATTTCCCCATCCACGACATGCATACGCAGTGGACAGCGGCTACCACAGTTTACCGTACAGGCGCTCCAGACAATTTTTTCGTTGGACTGAGCCGGACTGATAGCTTCAGCGGCATTCGCGATTCGGGTAAATGGCAGGGTGAACGCGCTACTGGCAAGTGCCAGTCCGCCAATCGCCGTCGTTTTTACCAAACCACGACGACTCACCTCAGTTGCCAGTACGACATCGGGGATCTTAGTTTTCATAATGGCTCACTCTGCTGCTCACATAACAAAAGTAAAACTTCGTTGTGTAGTTATTTACATAGCGATATTATCGATATATAGATTTGTATATAATGAGTGTGATGCCACTCAGCGCAATCTGCTGAGTTTCATACGAAGCCAGTATTACCCCTAAGGGGGTATGGATTATTGTTCGGTGTCAAACAGGCATAAAAAAAGCGCCCTAAGGCGCTTTTTATGATCAAAGAAACCAGTATTAGCCGATATATTCCAGTCCGTTCATATACGGACGCAACACTTCCGGCACCGCAATGCGACCATCAGCCTGCTGATAGTTTTCCATTACCGCCACCAGAGTACGACCCACAGCCAGACCAGAACCGTTCAGAGTATGCACCAGACGGGTCTTTTTGTCGGACTTGCTGCGGCAACGCGCCTGCATACGGCGAGCCTGGAAATCCCAGACGTTAGAGCAGGAAGAGATCTCGCGGTAGGTATTCTGTGCCGGGATCCACACTTCCAGATCGTAGGTCTTGCATGCACCGAAGCCCATGTCACCAGTACACAGAACAATTTTGCGATACGGCAGACCCAGCAACTGAAGCACTTTCTCAGCATGACCGGTCATCTCTTCCAGTGCGTCCATGGAATCTTCCGGACGAACGATCTGTACCATTTCAACTTTGTCGAACTGGTGCATACGGATAAGACCACGCGTGTCACGACCGTAAGAACCGGCTTCGGAACGGAAGCACGGTGTATGCGCCGTCATTTTGATCGGAAGCTGGTCTTCGTCGATGATTTCATCACGCACCAGGTTGGTCAGTGGCACTTCAGCGGTCGGGATCAACGCATAGTTGCTGCTGTCTGCTTCTTCTTCCAGCGGACGGGTATGGAACAGGTCGCCGGCAAATTTCGGCAACTGACCCGTACCATACAGCGTGTCGTGGTTCACCAGATACGGTACATAGTTTTCGCTGTAACCGTGCTGTTCGGTGTGCAGATCCAGCATAAACTGCGACAGTGCGCGGTGCATACGGGCGATCTGACCTTTCATCACCACAAAGCGAGAGCCGGTCAGTTTAACCGCAGCAGCAAAATCGAGACCGCTGTGCATTTCGCCCAGGGTAACGTGGTCGCGAACGTCGAAATCAAATTGACGCGGGGTGCCCCAGCGGCTGACTTCAACGTTGTCGTTTTCGTCTTTACCGACCGGTACGTCATCGTGAGGGATGTTCGGGATAGTCAGCGCGATATCGCGGATTTCCGCCAGCAGCACATCCAGCTCAGATTTCGCGGCATCAAGCTGCTCACCGAGTTTGTTCACTTCCAGGCGTAATGGCTCGATATCTTCCCCGCGCGCTTTCGCCTGGCCAATGGATTTCGATCGCGAGTTGCGCTCTGCCTGCAGGTTTTCGGTTTCGACCTGCAGTACTTTACGACGCTCTTCAAGAGCGCGAAGTTTATCTACATCCAGCTTAAAGCCCCGGCGTGCCAGTTTTTCTGCGACTGCGTCTGGCTCGGTACGCAGCAGATTGGGATCGAGCATGCTTATCCTGTGCTTATCGAATTAAAAAAGGGAATGCAACCGCAGCCTGCGGTTGCAAAGATACATTGCCAACATTACCGCAACGCCTGCGCTAGCGGTAGCGTTTTGTGCGGCTATTTTGATCCTGTTCAGCGAGCCAGGCGAGCTTTTCGCCAATCTTACCTTCAAGACCCCGTTTAGTCGGATGGTAATAGCGCGTTTGTGCCATTTCAGCCGGGAAATACTCTTCACCTGCAGCGTACGCGTTAGGCTCATCATGGGCGTAACGATACTCCTGCCCATACCCCATTTCTTTCATCAATTTGGTTGGCGCATTGCGCAGGTGAACCGGTACGTCGTAATCGGGGCGCTCACGCGCATCAGTCATCGCAGCTTTGAAGGCGGTATAAACAGCATTACTTTTTGGCGCACAGGCCAGGTAAACAATCGCCTGCGCAATCGCACGTTCACCTTCCGCGGGACCAACGCGGGTGAAACAGTCCCATGCGGAGATCGCGACCTGCATAGCGCGCGGGTCGGCATTACCCACATCTTCAGACGCAATAGCCAGAAGGCGACGCGCAACGTACAGCGGATCGCCTCCGGCGGTAATGATCCGGGCGTACCAGTAGAGCGCCGCATCCGGGGCGCTGCCGCGAACGGATTTATGCAATGCGGAGATGAGATCGTAAAAACGGTCGCCTTTGTTATCAAAGCGCGCACTGCGCTCCCCGGCAATCTCTGTCAGTAATGCAGGCTGAAGAACACGTTTTCCACTGGCATCGACTTCCGCCATGTCCGCCATCATTTCAAGCGTATTCAACGCACGACGCGCATCGCCGTTAACCAGTTCGGCTATTGCCCGGCGTGTTTCATCCGGCAGGACGATATCCTGGCCGCCATAGCCACGCGCGCTGTCTTCCATCGCCTGGCTCAGCACCCGCTCAATATCGTCGGTAGTCAGCGATTTCAACAGATAGACACGCGCTCGCGATAACAACGCGGAGTTCAGCTCAAAGGAGGGGTTTTCGGTCGTCGCGCCGATAAAGGTGATGGTGCCGTCTTCAATATGCGGCAGAAACGCATCCTGCTGACTTTTATTGAAGCGGTGAACTTCGTCAACAAACAGGATAGTACGGCGGCCCGCGTTACGGTTCTGGCGAGCACGTTCAATGGCCTCACGGATCTCTTTCACACCGGAGGTGACAGCAGAAATACGTTCAACATCCGCATTGGCATAACGGGCGATCACTTCAGCAAGGGTGGTTTTTCCCGTGCCAGGCGGCCCCCACAGGATCATTGAGTGCAGATGACCCGCCTCGATGGCGCGAGGTAATGGCTTACCCGCAGCCAGCAGATGCTGCTGACCAATATACTGCGCTAAATTTTCTGGCCGCATACGCGCGGCCAGTGGCTGAAAGGTATTATCAGAAAAATCGAGCGACAAATTGCTCACTCACAGACCTCTACTTACGTTGGTCGTCTACCGTTACGCCTTGCGGAGGGGTAAAGGTAAATTTCGATGCTTCTACAGCGCCATTCTGCTGAGACCTCAGCTGATAATTGCTGCGCTGACCATCTTGCTCTACCGCACTAAACTGATGAATGGTGCCGTCACGTCCGACATTGATGGTGAACTGCTTCAGGTTCCCGTTGCTGGTTTTCGGTGTCAGGACAAAGTCATCACCGTTTTGTTTAATGTTGTATTGCTGCCAGTCGCTGGACTGGTTGCGGGCAATCAGCATAAACGGCGTATTGCCTGTCGCATCCTTCAACCAGGTCGCCGTTGCTTGCTCGACAAAGGGGTTAAAGAACCAGAGCGTTTTACCGTCAGAGACCAGAATGCTCTCGTCGGGCTGCGTCATATGCCAGTTAAACAGGTTCGGACGCTTAACCCATAAGTCACCCTGACCTTCCTGAACCGCTGCACCGCTACCGTCGGTCACTTTCTGAGTGAAACTGGCGTGGAAGCTGCTGACTTTATCCAGACGACTTTTCAGATCGCTGGCTGCATCGGCCCATACGCTGCTCACGACAAAGCTTGAGAGTAATGCACAGGTGATTGCGATTTTTTTCATTGTTATTCCTCAAAATACGTCACTCCCGATGGGGAGATCCCTCTGCTATCCATTCCAGGCCAAAAATCAGCATGAGGAAAGAAGAAAATACTGAATTCTTATTTATTTACCGATCTTTGCAATCAATCAAAGGGAGGCGGAGCCAACACTTCACGATTGCCGTTATGACCTTGCTCGCTGACAATCCCCTGAGCCTCCATCTGCTCGATGATGCGCGCCGCACGGTTATAGCCAATGCGGAACTGACGCTGTACGCCGGAGATCGAGGCTTTACGTTTTTGAGTCACAAAGTTCACAGCCTGATCGAATAAAGGATCCAGCTCTTCGCCACCGTCTAAGCCGCCAGCGCCACCTTCACTTTCGCTATCAGAGGTGATGCCGTCGACGTATTGCGGACGACCGCGCGCTTTCCAGTCCTGCACGACGGCATGAACTTCTTCATCGCGAACGAACGCGCCGTGAACACGAACAGGCGTGCTGGAGTTCGGGCCGGAGTAGAGCATATCCCCCATCCCGAGCAGCGACTCCGCGCCGCCCTGGTCGAGAATGGTACGGGAGTCAATTTTACTCGACACAGTAAAGGCGATACGCGTGGGTATGTTCGCTTTAATCAGGCCAGTAATTACATCAACCGACGGGCGCTGCGTAGCCAGCACCAGGTGGATACCCGCAGCACGCGCTTTCTGCGCCAGTCGCGCGATCAGCTCTTCCACTTTTTTGCCGACGGTCATCATCAAATCAGCAAATTCATCGACCAGCACAACAATATACGGCAGTTTTTCCAACACTGGATGCGTAGCATCCATACTGTCGCCCGGTTTCCAGTACGGGTCCGGAATCGGACGACCCATGCGTTTCGCCTCGGCAATTTTCTCGTTGTAACCCGCCAGGTTACGCACGCCCAACGCTGACATCAGCTTGTAGCGACGCTCCATCTCGTTGACGCTCCAGCGCAGAGCGTTGGCGGCGTCTTTCATGTCGGTAACCACTTCCGTTAACAGATGCGGTATACCTTCATAAACCGAGAGCTCCAGCATTTTCGGGTCGATCATGATAAAGCGAACGTCTTCCGGCTGGGCTTTGTAGAGCATACTGAGGATCATGGCGTTTACGCCGACCGACTTACCGGAACCGGTGGTACCGGCAACCAGAAGGTGCGGCATTTTCGCCAGGTCAGCCACCACGGGCTCACCGGCGATGTCTTTACCCAACACCACAGAGAGCGGTGACGGGTTATCACGGAAGCGCGCGCAGTCGAGCACTTCACGCAGATAAACGGTCTGACGTTTTTTATTCGGCAATTCCAGACCTACGTACGGTTTACCTGGGATCACTTCCACAACGCGCACCGCAACGGTAGAAAGCGAACGGGCCAAATCACGCGACAGGTTGGAAATACGCGCAGCTTTCACGCCCGGAGCCAGATTCAGCTCGAAGCGGGTGATAACCGGACCCGGCGAGTAGTTCACCACGTCCGCTTTAATGCGGAAATCCGCCAGTCGAGCTTCGACCAGGCGCGCCATTTGCTCAAGCGCGAAGGTATCTACCGGCTCAACTTCCGTTGGCGGCGGCGTCAGCAGATCTAATGACGGCAGCGGCGTGGTCGGTTTAAGCGCCGGGCGACTGTCGCCGTTACGCATCAGCAACGGGTGAATCAGGCTTTCCTTTGGCTGCGGAGCAGGTTGATGCGGCTGCTGATACTGCGGCGGCTGTGCAACAGGCTGTTGTGGCTGCTGGTACTGCGGCGGTTGTGCAACAGGCTGTTGTGGCTGCTGGTACTGCGGCGGCTGTGCAACAGGCTGTTGTGGTTGCTGATACTGCTGCTGTTGTACAACAGGTTGCTGATACTGCGGTTGTTGAACAGGCGCAGACTCCGGCATCACACCCGGGGTAAACAACGGCTCATGCGGTCCTTCATCCACCAATGTTTTCATGGGTGAAAATTCAAAATCATCCAGTGAGAATGGATTCGCGCCTGAAGGTTGTTCACCGGAATAACGCTGTTGCTGTGAAGAGGCAAACTGGCGCGCCAGCTCAGCTTCAGCGCGAGCATCTTCGTCTTCCGGTTGAGAAACATCGTGCTGATACTCTTCGCCATAACGATGCTGCTGCGATTGCGCAAACTGGCGAGCCAGTTCATCTTGCTGCATCGCCTCGATTTCGTCTTCAGAGTACTGCGTATCAGAATCGAGACGCTCCGCCTCACGCGCTTTCTCTTCCGCCATGCGTTGAGACGGTAATTTGATGCCATACGATGCCAGTTCACGGCGCGTTGGAACACGCACACGATTGGGTCGCGGTAACTGCGGTCCAATCCCTTCTTTAACTTGCGGGCGTGGCGCACCGTCCCCCGCGAGACTAAATACTGGCGCGCCCACAGCGGCTGCCGCCCCTGCCGCCAACGTCGCGTCTTTCACGCCAGCCGCTAATGGCGCAACTGCGGCAATGGACTCTACTGGCGGTATAGCAGCCGTCACGGGTGAAGAATACTTCACTGGCTCAGGTTCATTCACTGGCTCAGGAATGGGTTGATACCATGCCGCAAGTTGCTCACGCTCACGCGCACGCTTCTCTTCCACTTCTTCAAAATAGTAAAGCGGTGGGCGCGCAGGTTTAGATTCTTCAATCTCTGGCTCTGGCTCAACGGCAATGGGTTCCGGTTGATGAACAGACTCAGAGGAATGCACCAGCTCTTGTGAGTAAACCGGCTCAGATTGCCAGCTTTGCTCCGCAACCGCTTCTTGTGGCGGCCATGGCGTTTGCGGTTGCGGCGCTACAGGCTGTTCGTAGCCAGGTTCCGACACCGGTGGCGCATAATAGTGCGGCTGAGATTCAACTGGCACAGGTTGCTGCCAGGGTTCCTGAACGGGAACCTGAGGCTGAACATATTGCGACGGTTGCGGATACCCTTCCGGCGCTGGGGCGATAACAGGGTCGGTATATTCTGGCCCGGATACAGGCTGCCATTGCACTTCAGGTACAACAGGCACAGGTTCAGCACCGGGAATAGACGGTGTTTGTAATGCGGGATCGACAGGCGCGGCCCAGGTTTGTGTCGCCGCTGTCGCTGCTGCGGCGGCTACGACCGGCTCGGTGACCGAGTGACCATTGAGCAACGGATCGTATTCATCATACTCAGGCTGAGTCGCACGATGCCCGGAGAACAGCACGTCGTTAGGATCGGCTGGTACGCCACGTGCGCTGTATTCAATTTCCTCTTCATCATCCATGCGTTTACCGGAAAACAGCGCCGCATCGGTATGACGACCGCGTGGGTTGGTAAACTTCTCTGCCAGACGTTTGCGGCGCGCCAGTGCGCCCCGGAGAATACGTGCGCGTCGGGACTCTCGTTTTACGCCGTCAGCTTCATCGGCAAACTCGTCGTCATCTTCATATTCTTCATCATCGACCCACGTATCATCACGACGGGTACGATTGCTCGCGAATGTCAGAATATTGAGCAGCCAGCCGCCTAATTTTTCTGCAATGCTGACCCACGACCAGCCCGTAAACAGCGTCAGACCAGCGGCCCAAATGCACAATAACGCGATAGTTCCCCCACTGCTGTGCAGCAAAGGTTGAAGCGTCGTGCTCAGCAGACTGCCAATCACGCCGCCAGACGCGAAATACCAGATGTCATCAGCATTAATTGCCGCAAGACCGCAGGAAGTCAGAATGAGCGCCAGTACGCCGATCACACGCAGCGACACGGCAAAATAATCGATATATTCGTCGCTGGCCTGATGTCGCCAGGCAAACCAGCATCCCCCCACCATAATGACCGGGATGGTGTAAGCCATTACGCCGAAAATGAAGAACAAGGTGTCAGCCAGCCAGGCTCCCGGCATGCCACCCAGATTATGGATAGGTTCGTGCCACGCCGTCTGCGACCAACTGGGATCTGAGGGATTAAAACTCAGTAAGGCAGCCATCAACCAGACGGCAAAAAGGGCAATAAGGATCAGCAACGCTTCCAGAAGTCGGCGCCCGCTGCTTAACTTTGTCAATGTGACTTCTTTGTCTTCAGTGTATTCCTGGCTCAAAAAAGGCTCTCCAGGTTTCAGGCTTTTCCTGCCCGATGCTAAAACGGACAACAGCACCGGGTTTCCCCGGCACTGTTGCTGTATGGATTAACAGGAGTGTAATCAAACTGCGTCGATTTTGCACCTGTTCCGTGTTAGCGCGTCTTAATTACCAGACGATTGCTCTGTTTTACTTCTTCCATCACCACGTAGGTACGTGTGTCATTCACGCCAGGCAGACGCAGCAGGGTTTCCCCCAGCAGCTTACGATAGGCAGACATATCCGGCACGCGTGTTTTCAACAGGTAGTCGAAATCACCAGAAACTAAATGACACTCTTGAATTTCTTCAAGTTTTTGTACTGCAGTGTTAAATTGCTCAAACACATCCGGCGCACCACGATTCAGAGTAATCTCAACAAAAACCAGAAGTGATGCATCCAGATAATGTGGGTTTAACAGTGCTGTATAGCCCTGAATAAACCCCTGTCTTTCCAGACGACGCACACGCTCAAGGCAGGGCGTCGGTGAAAGTCCAACTCGTTTAGAAAGCTCGACGTTAGAAATACGTCCATCCTTTTGCAACTCATTAAGAATGTTGCGATCGATGCGGTCGAGATCTTTGCCAGGGCGCTTCTTGCTATCTACCATTATTATTGTCTCTCTGTATTCCTTCCCTACACCTGCCTGACTCTTTGCACATCACTGTTTAGAGCCTATGCCCATCACAATAGACCGAAACCCAGAGGGATTAACGGCGCGCAATGCCTGGTCTATAGTGAGAAGACCGTTGCCTGATGGCCGCTATCGATATCACGAATGGCGTCTGTCCACACCATGCGTAGATTTCGCTAGCCCGGTAAACATGGTATTTACATGCATGGTTATGCATCACACACATATCACTGTTTTGTTCTTCAATGACTGTTTTCGCAAAACAGCAGGGGATTGTCAAAGCAAAACATCGATTTTTAGTACAACATGCCAATTATTCATTGGGAGCGGTCGTTAATCGTCATTTAATCACCTTATAACGGCGCTATTTTAAGTAGAAATCATTCTAATCGCGTCTTCACCGTGGCCTCTCATTGGTTCTTGCTATTACACGAATTGTTAACAAAATCGCTATACTCTTTTTTTACGCCTACAAATTCCCTACAATCCTGCCCATTGCCTGCCAACAACTATGGGGATCTCATGGGCACGACCAAACACAGTAAACTGCTTATTCTTGGTTCAGGGCCAGCGGGATATACCGCTGCGGTCTACGCTGCGCGTGCAAACCTGCAACCGGTACTGATCACCGGTATGGAAAAAGGCGGTCAATTGACCACTACGACCGAAGTGGAAAACTGGCCTGGCGATCCAAACGAGCTGACAGGGCCGCTGTTGATGGAACGTATGCATGAGCATGCGACAAAATTTGATACTGAGATAATCTTTGATCACATCAATAAGGTGGATTTGCAGAACCGTCCGTTCCGTCTGACTGGCGACAATGGCGAATACACCTGTGATGCGCTGATCATCGCCACCGGAGCTTCCGCTCGCTATCTCGGTTTACCATCAGAAGAAGCGTTCAAGGGGCGTGGCGTTTCTGCCTGCGCCACCTGTGACGGTTTCTTCTATCGCAATCAAAAAGTCGCGGTCATCGGCGGCGGCAACACGGCTGTTGAAGAAGCATTGTACCTGGCGAATATCGCCTCAGAGGTCCATCTGATTCACCGTCGCGACAGCTTCCGTGCAGAAAAAATCCTGATCAAACGTCTGATGGATAAAGTCGAAAACGGCAATATCGTGCTGCATACCCACCGTACGCTTGAAGAGGTCACTGGCGATCAGATGGGCGTCACCGGCCTGCGCCTGCGCGATACGCATAACACCGACAACATTGAATCGCTTGAGGTCGCAGGTCTGTTCGTTGCCATCGGCCACAGCCCGAACACCGCTATTTTCGACGGCCAACTTGAGCTGGAAAATGGTTACATCAAAGTTCAGTCAGGCATTCACGGTAATGCCACGCAAACCAGCATTCCGGGGGTCTTTGCGGCGGGTGACGTGATGGATCACATATACCGCCAGGCGATTACGTCCGCGGGAACAGGTTGCATGGCGGCGCTGGATGCAGAGCGTTATCTCGACGGGTTAGCCGACGCCTGTAAATAAGTTTACAAATCAGCAACAAAAGTAAAAAAGGCGACTATAAGTCGCCTTTATTTTTGCCCCGTTGTAACATTGCCCTGCCTAAAATTCTGATAACTCACCTGCTAAGCGTGCAATGAATAAAACCCGTCAAAAAGAGTTAACTCGCTGGTTAAAACAGCAAAGCGTCCTCTCCCAGCGCTGGCTGAACATTTCTCGTCTGTTGGGATTCGTCAGCGGCTTATTGATTGTCGCTCAAGCCTGGGTCATGGCGCGTATTCTGCAGCATATGATTATGGAGAACATTCCTCGTGAAGCCCTCCTCCTCCCTTTCATCGTTCTGGCACTGATTTTTATCCTGCGCGCCTGGGTCGTCTGGCTGCGTGAACGGGTCGGTTTTCACGCCGGGCAGCATATCCGCTTCGAAATACGTCGCCAGGTGCTGGACCGTCTGCAACAGGCGGGACCGGCGTGGATTCAGGGAAAGCCAGCAGGAAGTTGGGCGACGCTGGTGCTCGAACAGATTGACGATATGCACGATTATTATGCGCGCTATCTTCCGCAAATGGCGCTGGCCGTCAGCGTACCGCTGCTGATCGTTGCGGCAATTTTTCCGATAAACTGGGCCGCCGCGCTGATCCTGCTCGGCACGGCTCCGCTAATTCCGTTATTTATGGCGATGGTTGGCATGGGGGCCGCAGATGCCAACCGGCGTAATTTCCAGGCGCTTGCGCGTTTGAGTGGTCATTTCCTCGATCGCTTGCGCGGCATGGAAACCTTACGCATTTTTGGTCGTGGGGATGCTGAAACCGAAAGCATTCGCGCCGCGTCGCAGGATTTTCGCCAGCGCACCATGGAAGTCCTGCGCCTCGCCTTTTTATCCTCGGGCGTCCTGGAGTTCTTTACCTCGCTTTCCATCGCACTGGTCGCCGTCTACTTCGGCTTTTCTTATCTTGGCGAACTTAACTTCGGCCATTATGGCACCAGCGTTACACTTGCCGCCGGTTTCCTGGCGCTGATTCTTGCCCCCGAGTTCTTTCAGCCTTTACGCGACCTTGGCACGTTTTATCACGCCAAAGCCCAGGCCGTAGGCGCGGCTGACAGCCTGAAAACGTTTATGGAAACGCCCCTCGCCCATCCGGAACGTGGTGATATTGAGCTCGCGACGAAAGACCCTGTCTCGATTGAAGCCCGGGACCTCATAATCACCTCCCCGGAAGGAAAAATACTCGCCGGTCCGTTGAATTTCTCACTGCCAGCAGGCCACCGCGCGGTGCTGGTCGGGCGCAGTGGTTCAGGAAAAAGCTCTCTGTTGAATGCGCTATCCGGGTTTCTCTCATACCAGGGCTCATTGCGTGTTAACGACATTGAACTGCGCGATTTGTCTCCCGAATCCTGGCGTAAGCAGCTTTCCTGGGTCGGACAAAACCCGCAACTCCCTGCGGCAACATTGCGGGAAAATGTACTGCTAGCGCGCCCGAATGCCAGTGATGAAGAGCTCAAAGCCGCGCTCGACAACGCCTGGGTCAGTGAGTTTCTGCCGATGCTGCCGCAAGGACTGGACACGCCAACGGGCGATCAGGCTGGCCGGCTTTCCGTCGGCCAGGCGCAGCGCGTTGCGGTTGCTCGCGCGTTGTTGAACCCGTGCAGACTGCTGTTGCTTGATGAGCCAGCAGCCAGCCTGGACGCGCACAGCGAACAGCGCGTTATGCAGGCATTGAACGCCGCTTCCCGGCGCCAGACCACGTTGATGGTCACCCACCAACTCGAAGATCTGGCCGACTGGGATGCCATCTGGGTGATGCAGGACGGGCAAATTGTCGAACACGGTCATTATACCCAACTCAGTACCGCCAACGGGCCGTTTGCCACGTTATTGGCTCACCGTCAGGAGGACATCTGAATGCGCGCCTTGCTACCTTATTTAGCGCTCTACAAGCGCCATAAATGGATGTTAACGCTCGGGATCGTACTGGCGATCGTCACACTGCTGGCCAGTATTGGGCTGTTGACGCTGTCCGGCTGGTTCTTGTCAGCGTCCGCCGTCGTGGGTGTTACCGGCATTTACAGTTTTAACTATATGCTGCCTGCAGCAGGCGTACGTGGCGCAGCGATTACCCGTACTGCGGGTCGCTATTTTGAACGGTTAGTCAGCCACGATGCGACGTTTCGCGTCTTACAGCATCTGAGAATTTATACCTTCAGCAAACTATTACCGCTCTCTCCGGCGGGGCTTGCCCGTTATCGCCAGGGGGAGTTGCTTAACCGCGTGGTTGCCGACGTCGATACGCTCGATCATCTCTATTTGCGCGTCATCTCCCCAATAGTCGGTGCCTTTGTGGTGATTATGGTCGTCACCCTGGGTCTGAGCTTTCTCGATGTCACCCTCGCGATAACGCTGGGGGGAGTTATGCTGCTTACCTTGTTCATTCTGCCTCCGCTGTTTTACCGCGCGGGGAAGAACACCGGACAGAGCCTGACCCACCTGCGAGGACAATATCGCCAACAACTCACCGCATGGCTGCAAGGACAAGCGGAATTGACGATCTTTGGCGCCAGCGATCGCTACCGGGCGCAGATGGAAAGCACAGAATTGCAGTGGCATGAAGCCCAACGCCATCAGTCTGAACTGACCGCGCTGTCTCAGGCCGTCATGCTGTTGATTGGCGCGATAGCGGTCATGTTAATGCTGTGGATGGCTTCCGGCGGCGTTGGCGGCAACGACAAACCCGGCGCCTTGATCGCACTCTTCGTCTTTTGCGCGCTGGCGGCATTTGAGGCACTGGCCCCCGTGACGGGCGCATTCCAGCATCTTGGTCAGGTTATCGCCTCCGCGCTACGTATTACCGATCTCACCGAACAGAAGCCCGAGGTGGAATTTCCCGATACGGATTCAGCGGTGCCAGAGCAGGTGACACTGACGATGCGTGATATTTCGTTCAGCTACCCTGAGCAAGCGCAAAACGCGCTGGAGTCCCTTTCGCTGCACGCGAAGCCTGGCGAGCATATTGCCATTCTTGGGCGTACAGGTTGTGGTAAATCGACGCTGTTACAGTTACTGACCCGGGCGTGGGACCCGCAGCAGGGCGAGATCCTCATCAACAATCAGCCGATTTCAGCGCTTAACGAAGCCGCGCTGCGTGGCACCATCAGCGTCGTACCGCAGCGCGTCCATCTGTTCAGCGCCACGCTGCGTGACAACCTTCTGCTGGCGGCACCTGACGCCAGTGACGAAGCGCTGTCAGAAATTCTGTGCCGTGTCGGTCTGGAGAAACTACTCGAAGATGGCGGGCTTAATAGCTGGTTAGGTGAAGGAGGCCGTCAATTATCCGGCGGCGAACTCCGCCGTCTGGCTATCGCCCGCGCAGTATTGCATGACGCCCCGCTGATGTTGCTGGATGAACCGACCGAAGGGTTAGACGCCACAACGGAAAGTCAAATGCTTGAATTGCTTGCCGATGTTATGCGAAACAAAACGCTGCTAATGGTCACACATCGCCTGCGCGGGCTGTCGCGTTTTGATCAAATAATAGTGATGGACAACGGGCAAATTATTGAGCAAGGTAATCACACAGATCTGTTAGCCAGGCAGGGTCGTTATTACCAGTTTAAGCAACGTCTGTAAGCTATTATTGAACGATCCGACTTGCGTACTGGAGTTGTGCTGTCATGCGCCTGGTTCAGCTTTCTCGCCACTCAATAGCCTTCCCTTCCCCGGAAGGCGCTTTGCGCGAGCCCAATGGGTTATTAGCTCTTGGGGGCGATCTTAGCCCTGCCCGCTTATTAATGGCATACCAGCGGGGCATATTTCCGTGGTTTTCGCCTGGCGATCCTATTCTCTGGTGGTCACCCGATCCTCGTGCTGTTTTATGGCCGGAGCATTTTCATCTCAGTCGTAGCATGAAGCGTTTTCACAAACACTCGCCCTATCGGGTGACGCTGAATTATGCTTTTGATCAGGTTATTGAAGGCTGTGCCAATGATCGCGAAGAAGGGACATGGATAACACGCGATGTGGTGGAGGCTTATCATCGTTTGCATGAATTAGGCCATGCGCACTCCATTGAAGTATGGCGCGACAATGAATTAGTGGGTGGAATGTACGGCGTATCGCAAGGCACCCTTTTTTGCGGTGAGTCGATGTTCAGCCGCCAGGAAAATGCCTCCAAAACAGCATTGTTTGTTTTTTGCGCTGAATTTCGCCGTCAGGGAGGAGAGCTTATCGACTGCCAGGTGCTAAATAGCCATACAGCGTCACTAGGAGCCGTGGAAATAGCACGCCGTGAGTACCTTGAACACCTCAGCATAATGCGCCCGCAGCGGCTGCCAGCCCTTTTTTGGGTGCCTCGCACGTTATTTTCACCTGAGGAGTGAATGTTTTCGGCACATTTTTTGTTGGGGTGTTATAATTGTGCCGCAGAGCAGGTTATGCCCATTACCCCGCCGCCGTTAAGGAACAGTTCGCGTCAGGTAACGCCCATCGTTTATCTCATCGCTCCCTTATACGTTGCGCTTTTAGTGCGGCTTTGCCGTGTGTGATCGGAGTAATGCGCCAAACCTGATTTGCTGTGTTTTAAACGCGCAAATCTTTACTTATTAAAAGAACTTCGGCATTATCTTGCCGGTTCAAATTACGGTAGTGATACCCCAGAGGATTAGATGGCCAAAGAAGACAATATTGAAATGCAGGGTACCGTTCTTGAAACGTTACCTAATACCATGTTCCGCGTAGAGTTAGAAAACGGTCACGTGGTTACTGCACACATCTCCGGTAAAATGCGTAAAAACTATATCCGCATCCTGACGGGCGACAAAGTGACTGTTGAGCTGACCCCGTACGACCTGAGCAAAGGCCGCATTGTCTTCCGTAGTCGCTGATTGTTTTCACGCCAACATGGCGTAAAGATAATAAAAGGTCGGTCTATCCGGCCTTTTTTGTGGGCGCAATGTCGCGCGTTAATCTTCTATCATCCGCGCATATTCTTCCATTAAGAAGTCCACTAATGCACGTACAGAAGGCAGCAATCCACGACGCGAAGGAAATACTGCGTGGATAACCTCCCTTTTCGGCTCCCAGCCATCCAGTAAAGCCACCAGTTCACCGGTAGCCAGTTGCTCTTTGACCATCAAAATCGGTAACTGTACAATGCCAACACCCGCGACAGCCGCCTCACGTAACGCCAGCATATCGGTGGTAATCAAACGCGGCGTAAAATGCACTTCGGCCCTCGCCCCTTCAGGCCCAAACAATTCCCATCGGTGCGCATGTTTCCCGGCAGCAAGACCCAGCCCCGGCCAATTGTTAAGCCCGGCAGGGGAAGAAAGAGGTCCCATCCGGGCGATCAATCTCGGGCTGGCAAACAGACGATGTCCACGATCGGATAATACGCGCATCACCAGATCGCTATCTTCAAAAGGACGCGGCCTGACGCGAATCGCAATATCAATCCCCTCACCCACCACATCAACACGGCGATTGGTTGCTTCCAGTTGCAGTGAAACATCAGGATAGCGCGCCAAAAATTTTGCCAGCATCGGACCGATATGCGCGTGCAGCAACGTGACGGGACAGGTCAGCTTCACCACACCGCGCGGCTCAACCTGTAGCGCAGCGATAGCATCTTGCGCCGCTTGTGCCTCAACCAGCATCGCTTTGCAATGTTCATAAAACGTCTGCCCGACTTCAGTTACATTGAACTGCCGTGTCGTACGCTGAATCAACCTGACCCCCAGACGCTCCTCAAGTTGTGCAATACGCCGACTGAGTTTTGACTTCGGTTCATCAAGCGCGCGACCCGCTGCGGCAAATCCCCCCTCCTCGACGACATGAACAAACCACGCAAAATCATTGAGATCCGGTTTCATTTTTATTGTCCCATTTATAGAACAGTCAATGCCATTTAAGCCACTACACACATCATTGTCATAAATATAAGCTTATTTGCAATACTAGTCAGCCATCGAGGAGATCAAGATGAAACACATAACAGGTGTCTATACCGCACCACGCCCGCACTGGGTTGGCAATGGATTTCCGGTTCGTTCGCTGTTCTCTTACCAGTCCCATGCGCAGTCGTTGAGCCCGTTCCTGCTTCTGGATTACGCAGGCCCCTACACCTTTGCGCCTGGCGCTGAAAAACGCGGCGTTGGCGAACATCCTCACCGTGGATTCGAAACCGTCACGATTGTTTACAGCGGTGAAGTTGAGCACCGCGATTCAACCGGTCGCGGCGGCATCATCGGTCCAGGTGACGTGCAGTGGATGACGGCGGGCGCAGGCATTCTGCACGAAGAATTTCACTCTTCGGCCTTTACTGAACGCGGGGGAGAGCTGGAGATGGTGCAGTTGTGGGTGAACTTGCCCGCCAAAGACAAAATGACCGCTGCGGGCTACCAGAGTATCAGCAATGCGTTAATTCCCACTGTAGCTTTACCTGGCGAGGCTGGCACGGCGCGGATCATCGCAGGCGACTTCCAGGAAACAAAAGGCCCGGCACACACCTTCTCGCCGATGAATGTCTGGGATATGCGTTTACAGCGAGGCTGCGACATCACGCTTTCCCAGCCTGCGGGCTGGAGCACCGCGCTGATTGTCCTGAAAGGCAGCATTACGGTAAATGGCACCACGCCAGTCAATGAAGCGCAAATGGCGGTGCTCAGCCAGCAGGAAGAAGCCTTCCATCTCGACGCCAACAGCGACGCTACCGTTTTGTTGCTGGCGGGGGAACCGTTAAATGAACCGATTGTCGGTTATGGCCCCTTTGTGATGAACACAAAGCAAGAGATCGCTGAGGCTGTCCGCGATTTTAACGCTGGTCGTTTTGGCCAAATCTGAAACATTGAGGAGAACATCCTGTCCAGTCCTGCTAATTTTAATGGCTTGCGTCCGGTTATTGATGTGAATGATTCCGTGACGCTGTTGATCAACCACCAGAGCGGTTTATGCCAGACCGTAGGCGATATACCAATGCCGGAGATCCACACCAATGCACCGCGTCGGACAGGTAGATGTACACTGCGTAACCAAACGAGAGTGAAAGCGTAAATACTGCTTGACCGTTTTAGCGCAACTCCCTATAGTAGCGCCCCGTTGCCCCCCAAGCGGTCAGGCAGCAAAACAATATGGTGAGGTGTCCGAGTGGCTGAAGGAGCACGCCTGGAAAGTGTGTATACGGCAACGTATCGGGGGTTCGAATCCCCCCCTCACCGCCATATTCGAGAAAGAGCTCGTACGAAAGTACGGGCTTTTTTTTCGCCTGTTGCACACGCCGGGGGGGATGAGAACTCCCGACCGGGGTTCGACAACTGGCGCAGCCTGTTGGACAGACCACGAACGCAGTGAGTGGGCTGCCCGTCAGGGCGAGCGAAGCGAGTCAATCCCCCTCACCGCCATATTCGAGAAAGAGCTCGTACGAAAGTACGGGCTTTTTTTTCGCCTGTTGCACACGCCGGGGGGGATGAGAACTCCCGACCGGGGTTCGACAACTGGCGCAGCCTGTTGGACAGACCACGAACGCAGTGAGTGGGCTGCCCGTCAGGGCGAGCGAAGCGAGTCAATCCCCCTCACCGCCATATTTAAGAAAGAGCTCGTACGAAAGTACGGGCTTTTTTTTCGCCTGTTGCATACGCCTGCAGTATCGTACCTGCGATTATTGCCGGATGGCGGCATAAAAAAGGCATAAAAAAACCGGGCGCAGAGGCCCGGTTCATCAGACGATAAGAGATTAATGCGCGGCTTCTGGCTTGTGCTTTTGCGCACTCTGGAAACCATACGTCAGCTCATTCTTCTCTTTATCCAGGGCGACAGTCACCTGGCCGCCGTCCACCAGCGAGCCAAACAGCAACTCGTTAGCCAGCGGTTTTTTCAGGTTGTCCTGCACCACGCGAGTCATTGGACGTGCGCCCATTGCCCGGTCGTAGCCTTTCTCAGCCAGCCAGTTACGCGCTTCCTGGCTAACTTCCAGGGAGACGCCTTTCTGATCCAGTTGAACCTGCAACTCGACAATAAACTTATCAACAACCTGATGAATCACCTCGGTAGACAAGTGATCGAACCAGATAATATTGTCGAGACGGTTACGGAATTCCGGCGTAAAGACTTTCTTAATCTCCCCCATCGCATCCGTACTGTTGTCCTGATGAATGAGGCCAATGGATTTACGCTCAGTTTCACGCACGCCGGCGTTGGTGGTCATCACCAGCACCACGTTGCGGAAATCCGCTTTACGCCCGTTATTATCGGTCAGCGTACCGTTATCCATCACCTGCAACAGCAGGTTAAAGACATCCGGGTGCGCCTTCTCGATTTCGTCCAGCAGCAACACGGCATGCGGATGTTTAATTACCGCATCCGTCAGCAAACCGCCCTGATCGAAACCGACATATCCCGGAGGCGCACCGATCAAACGGCTGACAGTGTGACGCTCCATATACTCGGACATATCAAAGCGCAGCAGTTCGATCCCCAGCGCTTTGGAGAGCTGTACCGTGACCTCGGTTTTACCCACGCCAGTAGGCCCTGCGAACAGGAATGAACCGACAGGCTTATGCTCGTGTCCCAGTCCCGCGCGGCTCATCTTGATGGCTTCGGTCAGCGCCTCAATGGCTTTATCCTGTCCAAAGACCAACATTTTCAGACGGTCGCCGAGATTTCTCAGCGTATCGCGATCGCTTTGCGAGACGCTCTTCTCAGGGATACGCGCAATACGCGCCACCACGGATTCAATATCCGCCACGTTGACGGTTTTCTTGCGCTTACTGACCGGCATCAGACGCGCACGCGCGCCCGCTTCGTCGATCACGTCAATCGCTTTATCCGGCAGATGACGGTCATTGATATATTTCACCGCCAGTTCTACCGCCGCCCGCACCGCTTTCGCGGTATAGCGAACATCATGGTGTGCTTCATACTTCGGTTTCAGACCGTTAATAATCTGTACGGTCTCTTCCACCGACGGCTCAGTAATATCGATTTTCTGGAAGCGACGCGCCAGAGCACGGTCTTTCTCGAAAATGTTGCTAAATTCCTGATAGGTTGTCGAACCGATCACGCGGATCTTGCCGCTGGAGAGTAACGGTTTGATCAGGTTTGCCGCATCCACCTGGCCGCCCGATGCCGCTCCCGCGCCAATAATGGTGTGGATCTCATCGATGAACAGGATGCTATTGGTGTCCTGTTCCAGCTGTTTCAGCAACGCTTTAAAGCGTTTTTCAAAGTCACCGCGATATTTGGTCCCCGCCAGCAGCGAGCCAATATCCAGTGAGTAGAGGGTGCAATCTGCCATCACTTCCGGCACATCGCCCTGGACAATACGCCAGGCCAGCCCTTCCGCAATCGCCGTTTTACCGACACCGGATTCCCCCACCAGCAGCGGGTTATTTTTACGACGGCGGCACAGAACCTGAATGGCGCGCTCCAGCTCTTTATCGCGGCCAATCAGCGGGTCGATTCCCCCCACGCGCGCAAGCTGGTTAAGGTTAGTCGTGAAGTTCTCCATACGTTCCTCCCCGCCAGCTTGCTCTTCGTTATTGGGTTGGTTGCCGGAATCAGAAGACTGACTCGGCTCATCTTTACGTGTTCCGTGAGAAATAAAGTTCACCACATCAAGACGGCTGACTTCATGCTTACGCAGCAGATAGGCCGCTTGTGATTCCTGTTCGCTGAAAATAGCGACCAGTACGTTAGCGCCGGTAACTTCACTGCGACCGGAGGACTGAACGTGGAAGACGGCGCGTTGCAGCACACGCTGAAAACTCAACGTCGGCTGCGTGTCGCGTTCTTCTTCGCTGGCAGGCAGAACGGGTGTGGTTTGTTCAATGAAGGCTTCGAGTTCCTGACGGAGCGCAACCAGATCCACGGAACACGCTTCCAGCGCTTCGCGGGCTGATGGGTTACTGAGCAACGCCAGTAACAAGTGCTCGACGGTCATAAACTCATGACGGTGCTCGCGCGCTCTGGCGAAAGCCATGTTTAAACTGAGTTCCAGTTCTTGATTGAGCATAGGCACCTCCCCCAATTTTTATGCCTGCATTCAGGCTTTTTCCAGCGTACACAGCAATGGATGCTCGTTCTCCCTCGCATACCTGTTCACCATCGCCACTTTGGTTTCTGCAACCTCGGCGGTAAAGACTCCGCAAATGGCCTTACCCTGGTAGTGAACGGCGAGCATCAATTGAGTTGCACGTTCTACATCATAAGAAAAGAATTTTTGTAACACGTCAATAACAAACTCCATCGGAGTGTAATCATCATTGACTAATATCACTTTATACATAGATGGCGGTTTTAGCGCGTCGCGCACTTTATCTTCCGCAAGCTGGTCAAAATCCAGCCAGTCTTTCGTCTTACCCATTGTCAGTCGTCATCTTCGGTTACGGTTGCCGGCAGTTACTCTGCCGCTGACAAGAGCTTATGCGCACAAGCAATTTACCTCAATTAATAGATAACTATCATCTATTACTGTCATCCGCGACATCTGTCACATTCCCCGGCAATAGCGTTAACTGCTTCAAAATTTTGATTCATTTTTACCCTACCCCCCCCGCCAAATGCTTGACGGCTCGCCTGATTTCTCTAAATTGTACTTTCGAGAGTTGGCGAGGTTTTGAACAGCCTCCACTCTACCACCGGTTCATTCCATCTTACTTATATAAGATTTACGAAGGATGTCGAAGCATGGAAACGGGTACTGTTAAGTGGTTCAACAATGCCAAAGGGTTTGGTTTCATTTGCCCTGAAGGCGGCGGCGAAGATATTTTCGCCCATTACTCTACCATCCAGATGGATGGTTACAGAACGCTAAAAGCCGGACAATCTGTCCAGTTTGATGTTCACCAGGGGCCAAAAGGCAATCACGCCAGTGTCATCGTGCCTATCATTGAAGCAGAAGCTGTCGCATAGCTCTTCTGTCTCATTGTGTACATCCTGCAGTCAAAATGCCAGCCCCCTGGGCTGGCATTTTTCTTTTTGAAGAAATACAACACATTATTCCCTGGCCAGCGCATCGACGGGATCCAGTCGGGCGGCGTTTCGCGCCGGTAACCAACCGAATAAAATCCCGGTAAATGTTGAACACAAAAAAGCGGTAATCAGGGCTATCGGCGAGAAGCCGATTTCCCAACCGGGTAAAAACAGTTGCAGCGTAAAAGCGATCAACATCGACAGGCCAATGCCTAAGGCTCCGCCCACCAGGCACACCAATACCGCTTCAATTAAGAACTGCTGTAACACGTCGCTGGCACGCGCGCCCACCGCCATCCGGATCCCTATCTCCCGCGTACGTTCCGTCACCGAAACCAGCATGATGTTCATGACGCCAATCCCACCAACAACCAGCGAGATCACCGCCACCAGAGTCAGAAACAGTTGCAGGGTACGGGTGGTCTTTTCGGCCGTTTTCAGGACGCCGTCCATGTTCCAGGTGAAGAAATCCTTTTTACCGTGGCGTAACGTCAACAGGCGGGTGAGCTGTTGTTCCGCCTGCTCACTCCCGAAGCCTTCTTTCACGCGAACCGTAATCGAATTCAGCCAGGATTGCCCCATCACCCGCCCTGACATCGTGCTATACGGCAGCCAGACTCTGAGGATTTTGCTGCTACCGAACATCGACTGTTTCTCTTCCGCTACGCCAATCACCGTAGCAGGCATATTGCCGACCAGGATCACTTCGCCCACCACGGTGGTTTTGTTCGGAAATAGCTGGCGCCGGGTGTTGCTGTCCAGAACCACCACCTGCGCCCGCCCGTTTAGCTGTTCACGATTGAAGGTATTTCCTTCGCTGAAACTCATCCCGTAAACGTTAAAATAGTCCCCACTGACGCCATTGGCGCTGGCCGCCACATCGATATTTGCGTAACGTAAGCGCAGATTCTGCGAAACCGCAGGCGTCGCGGAACTGACCCAGGGCTGTTTTTGAATCGCCGTCAAATCGTCGTATTTCAGTGCCTGCTGATACTGCGGATCGTCATCACCAAAATCTTTGCCGGGATAGATATCAATAGTATTGGTCCCGATGGAGCGAATATCCGCCAGCACCAGTTGCTTTGCCGCATCGCCCACCACCACAATCGACACCACCGATGCGATACCAATGATGATCCCCAGCATCGTGAGCAACGTGCGCATTTTGTTGGCCGCCATTGCCAGCCACGCCATGGTCAGCGCCTCGCGAAAACCGCTGACAAACTGATTCCAGCCGGAGGCGGTCTTAACGGCAGATTCGGTGATACTCTCACCGATGTCTGTTTTTTGCGACGGCGGATTACGGACGATCTCGCCATCGCGAATTTCTATCACCCGTTCAGCCTGTGCCGCAACCTGCGGATCGTGAGTGACGATAATGACCGTATGACCGCGATCGCGCAGTTGATGCAAGATCGCCATTACCTCTTCGCCAGAATGGCTGTCCAGCGCCCCCGTGGGCTCATCCGCAAGAATAACCTGTCCGCCGTTCATTAGCGCACGGGCGATACTGACACGCTGCTGTTGCCCGCCTGAAAGCTGAGAGGGATGGTAGTCGACACGATCCCCCAGCCCCAGCCGTTGCAGGAGATCCTGAGCGCGCGCCAGTCGCTGTTTACGCTCGGTTCCGGCATACACCGCAGGCACCTCAACGTTTTGCGTCGCCGTCAAATGTGAAAGCAGATGATAACGCTGGAAAATAAAACCGAAGTGTTCACGCCGTAACTGCGCCAGCGCGTCTCTGTCGAGGGTAGAAACATCCCGCCCCGCCACCCGATAGGTACCGCTGGTCGGTTTATCCAGGCACCCCAGAATATTCATCAGCGTGGATTTACCCGAGCCTGAAGCACCGACAATCGCCACCATTTCACCCGCCTGAATGTGCAGCGAGATGCCTTTCAGCACCTCCACCTGCTCTTCACCCGACGGATAGCTACGGCGAATGTCGTTCAGTTCAAGCAATGCCGTCATTGGGCGACTCCCGGTTTGCCCTCACCGGTAACCACTTCATCTCCCTCTTCCAGGCCTTTGACAATCTCCACATCGGTATCATTACGCGAGCCAATCGACACTTCCCGTTCACGAGTTTCGCCGTTGCGCAGCAGGGTGACTTTGTAGCGATTGTTTCCAATCGGGTCGCCCAGCGCAGAGAGTGGAATGGTCAGGACATTTTTAATGTCGGTAAGCTGAATATGGACCTGAGCCGTCATGTCGAGACGTAAAATGCCATTCGGATTAGGCACTTCAAAACGGGCATAGTAGAAAATGGCATCGTTGACTTTTTCAGGCGTCGGCAGAACATCTTTCAGCGCGCCTTCGTAGCGGGTCTGAGGATCGCCAAGCACGGTAAACCAGGCTTTTTGCCCCGGTTTCAAATGAATGACATCCGCTTCTGACACCTGCGCTTTCACCAGCATCGTGCTCATATCCGCCAGCGTCAGGATGTTCGGCGCCTGTTGGGCGGCGATCACGGTCTGTCCTTGCAGAGTCGTGATTTGCGTCACTTCCCCCGCCATCGGTGCCACAATACGGGTGTAATCCAGGTTGGTTTTCGCGGTATCCAGTGATGCCTGATTGCGCTTAATTTGCGCGTCAATGGTGCCGATTTGCGCCTGCTTAACGGCCAACTCGGTGGTGGCAGTGTCCAGATCCTGCTGCGAGACGGCCTGTGTTTTTGCCAGTTGCTGTTGGCGAGAGAGCGTCACACGCGCCAGTTTCCATTCGGCTTGCGCCTGAAGTCGCTGAGCGCGCAATTCCATCAACGTGGCTTCGACTTCTTTAATCTGGTTTTGCGCCTGTTCAGGATCGATAACGCCGAGTAGCTGATCTTTTTTAACTTTATCGCCAATGGCCACCGACAGCGTCTTCAATTGCCCGCTAACCTGCGCCCCGACATCCACTTTACGCAACGCATCCAGTTTCCCGGTAGCGAGTACGCTTTGCTGAAGGTCACCGGGACGAACGATCAGCGTCTGATAATTAGGCAGCGGCGCATTCAGTGTTCTCCAGGCAGCAATCCCCCCCACGATAATGACCACTATCGCCAGCAGATACCGCTTTTTAAGCTTTCCCTTGTTGTTCATAAAAATCCTGAATTCCCCGTCTATTGCGCCAGAGTGATTGAGCCAACATCAACCAATAATAAACAAGTATTGAAAGGCAATGAGAGTAACAGAGTTATTGATATTTGGTTAAGTTTGCTGATGGTGAAATCCATGCGACACCCTTTTATTGGATGGTTGAATATGTCGCAGCTCACCGAAAATGCCTTCTCTCCTTCTCGCCCCATGACGAGCCTGGGGTTATTTTTCAGTCTGACCCGCGGCCTGTGGCGCCCGGGGAAATTCTGGCATCAACGCAGTTTCCGGCGGAAATTTATGTTGCGCTCCCTGTTGATGCCCCGTTTGAGTCGCGAATGGATGACTGAACTTTCACAGTGGCCGGATCTGAACGTCTTACTAACGCGACAGCCGCGACTCCCGGTTCGCCTTCATCGCCCCTACCTTGCGGCAAATATGGGCCGGAAACAATTACTGGAAGCATTGCGTTATCATTACGCCCTGCTACATACGTTTATGACGCCCGAAGAATTAAGAACATATATGAATACATCCGGGCTGCAACTGGCGCAACTGGAAGGTAAAAATGGGGAACTCTTTACCCTTGAGCTGACCATGATGATCTCTCTCGATAAAGAGGGTGACAGCACCCTACTGGTGCGTAACGGTGACGGGGATACGCTGGCGGAAATAACGTTCACGCTATGTGAATATCAGGGGAAACGGACTCTGTTTATTGGCGGGTTACAGGGCGGCAAGCGCGAACTCCCCCATGAAGCCATTCAAAGCGCGACCAAATCGTGTCATGGATTATTTCCCAAACGCCTGGTGATGGAGGCCGTATGCCGATTCGCCGAACGTTTACAGGTCCAACAAATTCTTGCGGTCAGCAACGAGACGCACATCTACCGTAGCCTGCGCTATCGCGATAAAGAGGACAACATCCACGCAGACTACAATGCCTTTTGGACGGCCTGCGGAGGGGAATGCGATGAGAAAGGGTATTACCACCTTCCCTGTACGCTCACGCGTAAGGAGATAGCGGAAATCGCCAGCAAGAAACGCGCTGAATACCGTCGTCGCTATCAAATGCTGGACGCTATTCAGGCGCAAATGGCCGGGTTATTCCGCCGTTAATCAGCCCGGCCACGCGCCAGCCAGAGCACGCGTGAGAACATCTTTTTGAACAGGGTCGGTACCGCATCTACGCCGCGCCGCCCCGCTTCCATAGCCACTTCAATGGCGAGATCCGGTTTCGATGAGCGATGGATCGCTTTCGAAATAATCTTGCGCATGTTCATCGGAATATTTTCCGGGATCTGCGCCACCCGGTGAAAGACATCTGAAAATCCCTGCCGGTACATAAAGTGTTCCATATCCAGCGCAGGCAGTGCGGTGAGATGCTCACGCTCCGCTTCCCGATCGTTATCGAGCAAGCCACGCACCGTCGCGGCATATTTTTTCCCTGCTTCATCGCCGTCTACCAGCACATGCCACTCAATCCCCATACGTCGGGCGAATTTCACCAGTGGCTTTAAACCAGACTGGGCAAACTCAATCACTTTAATCCCTTCAGCATCAAAGTGATGTCCGCATTGACGCGCCAGTTCGTTGATAACCCAGGTTTCGGTTTCACCCTCGACCAGCAACCAACAGCGCGCAAATAATGAAGAGGAGCGATTGAAACGAATATGAAACGCAATGCGTCGTCCATCTTCCGCACTCAACCCACCGGGCCCCAGGCGCCACGCCGCCACGCGCGATGACTCACGCACCAGGCGAACAACATGTTCCACCGGCGTGAGTGACAGCAGCTCACCAGAATTGGTGGTGGCTACACGTTGCAGCGGCAGAAGATTCAACAGTTGCCAGGCGACCGACAACATAATGGGATGTAACCGCGTTTCCGGGTCTTCTACCAGCAACAGCGGCCGCGCATCTTTATCTAACCTCAGGGTACCTTTTGCCTGTAATAACGTCGAAAACAGCCCCAGCAGAATCACCCGATGGGTACGCCCGCCGGGTTTGTCGATCATCCGGTTGATGATGTCCAGATACCGCCAGCTTCGCTGTTCATTGTTCGAACGCCGACGCATCAGCCGATAGCGTGATTGCCCGGCACCTTGCTCAGAGAAGTAATGTTCCAGCAATTGCACCATCGCCGACAGCCCCTGGCGTATCTGACCATCGGTCAGATTCTGGGGGCGCATTGCCAGTTCCCGGGCCAGAAAATCCAGCTGTCTTGCGGTCACTTCCACATCGGGCATATCGGGCACCGTACCGTTACGGATCCGGCGCATAAAACGCGCATCGCGCAGACGCAGTACCGGCATCAGGCGAATAAGATGTCGAGCCTGGTCGTTAATATCGTCAACGGGTAATGGATGCCCATCGCCATCCAGGAAACTGCGCAGAGTCATGACACTGTCGTCTTCACCGCATTCACCTTCCAGACGATAAAAAATGCGGTGATAGTCGTCCCGGCAAGGTGTCCAGCAGTCGGCCAGCGGGCGGTAACGACGCACCCGGTGGCGACCAGGTTGCGATTCGCGAAACGTGAGAATGATATGCAGATGGTGTTCCCGATCCTGGATATCGCCGGGAGGAAACCAGAAATCTTCGCGAACGAAATGATAAAGATCGGATTCCGGCGACAGCAACAGGGTCAGCGCGTCCAGCAAACTGGATTTACCCCAGGCGTTCTCCCCAATCAGTACGTTGTTTTGCTCCAGCATCAACGACAGTCGATTGATCCCGCGAAAACCTACAATCTCAACGCGTTCGAGAATCATGTTTCCTCCAGAAAAGAGTCACTAATCCATTAAGCTATCCGCAGTATAACGGTAAAATCTCACGGCTGATGTGATGCCCGTACGTTCGCAACAGGCAACTGATTGAATAGTGTACGAATCACACAGAATACTTCGTTATGAAATATTTCAAGAATAATAGAACAATATAATAGTTAAGTTAGTGAATTATATCGATTTCACTAAAACTATCTTTGGGTGGAAATGCACTACACTGTGTCTATGGAAAATTGGCGTAAGGAATAACTGCACATTGCCCTAAATCAAATTTCGTAGATTTATTTAACTGGTGATTGGGTGGCGATCGTTTTTAAAATACCGGTTCATGCATTCTATCGTCACCCTTTTATGGCGATAAATACGGTTGGTATGAGAAATCATGACCAATTTTTTAAATTGAGGTGGATATGTTCAGAAAATTAGCGGCCGAATGTTTTGGTACATTCTGGCTTGTTTTTGGTGGTTGCGGGAGTGCCGTTCTGGCAGCAGCATTTCCTGAATTAGGTATTGGATTTGCCGGTGTTGCGCTGGCATTTGGTCTGACTGTGTTAACTATGGCATTTGCTGTTGGTCATATTTCGGGTGGCCATTTTAACCCGGCTGTGACATTAGGTTTATGGGCCGGCGGTCGTTTTCCGACAAAAGACGTTATCGGTTATATCATCGCTCAGGTGGTCGGCGGCATTATTGCGGCGGCGGTACTTTATCTTATTGCCAGCGGTAAAGCGGGCTTTGATGCGACCGCAAGTGGATTTGCCTCAAACGGCTATGGTGAACATTCACCAGGCGGCTACTCTATGCTTTCCGCCATTGTCATTGAAATTGTCCTGACCGCCGGTTTCTTATTAGTGATTCACGGTACAACAGATAAACTCGCTCCGGCAGGCTTTGCCCCAATTGCGATTGGTCTTGCGCTTACCCTGATTCACTTAATCAGTATTCCGGTGACCAATACGTCCGTCAACCCGGCGCGTAGCACCGCTGTCGCTATCTTCCAGGGCGGTTGGGCGCTGGAACAGCTGTGGTTGTTCTGGGTGATGCCAATCATCGGCGGCATCCTCGGCGGTCTTATCTACCGCACACTGCTGGAAAAACGCGACACGGATACTGATAGTGCGCGCGCTGTGGCATCAGATGGCGATTCGCTTATCTGACCTACAGGTCCACAAATTGCATAAGAATGTAAGCCGGGTAAGGCGTAACCGCCTCCCGGCTTTTATTTTGCTCTTTGACTGCCAGACCTTTATTGGGTAGTGTCACTGGCGCTAAACAGATACTCATTAAAGGACCCCGCTGTTCATGTTTTCAGGACTCTTAATTATTCTGCTGCCGCTGATGATGGGCTACTTCGTTCCCCTTCGGCATAAACCCGCATTAATCCTGATCAATCGCTTGTTGAGCTGGATGGTTTATCTCATCCTTTTCTTTATGGGTATTAGTCTGGCGTTTTTGGATAATCTCGCCAGTAATCTGCTCTCTATTTTTTATTACTCTGCCGTCAGTATTACCGTTATTTTGCTGTGTAATATTGCCGCCTTACTGTGGCTGGAACGCTCTTTACCGTGGCGGCACAACCACCAGCAGGAAAAACTACCGTCGCGTATTGCCATGGCGCTGGAGTCACTTAAATTATGCGGCGTGGTGGTGCTTGGCTTTGCGCTTGGGCTCAGCGGGCTGGCCTTTTTGCAACACGCGACCGAAGCCAGCGAATATACGCTGATCTTTTTATTGTTCCTGGTGGGGATTCAATTACGCAACAGCGGCATGACCCTGAAACAAATTGTGCTCAATCGTCGGGGAATGATTGTCGCGGTGGTGGTGGTCGCCAGTTCCCTGGTGGGTGGCCTGATCAATGCATTTATTCTCGACCTGCCTCTCAACACCGCGCTGGCCATGGCGTCGGGTTTCGGCTGGTATTCCCTTTCCGGTATCCTGCTCACCGAATCCTTCGGCCCGGTTATTGGCAGTTCCGCCTTCTTTAACGATCTGGCGCGAGAGCTTATCGCCATTATGTTGATCCCTGGTTTAGTTCGTCGTAGCCGTTCTACCGCCTTAGGCTTGTGCGGCGCCACGTCGATGGACTTTACCCTGCCCGTTTTACAGCGTACAGGCGGTCTGGAGATGGTCCCAGCCGCGATTGTGCACGGCTTTATTCTGAGTTTGCTGGTTCCCATACTGATGGCGTTTTTCTCCGCCTGATTGTTGCCCGGCGGCAGACTCCTGCCGCCAAAATTGCGCTAAATCAATCTCCCTGCAAGTTGTATCAGAAATCCCTTTTATCCCCTCGCGCACAAGCATAATCTTAAAGGTGTATATTAAATATAACTTTAAAAGGTGTGACCATGTTTTGTGTGCAATGTGAACAAACCATCCGTACTCCGGCAGGAAACGGCTGCTCTTACGCGCAGGGTATGTGCGGTAAAACGGCTGAAACCTCCGATCTGCAGGATCTGCTGATTGCCTCCCTACAAGGTCTGTCTGCATGGGCCGTTAAAGCCCGTGAATACGGCATCATTGACCACGAGATTGATAACTTTGCACCGCGTGCGTTTTTCTCCACGCTGACCAACGTTAACTTCGATTCCCCCCGCATTGTCGGCTACGCCCGCGAAGCCATCGCGATGCGTGAAGCGCTGAAAGCGCAGTGTCTGAACATCGATGCCAACGCCTCCGTCAGCAATTCGATGGCTGATCTGCAACTGGCGAGCGACGATCTGGGCGCACTGCAACGTCAGGCCGCTGAATTTACCCCGAATAAAGACAAAGCCGCCATTGGCGAGAACATTCTCGGCCTGCGTCTGCTTTGCCTGTACGGCCTGAAAGGTGCCGCTGCTTACATGGAGCACGCGCACGTTCTCGGTCAGTACGATAACGAAATCTATGCGCAGTACCACAAAATCATGGCGTGGCTGGGCACCTGGCCTGCCGATATGAACGCTCTGCTGGAGTGTTCGATGGAAATTGGCCAGATGAACTTCAAAGTGATGAGCATTCTGGATACCGGTGAAACCACCAAATACGGTCACCCAACCCCGACTCAGGTCAACGTTAAAGCCACCGAAGGTAAATGTATTCTGATCTCCGGTCACGACCTGAAAGATCTCTACAACCTGCTTGAGCAAACTGAAGGCACCGGCGTTAACGTCTATACCCACGGCGAAATGCTACCTGCGCACGGTTATCCGGAACTGCGTAAATTCAAACACCTGATCGGTAACTACGGTAGCGGCTGGCAGAACCAGCAGGTTGAATTCGCCCGCTTCCCAGGCCCTATCGTGATGACATCTAACTGCATCATCGACCCGACTGTGGGCGCGTATGACGACCGTATCTGGACCCGCAGCATCGTCGGTTGGCCGGGCGTTAGCCACCTTGAAGGCGACAATTTCGCTCCGATCATCGCGCAGGCGCAACAGATGGCAGGCTTCCCGTACAGTGAGATCCCACACCTGATCACCGTTGGTTTCGGTCGTCAGACCCTGCTGGGCGCTGCGGATACGCTTATCGATCTGGTGAGCCGTGAAAAACTGCGTCACATCTTCCTGGTCGGCGGCTGCGACGGCGCGCGCGGTGAACGTAACTACTTCACCGATTTCGCCACCAGCGTACCGGACGACTGTCTGATCCTGACCCTGGCCTGTGGCAAATACCGCTTCAACAAACTGGACTTCGGCGATATCGAAGGTCTGCCGCGTCTGGTGGATGCCGGTCAGTGTAATGACGCTTACTCAGCCATTATTCTGGCGGTCACGCTGGCGGAAAAACTGGGCTGTGGCGTGAACGATCTGCCGCTGTCTCTGGTCCTGTCCTGGTTCGAACAAAAAGCAATTGTGATCCTGCTGACTCTGCTGTCATTGGGTGTGAAAAACATCGTCACCGGCCCTACAGCGCCAGGCTTCTTCACCCCGGATCTGCTGGCCGTACTCAATGAGAAATTTGGTCTGCGTTCCGTCACCACCGTTGAAGAAGATATGAAGCAACTGCTGAGCGCGTAAGGAGTTACATCATGACAATGCCAACCCATCAGTGCCCATGGCGGATGCAGGTTCATCACATTCATCAGGAAACCCCGGATGTATGGACGATTTCGTTGCTGTGCCACGACTATTATCCGTACCGCGCCGGACAGTATGCGCTGGTCAGCGTACGCAACTCGGCAGAGACACTGCGTGCATACACCCTCTCTTCCACACCGGGCGTCAGTGAGTACATTACGCTGACCGTTCGCCGTATTGATGACGGCGCGGGCTCACAGTGGTTAACCCGTGATGTCAAACGCGGCGACTATCTGTGGCTATCCGATGCGATGGGCGACTTTACCTGCGAAGATAAAGCCGAAGAGAAATTCCTGATGCTGGCGGCGGGATGCGGTGTGACGCCTGTCATGTCGATGCGCCGTTGGTTGGCAAAGTATCGCCCGCAGGCCGATGTGCAGGTCATCTATAACGTGCGCTCGCCGCAGGATGTCATTTTTGCGCAGGAGTGGCGTCAGTATCCGGTGACGCTGGTCGCTGAAAACGATGCCACCGACGGTTTTGTCTCAGGCCGCCTGACCACTGAACTGCTGCAACGCGTCCCTGATCTGACGTCTCGTACCGTCATGACCTGTGGTCCGGCGCCGTATATGGATCTGGTTGAGCAGGAAGTGAAAGCGCTCGGCGTCACCCGCTTCTTTAAAGAGAAGTTCTTCACGCCTGTCGCTGAAGCCGCAACCGAGGGTCTGAAGTTCACAAAGCTACAACCCGCGAAAGCGTTTTATGCGCCGGTCGGCACCACGCTGCTGGAAGCAATGGAAAGCAATAACATACCACTCACCGTCGCCTGCCGTGCCGGTGTATGCGGTTGCTGCAAAACCAAAGTGGTGGACGGTAACTACACTGTCACCAGCACCATGACGCTGACCGATGCAGAGATCGCCGAAGGGTATGTACTGGCGTGTTCCTGCCATCCACAAGGTGATTTAGTCCTCGCGTAAGACTTGCCTTATCCCGCTCACAACGGAAACGGTCATCGGAAACGGTGGCCGTTTTTTTATGTATTGCACAGCGGTACAAGGTGTTAAACCCATACAAAATAAAGGGAAAATAAAAAGCACAACCGCCATCTTCGACTAGACTTGTAACCGGTATCACATTTACAGGAGATGGAAAACCATGAAACAAACCGTTGCGGCTTTTATTGCCAAAACCCTTGAACAGGCTGGCGTGAAACGTATCTGGGGTGTGACGGGCGATTCACTGAACGGTCTGAGTGACAGCCTTAATCGTATGGGAACAATCGAATGGATGTCGACCCGCCATGAGGAAGTGGCGGCCTTTGCCGCCGGTGCAGAGGCGCAACTGACGGGCGAACTGGCGGTGTGTGCGGGCTCCTGTGGGCCAGGCAACCTGCATCTGATTAACGGTCTGTTCGATTGTCATCGCAATCACGTTCCCGTGCTGGCCATTGCTGCCCATATCCCCTCCAGCGAAATAGGAAGCGGTTATTTCCAGGAGACCCACCCGCAAGAGTTGTTCCGTGAATGTAGCCACTATTGCGAGCTGGTTTCCAGTCCAGAACAGATCCCGCAAGTTCTGGCGATTGCAATGCGTAAGGCGGTGCTGAATCGCGGCGTTTCGGTTATCGTGCTGCCGGGCGACGTCGCCCTGAAACCAGCACCAGAAGGCGCCAGTACGCACTGGTACCACGTACCGCAACCTGTTGTCACGCCCACCGCCGAAGAGCTCAAAAAACTGGCGCAGTTGTTACGTTATTCCAGCAATATTGCGCTGATGTGCGGCAGCGGTTGCGCGGGCGCCCATCAAGAACTGGTCGAGTTTGCCGCCAAAATCAAAGCCCCGATTGTTCACGCCCTGCGCGGGAAAGAACATGTCGAATACGACAACCCCTACGATGTAGGCATGACGGGGCTTATCGGTTTTTCTTCTGGATTTCATACCATGATGAATGCCGACACGCTGGTTCTGCTCGGTACCCAATTCCCCTATCGCGCCTTCTATCCCGCTGACGCCAAAATTATTCAGGTAGATATCAACCCCGCCAGCATCGGTGCCCACAGCAAGGTCGATATGGCGCTGGTTGGCGATATCAAATCGACGCTTCGCGCGCTGCTGCCGCTGGTGGAAGAAAAAACCGATCGCGCCTTCCTCGATAAAGCACTGGAGCATTATCGCAACGCGCGTAAAGGGCTGGACGACCTGGCAAAACCGAGTGACAAAGCCATTCACCCGCAGTATCTGGCGCAGCAAATCAGCCATTTCGCCGCCGATGACGCCATCTTCACCTGCGATGTCGGCACGCCAACCGTCTGGGCAGCACGCTACCTGAAAATGAACGGCAAACGCCGCCTGCTCGGATCGTTTAATCACGGTTCAATGGCCAATGCGATGCCGCAGGCGCTGGGCGCACAGGCAACCGCGCCGGGGCGTCAGGTGGTGGCGATGTGCGGCGACGGCGGCTTCAGTATGCTAATGGGGGATTTTCTCTCAGTCGTGCAGATGAAACTGCCGGTAAAAATTGTCGTCTTCAATAACAGCGTGCTGGGATTTGTGGCGATGGAAATGAAAGCCGGTGGCTATCTCACTGACGGCACCGAACTGCATGACACCAACTTCGCCCGCATCGCCGAAGCCTGCGGCATTCCCGGTATTCGTGTGGAAAAAGCCGCTGACGTCGATGAAGCCCTGCAAAAGGCGATGTCCATCGACGGTCCGGTGCTGGTCGACGTGGTTGTCGCGAAAGAAGAACTGGCCATTCCACCGCAAATTAAACTGGAGCAGGCCAAAGGTTTTAGTCTGTACATGCTGCGCGCAATCATCAGCGGACGCGGCGACGAGGTGATCGAACTGGCAAAAACCAACTGGCTCAGGTAAAACAATGCACATCGCCATTTAAACACCAGGAATGTGCCATGATCGATTTACGCAGTGATACCGTTACCCGTCCGAGTCGCGCGATGCTTGAAGCGATGATGACCGCCCCGGTCGGGGACGATGTGTATGGAGATGACCCCACCGTTAATGCGTTGCAAAAGTACGCCGCTGAGCTTTCCGGCAAAGAAGCGGCGCTCTTTTTACCTACCGGCACCCAGGCAAATCTGGTGGCGCTACTGAGCCACTGCGAGCGCGGCGAAGAGTATATCGCTGGTCAGGGAGCGCATAATTATCTGTATGAGGCCGGTGGCGCTGCCGTGCTGGGCAGCATTCAGCCTCAACCTATCGATGCCGCCGCCGACGGCACGCTACCGCTGGATAAAGTGGCGGCAAAGATCAAAGCGGACGATATCCATTTTGCCCGTACCCGCCTGCTCAGCCTTGAAAACACCCACAACGGGAAAGTACTGCCGCGCGAATATCTTAAAGAGGCGTGGACGTTCACCCGTGAGCGCGGTCTGGCGCTGCACGTTGACGGCGCGCGTATTTTCAACGCGGTGGTCGCTTATGGTTGCGAGCTCAAAGAGATCACGCAGTATTGCGATTCATTCACCATCTGTCTGTCAAAAGGTCTGGGGACGCCGGTAGGTTCTTTATTGGTCGGCAGCCATGACTATATTAAACGCGCAACCCGCTGGCGTAAGATGACCGGCGGCGGTATGCGTCAGGCCGGAATTCTGGCAGCCGCCGGGCTGTATGCGTTGAAAAATAACGTCGCTCGTTTACAGGACGATCACGACAATGCCGCCTGGATGGCAGAGCAACTGCGCGAAGCCGGGGCGGATGTGATGCGCCACGACACCAACATGCTGTTTGTCCGCGTTGGCGAAGAGAATGCCGCCGCATTAGGCGACTATATGCGCGCACGAGACGTGCTCATTAACGCCTCGCCGATTGTGCGTCTGGTCACGCATCTGGACGTATCGCGTGAGCAGCTTGCTGATGTTGTCGCCCACTGGCGCGCTTTTTTACATCGCTAAGGAGACAGACGTGCCGCAACGAATTTTGGTGCTTGGCGCCAGTGGTTATATTGGTCAACATCTGGTGCAGGAACTCAGCCAACAGGGGCATCAGGTGCTGGCGGCGGCACGTCGTATTGAACGGCTGGAAAAGCAGCACCTGGCGAATGTCAGTTGCCATAAGGTTGATCTGAACTGGCCGGATAATCTCGCGCCTCTACTGGCCGGAATCGATACGGTTTACTATCTGGTTCACGGCATGGGCGAAAAAGGTGACTTTATCGCCCATGAACGTCAGGTGGCGCTGAACGTCCGCGATGCGCTGCGAAATACTCCAGTAAAACAGCTGATTTTTCTCAGTTCGCTGCAGGCTCCCGTGCATGAACAGTCTGAACATTTGCGCGCGCGGCAGCTCACGGCGGAAACCCTGCGTGATTCCGGCGTACCGGTCACTGAATTACGCGCCGGAATCATTGTCGGGGCCGGTTCCGCCGCCTTCGAAGTCATGCGCGACATGGTCTATAACCTGCCAGTGCTGACGCCGCCGCGCTGGGTACGATCACGCACCACGCCCATTGCGCTGGAAAACTTGCTCCACTATCTGGTGGCGCTGCTGGATCATCCTGCCAGCGAACATCGTATTCTCGAAGCGGCCGGACCGCAGGTACTGAGCTATCAGGAACAGTTTGAGCACTTTATGGCCGTCAGCGGCAAACACCGACTGCTGATTCCCATCCCTTTTCCGACCCGCTGGATATCAATCTGGTTCTTAAATGTTATTACCTCGGTGCCTCCCACCACAGCAAAAGCCTTGATACAGGGGCTGAAACACGATCTGCTGGCCGATGACACCGCACTGCGCGCGCTGATACCGCAAACGCTCATCACCTTTGACGATGCCGTTCGCAGTACGCTGAAGGAAGAGGAAAAGCTGGTGAACTCCAGCGACTGGGGATATGACGCCCTGGCGTTTGCCCGCTGGCGTCCGGAATACGGTTATTTTGCCAAACAAGCTGGCTTTACTGTGAAGACTCCCGCCAGTCTGAAAGCGTTATGGCAGGTGGTGAACCGTCTCGGCGGGAAAGAACGTTACTTCTTCGGCAATATTTTGTGGCAGACCCGGGCACTGATGGACAGGTTGATCGGTCATAAACTGGCAAAAGGCCGACCCGCACGCGAACTTTTGCAGGTGGGCGATACGGTAGACAGCTGGAAAGTGATCATCGTCGAGCCAGAAAAACAGCTCACGTTACTGTTCGGCATGAAAGCCCCAGGTCTGGGTCGTCTGAGCTTTACGCTCGAAGACAAAGGCGATCACCGACAGATAGATGTGCGTGCCTGGTGGCACCCGCATGGGATGCCCGGACTTATCTACTGGCTGCTGATGATCCCCGCACATCTGTTTATTTTTCGCGGCATGGCAAAACGTATTGCCAGACTTGCAGAACAAATCACAGATTAATAATAAAAACATACTGTATTGTTTCATGTTTCCCATTGCATACAGACGTAATTCACGGAAGAATGCGCACGACGTTTTATTAAACACAGTGGATTGATATGAAGGTACTGGTTACCGGCGCCACCAGCGGCTTAGGTCGAAACGCGGTTGAGTTTTTGCGCAACAAAGGCATCAGCGTCAGAGCCACCGGTCGCAATGAAGCGATGGGTAAGCTGCTGGAAAAGATGGGAGCGGAATTCGTGCATGCGGATTTAACCGAACTGGTCTCTTCGCAGGCCAAGGTGATGCTCGCAGGTATCGACACGCTATGGCATTGCTCCAGTTTTACCTCACCGTGGGGAACACAGGAAGCCTTCGATCTGGCCAATGTTCGTGCGACCCGTCGTCTGGGTGAATGGGCTGTTGCCTGGGGCGTGCGCAACTTTATTCATATCTCTTCCCCCTCACTGTATTTCGATTATCACCACCATCGCGACATCAAAGAGGACTTCCGACCTCACCGATTCGCAAACGAATTCGCACGCAGTAAAGCCGCTGGCGAAGACGTTGTCAGCCTGTTAGCGCAAGCCAACCCGCAAACGCGATTTACCGTGCTGCGTCCGCAAAGTCTGTTCGGCCCTCACGATAAGGTGTTTATCCCGCGCCTGGCGCACATGATGTACCACTACGGCAGCATCTTGTTGCCGCACGGGGGCAGCGCGCTGGTAGACATGACCTATTACGAAAACGCCATCCATGCCATGTGGCTGGCCAGTCAGGAAGCCTGTGATTCATTGCCGTCGGGTCGCATCTATAACATCACCAACGGTGAACACCGTACATTACGCAGCATCGTGCAGAAGCTCATTGATGAGTTAAATATTGATTGCCGTATTCGCTCCGTGCCCTACCCGATGCTGGATATGATCGCGCGCAGCATGGAACGCTTCGGCAATAAATCAGCAAAAGAGCCCAAATTAACGCACTACGGCGTGTCGAAGCTGAACTTCGACTTTACGCTGGATACCTCCCGCGCGCAGGAAGAACTGGGTTATCAGCCCGTCGTTACTCTGGATGAAGGGATTGAACGCACCGCCGCCTGGCTTCGCGACCACGGTAAGTTACCGCGTTAATCTTGCCCATACTTCTCCAGCAGCGCTTCAGCAATCGCCTGCGTTTCTGCATCCGCCACGCCGTTCCATAACGCCGGGCGGAAGTGCATCTGGAACGCGGTAATCACCCGTTGCTGTTCGCGCGGCGTCATCGTGGGTTTCACCTCATAGCCGTAGCGCGCCAGTAAATCCAGCAGTACGGCGGTATCCACAGGCATGTGCGGCGCTCGACCCGCCAGATAAAACGTCACCCGTGCGGCATCGGGCCACGCGCCAATGCCCTGGGCCGCCAGCTCACGCCACGGAAAGAGCGGCCCCGGATCGTCTTTGCGCTGCGGGGCGACATCCGCATGCGCCACCACATTCTGCGGTTTGATGTCATAGCGGGCGACAATCTCTTTCGCGAGCGGGATCAACGCCTGGATCTGCGCGGGCTCAAAGGGGGCGAAATACTTTGTCCCCGCAGACTGTTGCCATCCGCGATTCTCAAGTTCAATGCCGATTGAGGTGTCGTTGATACGCGTTGCGCCTCGCCAGTAACTGATCCCCGCATGCCAGGCCAGATCGTGCTCAGGCACCAGCTGCCAGATCCGCGGCTTGCCGCCATAAAGCGGAGGGACGGCAGGAATTAGGTAGTGCGAGCTGACGTTTTTATCCGTCAGCGTCGCCAGGGAAGAATCAAAATCATCTGCGGTGTAATGGATGACCAGCACTTTAATACGCGGATACGCCGCCTGCGCCTGTCGACGGGTATCCAGTTGATACCCGGCTTTATCGACAATGCCTTTCTCACCCGCGCATCCCGCTAAGAGCAGCGTGAGCGCGATGAGCCACAACCCACGTTTCATCGGCGCGTTTTCACCGCCGTACCGCTGACGCTCACCATCAGCATACTGCTGTCTTTGCCGACAGTTTCGTAATCGATATCGATGCCCACCACCGCGTCTGCGCCCAGCGCTTTCGCCTGTTCGCCCAGTTCCTGAAAGGCGATTTCGCGGGCTTTACGTAACTCTTTTTCATAGGCACCGGAACGACCGCCGACAATATCGCGAATACCAGCAAAGAAATCGCGGAAAATGTTAGCACCGAGAATTGCCTCACCGGTCACCACACCGCAGTATTCCACGATGTTCTGGCCTTCCAGCGTTGGGGTTGTCGAAAACTGCATGTTGGTCTCCTTGTTTACCTAAGCACTCGATCTCAAAAGCATTATCGGACCGATACGCTATCATTGAAAAGATATTATTGAATATCGTAGATCGCTTTTATGCAGAAAGCTTAATAAGGAAATCACTATGCGCTACCGCAAACTCTCCCTGCTTGTTCCCTGCGCGCTGCTTCTCAGCGCCTGTACAACGACCGTAACCCCCGCATACAAGGACAATGGTTCGCGTAGCGGCTCCTGCGTAGAAGGCGGCCCGGACAGCGTGGCTCAACAGTTTTATGATTACCGCATCCAGCACCGTAGCAATGACATTACCGCCCTTCGCCCTTACCTGAGTGATAATCTGGCGAAATTACTGACCGATGCCAGCCGTGATCAGAACCATAGTCAGCTGATGGGTAGCGATCCGTTCTCAAGCCGCGCTGCGCTGCCGGATAGCGCCAGCGTTGCCAGCGCATCGACCATTCCGAATAGTGATGCACGCAATATTCCGCTACGCGTGGAGCTAAAACAGGGAACGCAAAGCTGGCGTGATGAAGTGTTGATGATTCATGAAGGTCAGTGCTGGGTGATTGACGATGTCCGCTATTTGGGCGGTAGCGTTGATGCGCCAGCCGGTACGTTACGCCAGTCGATTGAGAACCGTTAACGCCCGGTTTGCCGGATAAGGCGTTGTAAACTGTAGCGCCATCGCGCTGCAAGGCAACATGATAGCCAGAGGGCTCTCTGTTTATCCTCCCGGAGGGTTAAATCATAACCCCCATTAATTGTCTGGCATTCTGCATAGAATGCCGACAATTATTCTTGTCGCCCACCCACTCCGCTATTTTGTGCTATGTTTAGTGAAGAATGCGGTTTGCATTTAACTTTTAACGCATAAATATTGCATAACTATTCTGTCAAAGGTAGTATCTGCGGCTTCAATAGCTATCAGACTGCCAGTATACGAGTGTCAATGAGTATTCAATTAAACGGCATTAACTGCTTCTACGGCGCGCATCAGGCGCTGTTCGATATCACGCTGGATTGCCCTCAGGGCGAAACACTGGTGTTACTTGGCCCAAGCGGGGCGGGTAAAAGCTCGCTGCTGCGTGTACTCAATCTGCTTGAGATGCCGCGTTCCGGCACGCTCACTATCGCAGGTAACCATTTCGACTTCACAAAATCGCCTTCCGATAAGGCGATTCGTGAGCTGCGCCAGAATGTGGGCATGGTCTTTCAGCAATACAACCTGTGGCCCCATCTCACGGTACAACAAAACCTGATTGAAGCGCCCTGCCGCGTGCTGGGTCTGAGTAAAGACCAGGCGCTGGCGCGCGCGGAAAAACTGCTGGAACGTCTGCGTCTGAAGCCGTACAGCGATCGTTACCCGTTGCACCTTTCCGGTGGTCAACAACAGCGTGTGGCCATTGCGCGCGCGCTGATGATGGAACCTCAGGTCCTGTTGTTTGATGAACCGACAGCCGCGCTGGACCCGGAAATCACTGCCCAAATCGTCAGTATCATTCGTGAACTGGCAGAAACCAACATTACCCAGGTGATCGTCACTCACGAAGTGGAAGTGGCGCGTAAAACCGCCAGCCGCGTGGTGTATATGGAAAACGGTCACATCGTCGAGCAGGGGGATGCGAGCTGCTTTGCGGATCCGCAGACCGATGCTTTTAAAAACTATCTCTCTCACTAAGTTTCGGGACAATGACAATGAAAAAAGTTCTGATTGCCGCGCTAATTGCCAGTTTTAGCCTTTCTGCTACAGCAGCCCAGACCATTCGTTTTGCGACTGAAGCGTCGTATCCTCCGTTTGAATCCATGGACGCTAATAACAAGATCGTCGGCTTTGACGTTGATCTGGCGAATGCGCTGTGTAAAGAGATCGATGCAACCTGTACATTCACTAACCAGGCGTTTGACAGCCTGATCCCAAGCCTCAAATTCCGTCGTTTCGACGCGGTCATGGCGGGGATGGATATCACCCCGGAGCGTGAAAAACAGGTGCTGTTCACCACCCCGTACTACGACAACTCCGCGTTGTTCATTGGTCAGCAAGGCAAATTCACCGGTGTTGACCAGTTGAAAGGCAAAAAAGTCGGTGTACAAAACGGCACCACTCACCAGAAGTTCATCATGGATAAGCATCCGGAAATCACTACTGTTCCGTACGACAGCTACCAGAATGCCAAACTGGACCTGCAAAACGGCCGTATTGATGGCGTCTTCGGCGACACCGCCGTGGTGACCGAATGGCTGAAAGACAATCCGAAGCTGGCAGCGGTGGGCGACAAAGTCACCGATAAAGACTACTTCGGCACAGGTCTGGGCATTGCGGTCCGTCAGGGCAATAGCGAGCTGCAGCAGAAGTTCAACACTGCGCTGGAAAAAGTGAAGAAAGATGGAACGTACGAAACCATCTATAACAAATGGTTCCAGAAGTAATCCTTGATGAATGAATTTTTTCCTTTAGCAAGCGCCGCCGGGATGACCGTCGGCCTTGCCGTTTGTGCACTGATCATTGGCCTGGCGCTCGCCATGTTCTTTGCAGTCTGGGAGTCAGCAAAATGGCGTCCGGTTGCATGGGCAGGTTCGGCGCTGGTCACGATTTTGCGCGGACTGCCAGAAATTCTGGTCGTGCTGTTTATCTATTTCGGCTCCTCTCAGCTTCTGTTAATGCTGTCGGACGGATTCAGTATTAACCTCGGCGTCGTGCAGATTCCGCTGCAAATGCAGATCGAAAACTTCGACGTCAGTCCGTTTCTCTGCGGTGTGATTGCATTGTCGCTGCTGTATGCGGCCTATGCCTCGCAGACTCTGCGTGGTGCGTTGAAAGCCGTTCCGCTCGGGCAATGGGAATCGGGTCAGGCGTTGGGTCTGTCAAAAGCGGCGATTTTCTTTCGCCTGGTGATGCCGCAAATGTGGCGCCATGCCCTGCCGGGACTGGGTAACCAGTGGTTGGTCTTGCTGAAAGATACCGCTTTAGTCAGTCTTATCAGCGTCAACGACCTGATGCTGCAAACGAAAAGTATCGCCACCCGAACCCAGGAACCGTTCACATGGTACATCGTGGCGGCGGCTATCTATCTGGTCATTACCCTGGTCAGTCAGTACATTCTCAAACGCATTGACCTGCGCGCGACACGTTTTGAACGGAGACCGGGCTGATGCTTGAGTATTTACCTGAATTAATGAAAGGGCTGCATACCAGCCTGACGCTGACCGTGGCGTCGATTGTGGTCGCCCTGATCCTGGCGCTGATTTTCACCATCATCCTGACGCTGAAAACACCCGTGCTGGTCTGGGTGGTTCGCGCCTATATCACGCTCTTTACCGGAACACCGCTGCTGGTGCAGATCTTCCTGATCTACTACGGACCAGGGCAGTTCCCGTCCTTGCAGGAGTATCCGGTTCTGTGGCATCTGCTCTCGGAGCCGTGGCTGTGCGCGTTAATTGCGTTGTCTCTGAACAGTGCAGCGTATACCACGCAGCTGTTCTATGGCGCTATCCGCGCCATTCCAGAAGGCCAATGGCAGTCCTGCGGCGCGCTGGGGATGAGCAAAAAAGATACGCTGGCGATTCTGTTGCCGTACGCCTTTAAACGCGCTCTCTCCTCTTACTCTAACGAAGTGGTACTGGTCTTCAAAAGTACCTCGCTGGCGTACACCATTACGCTGATGGAAGTGATGGGGCATGGTCAATTGCTGTACGGTCGCACCTATGATGTGATGGTCTTCGGCGCGGCAGGCGTCATTTACCTGATCGTTAACGGCCTGCTGACGCTACTGATGCGTTTGGTCGAGCGTAAAGCCCTGGCGTTTGAGCGTAGAAATTAAACCGCAAACTGCATAACGGTGAATCAACAAGACGGACAAGTCTCACAACTGTCCGTCTTTTTTTATCCAAACAAAAATAATTAATCGTTTTTATTGCATATAAATTCATTAAATGGCATTGTGAATTCGTACCGCAGACACGGTAAAAATCATAAGATTGACAGACGGGAGTTTCACAATGAAAAAGTTAGTTCTGGCTGCATTACTCGCAACGTTTGCAACTGGCGCCGCAGCGGCTGAAAAGATCAATTTTGGCGTTTCCGCCACTTACCCCCCTTTTGAATCAATGGATGCGAACAACAAAATTGTCGGTTTTGATATCGACCTGGCGACCGCATTATGCAAGCAAATGCAGGCTGAATGTACTTTTACCAATCATGCTTTTGACAGCCTGATCCCCGCCTTAAAATTCAAAAAATATGACGCGGTGATTTCGGGTATGGACATTACGCCGGAACGCAGCAAGCAGGTTTCATTTACCACGCCTTACTACGCTAACTCTGCGCTGGTGATTGCGAAAAAAGAGACCTACAAAACCTTCGCCGACCTGAAAGGTAAGCGTATCGGTATGGAAAACGGTACCACCCACCAGAAGTACCTGCAGGACAAACACCCTGAGGTAAAAACCGTGGCTTATGACAGCTATCAAAATGCGATTATCGATCTGAAGAATGGCCGTATCGATGGCGTATTCGGTGATACCGCCGTGGTGAATGAATGGCTGAAAACCAACCCACAATTGGGTGCTGCCACAGAAAAAGTGACCGATCCGCAATACTTCGGCACCGGTCTTGGCATTGCCGTGCGCCCGGATAATAAAGCCCTGCTGGAAAAACTGAACGGTGCGCTGGCCGCCATTAAAGCCGACGGCACGTATCAGAAAATCAGCGATCAATGGTTCCCGCAGTAAGAGCAGCGATATAAAGCCGCGATACGCTAACACTGTTCACTTAAGCCAATGATTGAGGGGAAACTCCGGGATTTGGTTCCCGGAGGGACGCCAAACCCGGTGGTCGCCCCGGATATCTCGGTCTTAAACTAACGGTGTAGTGATAAGCGGCTTTATGATTGCCTGACCAGCAACGTCAGCACTTCATAATGGGCGGTATGCGGGAACATATCGAAAAGCTGGACGCGTTCAATGCGATACCCCGGTAATTCACTGATATCTTTCGCCATTGTCTGCGCATTACAGCTGGAATAGATAATGTATTCCGGCGCCATCTGGCTTAAATAGTCACACAGCGCCTTCCCAATACCGCGACGCGGTGGATTAACCAGCACCAGTTCAGGTACGCCCCCCTGAGCGGTCGCGAATTGGGTGGAGTCCAGCGCCTGAAAATGCAGATTCTGTAACCCTAATTCACTGGCGGATTGCTTTGCGCAGGCGATTGCCTCCGGCGCGATTTCAATTCCGGTCAGCGTCATCTCCGGCGTCGCGCAATGCAGACCAAACCCGCCAACGCCACAGAACAGATCCCACATATGGTTGACCGGAAGCTGTCGCACCCAGTCACGCGCCGTCGCATATAATTGGCTTGCCACCACGGGGTTAGTCTGGAAAAAACTCTGTGGGCGGATCCACAGCGGTACGCCGTTAAACCGTTCGCCCAGCGCTTGCTGCTCAGTCAGAAAGATTTCCGTCTCCCCTTCCATGATAGCCATATGCACAGGCTGAATATTCGCGGTAATGACCTTCAGTTGGGGTAATTGCGCCAGTAACCACGGCAACGCCGCACGCAATTGCTCAAGTTTAGCCTCTGAACGCAATACAAAACGCAGCATCATGCCGCCATCTTGCTGGCTTTGTGTCAGCAGGATGTATTTCAGTTCGCCACGCTTGCGCGCCACATTGTAGGGCGTCAGCCCGGCACGCGCGATAAACGGTTTCAGCGTCGCAAAAATGGGGGCAAAAGAGGCAGGATACAGCGGACAATCGCAGAGATCTTCCGGTGTGCCGTCACGATGAAGCATACCCAGCAGCGGTTTCTCCACGCTGCCGCTGACCACCATTTTCGCCTTATTGCGAAATCCCTGTTCAGGACCGCAGACAGGCGCACACCACTCGGTGACCGGGCGTTCGGCCAACAACGTGTGCAGATCGGCTGTTTTTGCGGCGAGTTGATCGCTTATCGGCGCTGTTATCCACTGACAAGAGCGGCAGCGACCTGCGTCATAGAGTGCGCAGTGCATAAGAAAACCTTCAAATTACCAGGGCGGTGATTATACACATTATTGCAGGCGGAAGAATCGACGGCTGGCGGGGGGAATAAACAGCAGCAGTAAAACCAGCATATCGGGCAGTTTTTGCATCACAAGAGTACGCAGGATCTCGCGTTTTGACTCGCCTGCAATGCTAAACAGTTCAGGATAACCGTATCCCAGCGATGCCGCCCACAGATAACCGGTCGCAATCACCTGAGTCAGCAGATAGATCCAACGAGCCCAGTTGCGTCCTTTAACTAACGAAAACGCACAGTAAATTTCGACAAAAACCAGTACCAGACTCCCCAAAAAGACCAGGGTCAGGTTCCATGTCTGCACGCTGCGATGAATAAATTCAGCAATTCCCGGCACGCCAAGCGTGTTAAAAATCATCAGCAAGTCAAGGCCGCGGATCATAATAATGGCGAGCGCCGCCACCTGCACCAAAGCAGGGACATTTAAGCGTGCATGTGATGAGGCTGATTTTTTTAAAAATCCCAACGTGTTCTCTTCCGTGAAAGCAATGCCGCGACGAGCGCGGCAGAGTGTAGCCAGTTGGGCAGATTTTAGTTTCTTCAGCCGCGTCTTGCACGCTGGATATCGCGGATCCGTTGTTTTTCCATACGCGCCATCAGATACCAGGCGATAAATCCGACAATTCCGACCACCCCAAGGATCAGGGTCGCTAGAGCGTTTATTTCCGGGTTAACCCCCATGCGCACGCTGGAGAAAACCAGCATCGGTAAGGTTGTCGCACCGGGCCCAGAGACAAAGCTGGCAATGACCAGATCGTCAAGCGAGAGCGTGAAGGCCAACAGCCAGCCGGAAATCACCGCCGGCATAATCATCGGCAAAGTGATCACGAAGAACACTTTCACCGGCGTGGCCCCAAGATCCATCGCCGCCTCTTCAATCGATTGATCCAGTTCGCGCAATCTGGACGAAATCACCACCGCCACATACGCGGTACAGAAGGTGACGTGCGCCAGCCAGATGGTCAACATGCCACGATCCGCCGGCCAGCCGATTGCGTGTCCCAACGCCACAAACAGCAACAGCAACGACAGCCCGGTAATGACGTCTGGCATCACCAACGGCGCCGTTATCATAAACGCAAATCCGGTCGAGCCGCGAAAACGCCCAAAGCGAACCATCACTACGGCAGCGATGGTGCCAAGAATCACCGCCATGGTGGCCGCACAGGCGGCAATGGTCAGACTCAGGGCGACCGCACTCATCATCGCTTCATCGTGAAAAAGTTCGCCGTACCAGCGCGTAGACCAGCCCGCCCAGACGGTCACCAGTTTGGAACTGTTAAAGGAGTAAATCACCAGCATCAGCATTGGCGCATAGAGGAAGGTAAAGCCAAGCACCAGAATGAAGATTCGCCAGGGCGAACGGACTACCGGTAAGTTATTCATCCGTGTTCCCCCACGCTTTTTTGCTGATGTTTATGGAACCACATGATCGGGACGATCAGCAGTAACAGCATGATAATGGCTACAGCAGAAGCGACCGGCCAGTCACGGTTGTTGAAGAATTCCTGCCACAGCACGCGGCCAATCATGATGCTGTCCGGACCACCGAGCAATTCAGGGATCACGAACTCCCCGACCGCCGGGATAAACACCAGCATCGACCCGGCAATAATGCCGCCCTTTGTCAGCGGTACGATGACACTGAAAAAGGTTTTCAGCGGTTTTGCCCCTAAATCCAGCGAGGCCTCCACCAGCGAATAATCAATGCGCGTTAGCGCAGTATAAATCGGCAGCACCATAAACGGCAGATAGGCATACACAATCCCAATGTACACCGCCAGATTGGTGTGCAGAATCGTCAACGGCTGATCAATGACCCCTAGCCACATCAAGAAGTTGTTCAGCACCCCGTTGTTTTTCAGGATCCCCATCCAGGCGTAAACACGGATCAAAAACGAGGTCCATGACGGTAAAATCACCAGCAGCAACAGGATGTTGCGCGTCGAGGATTTGCTGTGCGCCACCGCCCACGCCAACGGATACCCCAGCAGTAAACAGCAGAGTGTAGAGATCCCCGCCACCTGCAGTGATTGCAGATACGCATCAAAATAGAGCGGATCGTCCGTCAGTTGCAGGAAATTCCCCAGATTGAGCGTGACCGATAACTGTCCGTCAGCCCACTCCATCAGATTGGTATACGGCGGGATCGCCCGCGCCATCTCCGACAGACTGATTTTAAAAACAATCAGAAAAGGCAGCAGAAAGAGCAGGATCAGCCAGATATACGGCAGCGCAATGACCATCTTGCGCCCATGCTTCATTTGCATACGCGACATAAACAGCGTGAAGTTGCTGTGTTTGTCCACGCGTGCCGCAGGTTCAAGTGTACTCATCTTCGCTCCTTAAACCGTCAACACTACACAGCTGTCTGCATCCCAACACAGACGCACTTCATCGCCCCAGGTGGGTAAACCTTTGCGATAGCGGTGTTCATTCTGTAACTGGGCGCTGATCATCTGACCGCTTTTCAAACGTACATGGTAAATTGAGAGATCGCCGAGATAGGCAATATGCGCCACTTCACCGACGGCAAAATTGTAGCCATCTGCCGGGGGAGCCTCACACAGCATGATCTTCTCAGGACGAAGCGCGACGTACACCGGCACGTTATCGACAACCGACACATCGGCATCCACCTTTAAGGGATGCACCAGCCCCGGAGACTCAATCACCAGTCCATCTTCTTGACGGTCCTTCAACAAGCCCTCAAAGACATTCACAGAACCGATAAACTCAGCGCTATAACGCGTGGTCGGATGTTCATAGATCTCTTCCGGCTCGCCGATTTGCGCAAATTTGCCACGGTTCATGATCGCGATACGTCCTGCCATCGTCATCGCTTCTTCCTGGTCATGGGTTACCATGACGCAGGTCGCGCCCACGCGCTCAAGAATATCGACCACTTCCAGCTGCATCCGGTCACGCAGTTTTTTATCCAGTGCGCCCATCGGTTCGTCCAGCAGCAGTAACTTCGGACGCTTAGCCAGACTGCGCGCCAATGCCACACGCTGACGTTGCCCACCGGAAAGCTGGTGTGGCTTACGTTTGGCAAACTCCTGCATGTGCACCAGCCCCAGCATTTCAGTCACGCGCGCGTCTATTTCGCCCTTCGGCAGTTTGTCCTGCTTGAGGCCGAACGCGATGTTCTGCTCCACCGTCATATGCGGAAACAGCGCATAGGACTGAAACATCATATTGATCGGGCGCAGATAAGGCGGTACATGTGCCAAATCAACGCCATCCAGGATGATTTGGCCAGTGGTAGGTTGTTCAAAACCTGCCAACATGCGCAGCAGCGTCGATTTCCCGCAGCCCGATGCGCCAAGTAACGCAAATATTTCGCCTTTATAAATGGTGAGATTGACGTCATCTACAGCATTCTGACCATCAAACGACTTGGTCAGATTGCGGATTTCAAGAAGCGGCGTTAGCGCTTTACGGATTTTCGCTTGCGGACGGGGGATATGCTCATTCACGGGGTGCTCTCCGGCAAAAACAAAAACGGTGCAAAATTCGCACCATAACGGTGCGTATTGCCGGGTAGCGCGTTGTTTACCCGTCCCGCAAAACGCAATGTTCTGCAGGTCGGGTAAGCATGTACGTTACCAGGCAATTACCTCAAACGCTTATTTACCGCTCTTCACCTTGGTCCAGGCACGTGTACGAACACGGTCGATCTTCGGATCCTGAACTTTCAGCGTGAACATTTTGGCGCGTACATCCGCTGGCGGATAAATACCCGGGTTGTCACGGACTTCCGGGCTGACCAACGTCGTCGCTTCTTTGTTAGCGTTAGCGTAGAACACATGATCGGAAATGTGGGCAACCACATCCGGACGCAGCAGATAGTTGAGGAACTGATAAGCCTCCTCTTTATTCTTCGCATCAGCAGGCATCGCGAAGACGTCAAAGAATGCCATTGCCCCCTCTTTCGGGATTGAATAGGAAATATTTACGCCGTTTTTAGCTTCTTTTGCACGATTAGCAGCCTGCCAGACATCTCCTGCCCAGCCAATCGCCACGCAAATGTCGCCATTGGCCAGATCGTTGATATATTGCGAAGAATGGAAGTAGCGAATATTAGGACGCAGCTTCAGCAATAGCTCGGTTGCCGGGCCGGTATAATCATCTGCCTTCGTACTGTTCGGATCTTTACCCAGATAGTTCAACACGGTGGCAAACACCTCTTCAGGCGCATCCAGGAAAGAAACACCGCAGCTTTTCAGCTTTTCAATATTTTCAGGTTTAAAGATCAGATCCCAACTGTTCACCGGGGCATCTTCCCCCAGCACCGCCTTCACTTTATCGACGTTGTAGCCAATGCCGGTCGTTGCCCACATATACGGCATCGCAAATTTGTTGCCCGGATCGTGCTTGGCAACCAACTTCAATAATTCAGGATCGAGGTTTTTCCAGTCAGGAAGTTTGCTTTTATCCAGAGGTTGAAACACACCCGCCGTTAACTGACGTTCCATAAAGCTCGCAGATGGCACCACCAGATCAAAACCGGTACTCCCGGCCATGAGCTTACCTTCGAGGACTTCATTGGAGTCAAACACGTCATAGATAACTTTAATACCGGTCTCTTTTTCAAAATTTGCCACCGTATCCGGGGCGATATAATCCGACCAGTTATAGATATGAAGGGTTTTTTGTTCAGCAGCGAGCGTGCCGGCAGAGACGGCCATCAAAGCGCCCGCAACCAGACCCGATAGCCATTTTTTATTTAAGGCGGTCATAATCTCTTTCCTTATGAAAATCCGTTAACAAACGAATCAATATTGTCACATTCTAAGATATGCAAAAATTATGCATATTTTTTCATCCGACACAGGTAAAGAAGAGTCGACTCTCCCCCTGCCGTCATTGCTCGCGATATAAAAGCCTCGCAAGAATAACTTTAGCCAGGGTTTGAGACTATAGCTCAGATTAAAAAACGCCTTTTATCAATTTTTTATGCAGGATCACTCTATGAGATAAAGCGAAACAGCCAGAAGGGAAGTGAATAATTCTTTAAGAAAAGGTTAAATACAGCATAACTGCATGAAAACAGTAGCCGCTTTGGCAGCGGCTGCTTATTTTTGAAAGGGATCAGTGAAGAAAATGGTTCTCAGCGCCGTTTTTTTGCGCCTCTTCGTCAGCGCTGAACAAAAGTTGATGCGCCCCGGCTTCCAGGATAACCATTGAGATCTGTTCTTCGCTCTGACGAACGAACCACTCAAACTGTTCATACGTCACCCCAGGCATCACGGATAACGACTGGCAGACCACCAGCTTCGGCAGATTGTCATCCTGCATGTCGAGAAACGCTTTCACGGTTAACGAACTGGCGTTTATCGCGGATAAATCGGCCGCCAGCGGCAACAACGCGGAAGGTCTGACTTCCGCCATGGCAGAAAACAACAGTGTGTTATCTACCAAATCAATTTTTGCGTCGTAGATGCCATCGAAGTTCTGCATATGGGGTAAATGCAGCGCCTGGCAAGTATCACATTCGAAAAAATTTATGCCCAGGTCGTCGAGCCATTGACGCAACGTATCCAGAGTGGGAACGACCAGTGATGTCATAATAATGTGCTACCTCTTACACGATGAAAAAAATACCGGGCACAGCTTACGCAAAAAGACCTCGTCATACCACGATCAGGTCCAATATTGAGATTAGCCACCCGTTTTAAGGCAAAATTCGGCTGTCGCGTGACGTTCAATCCACTGGATCATTCGCCCGGCAATATCAACCCCTGTGGTTTTCTCGACCCCTTCCAGGCCGGGCGAGGCATTCACTTCCATCACTAACGGCCCCCGCTCTGCACGCAAAATATCGACACCTGCGACATCCAGCCCCAGCGTTTGCGCAGCCTTGATGGCAATCTCTCGTTCACGTGCCGTAATGTTGGCGATGCTGGCAACGCCGCCGCGATGCAGGTTAGAGCGAAAATCGCCTGCTTTTGCCTGCCGCTCGATCGCCGCCACGACCTCGTCGCCCACCACCAGACAGCGAATATCGCGACCTTTGGCTTCCGCAATATACTCCTGCACCAGAATATGCGCGTTAAGCCCGCGAAAGGCATCAACCACGCTCTCCGCCGCCTGGCGCGTTTCTGCCAGCACAACGCCAATCCCCTGCGTTCCCTCGACCAGTTTTACCACCAGCGGCGCACCGCCAACCATCTCGATCAGGTCACTGGTGTCATCTGGCGAATGGGCAATCCCCGTAATGGGTAAATCAATCCCTTGCCGGGCGAGTAACTGTAACGAACGCAGCTTGTCGCGCGCGCGCGTGATCGCCACGGATTCATTAAGCGGATAGCTGCCAAGCAGCTCAAACTGACGCAGGGACGCTGTGCCGTAAAACGTGATCGCAGAACCAATACGCGGGATGACCGCATCATACTGAGGAAGCTGGCGGCCTTTGTAATGAATGGACGACCCGGCCGGGCTCACGTTCATATAACAGGAAAGGGGATCGAGAATATCAACCAGATGGCCGCGTTTCATCGCCGCCTCTCGCAGGCGTTTACAAGAATAGAGCGTTCCGTCCCGGGACAAAATGGCAATTTTCACCCTGCACCTCTCTGAAAGACCTGGTAAAAGCCTGCGTATCATACACTGGGTTATAGCCTTTAGCGCGTCGCCCAGCCTTGTTTATGTAAATATTCCAGAATGAAAGGTCGGTTTTCTTTAATAATGGTACGCCGAATATGAGCGCTCCACGTATCGCGGCGCGCGTTACTGTCTCGCGTCTGATAATAGTGCGCAATCTGCTCGTCATAGCGCGCTAACAAAGAAGCATCCATCGGTTGATACTGATTCTCGTGAATAATCAACCCGGCAGGTAAGCGCGGTTTAACCCCAGGATTGTCGGCGGGCCAGCCGAGACACAAGCCAAACAGCGGCAGCACGTGTTTTGGCAATTTCAGCATTTCCGTTACCGCCTCAATATTATTACGCAGCCCACCAATGAACACCCCGCCCAGTCCCAGGGACTCTGCCGCGGTCAGCGCATTTTGCGCCATCATCGCGGTGTCGACCACACCCAGCAATAACTGCTCCGCGAGACCTAACTGGGCATCGGGGCAAATCTGTAAATGGCGATTGAAATCCGCGCAAAAAATCCAGAACTCGGCGGCCTGCGCCACGTGTTTTTGCCCACCCGTTAAGCTTACCAGCGCTTCACGCATTGTTTTATCGGTAATACGGATGATGGAACTGCACTGCAGAAAGCTGGAGCTCGACGTTCCCTGCGCAGCAGCGATAATTGCCTCACGTTGCGCATCAGAGATGACTTCATCAGTAAAATGGCGAATAGAACGGTGCCCACGCAGTAAATCAATGGTTGGAGTCATGAGGTTTTTCTCTGTCGGAACGGGAAGTTGAGTCGGAAGTCCGCGTCATCAGTTGCGGGGCGAGTCGTTGCGCGATTCGCCACATCAGTACGACTGCGGCAGGAACCATGAGCAGAACGCCAATAAAGATCATGGCTATCTGTGCCAGCGAGGTATTAAACGGTGCCGGCAGAGTGAGAGTGTGGTTGATAGATAACAAGGCCAGCGCCAGTATCACCATACCGAAAAACTCCAGTATCAACACACTTTTGGGTAGCGCGCCAATCGTCCGCATATGCTGTCTCCCGATGAACGGATGCTCATTGTAAAACGTTCTGATATGCCTTGCTTAACAGATATAGCCTAAAGATATCAAAGCAACAGGCGTAACCTGCTTTTCATCAACGTCATTTAGCGGCATCATGACAGGATTCGCCGTCAGGCTCAGTAAGTTCGAGGAGAGAAACAATGTTTACCGTTATTTTCGGTCGTCCAGGATGCCCCTATTGCGTACGTGCCAAAGAGCTGGCAGAAAAATTAAGCAACGAGCACGACGACTTCAACTACCGTTATATCGATATTCACGCTGAAGGGATCACGAAAGCGGATCTGGAAAAGACGGTCGGCAAACCGGTGGAGACCGTACCGCAGATTTTTGTCGATCAAAAACACATCGGCGGTTGCACCGATTTTGAAGCATGGGCAAAAGAAAACGTCAATCTGTTTGCCTGATGCGACATACACGCCCTCATCATGAGGGCGTTATCTGCTTTTCTTGCGTCGCGGATCAAACAGACTGCTGATAAATAAAAAGCAGAGTGCGCCAAGCGCGCACCAGAACACCGCGCTAAACAACCACGCGAGTTCCTGCCACAAAGAGCGGGTTGGTGTAAAAAACAGCCGCATTAGCAACAGACAACAGGGCGCAGCCAACATCGCACCAAACAGGGGTTTGATCACCTCCCTTCGGTGGGACCAGAAACTGGCTACGGCACCGGGTAGCGTAAAGAAAAGTAACCCAATCTCAGGGTGACCCGCGGCCCGAAAAGCGCCTTTTACGTTCATCACTAATGAAAGACACACCACTATAAAGAGTACAAAGCAGCAGACAGCGCCTGCCCAACCTTGTTTATGTTTCAATCGCTCCTCCTGACACTCTCTCTATCGAACACTCTTTTCGCCCGAAGGCGTCCAGTCAGATAAAGTCATCCGGCATTCCATGCCAAAACACGCCCACACGATTCTTATAGCCGTTGATACGTAATGAGATTAAACTAACCGCAAAATTGCTTTGTTGCTTTTATTTTGGAGGCTGTGCACGATGCCGTCGCCCCTTAATTCATGGCAAAAACATTAGCGTAAATTGTCATTTCTTTCAACAGCTTACTAGTAAACAAGAAGTTAGTCTCCGTGAATATAAACGTCGCAGATTTGTTAAATGGGAATTACATCCTGTTATTATTTGTGGTCCTTGCGCTTGGCCTGTGTCTGGGAAAATTGCGCCTGGGGTCGGTCCAACTTGGTAATTCCATTGGCGTTTTAGTCGTCTCATTATTATTAGGGCAGCAGCACTTCAGTATTAACACTGACGCCCTGAATCTCGGCTTTATGCTGTTTATTTTCTGTGTCGGCGTTGAAGCAGGCCCTAACTTTTTTTCCATTTTTTTTCGCGATGGGAAAAATTATCTGATGTTGGCCCTGGTGATGGTAGGTAGCGCCATGCTGATCGCCCTGGGGTTAGGTAAGCTGTTTGGCTGGGACATCGGCCTGACGGCGGGTATGCTCGCCGGTTCGATGACCTCCACGCCTGTGCTCGTCGGTGCGGGCGACACGCTGCGCCATTCCGGAATGGCGAGTTCCCAGCTTTCCGCCGCGCTGGATAACCTGAGTCTGGGCTACGCGCTAACCTATCTGATAGGCCTGGTCAGTTTAATTGTTGGTGCCCGTTATCTGCCTAAACTCCAGCACCAGGATCTGCAAACCAGCGCCCAACAGATCGCGCGCGAACGCGGTCTGGACACTGACGCCAACCGTAAAGTCTATCTGCCTGTTATCCGCGCCTACCGCGTGGGGCCGGAACTCGTAGCCTGGGCGGACGGTAAAAATCTGCGTGAACTGGGTATTTATCGTCAGACCGGCTGCTACATCGAACGGATCCGCCGTAACGGTATTCTGGCGAATCCCGATGGCGATGCGGTGTTGCAAATGGGCGATGAGATAGCCTTAGTGGGCTACCCGGACGCCCATGCCCGACTCGATCACAGCTTCCGTAATGGGAAAGAGGTCTTCGATCGTGATTTGCTCGACATGCGTATCGTCACCGAAGAGATCGTGGTGAAAAATCACAATGCCGTGGGGCGCCGTCTTGCGCAGTTGAAGCTCACCGACCACGGTTGTTTTCTTAACCGCGTGATCCGCAGCCAGATTGAGATGCCTATCGACGACAACGTGGTGTTGAACAAAGGCGACGTCCTGCAGGTAAGCGGTGATGCCCGTCGCGTCAAAACCATTGCAGATCGCATTGGCTTTATCTCCATTCACAGCCAGGTCACAGACCTGCTGGCCTTCTGCGCTTTCTTTATCATTGGCCTTATGATCGGGATGATCACCTTCCAGTTCAGCAACTTCAGTTTTGGGATCGGTAATGCTGCCGGACTGCTGTTTGCCGGAATCATGCTGGGCTTTTTACGCGCCAACCACCCTACCTTTGGCTACATCCCTCAGGGAGCGCTGAACATGGTGAAAGAGTTTGGCCTGATGGTATTCATGGCAGGCGTCGGCTTGAGTGCTGGTAGCGGTATCGGCAACGGACTTGGCGCTGTCGGCGGACAAATGCTGATCGCAGGTCTGGTGGTCAGCCTGGTGCCCGTTGTCATCTGCTTCCTGTTTGGTGCCTATGTATTACGTATGAACCGCGCCTTATTGTTTGGCGCCATGATGGGGGCTCGTACCTGCGCGCCAGCGATGGAAATCATCAGCGACACTGCGAGAAGCAACATCCCTGCATTAGGCTATGCAGGCACCTATGCAATTGCCAACGTCTTACTGACGCTGGCGGGGACACTCATCGTCATCATCTGGCCTGGTTTAGGATAAAACGGAAGTTTGCCTTTAAATGAAAATTTTTTTGCAGGTTAGTAGAACTTTTCTTAAAGGTGTCAGTCATAACTAGTGCCACTGCTTTTCTTTGATGTCCCCAATTTGTGGAGCCCATCAACCCCGCCGTTTTGGTTCAAGGTTGATGGGTTTTTTGTTACCTGAAATTCGTATCACCTATCAAATCAGCCGCTTAGAGCATGCTTTTAACGCGTGTGGCAACAAAATGGTTGAAGATGGCGCTCCCTCCCTCTCTGCGCGCATAAATTTACTGAAGTGATTAATGGTGACTGGTGAATCAATCTCGATAGAACCTATCTGTTAGACTGATGACAAGACAGCCAAAGCGCATGATTAACATTTCACTGCAGAAAATAGTTTTGAATGTGCTTTTTCGGATCTTGATGTGATTGCAGGTATAAGAAGGACAGCGGTTTCAAATTGATAGAGTAAAAGGATGCGATATGATTTTATTTCTCGTTATAGTGCCCTTGTTAGCTCTACTGACTCCTGTCCTGGCTGTCATTCTGGTCAAGAAAAACAAGCAACATAAAGCCGAGATTGATGCCCTTACAGTCAGCAATATCGCCCTTTCTAATCAGTTAAGTGAGTGCCAGGAAAAGTTGGCGCAGGCCCTACATGAACACACTGAAGCGGAAGAAAAAGCAGCGCCTTTATGGCAGTATGAGGCGTTAGATAGCGCGATTAATGATGCTGAAAAAAAGACAGAAACAGCTGACTCGCTAGCTCAAGAAAAATAGACGAAGCAGTAGCAATGACCCCCTCCCCAAAAATCACCAATCTAATTCATTGATTATCAATCAATATCCCCC
>NZ_JANEWG010000027.1 GCF_028069725.1 Citrobacter sp. Awk 4
GTTCCATTAGATGACTTAAAGTAGGGTAAGTGATATTGATATGTAAAAAATATGCATAACATTAATCACGGATAGTATGCTCAATAACGTCATCGTTACGCTTTAACGAATGCCACAGGGTGTGATCCGGATGAAATATTGACGGTAAAAATGGGCATGATGCGTGCTGGCGTCATTTACCGTTTATGCTTTCTTGCTGACCCTGAAGCAGGGCTGGATATCAGCCTGCCAGCGAGTACTTGCAATCGCAAACTGCTTTCCTTACTCTATTAATATTAAAGAGATTTGTACTACTCAACGACTCGGGGTGCCCTTCTTTGTGAAGGCTGAGAAATACCCGTACTACCTGATCTGGATAATGCCAGCGTAGGGAAGTCTGACACTGCTCGTGTCTCATCTTCTTCACGCGGGCAGGAGCTGAACCATGCAGCCTGACCTGCACAGCCGCGCTCTGGCGGCTCACACCTTGCACCAATTTCGTATATTTTCTCCCCTTACACACTGTATGACCAATGATGTCGTACAGACGTTCACGGCAAACACCTTGCTGGCGTTAGGCGCTTCTCCTGCCATGGTGATTGAACCTGAAGAGGCGGGCCAGTTTGCCGCCATTGCCAGTGCGCTTCTGATCAATGTCGGAACACTGACACAGGCGCGCGCTGAAGCCATGCGTGCGGCAGTGGAGCAGGCGCGCACTGCCAATACCCCCTGGACGCTTGACCCTGTCGCCGTGGGCGGACTTGATTTCCGTCGTCGCTTTTGTCTGGCGCTGTTGGCGCTGCAACCTGCTGCCATTCGCGGTAATGCGTCTGAAATTCTTGCGCTTGCCGGGATGTCTGCGGGCGGACGTGGAGTGGACACGACCGATACAGGCGCCTCGGCGATACCCGCAGCACGTGCCCTGGCGCGTCAGTACGGAAGTGTCGTGGTGGTGACGGGAGAGGTGGATTATGTCACCGACGGCCAACGTATCGTCAGTGTCACCGGTGGTTCACCATTGATGACGCGCGTCGTGGGTACGGGGTGTGCTTTATCCGCCGTGGTTGCCGCCTGCTGTGCGTTACCGGGGAATACGCTGGATAACGTTGCTTCCGCCTGTAGCTGGATGAAGCAAGCCGGACAAATGGCAACCGCACGCAGTCAGGGACCAGGCAGTTTTACTCCCGCTTTTCTTGATGCTCTTTATAACCTGCACACAGAGGAATACGCATGAAACGAATCAATGCCTTAACGATTGCGGGTACGGATCCCAGCGGCGGAGCGGGAATCCAGGCCGATCTGAAAACATTCTCGGCGCTCGGTGCGTATGGTTGCTCTGTTATTACCGCACTGGTGGCGCAAAATACGCGCGGGGTTCAGTCGGTCTATCGAATCGAACCTGATTTTGTCGCGGCGCAGCTTGATTCGGTGTTCAACGATGTGCGAATTGATACCACCAAGATCGGTATGCTGGCAGAAACGGATATTGTTGAGGCGGTGGCCGAACGTTTACAGCGCCATCAGGTGAAAAATGTGGTGCTGGATACCGTTATGCTGGCAAAAAGCGGCGATCCGCTGCTTTCGCCTTCCGCCATTGAGACGTTGCGAACCCGCTTGCTGCCGCAGGTATCGATCATTACGCCAAATTTACCTGAAGCCGCAGCGCTGCTGAACGCTGACCATGCGCGAAGCGAGCGGGAAATGCTGGAACAAGGTCGCGCGCTGCTGGCAATGGGCTGCGGCGCGGTGCTCATGAAAGGTGGGCATCTGGACGATGCGCAAAGCCCGGACTGGCTGTTTACGCGTGAAGGCGAGGTGCGGTTTACCGCCCCCAGAGTAAACACCAAAAACACGCATGGCACGGGCTGTACGCTGTCGGCGGCGCTGGCCGCGCTTCGTCCTCGTCATCAAAATTGGGCAGAAACGGTGCAAGAGGCAAAAACCTGGCTTTCTGCGGCGTTGGCTCAGGCAGATACGCTGGAAGTGGGCGAGGGGATTGGTCCGGTACATCATTTCCACGCGTGGTGGTAAAGGTAGTATACTGGCGACAGACTCGTCTGCCTGGAAAAGATAAATGGAACAATCGCATACCCGGCTGATTGCGCAACTGAACGAACGAATTTCAGCGGCGGATAATACGCCGCTGTACATGAAGTTTGCAGAAACGGTCAAGAATGCTGTGCGTAGCGGTATTCTTGAACATGGCAATATTTTGCCTGGTGAGCGTGATCTTAGCCAGTTGACTGGCGTTTCGCGAATTACGGTTCGTAAAGCGATGCAAGCACTGGAAGAAGAAGGGGTAGTAACCCGTGCGCGCGGGTACGGAACGCAAATCAACAATATCTTTGAGTACTCCCTCAAAGAGGCGCGTGGTTTTTCTCAACAGGTGGTTTTGCGCGGTAAAAAGCCCGATACACTGTGGGTCAATAAACGCGTCGTCACCTGTCCGGACGATGTGGCGCAACAACTGGCGATTGCGAGCGGAAGTGATGTCTTCCTGCTAAAACGCATTCGCTATGTGGATGAAGACGCGGTTTCCATCGAAGAGTCATGGGTACCGGTGCATCTTATTCATGATGTGGATGCCATTGGCGTCTCACTGTATGACTATTTCCGCAGCCAGCACATTTTTCCCCAGCGTACGCGTTCTCGCGTTAGCGCCAGCATGCCGGATGCTGAGTTTCAGTCACATATTCAGATGGACAGCAAAGTGCCGGTGCTGGTGATAAAGCAGGTGGCGCTTGATCAACAACAGCGGCCCATTGAGTACAGCATCAGCTATTGTCGAAGCGATCTATACGTTTTTGTGTGCGAGGAGTAGTTCTTCGCGCCGTGGCGCGCAGTCTCCCCCGCGATGCCCAACCACCCAGGATGCCACTGCGTTGCCGAGCAGCACGGCATCCGCCAATGACCAGCCGGATGACAGTCCGGCCAGCACACCTCCGGCATGGCTGTCTCCTGCGCCGATAGTGTCTACAACCTCAACCGGAAACGCCGGGATGCAGTCCGCAGCGTGCTCGCTGAAATACCATGCGCCGTCTTTATCGTGGCGCACAACAACCGGTGCGGAAAACCGTGCCAGCCAGGCTGCGCCAAAGGCGGTCATTTCTGTACTGAGTTCAAAACGTTCGGCAGCGATTTCCGCCTCCTGGCGATTGAGAGATACCAGAGGACGCAGCGCCATAATCCGTGACATTAATGCGTCGGGAATATCGCCGATGCGTGGACCGAAATCGATAAAAGGTGTCACGTCATCTAAACTTTCCAGCCAGCATACCAACCGTTCACCACACGGAGAGGCGAGCTGATAGCCGGAAAGATAAAGCAAACTCTGGCGGGGGATGGATAACTGCGCCAGCCAGTCGCTATTCCACTGGTTTTCTACGCCGCTGAACGACATAAAGGTGCGTTCGCCATCAGGCTCCACCAGGGCCAGGCACCAACCGTTGTCGCCTTCGGCATTGTCGATCAGGCTCTGCAACCCCTCTTTTGCCATTCGGTTACGGATAATATCGGCCCATACACCCTGGCCCAGCGGCAGGGCATTGCTGGCTTCAATCCCCAGCCGTTTTAAGGCCACGGCGATATTCAGCGCGCAGCCGCCGACATGCACGCCTTGTTGCTTTAGCTCAATGTCGCAGCCGCGCCAGGGCAGAGTCCAGGCATCGGCAATCACGTCAATGACTGCCGCACCTACCACGGTGACAGGGCGGCGGGTGGTCAGGGTCGGTAACAGATCTCGCAGGTGCGCAGCATTCATGATACCTCCCGTCGTTGACGCAAACGCACCAGCCCGGTGGCGTAGCGAGCAAAATCCAGCTGATTAACGGCATCCAGTTCTTGTTTCAGGTTCGGGGAGATAGCCCCAACACCGTGAATAGCGCCGCAAATGGCGGTCGCCATCGCGCCAATGGTGTCGGTATCGCCACCGAGGTTGGCGCAGAGAATCGCGCAACGATTCGGGTCGGTCTGCGCCAGCTCCACCATCGCGATGGCGCAGGGGACGGATTCAATGGTGCTGGTCCCCGCCCCGACGACCTGATAGAGCTGTTCGCTGGCGGATTCAACGCCGTTGGCTTCACGAACGATCTTCAGCGCCAGTTCCAGGCGGGCCGAGAGCGAAGCGCTAAAGGTGGTGATGCGTTTTTGCTGGGCGTGATAGGCAATGGCAGGCAGTGAGTCGACAATTCCCTCCCAGGGCTCGCCATCAATCGCCCGGGAAATCGCCCACGCGACCACCACGGCGCCCGCCACCGCGAGATCGGACTTGTGCGTTGGACTGGAGGCCAGCGCCACCTCATCGATAAAGGTATCCAGAGAATGCGTCGGCAGCAGACAGCCTAACGGTGAAACGCGCATCGCAGCACCGTTAGTGACGCCGTTGTTCTCAAGTTCAGCCACCGGTTTACCGTCGCGGATGGCGTTAAGGGCAATTTTGGAGGTCGGGCCCAGCACGTTTTTGTTGAAAGCGTCGAAGCGTTCCGCCCACGCCAGAATGTTGCGTCCGATCACCTCAGGATTAATTTTCCCGTCACATTCGAGCAAGGCATCCGCCAGACACAACGCCATGGACGTATCGTCAGTAAACTCCGCCCTTCCAAAATAACAGGCGGCGTTGTTCTCCTCCGGACCTGCCAGGAAACGGTCAATCCAGCCAAAATGTGCTTTCACGCGCGTTCTTGGCCACAGTTCCGACGGCATTCCCATCGCATCTCCTAATGCTTGCCCGTAAAGCGCGCCGAGAATACGTTCAGCTTTCATTTTACTTCCCCTTTTGTCAGTGCAATATCGCGGTCGTCCACGTTAATCGCGGTGATTTCCTTATCGGATTCGCGAAAGAAAATCATAAACAGGACAGCAATCACCGCGATCATCACCGCGCCAAATGTCCACATACCCGCCCAGTTGAAGGTGAGGCCGTTGACAGGTTCTTTATACGCATACATCTTTTCCATCATCATGCCGCCAAGTCGATAACCCAGCAGACTGCCAAACCCCTGACAGCAGAGCGTAATCAGACCCTGAGCTGCCGTACGCATATGAACGGGCGCTTTTTTGTCGACATAGATGTAAGCCGTTACGTAGTAGAAGTCGTAACTCACCCCATGAAGCAGAATGCCGAGGAACAGCAGGGCGTAAGTGAAGTATTCCTCTGCGCCGCCGTAAATAAAGAATCCATAGCGAATGGCGGCGGTGATAAGACCCAGTAATAGAACCTTTTTAATACCAAAGCGTTTGGTAAAGAAAGGCAATGCCAGCATAAAGAAGATTTCAGAGAACTGTCCAAGCGTCATCCAGCCGGTCGCATTCTGCATCCCCACTTCCGTCAGATAGCCATTGGCGAAGATGTAGTAAAACGCCAGCGGCATGGCAAACAGGAATGAACAAAAGAAGAAGACCAGAAAGTTTTTATCACGCAGCAGGATAAGCGCGTCCAGACCCAGCATCACTTTGATATCCAGCTTGCCGGTGCTTTTTGGCGGCGTATCCGGCAGGAAGAGGGCAAAGACGCCCAGCAGTGCCGAGCTGGCAGCGGTGATAAGCAACGGAATATTGGTCGGCGAGATATCGCTGTAACCCAGCATCTGCGGTAAGAATCCGCAGGCCAGGCCGGAGGCAATCCAGCCAATCGTCCCCATGACGCGGATGCGCGGAAAGTCGCTTTCAACGTCCGGTACGTTGGCAAACGCAATGCTGTTGGTTAACGCGATGGTCGGCATATAGGTGAGCGAGTAGGCCAACAGCAGCGGGAAGAAACCGGAAAATGTTGTCTGCTGCGCGGCGAAATACATCAACACGGCGCCTGCAAACATCAGTACCGCTAACACTTTTTGTGCGGAGAAAAAGCGGTCAGTTAACGAACCGACGAGGATAGGGGAAAGGATGGCGGCGATGGCAGTACAGGCGTAAGACCAGCCGATTTCTCCGGCGGTAAAACCACTTTTACTCAGCCACAACCATAAAGGGACGAACCAGGCGCCCCAGATAAACCACTCAACAAACATCATGAACGACAGCTTCACTGTAGTTTTCATCTTTAAATCCTTCATGACAGGTAAGGTACGCTCAAACACTACCATTAAATAATACCTTTAAAATACCTTTGGGCTGCAAATTTGACCGTTGTAACACTTTTTCGTACGTGAATCGTGCCAGCAGATAGCGCTGAAAAGTGCCTTAAAGTTGGAAAAAATGCCCACCTGATACCAGGCTTATGGCTGCCCGCAAAAAGGCGGGTCAGGAAAATACACACTCCGATACGCAATCGGAATGACGGGAGCATAGCTATGACTGATATTGCGCAGTTGCTTGGCAAAGACGCCGACAGCCTTTTACAGCATCGTTGTATGACCATTCCTTCTGATCAACTTTATCTGCCCGGACAGGACTACGTTGACCGCGTGATGGTGGATAATAATCGCCCGCCCGCCGTCCTTCGTAACATGCAGACGCTGTACAACACCGGACGTCTGGCAGGGACCGGGTATCTTTCTATTTTACCTGTCGATCAGGGGGTAGAACACTCTGCCGGGGCGTCCTTTGCGGCGAATCCACTTTATTTTGATCCGAAGAATATTGTGGAACTGGCTATTGAGGCGGGCTGTAACTGTGTGGCCTCCACTTACGGCGTTCTGGCGTCGGTGTCACGACGTTATGCCCACCGCATACCGTTCCTCGTGAAACTCAACCACAACGAGACGCTGAGCTACCCCAACACCTTTGATCAAACGCTGTATGCCAGCGTCGAGCAGGCATTCAATATGGGCGCGGTAGCGGTTGGCGCAACCATCTATTTTGGTTCACCAGAGTCGCGCCGCCAGATTGAAGAGATCTCAGCCGCCTTTGAGCGTGCGCATGAGCTGGGAATGGTGACCGTGCTCTGGGCGTATCTGCGCAATTCAGCCTTCAAGAAAGATGGCGTAGATTACCATGTCTCTGCCGATCTGACCGGGCAGGCTAACCACCTGGCGGCGACCATTGGCGCGGACATCGTCAAACAGAAAATGGCGGAAAATAACGGTGGCTATAAAGCCGTTAACTTCGGCTATACCGATGACCGTGTTTACAGCAAGCTGACCAGCGATAACCCCATCGATTTGGTGCGTTACCAACTGGCGAACTGCTACATGGGGCGTGCAGGGCTGATTAACTCTGGCGGTGCCGCCGGCGGGGAAACCGATCTCAGTGATGCCGTACGTACTGCGGTTATCAACAAACGTGCAGGCGGCATGGGCCTGATTCTGGGGCGCAAAGCCTTTAAGAAATCGATGGCGGACGGCGTGAAATTGATCAATGCCGTACAGGATGTCTATCTGGACAGTAAAGTGACTATCGCCTGATGTCACTCATTCCTCTCTCATTACGGGAGAGGAATGTTTACCCTGACTTCAGCGAAGTAGAGGACAGTCTGGCGGCAACCGACAACGCAACGCGGCGGGCAGGATCTCAATGTGAAACTGTTGACCGCTGAGCGGTTCGCCATCCAGATTAAAGGTGATTTCATGGGGAGCCTGAATATCAAACCAGGATGACGCGCCGTCGATGATGTTCGGGTTTTCCTCGGGTTGCTTCAGTGTCGATAACAACGCAGGGAGGAGTTCTTCGCCCGTGAAAATCCGCAGCTGCAAAAGACCATCATTAATAAGCGCATCCGGGCAGAGCTGTTGTCCGCCTCCAGCCTGACGGCCATTTCCAATGCCAATGACCAGTGCGTCGCCTTGCCATTGAAAGTTTTCGCCACGGATTTCGCAACGGTCTGGTTTGAGGGTATCCATTCGCATCAACCCATGAATAAAGTACGACACGCCGCCCAGCGCCGCTTTCAGTTTTTCTGGCGTTTCGGTCGTGATCCGTGTACCGAATCCGCCGGTCGCCATATTAATAAAACAGGTTTTATCATTAACCTGTGCCATATCGATTTCCACCGCAGTACCGACGATGGCTAGCTTGAGAGCGTTGTCCAGCGCGTCAGGAATCCCCACGCTGGTGGCGAAATCATTGGCGGTGCCCAGCGGTAAAATGCCAAGGGCAGGGACGTTTGGTGTCTGACACTGGATAAGCGCGGTAGACACTTCATTAATCGTGCCGTCGCCTCCCCCCGCGATAACAGTCTCAACGCCTAACTGGCGGGCCTCTTCAACAAAACGTTGCGCGTCGCCTTTTTCCCAGGTAACACGGACGTGAATCACCACGCCTTCGTTACGCAGCAACGCAATGGCTTCGCGCAGAAGTGGGTTATCCGCACTTTTGCCATTCAATATCAGTAAGCTGGCGGGGAATTTTTCCATCCGTTATCTGCTCTTTTCATTAATCTGCTGAAAGTGTAGAGCAGAACGGGAAAGAGAGGTTCAGAACAGGATGAAATGCAGGATCAATTCATCGTAAAGGTCTGCTTGGCAGTAGTCGCAATCAGCAGCGCAATGCGGGTTATTCGGGTTTTAGCTCTTAGAGCGCTGGGCAATCAGCATCAGGAAACTGATATTCCCTTTTGTTACTCGTTGCCAATGCGACAACTTTTTCCGATACATGACCTAAACTCCCATCATATACGCCAGCGGTACGAAACCGATTGGCGCAGCAACTGGCTTTCGGTGCCAGTGATGATGAACAACGAGCGAGGCATTCGCAGATTGAAAATCGTCAATTACAGATATGTAAAGTGGATGAATGCAATAATGTCTATTATGATGCCCTGAAGGTAAAATCAAAAAAGGGAATTAAAGCAATGACTGTTGGATTAACGTCAGATGAGCCGGGATACAATTATACCTTCCAGTCAAAATTGCAGCCGGGAGAATATTTTGAATTCCGCCCCCGGAATCCTCCTCTGAATTCAAAACCCATCGTAGATGATGAAAGCGGTATGTGCATTGGCTATTCCGTCGTTCAGGCTGCGGGATTATGGCAAATTTATGATGCTGATGGTGTGTTCATCCGACTGGAAGAAGCACCGTTAGAAGCCCCTCTTATTGACCCAACAGACCTCGCCTTAATTGCGTTTGGTGCTTTTCGCCTTTTTCGGGCAGGTAGAGCAATGTTGGAGAGTGGTGTCAAAACTGCTCTGACAGTGAAACTCAGCGAGGCTACCGTCAGCATTTTGCGCGGTCGTCTTAAAATGGGATTATCAGCACGTACTCTAAAAATGACTGGAACGTCTGCAAAGCATATGCTCAATGCTGGGCGCTACGTCCCTTTGCAAATACAGGAGAAGGTTATTCGTTACGGTAAAAGAATGCCAGATCCGCGTAATGTTCATGGTTTTTTTCGTTACGAATCAGATTTGTATAAGCTTGTTGAGAATCGAGCAGAAAAAGGTACGTATATTTAAAAAATATAAAATTGAGGTTGTTGTTCGTGAAAGAGACTGGACGATAACTCACTTTTTATGCAAGTGATGGGGTGGGATATGGTTGAAATAGTCAACGATAGAAAAACATTACGAGTTACACCTTTCGACAGGGAAAATACACCCGATGCTCCAGAATATGACTGGATAAAGACTTATGTCGAGTACGAACTACCGGAGCTTAAAGCTCAATACCAGGCATCTTTCAACGTTGGCGAACTTAATACCCTGAAAGAAGAACTCAGAAATTTGCATGCTAATTTAGTTAATGGCGGTAAAGCTAAAGAGGTGGTTTTCGATAGTACCGAAAATCAGTTAAATCTGGTATTCACGCAGTCATCTTTCGGGCACGGCGTTCTGTTAACAATAACTCTCAGACCGGAAAACCCAGCCGAAAGTGTCGTTATTAGCGATAGTCTGGTGATTGATGAGAGCTACTTTCCTGCACTATTTGCTGGACTGGAAGAAATCATTAATTGGCCAGGTTAATACCCTATTTTGTCTGCACTGGTTGACCGGCCGCAGACTGAGCTGCAGCTCGGCATCATCAGCGATGATGACAAGGCCAGTCTTATTGCGTGGGTGGAGTATATTCAGACTTTATATGAGCTGGATACTACTTTCTTACCGGATATCGACTGACCGGAACAACCGGAATAAGTCGGGCGGGTGCTTGCCCGCCGTTAATAAAGAATGATTTTAACAATCGAGCCAGCGTCCGGCATCAGCAGAATCAATAAGCATTCTGATGGTTAATGGTTTAGGTTGATGATGATCCGTTTTCAGGCAATCAGGTAGAATTGAATTGGGTAGGAATCTTATACCTTCATTTGGAAAGTACTTTCGAAAATCAAATCCTGACGAATCAATATTAAGAGTTTCAAAGTATTCTTCAAAAAATTCAGAGGCATCTTCGGGTAAAACTGGCTCATCGCCAGTGCTGAGTGAAGTTTCTTCCGACATGTCCCAAAAATGCTTTTTGATAAGTCGTTTTACTGCCTCTGCCTGTCTCATGACTCAATATTCTCTTTGCCAACAATTAGCTGATAACGGTGTATCACGTTTCTTGTTATAACCGTGATATCCCACGTGGTCAGCACAGCACCCAGCCACGGTACCCAGCGTCTAACATAAGTACCATCTACCCTGTAACATTTGTTTCCAGATAATCGTACGGTGTTTTGTTTTGAATCGGTGACGGATTAAAGAGCGACTTCCCATTGACAAAGGGCTGGTTCCTTTAGTGGGCGCGCCACCAATCTTCCCCTGTACAGGGATAACCGGAAAACTCATCAGCAGAGAGGCTACTGCAAGCATATCTGTTATGCCACTGAATTGATTTTGGAATTCATCCAAAATCAACCAATACAGGAGCTCATCTTTATTGACACTCATACCGTCGAAAAAATATTTTCCATTCAGTTGCTCTATAGTATCCATCCTCACTACTCCATGTTTTTGCAATCAAATGAGATACTACCGAGCTCATCTTAGACAGTCTGCGATTATCAAACACTGGCAGAATAATATAAGAAAATAGCCCGGTGGATTTGGTGCTGAACTGACAGTGTATGATTAGCTCCGTTGTGACGAGCAGCAACAAATTCACTGGATGTGACAAACGAGAAAGCCCCGTATTTACGGGGCTTTTTGCATCAATGTGGTCAAAATGTGGACATAGCCTGAGATTAATTATTTTATTTCATTGAGATATTGAAAAAAATACGCCTGCGTAAGGGAGATTACGCAGGCTAAGGAGGTGGTTCCTGGTACAGCTAGCATTTATGGGTTATGTTTTTCAGCGGATGGATAATACCCTCAATAAACGAAGCGGTATGTGATCGGTTTCTAAAAATCATTCCATCATGAAAAAATAACATGAATTAATTACTTAGCATGCGGGTTACGCGTGGATTCACCTGCAAAATTACGCATTAACAATGCATAGTTAAGGTCGATATCCTGCGGGATTGGCATCCAGACCGTGTAACCGTCACCCGGTGCAACAGGCATTGCTTCGCCTTTGGCATTTTCCATCTGCTCAAGGGTAAAGTTCACATTGCCTTGCGGTGTCATCAGTTCGAGGCTGTCGCCGACGGTGAATTTATTCTTCACGATTACCGCTGCCAGTTCACCATTACGCTCGCCGGTAAACTCACCGACAAATTGCTGACGCTCTGAAACAGAGAATCCATACTCGTAATTCTGGTAATCGTCATGGGTGTGGCGGCGCAGGAAACCTTCGGTGTAACCGCGATGCGCCAGACCTTCCAGCGTTTCCAGCAGTTGAGGGTCAAACGGCCGACCCGCTGCGGCATCATCAATGGCTTTGCGGTACACCTGCGCGGTGCGTGCGCAGTAGTAGTAAGACTTGGTACGACCCTCGATTTTCAGCGAATGTACGCCCATCTGCGTCAGACGTTCAACGTGGGCGATGGCGCGCAGATCCTTCGAGTTCATGATGTAGGTGCCGTGTTCGTCTTCGAACGCGGTCATGTACTCACCCGGGCGCTGAGCTTCTTCGATCATGAACACTTTGTCTGTAGGCGCGCCAATACCCAGCGCCGGTTCAACATTCTGGACAGGGATCGGTTCGTATTTGTGGACGATATTACCGACCGCATCTTCTTTCCCTTCCTGCACGTTGTACTCCCAACGACAGGCGTTGGTGCAGGTTCCCTGGTTCGGATCGCGCTTGTTGATGTAACCGGAAAGCAGGCAGCGGCCAGAGTAGGCCATGCATAACGCGCCATGAACGAAGATTTCAATCTCCATTTCGGGCACCTGATTGCGGATCTCTTCAATTTCTTCCAGCGACAGTTCGCGTGAAAGGATCACCCGGGTCAGCCCCATCTGCTGCCAGAATTTTACCGTCGCCCAGTTGACGGCGTTCGCCTGAACAGAAAGGTGAATGGCCATTTCCGGGAAGTGTTCACGAACCAGCATGATGAGCCCTGGATCGGACATGATCAGCGCATCCGGACCCATTTCCACTACCGGCTTCAGGTCGCGAATAAAGGTTTTCAGCTTCGCGTTATGCGGGGCGATGTTAACAACCACGTAGAATTTTTTGCCAAGTGCATGGGCTTCATTGATGCCGAGCTGCAAATTTTCGTGGTTGAATTCATTGTTGCGCACGCGCAGTGAATAACGCGGTTGTCCCGCATAAACAGCATCTGCGCCATAAGCGAAAGCGTAACGCATATTTTTCAGCGTTCCCGCCGGGGAAAGGAGTTCCGGTTTAAACATAGTTTTCTCGTTCTGATGACAGGTCAGATCCGTCCCAACGGGTGGGACGGTTAGGGGAGTGCCCCCACTTTAAGGGCGGGCATTGTAGCGCTAGCAGGCGCGCGAGTAAACGGCTACACCATTGGGTTAACCTGGCCTGGTAATTCCGAAGCCGGGATACGCACGGTGTGCCAGGTATAACGCATGCGTTTCCAGCGCGTATCGAAATGCACCTTGTAGAGGCAATCTCTGACAATCTCATTATCGGGATATAGCGTGTCGGCAAAGTGGGTCCAGCGAGCGCTTTTCTTTATATTAAATAACTGCTTATCTTGCTCGTTACCGTACAGTCGCGCGAGCGTCACCATCGCCTGAAGCGTGCCTTTGTTCGCTTCCTCCTCGAGCATCGCTAAATGAGCATGTGCCAGCGTCAAATCGGAAACTTCAAAAATGTTGAGCAGGAACAAATCTTTAGCCTGTTCGTGACCCAACTGATGCGCCTGCCAGAGATTATCGAGGAGATTTTTTTCGTAGCTTGCCCACTTGGCGGAATCGTCATCTTCCATGCACAGTCGCTGATGACAAATTGCGAGACTGAAATAAATATCGCGTAAATCCGCTTCGTACTCGCTGTAGCCGCCATTGGCGATCAGACGCCAGGGCGTGTTGTCGCGCTGGGCGATGTGATCGAGAAGAATGCGCTCGGCGCGTTGATAATGCTTCAGCGCGGTGCGGGTTTGATAAGGCACGAGGGTGCCATTGTCCCGATTATTATATTCATCCGCCAGCCATTGAAGCGCGCCAGGAATATTACTCTCTGCGCCAACTTCCGCCAGCGGTACGCAATATTCAGGACGGTCAAGCCAGCCGAAGGAGCGAATGGTCCATTTCCAGGTCGCACTGTGTTGTATGGATGAAACGCGGTCCAGCCATGCATTGCCCCGTTCGGTATTTTTCTCAAAGCCAAACAGTCCCGCACTCTGGAAATAACCGCGATAAATTACCGCTGCCCAACCTTCAGCGTGCTCTGCATTCTGACAAATAAAATTATAGATCCAGTGGCTGTTGGGGAAATCACGTAGCGCAAACTTCAGGGCCTGATAAGTGAAGTAATTGTCTAACTTCTTTTTCTCCATGACCGCGTGTTGAATGCAGGCCCAGAGCGCCGCTTCATCATCTAAATCGTCATAGCAGTTAAGCAGCCACCCCAGCGCATTGTGGCGATCTTCCTGATTCCGGGCATGGCAGGCAACGGCTTGCGCTTTCGCGATGGTTTTGGTTCTGATCTCAAGCTCTTCAATCTCTTTGACGCTCAGGTCGCGATACTCATCCCACCAGATCAGTAGCTCCAGGTGTTCGCGTTCGCTATCAGAGAGATGAGCACAGGCTCCGGACGCCAGAAATTCATTAATCTCTTGATGGGTGCCGTTCCAGCGCGGCATGCGAAACGGAAGATACTCGCCCAGCGCAGAGTATGCCGTTGGGAAAATCCTCAGACATACGGTGAGCCAGTAGTTGAAGCTTAAGTCATCCACCGTGGTCAGCAGCACAGACGGTCGCGGCAGGGAAGGGCAAACGGCGTTGTCCAGCGACAAACCGGAAAAAGCCATCAGTGCATCGATTTCCTGCGGCGAGTGCTGATGGTAAGCGGCAAGTTTCGGGGCGCCAGGGATGCCGACGGTCTCGTTGCCTTGAAGATAATCCGCCATCCAGTCGGGAAAGCCAAATACCTGCGCGTTGGTGTTGGCGAGTGAAGCGGCCATCCACTGGCGCGGATCGCAGTCGATCGCGTTGATGGCGGCGATCATCATCTGTTCATTGCAGGCGCTGGCGCAAATCCACATCGCGTGCGTCGTGTCGCGCGCCCAGCCGTAGCTACGGTACAACCATGCGCGATGGTTCCAGTACTGCACTTCGGCAAGCCAGGCGTGCGTGGAACGCGGGCGAGCGTCTTGCCAGGCTTTGATAAGCTTGAGGCCTTCTGGTCCTGCTTCAACGAGCGGTTCCAGATCATAGAGGGGGTTACACATCTGCGTCCAGGCGAGGAAATAGCGTTTTTCCGCTTCCCGACTGGTGAAGCTTTCCGTCAGCGCATGGTTAAACAGTTCGTCCAGTTCGTCATAGCGCTTATGGCGCAGGAAACTGGCGATATCGGCGACGAACCACTCCCGTTGCCCGCTGTTTTCCGCCATTTTTTGGTAGCACATTGTCGCGGTAGCATTGAGTACGCGATCGTTCAATTCCATATGTTCGTCTCTCAATTGAGTTCAAAAATTTTAAAGTCATTCCACGGCAATTCTCGCCAGTGGCTGAGTGGATTTTCCAGATACTGCATGACTTCCTGGAGATCGCGCCCCACCACTGTTGTCGGGGTGTGGTGTAGCTCCAGCCATGTCTGGCGTGCGCGAACGTAAGCGGTAGCGTAATCTTCCCAACTGTGAAAACAGTCCTGAGCACGCTGGGCGTTGAGAAGTAAAACCAGCCATGCCTGCTCGTCGCGACACCAGCCTAATCCGGCGATGCAACGCGTTAAAAAGGCGGTACGTGCGCAGTCGAAAGCCAGCGCGTCACGCACCTGTCCCTGGGCGGCTAACTGATCATAAAACCCGCGTGGCGTTTTACCGACACCGGCAGGCCAGTGTTGCAAAATATCCGCAACCTGCTGGCGTAGTGTGTCTTCGCGAAGATTTTCCGCCAGTCCCAGTTCTTTTTTCACCTGCTGCGCCAGGTGATGACGTTTATGCTCATCAATGGGCAACGCCAGCGTGACATCTTTCGTTTTCAAACCGTTGCGTAAAATAAGAATATCCGCCAGCGCCAGCGCCCATTTGCGACGACGGGTGTCGCGGCGTCGTTCTGCCAGCCGCGCATGTTCTTGTTCCTGTGCGGTGGGTGTTTTTCTGCGCGTCGCTTTTTTGCATTTCCAGATAATCACCAGGATGGCGACCAGCAGTGAAAGGAGTAGATGCAATATCATTTCCTCTCGTCAGCGGTTAAATAGCGGGTGGTTTGCAGCGTGATGCTTTCAATTTCAAACGGTTCGCAGGTGGTGTTTTTTCCGGCAAGGGTGGGATGCCACAGTTGTTGCGGGTACAACATTTCGGCTGCCGTGGCGACCGTCGGGTCGATCGTCTGTAGCTGGTGTAGCTCGCCCGGCGCGCTGTGCAGCAGCAGCCACTGTAGCGCGATAGGCGGGTCCGGAACGTGTCGCAGTAAATGGAAGTTGTTGTGCAGCACACTGAGCAGAAAACCTTCATCGTGGATATCGGTAATGAATTTCCAACCCTCGTGTTCTGGCGTTTTTTCGTAAACAATTCCCATGCCTTCGCAGTCGGCATGGCGTGTCGGTTGTGGCGCGATGTGGCGCAGTAAATGCAGAACATCGGCGGCGTATTTCTTCACCGGATGACGGTTTTGTTTGCCTTTGATCTGCTCGATTTCCAGCCCGTCACGCTTTACCTGCATGCTCATGGTGACATGAGGAATATTATTTTCGTCGCGCAGGCTAAACAGGCGCATTGCCCCCTGTTCAATTTGCCTGGCGTAGTAGTCACCGTAGCCGCCAGCCAGCGTGTTGTTATCCTGAAATTGCCCCACGCAGTGCTGCATGTGCCAGGACTCATAGGCCATTTCGCAGCGTAGCGCCGGATGCATGGCGTCAAATTCAACCAGCGTCCCGCAAGTTACGCGGAGCACTTTTTTTAGCACCTCCTGGGTCGCGGGATGCCAGCCTTGTTGACGGCGGCGCTGCATTTTTTTGTGTTCCGCTTCGCGCATCGCCAGGGCGGTAAAACAGTTGATACGCTGCAATTTACCCGCCAGCCGGGTGTCATTTTGACGGGAGAGAAACTCCACTAAATTGCGCTCTGTGGCGTGCAGTTGCGGATGTTGTGGGTCGAGGTAGTAGAACGTTGCGCCGCCGGTCAGTTTTGGCGGCAACCAGTCGGGCATGTCAGTCTGCGCACCGAACCAGGTGGCATAATCAAGCGCGTTTCGAATGGGGGAAACGAGGGGAAAACTGCCGATAGCCCAGCGATAAAAGTGGTTGGTCAACCAGCGGCGAATGTCTTCACTGTCACCGCGCTGTTCACTGCGCGAAGCAATGGACGCCATGACATCGGTGGAATTGATGACATTGCGCGGTTGGTAGGTCTTAACGCTATCTGCATTCATGGCTTTCCCTGCCTGGTTGGGAAACGTCAGTCAACGCGCAGATAGCGCCCGTCGGCGCTGACGTTAGCACCAAAACCGCATTGGCTGGGATCATCTGTTTTCACGTCGATCGTGTCGGGCGATACGGTTAAAGAGATGTCACAATGGATATAATCGCCTTCTCTGAGTGCGATGACTCCGGCATTATTTTTTAGCGTGACCTTCTCAGAGAACTCGCCCATATTGGGACCGTAATATATCGCCATCATGCCAAAATAATAGCCCTGAAAATCTACCTGGTAGTCGGATTTATTTTCCAGCGGTTTTATGGTAAGCGTTTCCCACGTGCCCAGCCCTACGTAATTCCAGTATTCGCCCGCTGCAGTTGAGGGAACGGGCAGTGCCGCCAGGTTATCTTTGATCAGCCCCAGATTATAGACAGACTTACGATCGTCAGGTTTGATCATCAGCCAGGCGCGGGCTTTACGCCACTCGCCTTCGCGCATCCAGGTGAGCGCAACGTTGTTGTACGCCGTGGCGATGGCTTTGTCGTCAAGTTGACAGCCTTCACTCCAGATCACCTGCTTTTCAAACGCCTCACGCGCTTTAGCGTAGTTTTTCGCTTTGTAGAATTGTTCGCCCTGACGGGCATAGTCAGAGATTTTTGCGCAGTCGGCGGCAAATTGTTGCTCGGAGATTTCTGCGTGAGCGATGCCTGAGAAAAGCAGAAGCAGTAACGCGCTATTTCTTATATCCACGACAATCCCTTCGTTCTGGTGAATGATGTTACGCAATCCTACAGGCATCCGCTTCCCAGCGATAGCCAACACCATAGACGGCACGAATAAATGACTGCTCAGCGTCCAGAGACTCCAGCTTGCGGCGAAGGTTTTTGATATGACTGTCGATGGTACGGTCGGTCACCACACGATAATCGTCATAGAGGTGATTAAGCAGTTGCTCGCGAGAAAAAACCTTGCCCGGCTCGTGCGAAAGGGTTTTCAGTAAGCGGAATTCGGCAGGCGTTAAATCAAGCATCTTCCCGCGCCAGGATGCCTGAAAGCGGCCTTCATCAACAATCAGCGGGCTGTCGGCGTCCAGCTGCTGCATCTCTTTGTGTGGGCGGCAACGGCGCAGAATGGTTTTGACGCGGGCGACCACTTCACGCGGGCTGTAGGGTTTGCAGATGTAATCATCGGCGCCAATTTCCAGCCCCAGCAGTCTGTCGATCTCTTCAATTTTGGCCGTCACCATGACTATCGGAACTTCAGAAAAACGACGGATCTCCCGACACAGGGTTAAACCGTCGGTGCCGGGGAGCATGAGATCCAGCAGGATCAGATCGGGCGGTGTTTGACGCACGTAAGGCAGTACCTGATCGCCGTGACTGATTAGGGTCGGCGCATAACTTGCGGCTCGCAGATAGTCGATAAGCAGTTGTCCCAGTTTGGGTTCATCTTCCACAATCAAAATACGTGGCGTGTTTTCATCAATGGGTAACTCAGTCATATATCTCTCTGTATATCGCGTTCCAGCGGTAACTCTACTGTAATGCTCACCCCGCCAAAAGGCGAATGGGCGGCGCGGATGTGGCCATTATGCGCCTGTACAATGTTGACGCAAATCGCCAGCCCCAGCCCGGAACCGCCACTGGCGCGGTTGCGGGAGCCTTCTGTCCGGTAAAAACGTTCAAACAGCTTCTGCAACTGTTCGTCACTGACGCCGGGGGCGGAATCCGCGAAGGTCAACAGCAACGACTTGTCGCGTTGTTCAGCGGAAATATGCAGACCGCCACCGCTATCGGTGTAGCGCAGACTGTTTTCCAGCAGATTGTTGAATAACTGCATCAGGCGATCCCGGTCGCCAAATACGCAGACGCTGTCTGGCAACGAAAGCTGTAACGTCAGCCCCCGGCTGGCAAAACGCTCGCGAAACGCGCCGCCGGCGACTTCCAGTAGAGGAATAAGATCAACCGGGGTTTTCTGGTACGCGAGCGCGCCTTCATCAGACATCGACAACTGATGCAGATCGTCTACCAGCTTCGTTAATGTGCCGACTTCGGCCTGTAAGGACGCCACCGACTCCGGCGTAAATTGACGCACGCCATCCTGAATCGCCTCCAGTTCACCGCGCAGAACGGCCAGCGGTGTGCGCAGTTCATGAGAGATATCGGCCATAAAATCGCGGCGCATTTGCTGATTTTTTTCCAGCGTACTGGCGAGCTGGTTAAAGTCCTGCGCCAGTTTGCCCAGCTCATCTGCGCTGGTGGAGGCCACGCGAGTGGTGAAGTCACCGGCAGCCAGCTTGTGTGTGCCTTCCACCAGCCGTTTCACGGGCGCCAGCAGTCCGCGTGCCAGTGAAAAAGTCGCCAGCGCGGCCAGTAGTGTGGATAACGCCACAATCAACCAACTGGTTCGGCGCTGTTGTTTATCAAAATTAATGTCGGTATTGCGCGTTAAGCGTTCGACAGGGGAGGCAATGACCGCGCCGACTTCCATACCATTCACGAGGATGGCCCGCCGCGTGCCGTCGGGGGGAACAGGGGCTCTGGGACCGACCAGGACACGGGCATTTTGGTCGACGACCCAAAACTGGGTGCGCCAGCCGTGGGGGGGCATCCCCGGTCCGGGTTTGTCATCGTCATTATCATGTTCTAAAGAGCGCAGGATCTGGAACACAAAACGGTCGTTATTGCGTAAAAAACGCCAGTTGCCATGTAACTGGTACTGCTCGCCCAATGCGTCGCTCAGCAGTTGCAAACGCTGTTCGTTGCCCTGTTTGATGTAGTCAATAAATCCGCGCTCGAAGCTAATACGTACGGCCCAGTGCATGGTGATGAGCAAAACAATGCAGGTGGCGAAAATAGCCAGAAACAGTTTGCCGGTGATACCGGGTCGCCAGAATTTCATTACAGACTCCTTTTTCGCCGCGAAATGACCGTGTTTTTGTGTGTGTCGTTAGGGACCCTGGAAAAAATGATCGCCGGGAGTGCAATGATGAACGCCATGCAAAGCCAGCTGTACATAAAGACGGTTTGTGTTGCGCCTGCCTCAGCGATGAGGTGTTGTTGACCAAACATTCCCAGCAATAATCCGGCAATGGTCACGCCAATACTCATCGACAACTGCATGATCATCGACAACAAACTGTTGCCGCTGCTGGCTAAATCGTCCGGAAGGTCTTTCAGCGTCAGGGTGTTCATTGAGGAGAAACGAGTTGAGTTCACCATCCCTTGCAGGAACAGCACAAAAGGCAGGAGATAATACCAGCCCAGCAGCGCCGTGGTCATAAACACCAGGCTGACCAGCGCCAGACCGAGGGTAGTGGCGACCAGTACGCGGCGATAGCCAAACCGGTTGACCACCTGCACCACGATTCGTTTCATCCCCATACTGCCCAGCACCATTGGGATCATCATTAACCCGGCATGGAAGGGCGAGAAACCCAGACCAATCTGCAAAAATACCGGGGTCATGAAGGGGAGCATGCCACTGCCGATGCGTCCGGTGAAACTGCCAAGCAGCCCGAGCGAAAAGGTGTGAGTGCGAAATAAGTTGAGACTAAACAGGGCGCGCGCATTGTTCTTCGCATGCTGGAGATACAGCAGGATTGCCATGATACCGCTGGCGATGAGTACCGCCAGCGCGGCGTGAGAGATCCCCGACCCTTTACCGCCATCAAGCGCCAGCGTGAGGAGCGCCATACCGACGGCCAGCAGCAGAAACCCGGAGAGATCAAAACGCCGCGTTTGCATCGTGTAGTTTGGCATCAGCAGCAATGTGGCGATAGCGCCAGCGATCCCAACGGGAATGTTGATCAGGAAAATCCAGTGCCAGGAGGCGTACTCCACCAGAATACCCCCTAATGCCGGGCCGAGCAGCGGACCAATCTGACCGGGCAGCGTCACGAAGGTCATGGCGGCCATGTATTGTTCGCGCGGGACGATTTTCATCACCGTTAACCTGCCGACCGGCACCATCATTGCGCCGCCAACACCCTGCAGTACGCGCGCCATCACCAGTTCATTGAGTGTGTTGGAACCTGCGCAAAACAGCGATCCCAGCGTGAACAGGATGATGGCGGAAAAGAAAATGTTACGCACGCCGATTTTGTCCGCCAGCCAGCCGCTGGCGGGGAGCATCACGGCCACGGTCAGCACATACGACACGACAACCATGTGCATATGCAGCGGGCTTTCCCCAAGGCTTTTCGCCATCGAGGGAAGCGCGGTGTTCACAATCGTGGTATCCAGCGACTGCATAAAGAAGCCGAATGCCACAATCCAAAGTTGCCAGCGGGTGCTGTCGGGAAGTTCAGTCATTTTTCTATGCCGATACGGTTTTACGGTTTCTGCGCGAAAAACGCAGCCGCAGGCGGTCAAAAAAGAGATACACCACCGGGGTGGTATAGAGCGTCAGCAGCTGGCTCATGATAAGCCCCCCGACAATCGTAATCCCCAGCGGCTGGCGTAACTCTGAGCCGTCTCCGCCTGATAGCACCAGCGGCAGTGCGCCAAATAACGCCGCCAGGGTGGTCATCATGATCGGGCGAAAACGCAGTAAACAGGCCTGAAATATCGCCTGTTCCGGCGTCAGATTGCCATTTCTCTGCGCGTCCAGTGCAAAATCGACCATCATGATGGCGTTTTTCTTCACAATGCCAATTAATAGCATTATCCCTATCAGGGCAATTAGGCTGAACGGGGCATCAAAAAGCTCCAGCGCCAGTAGTGCGCCGACGCCAGCTGAGGGGAGCGTTGAGAGAATGGTCAGCGGGTGAACATAGCTTTCATATAACATCCCCAACACGATGTAGACCGTGGCGATTGCCGCCAGAATCAAAATCACCTGGGCGTTCATCGTGTCCTGGAATACCTGTGCGGTACCGGCAAAACTGCCGCGAACCGTGGAGGGCACCCCAAGCTGTGTCATGGCGCGGTTGATGGCGTCAGTGGCCTGGGAAAGCGATGTTCCGGTCGGCAGGTTAAAAGCGATGGTTGAGGCGGCAGATAAGCCCTGATGATTGACCGACAGCGGGGCGTTAGCGGGCCGCCATTTTGCAAAGCTCGAGAGCGGGATCGCTTTCCCGTCGCTGTTAATTACGAACATTTTATCCAGCGCGCTGATGTCCTGGGTATAGCGCGAGTCCACTTCCATCACCACTTTATACTGGTTCATCGGCTGATAGATGGTCGAAATCTGCCGCTGCCCAAAGGCATTGTTCAGTAAACTGTTCGCCGCCTGAACGTCGATACCCAGCCGTGACATGGTATCGCGATCGTAAATGAGATCCATCTCTGCGCCGTTGTCCTGCTGGTCGGAGTTAACATCGGCCAGTTGCGAAAGCGAGGAGAGCGATTTACGAATTTTGGGTTCCCATTCGCGCAGCGCCGCCAGGTCATCGGACAACAATGTGTACTGATAGCTGGCGTTGGCCTGACGTCCCCCGACGCGGATATCCTGCACCGCCATCAGAAACAGATTCGCGCCGGGCTCTTTTGCAAGCTTTACCCGCAGCCTGTCGATGACCTGCTGAGCGGTTTCATGCCGCTCATCGCGTGACTTCAGGGTGATAAACATCATGCCGCTGTTGACTCGCGAACCGCCGGTAAAACCGGTGACGTTATTCACCGCCGGATCGTCGCGGATGATTTTCATAAAGTCTTCAAGTTTGCCGCGCATCGCCTGGAACGAAATGCTCTGGTCAGCCTGAATGCCGCCCATCAATACTCCGGTATCCTGCTCAGGGAAAAAGGTTTTGGGGATTGAAATATAGAGCCAGATATTCAGTGCGATGGTACCAAGCAGAACAACGCCTACCAGACGGGTATGTTTTAACACCCACTTCAGTGAGTTGCCGTAACCCTGTTGTAAGGCGACCAGCAGGCGTCCAAAACCCCGCTTGCGTGTCTGCTCGCGCGGTTTGCCTGATTTGAGCATCCAGCCGCACATCATCGGGGTTAAGGTCAGCGAGACGAGCAATGAAATCCCGATAGCCACTGACAGCGTAACGGCAAATTCGCGCAGCAGCCTGCCGGGTAATCCCCCCATCAGCAGCAGCGGCAGGAATACCGCCACCAGCGAAAGACTCATGGAGAGCACCGTGAAGCCCACTTCCCGTGTTCCCTGTAGTGCCGCCTGTAAGGGTTTCATCCCTGCTTCAAGGTGACGGGAGATGTTTTCCAGCACCACGATGGCGTCATCGACGACAAAGCCGGTCGCAATAGTTAACGCCATCAGCGACAGGTTATTCAGACTAAAGCCGCACAGATACATGGCGGCGAAGGTGCCAATCAGCGAAACCGGCACGGCGACGGCAGGGATCAAGGTTGCACGCCCGGAACGCAGGAATAAAAACACCACCAATACCACCAGGGCGATGGAAATGATGAGCGTCTGTTCTACCTCTTCCAGCGAGGCCCGAATCGTCGGAGAGCGATCCTGCGCAATTTGTAAGTCGATGGAGGCTGGGATCAGCGTTTGCAGGTCGGGAATTTTCGCCCGAATACTGTCCACCGTCTGAATGATGTTGGCTTCCGGCAGTTTGCGGATCATCAACAATATCGCCGGTTTTGCGTTGGTCATCCCGGCATTACGCACATCCTGTACCGAGTCGGTGACCGTGGCGACATCCCCCAGTCGCACCGCTGCGCCGTTGTTGTAATGAATGATCAGCGGTTGGTATTCGGCGGCTGTTTTCAGTTCATCATTGGTCTGTATTTGCCAGCGTTGGTGCTCACCGTCGAGCGCGCCCTGGGGTTTTCGCACATTAGCATCACTGATGGCGGTACGCACATCGTCCAGCGAAACGCCCTGGTTAAACAGCGCCTGAGGATTCAGGCCAACGCGCACGGCGGGTAACGAACTGCCGCCAACATCAACATCGCCCACGCCGTCGATTTGTGCGATGGTCTGGGCAAGCTGCGTCGAGGCGAAGTCATACAGCTCGCCCTGGGACCAGGTATCCGATGTCAGCGTCAGGATCATGACCGGCGCGTCAGACGGATTGGCCTTCCGGTAGGTCGGGCGGCTGGGCATGCCACTGGGGAGTAAACTTTGCGCGGCGTTGATCGCCGCCTGCACGTCACGCGCCGCGCCGTTGATATCGCGGTCGAAATTAAACTCAAGAATAATGCGTGTGCTGCCCAGTGAACTGCTGGAGGTCATTTCAGTAATGCCAGCAATCCGCCCGAGCGAGCGTTCCAGCGGCGTAGCGACTGAGGAGGCCATTGTCTCCGGCGAAGCGCCCGGCAACGAGGCGCTTACCATGATCACCGGGAAATCTACCTGCGGCAATGGCGCGACCGGTAGCAGCCGGAAGCCCAGCACACCGCACAGGGTAATCGCGATAGCGATTAAAATGGTGGCGACCGGACGATAAATGAAAAGGGCGAAAAATTTCATTTACGCTTCCTCTTCCCGGCGCGAGAAGCGGCTTTTCATCGACAGCGATAAGCGGTCAAACAGCAGATAAATGACTGGTGTAGTGAACAGCGTCAATACCTGGCTGACCAGCAGACCACCCACCATGCCAATGCCCAGCGGACGGCGCAATTCAGCCCCGACGCCGGTACTTAACATCAACGGCAACGCCCCCAGCAATGCCGCCAGCGTCGTCATCAGGATCGGACGAAAACGCAGCAAACAGGCCTGGAAGATAGCTTCCTGCGGCGCCATGCCCTGTTCGCGCTCAGCGGCAAGGGCGAAGTCGATCATCATGATGGCGTTTTTCTTGACGATACCAATCAGCAGAATGATGCCGATGATGGCGATAACATCCAGCTCACTGCCTGCAATCATCAAGGCCAGTAGCGCGCCGACGCCAGCCGTTGGCAGTGTGGAGAGAATGGTGATGGGGTGAATAAAACTTTCGTACAATACGCCAAGCACGATGTACATCGCCACCACGGCCGCCACGATAAGCCAGACGGTGTTGCCGAGGGCGGCCTGGAAGGCGAGGGTGCTGCCCTGGAATTGGGTGGTGATATCCGCAGGCAGATTGAGCGTTTTTTCGCTGTCCAGAATCGCCTGTACCGCGTCGCCGAGCGCATAGTCGTCCGGTACGTTAAAGGAGATGGTGGTGACCGGGAACTGATCGAGATGGTTAATGGAAAGCGGGGCAAAACGCTGGCCGATACTGGCGATAGCGCTGAGCGGCACAATGCCGCCGTCGCGACTGGTCAGACGTACGGAATCTAACGCCGCCAGCCCTGGTGTGTTTTCCGTGTTGTGTTCAAGGACCACGCGATACTGGTTTGCCTGAGTATAAATCGTCGAAATCAGTCGCTGGCCGAACGCGTTATACAGTGCGTTATCGACATCAGCCATGCTGATCCCTAACCGGCTGGCGCTGTCACGGTCGACATTGACATACGCCACCAGGCCTTTGTCCTGCCAGTCGCTGCTCACGTCCGAAAGCTGCGGCAACTGTTGCAGTTTCTCCACCAGCGGCGGCACCCAGGTACTTAGCGCATCCAGCGATGTCGCCTGCAGCGTAAACTGATACTGCGTGCGGCTCACCTGGGTATCAATGGTGAGATCCTGCGTCGGCTGAAGATAGAGATCCACGCCCGGCACGGTGTCCACCGCTTGCTGCAGGCGCGCAATGACCTGCGAAACGCGATCGTCACGCTCATCGAGGGGTTTCAGGTTGATTTGCAGACGGGCGCTGTTCAGTGCCGGATTGGTGCCATCCACGCCGACAAACGCAGTCAGACTTTCGACGGCAGGATCATTGAGAATGAGGTCGGAGACCTGCCGCTGGCGCTGTGCCATGTTGGCGAACGAGCTGGATTGCGGCGCCTGCAGTGTTCCCTGAATAATGCCGTTATCCTGAACCGGGAAGAAACCTTTCGGAATAAATACCCACAACATCACGCTCAGTAGCAGCGTACCCACGGCGACGCTGAGCGTCAGCCAGGGATGATTGAGCACTTTCGCCAACAGATGGCCATAACCGGCGATAATGCGATTAAACATTTTTTCCGAAGCGCGGGAAAAACGGTTTTGCTTACGCAGTGATTCCTGGCTTAGCATCCGCGCACACATCATTGGGGTCAGCGTCAGCGATACCACGGCGGAAATCAGAATAGCGACCGCCAGCGTCACGGCAAATTCACGAAACAGTCTCCCGACGATATCGCCCATAAACAGCAGCGGGATAAGCACCGCAATCAGTGAGAAGGTTAACGAGATAATGGTAAAGCCGATCTCGCCCGCCCCTTTGAGCGCGGCCGCCAGCGGTTTCTCTCCTTTTTCGATATAACGCGAAATGTTTTCGATGACCACAATCGCGTCATCCACCACAAAACCGGTGGCGATGGTGAGCGCCATCAACGTCAGGTTATTGATGGAGAAATCGAGAAATACCATCACGGCGAAGGTACCGATCAGCGACAGCGGTACAGCGACGCCGGGAATAATGGTGGCGGGAATATTGCGCAAGAACAGATAGATAATCATCACGACCAGCGCAATAGCCAGCATCAGTTCGAACTGGGTGTCTGTCACCGAGGCGCGAATATTGGTGGTGCGGTCCGAAAGTACCGTCACTTTGACCGATTTCGGCAAACTGTCGGTCAGTTGCGGCAACATCTGACGAATACTGTCTGCGGTGGAGATAATATTCGCGCCAGGCTGGCGCTGCACATTCATCACGATGGCTTGTTCTTTATTGGCCCAGGCACCGAGCCAACGGTTTTCTGCACCCTGTTCAACGGTAGCGATATCGCCGAGGCGTACAGGCGCGCCGTTTTGATAAGCAACGATCAACTGACGATATTCATCCACAGACTGCATCTGATCGTTGGCGGAGAGCGTAACCGCGCGAGTGGGACCGTCAAGACTGCCTTTCGCTGAATTGACGTTCGCGCCGGTGATGGCGGTGCGGATGGTTTCGCTGGTGAGACCCTGCGCGGCAATAGCCTGAGCATTCAGCTTCACGCGGACTGCCGGACGTTGCCCCCCTGATAGCGTCACTAAACCCACACCGGAAACCTGCGAAATTTTTTGCGCCACCCGTGTTTCGACCATATCTTCTACCTGCGTCATCGGCAGGGCAGTGGAGGTGACGGCGAGCGTCATAATGGGCGGATCTGCCGGGTTAACTTTGCTGTAAACCGGTGGATTAGGGAGATCGTCCGGCAGCAGATTGGTGGCGGCATTAATGGCGGCCTGGACCTCCTGCTCGGCGACATCCAGCGGTAGTGAAAGCTGAAACTGTAGCGTCACTACCGATGCGCCGCCTGAGCTTTGCGACGACATCTGTTTCAGCCCCGACATCTGCCCGAACTGGCGTTCAAGCGGGGCGGTGACGGCGGAGGTCATCACATCGGGGCTGGCGCCAGGATAGAGCGTCACCACCTGAATCGTCGGATAGTCCACTTCGGGTAAGGCGGCAACGGGCAAGAACCGATAGCCGATAATCCCGGCCAGCAGAATCGCCACCATCAATAACGTCGTGGCGACAGGGCGCAGAATAAACAGGCGGGAAGGGCCGCCCGTTCTGCCTGGCGGTAACACCTGCATCAGGAGTTCGCTCCTTTTTTGCCATATTCTCGCGTGGTGGCTTTACTGTCAGTTGTGGTGGCGGATTGTGCCTCCACCACTTCAACTTTCGCCCCTTCCGTCAGGCGGTCAATACCGTCGGTGACGACACGATCGCCGACGGACAATCCGGCGCTAATCACCACTTGTTGGCTGTCCTGAATACCGGGTTGTACCTGATGTTTGCTGACCTTGTTTTCATCGTTCAGTACCCAGACAAAATGGCCTTCGTTACCCATTTGTACGGCGGCAGTGGGAATCACAACAGCATTGTGCTCGGTTCCTACCAGCATTCGCGCATTGACAAACTGATTCGGGAACAACGTATCATCCTGATTATTAAAGCGTGCTTTAATCTTGATGGTACCGGTAGTGGCATCAATCTGGTTGTCCAGACTCAGCAATACCCCTTCACTCAGTTTTTGTGCGTTGGTGCGATCCCAGGCCTCAACCGTGACGGGTTTCCCCGCTTTTTGCGCCTGCATCACCGTGGCGATATCGCTTTCCGGCAGGGTAAAAATCAGATCGATAGGGTGGGTTTGAGTGATAACGACGATCCCGGTGGTGTCGCTGCTGGAGATCTGATTACCGATATCCACTTGTTTCAAACCGACGCGACCGTCAACCGGTGCCGTAATACGGCTCCAGTCAAGCTGGAGTTGCGCGCTGGCGACGCTGGCCTCATCAGCCTTAATCGTTCCCTGAGTTTCACTGACCAGTGCCTGTTGGGCGTCCAGTTCCTGACGGGAAACGAGATTAGTTTTCGCCAGTTGTTGAAAGCGGGCTAAATCACGGCGGGCATTCGCCAGTGTGGCGTTGTCTTTTGCTAACTGTCCTTGAGCCTGCGCTAAGGCGACCCTGAACTGGCTGGGATCAATCTCCGCCAGCAGATCGCCTGCTTTTACCTGTTGCCCTTCCTGAAAGTGCAGCGCCATCAGTTGACCGTCCACGCGACTGCGCACTGTCACCGTATTGGCTGCAGTCACTGTTCCCAGTCCGGTCAGATAGCGTGGCACCGCTTGTTCTACGGCAGTCGCCGCCTGAACCGGCGCTAACGGGCCGGAGCGCATACCGCGTCGACCTTGCCCTGCGGGGGGCTGCGTATGCCCGGTGGCGTCTGGTGTGATTCCCGGTGTTTCGCCACGACTGTGCCAGAACCAGATTGCGGAAATGGCCGCCGCAGCGACCACTATGGCTATCACCCAGCGGGATGTGTTACTGCCTTTCATCGTTATAAGTTTTTCATCCTGAAACGTTTCGCGGAATGGTACTAGTTTAGCCATCTAACAAGGGAAAATAATGGAGGAATTATGAAACACGGTCTGGATTTGTCTGAATGGCGACGGGCTTTGCGAGGCGTTACGCAACAATTATCGGCAAAAATAGAGGGTGCTGGGTATTACGTTAAAGTGGCGGCACGGCGAAGGAGGTAAGCCACTCATTTCAGCAGGACGCTGAAACGGGAAAGCCCCTCCCGAGGAAGGGGCCTTAAATAAGGAAAGGGTTATGATGAGGTTAGTCATCATACTGGTGATACTCTTAGTTATCAGCTTCCAGGCATACTAAGACACCAGGGGGAGGGGAAAACCTCTCCCTTACCCTCACTCCTGACGTTAAGCGTTGGCAACGATAAAGTCAATCTACCCGCTGCTGAGCTTGCGAGACGGTTAGCGAAAAACCACGTCCGCCCAGCGCGCCAGACCGGCGGTCACTGAACCAAAATCATCGCCCCCGGCAATCGGAATTCCTGGTAGCTGTTCGGCCAGCGCCTTCTTGAGCAGCGGTGAACGCGCGCTGCCGCCAGTCAGGTAAATCACATCCGGTTTTTCCTGCGCGTTATCCAGCGCCAGTTGAACCTGCTCCAGAATTCTTGCCAGCGGCTGATTCAGCGCCGCTTCCAGCCCTTGCTGGCTTATCGCCGCCGCAAGTTCGTCGCTGATGAAAGGCAACGACGTGGTGACATTTGTCTGTTCCGAAAGCGCAATTTTGCTTTCTTCCGCACTGCGCACCAGGCGATAGCTCAGACGCTGACGCCAGACTTTAAGCAGCAGCGCGACTTTGTCTGCTTCACGCGCGTCACGAACCAGATCGTTAAGTAAGCGACCGTTGGCGGTGCTGTAAAAATCACTTTGCGCAGGGACATCGTTTATGGCGACGGCGTTCCACCACGGCAAAATTGGCAGCGCGATACCTTTTTCTGTTTCTCCACCCATACCGAGCAGCGGCATCAGGTTTTTAAACGCCAGCGCGATATCAAGATCGTTACCGCCAATGCGACAGCCGCTGTGGCCGAGCAGGCTGGTTTCACGATCGGCGCGTTGATGCCATTGGGGGCCCATCAACAGCAACGAGCAGTCTGTGGTACCGCCGCCGATATCTACAACCAGAACCCGTTTTTCTTCGGTCAGTGTGGCCTCATAATCCAGCCCTGCTGCAACAGGTTCATACTGAAAAACGACCTCCTGAAACCCCGCACGTTTTGCCGCACGTTCCAGAATCCCTTGCGCCTGAGTATTCGCGTCGTCTCCGCCTAATCCCTGAAAGTTGATCGGGCGACCAATGACCGCCTGAGTGATCGATTCCGGCAACTGACGCTGTGCCTGATGACGGATGTGCAGCATCATGGCGCAAACCAAATCCTCGAACAGCGCAACCTGCTGCGGCTTAAGTCCGCTGGCGCCTAAGAACGATTTGGGCGATTTAACGAAGTAAACTTCTTCAGGATCGTCAATGTACTGGGCCAGCGAGGCGAGTCCAAACTGTACGCTTTCCGGGTTGACATCAATGTCTTCTTCACGGTTATAGCGCATCGCGCGACGCAACAAGGCCTGCGTTTCGGTATCCGTTGCCGGGACATCGTGATGGCGGTACAACCATTCACTCACCGATTCGCGCGTTGGAGCGCAAAGCATGGAGGGCAACAACGTACTGTTATTTTCCATCCGCAGCAGGCGTGGTTGCCCGTCTTGCATAACGGCCACTGAACAGTTCGCCGTACCGTAATCAAAACCAATAAACACTGAAAAATCCCCATGCCAGTAAAGGAGGGGCGTGACTTTAACGGAATGTCGTCGTCCCGACAACGGGAATATGAAAGCAAGGCGTAACGTGGATAAACCGTTTATGCTGAAGACTCACTGTTAAAGGAGTCACAATGTATACCCTAAGCTGGCAACCGCCGTATGACTGGTCCTGGATGTTGGGTTTTCTCGCCGCGCGTGCGGTTGATGGCGTGGAAACTGTCAGTGCTTCGTCCTACGAGCGAAGTCTGGCTATTGGAGAGCATCGGGGGCTGCTGACCGCGGTACCAGACCTTCAGACGCATATGTTGCAGATTACCCTGAGTCCAGGTTTACAGCCTGTGGCAGCGGAATGTCTGGCGAAAATTGAGCGGCTCTTCGATCTTCGCTGTGACCCGTTGTTAGTGAGTGATGCGCTTGGCGAACTGGGGGCTGCGCGCCCGGGATTACGCCTGCCGGGCGCGGTTGATGCGTTTGAACAGGGCGTACGGGCGATTCTGGGGCAACTGGTCAGTGTGGCGATGGCGGCTAAACTGACCGCGAAAGTGGCCCGCCGTTATGGCGAGACGCTGGAAGATGCTGCGGAATATGTCTGTTTTCCCGGTCCTGAAACGCTGGCGGCTGCCGACCCGGTCGAACTTAAAGCTCTGGGGATGCCGCTCAAACGCGGTGAAGCGCTGATCCATCTGGCGCAGGCGACGCTTAATGGCGCATTAGCGGTCACGCCGCCCTCTGACATCGAGCTCGGCGTCAAAGACCTGCAAACGTTTCCCGGTATTGGTCGCTGGACCGCCAACTACTTCGCGCTGCGCGGCTGGCAGGCAAAGGATATCTTTTTGCCAGACGATTATTTGATTAAACAGCGCTTTCCCGGCATGACGCCTGCTCAGATTCGGCGCTATGCCGAACGCTGGAAACCCTGGCGCTCCTACGCGTTGTTGCATATCTGGTATACGGAGGGCTGGCAGCCGTCAATTAATGGCGAAATAGCTGGTGTTAAGTAGTTGATCCAACGGCTGGGCCTTGGCAATGATATCGCCATACATCAGGTCAATCCCGATGCCGGAAAGCGCATCCATGATTACCGGCGTCTGCACCGGGCCGACAAGTGTTTTGATTCCTAGCCGCTGTGCATTCCCCTGGATGATTGAAACCAGCATTTCGTCCATCAAATTACCGTGCAGGCTGGTGGCGAGTTCGCTTTCAAGCAGCAGATAGTCCGCCATGTGCGGGGTCAGATGGCTGAAGATTTCCAGATCGCGACCGACCTGGCTGAACATTATCCTACATCCCGCCTGGCGCAGTTTTTGAATCGCAGAAGCGGTTTCGGTTGGATGTGTGATCATGACATCGGCTGGCACAACCAGATGCAGCAGACGCGCCGGGAGCGGGCTGTGTTCAAGGTGTGTCAGCAACTCATCGATAAGGGGGGCGCTGCTTAACCCGGCAGCGGAGAAGGGGAGGGCGACGCTCAGCCCTTTGCGGGCAATCGCCGGGGCCGCATGATGGAAAAATTCCTGCAGTACGCGGCGGTCTAGCGCATGATTGAGCGCTGGTTCGACCAATCCTGCGCGGAAGGTCTGCTCTTCCACGACTTCGCCTTCACGGGTGCTCAGGCGTAATGAAATCAACCAGAAACTGCAGGTTTCAGGGATCCGCGGCGATGCCACTCCCTGTGCAATCATCAGCAAAGGATAGTCTTTAATCATTTGCGACTGCTCATCCAGCGACATCATTCCCCGTTCTTTGTGAGTCTCTTGTTGCTGAGGTTCATACACGGTAACGCGACCACGGCCATTGTTTTTGGAGGCGTAACAGGCGATGTCCGCCTGTGACATGACGTCCGTTGCCAGATAATTGCGTTCGTCAATCCGCGTGATCCCAGCGCTGGCGCCAATACGGTGCAGACGCCCTTCCCACATAAAGTGATAGTCGTTGATGGCGTTAATCATTCGCGTTGCGATGAAACGGGCGCTTTCGATATTACAGTCAGGCAGTAGCAGTCCAAACTCATCCCCGCCCAGACGCGCCAGCATGTCGCTGGAACGGATCATACTGAGCATCAGCGCCGAGATCTCACGCAATAACGCGTCACCGGCGGCATGGCCTGCACTGTCGTTGACGGCTTTGAAACGGTCAAGGTCAATAAAGATCAGGGCGTGACGTTGGTGGGCATCGCGAACGGTTTGCAGCAAACGCTTCAGGTGGTTTTCGAAGCTGACCCGGTTCGCGAGGTGGGTCAGAGCGTCATGGGATGCGCTGTAACTGAGCTGGCGCAGCATTTTACGCGACTCGGTGACGTCCTGGATAACCAATACTGACCCAATATTGCCGCCGTCCAGCGTACTGAGTGGGGTAATGCTGTAATGGATATCGTAGTTGCCGCCGCTACGACAATGCAGCACCACATCCTGCTCAATCGCGGAGCGAGACATATCCGCACTGTAGATGTTTTCCATTAACGGGCCGTTGTCGCCAAAGGTAATGCGCAGCACAGTCAGTAACGGCACACCCATTGCGTCTTTTTGCTGCCAGCCACTCATCTTCTCCGCCACCGGGTTCATAAACGTGACGTTCATGTCGACGTCAATACAGACAACGGCTTCCCCGATGGAATCCAGCGTAATGTGAAGACGCTCTTTTTCCTGGTACAGCGCTTCGTTCAGTTGCTTCACCTCGGTCATGTCCATATTGATGCCGAGTAAGCGTTCGACTTCGCCGTCTTTATTCAATACCCGGTTTGCCAGTGAGCGGATATGCCGGATTCCGTCTTTTACCGCAATACGGAACTCCAGTTTGAAGGGACGACGGGCAGCAAGAGCATCACGGATCTCTTTTTCAGCATCGTCGCGATCTTCAGGCAACACGCAGTCATACCAGACTTGCCAGGTGGGTTTTATGTGCGGAGGAATTTCATACAGTTCAAACATCCGTTTATCCCAAAGGTAGACATCAGACTGCAATTCCCACTCCCAGATACCGATACCGCCCGCTTCATTCGCCAGGGTAATTCGCTCCATCAGGCGCTTATTGACCCATTCGGTTTGTTTCAGGTCGTTGATATCTTCAATTTGAGCAATAAAGTAAAGCGGGGTGGTATCGCCATGACGCACCAGTGAGACAGTCAGCAGCGCCCAGACCACTTCTCCATCGCGGGTGTAGTAGCGCTTTTCCATTGAGTAACTGTTGATCTCGCCGCGTACCAGCATATTGAGCTGTTCAAGATCGTTATTGAGATCTTCCGGCCAGGTCAGTTGCTGGAACGTGAGCGCGCGTAGCTCATCCTGGCTATAGCCAAGAAACTGGCACAACGCTTTGTTTGCTTGTAGCCACTGGCCTTCGGTACCCACCAGCGCCATGCCGATAGCGGAGTATTCCATGGCGTTGCGAAAGCGCGCTTCGCTTTCGGAAATATGTTTACGCTCGGTCCGAAACGCATACATCACCATGGTCATCACGTTGGCAGGAATCAGAATCATTACAAACGGCAGCCAGGGGACGTTCGCCATGATGTGGGCTTTGGGTGTTGTGAGCAGCGAAGGATCGGCGGCCATCATTAATGAAACCATCATCACGGTCGCGAGGAAGATTAAAAAGGCTTCCACACGTGGCAGACGTACCGCGCTCCACATCAGTAACACGATGACGCTGGTAAACGGCCACGGCAGATATTGCATTGAGAGCCAACTCAGCACCAGCGTGACGGCCAGAGTAAGCAACGTTTCCAGCAATAAACGCGGATCACGGTGGCGCAACAAATAATGCGGTTTAAACAGCAAACCGAGGGGAACCAGCGCCAGCGCGCCGATGGATTCAGAAAGAACCCAAATAAGAAATGCGTTTAACTGTGCGCCTTCAGGCTCCAGCAGCCAGATGAGGAGCCCACCCACCAGAGGCGGGACCACCGCGCTGCCAATCGCCAGACGGATCCAGTCGTTAAGATTTTGTAATGGGTTGTACCAGGGCAGAAGTTTACGCAGCAATATTGCGCCAATGACGGCTTCGAAAATGTTAATTGCGGTATAGGTAAAGTTCAGCGAGGTGTCAGGGAAAAGCAGCAACGCCGCGCCGAGACTGCCGAGCGAGCAGGAGAGCGCAATACCTGGCCACATGCGCCCCGCGTGACGGTAAAACGCCACCGTCATAATCGAGGTCGGGAACCACAAAGGCGCCAGCTGTGTACCAAAACGCGATAATTCGAGCGAAAACAGCGTAAAGATAAAGGCCACCAGGCCCAAACTGACAATACGCAGTAAAGGGTGGGGTAGGGTAACTAAAACATGTTGAAATTGTTTACTCATTACCGCGTTATCCGAATAGCCCGTACCGTCACGGAACACCCGGACGCGTTAGTTTTTATCTGTGGTTATGCTAGTACAAACAATTGACCATTTACAGGTCAACTGCTCATAAAATGACACGATTAAGTTAATAATTCCTTACGATTGGAAATAATTGCCCTGCCTGATTTAAAGTTGACCATTTTAATTTGCGAAAGGGAAAATGTGGGGCGTAATTTAGCAGCCGCTGCGTCATCTGCTATCTCGACTGGTATCGCGCGCCTGAAATCCCTATAATTGCCGCGTTTGGCGTTTCTACGCCGCCCTCCCTAACATCCAGGTTAATCAGGTCGCTAAATTTATGACTGATCAGTCTCATCAGTGCGTCATTATCGGTATCGCAGGCGCGTCCGCTTCCGGCAAAAGTCTCATTGCCAGTACCCTTTATCGTGAGTTGCGTGAACAAGTCGGTGATGCACATATTGGCGTTATTCCCGAAGACAGCTATTACAAAGATCAAAGCCATCTGTCGATGGAAGAGCGCGTAAAAACCAACTATGACCATCCGAACGCGATGGATCACAGCTTGCTGTTTCAACATCTGCAAACGCTCAAGCGCGGCTGTCCGATTGAACTGCCAGTGTATAGCTATGTTGAACATACCCGGATGAAAGAAACGGTTCGCGTCGAACCGAAAAAAGTCATTATTCTGGAAGGCATTTTACTGCTGACGGATGCGCGGTTACGTGAAGAGATGAACTTCTCCATTTTTGTTGATACTCCGCTGGACATCTGTCTGATGCGTCGTATCAAACGCGACGTCAATGAGCGCGGCCGTTCTATGGATTCGGTCATGGCGCAATATCAGAAAACCGTACGCCCGATGTTCCTGCAGTTTATCGAACCGTCTAAACAGTATGCCGATATTATCGTGCCGCGCGGCGGTAAGAACCGCATCGCTATCGATATTCTGAAAGCGAAAATCAGTCAGTTCTTTGAATAAGCCCAGCGAATTGTGTACCGTTCAGTGATAACCTGGTTCGCCCTTGACGCATCAGGCGTCAAGGGATGGATGCTCAAAAGGAGAAAGCACCATGCGTTTGTGTGACCGAGATATTGAAGCCTGGCTGGATGAAGGCCGTTTGTCGATCAACCCGCGTCCTCCTGTAGAGCGCATCAACGGCGCCACAGTCGATGTACGCCTGGGCAATAAATTTCGCACTTTCAGCGGTCACACGGCAGCGTTTATCGACCTGAGCGGTCCTAAAGCTGAAGTGAGCGCCGCGCTGGATCGCGTGATGAGCGATGAAATCGTGTTGGATGAAGGCGAGGCCTTTTTCCTGCATCCTGGCGAACTGGCGCTGGCGGTGACTTATGAATCTGTTACGTTGCCGCCGGATTTGGTGGGATGGCTGGACGGTCGTTCTTCGCTGGCGCGTCTGGGGTTGATGGTGCACGTCACCGCGCACCGCATTGATCCCGGCTGGTCGGGCTGTATTGTGCTGGAGTTCTACAATTCCGGGAAATTACCGTTGGCGCTGCGCCCTGGCATGTTGATTGGCGCGCTGAGCTTCGAGCCGCTTTCCGGTCCCGCAGCGCGCCCTTACAATCGTCGTGAAGATGCGAAGTATCGCGATCAACAAGGCGCTGTTGCCAGTCGGATTGATAAAGACTAAGCCTGTTCTGATCCATTGAGGATAGCATGAGACGATTTCTGACGACGCTGATGATCTTACTGGTCGTGCTGGTGGCCGGTTTTTCTGCGTTAGTTATGTTGGTAAATCCAAATGATTTCCGCGCGTATATGGTGCAGCAGGTTGCTGCGCGTAGCGGATATCAACTCGAACTGGATGGTCCATTGCGTTGGCATGTCTGGCCGCAGCTTAGCATCCTCTCCGGGCGGATGACCTTAACGGCGCAAGGCGCAAGTGAGCCGTTAATTCGCGCTGACAACATGCGTCTTGATGTCTCTTTGTGGCCGCTTCTGAGTCATCAGCTCAAGGTTGAGCAGGTGATGCTGAAAGGGGCGGTGATCCAACTGACCCCGCAATCGGAAGCGATGCCCAGTAAAGATGCTCCGGTTGCGCCAAAAGACAATAGATTACCGGATATCGCCGAAGATCGCGGCTGGTCGTTTGATATCGCCAGTTTGCGCGTGGCAGACAGCGTGCTGGTTTTCCAGCATGAGAACGATGAGCAGGTCACGGTTCGCGATATCCACCTGCAAATGGAGCAGGATACCCAACATCGCGGTTCGTTCGAGTTTTCCGGACGCGTCAATCGCGACCAGCGCGATCTCAACCTCGCCCTCAATGGTACGGTTGATGCGTCTGATTATCCGCATAATCTTGCGGCTTCGATTCAACAGTTCACCTGGCAATTGCAAGGGGCCGATCTACCTAAACAGGGGATTCAGGGGCAAGGGCAATTACAGGCACAGTGGCTGGAAGAGGAAAAAAGACTCTCTTTTAGTCAGCTCAATTTGACCGCCAATGACAGCACGCTCACCGGAAAAACAGAGATAACACTCAATGATAAACCGGAATGGGTGATTGACCTTCAGTTTGGCAAGCTGAATCTTGATAATCTTCTCCCGCGCGCTGAAGAGGCACCAGGCACAAACGGTATTGCGCAGCAGGGGCAGAGCCAGCCAACGCTCGCGAGACCGGTTATCTCATCCCGGATTGACGAACCGGCTTACAATGGTTTGCACAGTTTTTCTGCGGAGATCTCGTTGCAGGCTGCCGATGTCCGTTGGCGGGGAATGGAATTTACCGACGTTGCCGCCAAAATGTCGAATCAGTCAGGGCTGCTGAATATCGAAACGCTACAGGGGAAACTCGATGGCGGTCTGGTTTCGCTGCCGGGCGAACTGGATGCCAGGGCGCAGGAGCCGGAGGCGGTATTTTATCCTCGTCTTGAGAATGTTGAGATTGGAACCATTCTTAAGGCCTTTAATTACCCCATCTCTCTGAGCGGGAAGATGTCGCTGACCGGGGAGTTTTCTGGCGCGGATATTGATGCTTGGGCGTTTCGTCACAGCTGGCAGGGTCAGGCGCGTGTCGAAATGAACGACACGCGCATGGAAGGGATGAACTTCCAACAGCTGGTACAACAGGCCGTGGAGCGGAACGGCGGCGATGTGCAATCACAGCAAAGCTTCGATAACGCCACGCGTCTGGATCACTTTGAGAGCGATGTCACGCTCAGAAAGGGTGAGTTGACGCTCAACGATATGCAGGGGCAATCCTCGCTGTTGGCGCTTTCTGGCAAAGGGACGTTGGATCTTATCGATCAGACCTGTGACACCGAGTTTAATATTCAGGTACTCGACGGCTGGACAGGGGACAGTAAACTGGTCACTTTCTTGCAAGAGACGCCGGTTCCGCTCAGGGTTTATGGGAACTGGGATTCACTGAATTACACCCTAAAGGTAGACCAGGTCTTGCGTAAACATATGCAGGATGAAGCGAAACGTCGGCTCAACAACTGGGCGGATCGCAATAAAGATAGCCGCAACGGTAAAGACGTGAAGCAGTTGCTTGATAAGATGTAAGCATTGACCGGATGGCCTCTATTTTGCGGGCCATCCGGTTATCATCACACCTCGTAGTCCAGATCTTCCTCATCATGACGTAGCGGAATCAACTGCACCTTTTGCACCCGGTGGCTTTCGACCTGTAGCGTTTTTAACAGATAATCGCCGACCTGGACTTCTTCACCCGGTTTCGGTACCCGTTGTAGATATTCCATCAGCAGCCCGGCGATAGTGTGGTATTCACGTTTCTCGTCCAGCGGCAACGGGACATACTGCACAAGGTCTTCCAGCGGCATGTGGCCATTGGCAGTCCAGGAGCCGTCCGCGTTCTTCTGAATGTCGTGACGGGCGTCGATCTCCTCGACTTCATTGGGCAGGTTCCCGGCAATCGTCTCCATCACATCACTGAGCGTGACAATCCCTTCGACAGAACCAAACTCATCCACCACAAAAGCAAAGTGGGTGCGCGCATTACGGAATTGCTCCAGGGCGGGGAGCAACGGCAGCGTTTCCGGGAACACCAGCGGCTGACGGATCAGCACCCGCAGGTCGAGCGGCTCGCCACGCAGCGATTGCTGCAACAGATCGATGACATGCACCACGCCAAGCAGATCTTCTTGCTCATTTTCTGCGGTGACCACCAGACGGGTATGCTGATTTTTCTCCAGCAAGGCGCGGACGTCTGCTTCGGGTGCGCTGAGATCGATATGCTCAATATCGTGACGCGAGGTCATGATACTGCTGACCGTACGTTGATTCAGGTTCAGCACCCGCTCAATCATCCGCCGCTCTTGCGGGTTGAAGATTTGTTGGTTGCCGTGATCTGCCAGCATTGAGGCGGTTTGTGCATCCAGTTCTGCGTCTTCTTTTTGTCCGCTCAGCAGGCGCATGACCGCCTCTGTGGTGCGCTGGCGCAAGGTATGGTTCGCGGAAAGAAAGCGACGGCGGTTAAAAATAGCCAGTTGGTTAAGGGCCTCTATCATTACCGAGAACCCGATGGCGGCGTACAGATAACCTTTCGGAATGTGGAAACCAAACCCATCAGCGACAAGGCTGAACCCGATCATCAACAAGAAGCTGAGACACAGAATAACAATAGTGGGGTGGCTGTTAACAAAGCGCGTCAGGGATTTGCTGGCGAGCAGCATCAGGCTAATGGCGACAATCACGGCGGCCATCATGACGGCGAGGTGATCGACCATCCCCACGGCAGTGATGACCGAATCGAGCGAGAAGATGGCGTCCAGTACCACGATTTGCGCCACCACACCCCAGAATTTCGCCCCCTTCCGCTGCGTGGGATTATCGCTGTCTTTCCCTTCCAGCCTCTCGTTCAGCTCCATAGTGGCTTTAAACAGTAAGAAGAAGCCGCCAAACAGCATAATCAGGTCACGTGCGCTGAAACTCAGCTCATGCACACTGAAGAGGGGAGTGGTTAAGGTGACCAGCCACGAGATTGACGCCAACAGCAGCAGGCGCATGGTCATTGCTAACAGCAGCCCGGTGACGCGCGCACGGTCACGCTGCGCCGGAGGCAGTTTCTCTGCGAGGATAGCAATAAAGACCAGGTTATCAATGCCGAGGACTAACTCAATCACAATGAGCGTGACAAGTCCGGCCCAGATTGACGGATCGGCAATCCATTCCATAGTAAACGTAATACCCCTAATGATATGACAATTGTCACAATTTGATCATGGATAAAGCTGGGCCAAATTGCAATGCCGCAACGCGATTTCTCTTCCTTTTATATCAAATGACGGCGGCGAAAAATTGACGTCAAAATAACCACACTGTTTTCGCAGTGAAAGCATAGAGTGCTAAATTATATTTAGGAAATATCGCAGGTAGTTGGCCGAAATAAATATTGTCAACATCAATAAAATCCTAAAATTATAAACGAGTAAGCCTTAATATTAATCTTAAAAAGAGTAAGGTACAGACTTGTTACCTTGCCTGCTATTACGTTAGCTGCAACAATTCTGGCAGCATTAACAATAAGCAATAAAATATTCTTTAGCGACGCAGCAGATGCTGTCTGTTCTTTATTATTTTCCGTGCTGTTGCTCCGTTGGCAAGAATATGAAAGTAAAGAGGATTGTAAAAACATAAATGAATCAGTGCATTGGTAGCTAAAAAGCCAGGGGCGGTAGCGTGCCTGGCTGCCTGAAGACGAGCCTCAATTATTCTGTCAATAGCCTGTGGACGAAAGCCGATTTTTTAGGACTGATGCCAGTTAAATTTTTATTCAATTAACTGCAAGGTAAATATGAACAGGTAAAGTCGCTATTTAAATTGCACAGGATAATTACTCTGCCAAAGTGATAAATAATCAATGATGAAATCCAAAATGAAATTGATGCCATTATTGGTGTCGGTAGCCCTAATCAGTGGGTGCACAGTACTTCCGGGCAGCAATATGTCTACGATGGGAAAAGATGTCATCAAACAACAGGACGCTGATTTTGATCTCGACCGAATGGTGAATGTCTATCCGTTAACGCCGCGTTTGGTTGAACAATTACGTCCGCGACCCAACGTGGCGCAACCCAATATGTCGTTAGACCAGGAGATCGCCAGCTACCAGTACCGGGTCGGTCCTGGCGACGTGCTGAATGTGACCGTCTGGGACCACCCGGAACTGACCACGCCGGCGGGGCAATATCGCAGCTCCAGTGACGCCGGTAACTGGGTGCAGCCTGATGGCACCATGTTTTATCCCTACATTGGCAAAGTCAGCGTGGTCGGAAAAACCTTGGGGGAAATCCGCAGTGATATTACCGGGCGCTTAGCGAAGTACATCGCTGACCCGCAGGTGGACGTTAATATCGCCGCTTTCCGCTCGCAGAAGGCGTATGTCTCCGGGCAGGTGAATAAATCGGGCCAGCAGGCGATCACCAACGTTCCTCTGACCGTCCTCGACGCCATTAACGCCGCTGGGGGGCTGACGGACGCCGCCGACTGGCGCAATGTGGTGCTGACCCATAAAGGGCAGGAGCAGCGCATTTCCCTGCAGGCGTTGATGCAAAACGGCGATCTCAGCCAAAACCGACTGCTGTACCCCGGAGACATCCTGTTTGTGCCACGCAACGACGATCTGAAAGTCTTCGTGATGGGCGAAGTGAAGAAACAGAGCACGCTCAAAATGGACTTCAGCGGTATGACGCTGACCGAAGCGCTGGGGACTGCGGAAGGTATCGACCTGACGACCTCCAACGCCAGCGGCATCTTTGTGATCCGTCCTTTGAAAGGCGAGGGTGGGAGTAACGGCAAGATTGCCAATATCTATCAGCTTGATATGTCCGATGCTACCTCTCTGGTGATGGCGACGGAATTCCGTCTGCAACCGTACGACGTGGTGTATGTCACGACCGCGCCGGTGGCTCGCTGGAACCGTCTGATCAATCAGTTGCTGCCGACCATTAGCGGTGTCCGTTACATGACGGATACGGCCAGCGACATTCACACCTGGTAATCGTCATGTTTAACAAAATCTTAGTGGTCTGCGTGGGGAACATTTGCCGTTCCCCAACGGCAGAACGTTTGCTGAAAAGTTATCACCCCGCGCTGACGGTGGAATCTGCCGGTTTGGGGGCGCTGTCTGGTCATGGGGCCGACCCGTCGGCATTCAGCGTCGCGAAGGCGCATAACCTCTCTCTGGAAGGGCACTGCGCGCGGCAGATTTCTGGCCGTATGTGTCGTGACTACGACCTGATTCTGACTATGGAGAAACGTCATATTGCCCGCTTGTGCGAGATAGCGCCGGAGATGCGCGGCAAAGTGATGCTGTTTGGTCATTGGGATAGTGAACGTGAAATACCCGATCCGTATCGCAAAAGTCGTGATGCGTTTGAAGCGGTGTACTCACTCCTTGAACGGTCTGCCCGCCAGTGGGCGCAGGCACTGAATGCAGAGCAGGGAAAACAATGACAGAAAAAGTAAAACAGGCTGCGGCACCGGTAACGGGCAATGATGAGATTGATATCGGTCGTCTGGTGGGGATCGTTATTGAGGCGCGTTGGTGGGTTCTGGGCATCACGGCGGCGTTTGCGCTGTGCGCCAGCATTTACACTCTTTTCGCTACGCCTATCTACAGTGCCGATGCGTTGGTACAAATTGAGCAAAATAACGGCAACTCGCTGGTCCAGGATATTGGCTCGGCGCTGTCGAATAAACCGCCAGCGTCAGACGCAGAAATCCAGCTTATTCAGTCGCGGCTGGTGCTGGGAAAGACAGTGGACGATCTGAACCTGGATATCGCCGTCACCAAAAACAGCTTTCCGCTGTTTGGCACCGGCTGGGATCGCCTGATGGGGCGTCATAACGACACGGTAAAAGTGACCACGTTCACCCGCCCAAAGGAGATGAATGAGCAGGTGTTTACCCTGCGCGTTCTGAGCGACAACAGCTATGAACTGACCAGCGACGGCGGTTTTAGCGCACGGGGTCAGGTGGGACAATTGCTGAGCAAAGAGGGCGTTACCCTCAACGTTAGCGCAATTCAGGCCGCGCCAGACAGCGAATTTACGGTGACGAAATTCTCCACTCTGGGGATGATCAACACGTTGCAAAACAACCTGACGGTGACGGAAAACGGGAAAGATACTGGCGTATTAAGCCTCAGTTTTACCGGGGAAGACCGGGATCAGATCCGCGACATTCTTAACAGCATCACCCGCAACTATCTGCAGCAAAATGTTGCGCGCAAATCCGAAGAGGCGGCCAAAAGCCTGGTGTTCCTGGCAAAACAGTTGCCTGAAGTGCGTGGTCGTCTGGATATCGCTGAGAACAAACTGAACGCCTTCCGCCAGGATAAAGATTCGGTCGATTTACCGCTGGAAGCGAAAGCGGTGCTGGATTCGATGGTCAACATCGATGCCCAGTTGAACGAACTGACGTTCAAAGAGGCGGAAATCTCCAAGCTGTACACCAAAGCGCATCCGGCTTACCGCACATTGCTGGAAAAACGCAACGCGCTGGAAGAGGAAAAAAACAAGCTAAATGGCCGCGTGACGGCGATGCCGAAAACGCAGCAGGAAATTGTGCGTCTGACGCGTGACGTGGAATCCGGTCAGCAGGTTTATATGCAACTGCTGAATAAACAGCAGGAGCTGAAAATCACGGAGGCCAGCACGGTAGGCGATGTCAGGATCGTCGACCCGGCCATCGCGCAGCCCGGTGTGCTGAAACCGAAGAAAGCGCTGATTATCCTCGGCAGTATTATTCTCGGCCTGATGCTTTCCATCGTTGGCGTTCTGCTGCGCGCACTGCTTCACCGTGGCATTGAAAGCCCGCAGGTGCTGGAAGAGAACGGGATCAGCGTCTATGCCAGCATTCCACTGTCTGAGTGGCAAAAAGCGCACGATAACGTCAAAACCGTGAAAGGCGTTAAGCGCTACAAGCAGAGTCAGTTGCTGGCGGTGGGCAACCCCACTGATCTGGCGATTGAAGCGGTGCGTAGCCTGCGTACCAGTCTGCACTTCGCCATGATGCAGGCGCAAAACAATGTGCTGATGCTGACGGGCGTGAGTCCTTCCATCGGCAAAACGTTTGTCTGCGCCAACCTTGCGGCGGTTATCAGCCAGACCCATAAACGCGTACTGCTGATCGACTGCGACATGCGCAAGGGCTACACCCATGAGCTGCTTGGTACCAATAATGTGAATGGGCTGTCCGATATTCTGGCGGGAAAAGGGGAGGTCGCCAGCAGTGCGAAGCCGACCTCCATCCCCCATTTCGATCTTATTCCGCGTGGGCAAGTCCCGCCCAACCCCTCCGAGTTATTGATGAGCGAACGTTTCGGCGAGCTGATTCGCTGGGCCAGCGCGAACTATGACCTTGTGTTGATTGATACGCCGCCGATCCTCGCGGTGACTGACGCCGCGATTGTGGGGCGTCATGCCGGTACCACGCTGATGGTGGCGCGTTACGCCGTCAACACGCTGAAAGAGGTGGAAACCAGCCTGAGCCGCTTTGAACAAAATGGGGTTCCGGTCAAAGGCGTGATCCTCAACTCCATATTCCGCCGGGCCTCCGGGTACCAGGATTACGGTTACTACGAGTACGAATACACGTCGGATTCAAAATAAAAAATCGTGAGTGGCCTGCTAATTCATAAGCAAAGCGCCATCAGGCATAGCTGCCGGATGGCGGCGTAAACGCCTTATCCGGCCTGCACGCTGTGCCATCAGGTAATACTTCTTGGAAAATGAGCATGAAAACAGACAATCCATTGATTTCAATTTATATGCCAACCTGGAATCGGCAACAGCTCGCCATCCGGGCGATTAAATCGGTCTTGCGTCAGGATTACCGTCACTGGGAGATGATAATCGTGGATGATTGTTCTACCTCGTGGGAACAGTTGCAGAAATTTGTTGAAGAGCTGAATGATCCTCGGGTGCGTTATATTCACAACGACGTCAATTCCGGCGCCTGCGCCGTGCGCAACCAGGCCATCATGCAGGCCAATGGCGCCTACATTACCGGGATTGATGATGATGATGAATGGACGCCGAACCGTCTCAGCGTCTTCCTTGAACACGCGCATCAACTGGTAACGCACGCCTTTTTATATGCCAATGACTATGTCTGTGAGGGGGAGGTCTACTCGCAGCCTGCCAGTTTGCCGCTGTACCCCAAATCGCCGTACTCGCGCCGCTTATTCTACAAGCGCAACATTATTGGCAATCAGGTGTTTACCGGGGCGTGGCGTTTTAAAGAGTGCCTGTTCGATACGTCGCTTTCGGCGGCGCAGGATTATGACATTTTTCTGCGCATGGTCGTCGAATACGGCGAGCCGTGGAAAGTAGAAGAAGCGACGCAAATTTTGCACATCAATCACGGCGAGATGCAGATCACCTCATCGCCGAAAAAATTCTCCGGCTACTTTCACTTTTACCGCAAGCACAAAGACAAATTCGACCGGGCCAGCAAAAAGTACCAGCTGTTTACGTTGTATCAGATCCGCAACAAACGCATGACATGGCGCACGTTGCTGACGCTCCTTTCCGTACGCAACGGCAAACGTCTGGCTGACGGACTGCGGGGGCGCTAAGCATGCTGGAAGATTTACGCGCAAACAGCTGGAGCCTGCGTCCGTGCTGCATGGTACTGGCGTATCGTGTCGCCCATTTCTGCTCCGTCTGGCGCAAAAAGAACGTACTGAACAATCTGTGGGCAGCCCCGGTACTGGTGCTGTACCGCATCATTACCGAAGGTTTTTTCGGTTATGAAATACAAGCAGCAGCCACCATTGGCCGCCGATTCACCATTCATCATGGTTATGCGGTGGTGATTAACAAGAATGTGATCGCGGGCGACGATTTTACCCTTCGCCACGGCGTCACTATCGGGAATCGCGGTGCTGACAATATGGCCTGTCCGGTGATTGGCAACGGCGTGGACCTGGGCGCCAATGTCATTCTGCTCGGCGGCATCACCATTGGTCACAACGTGACGATTGGCGCAGGCAGCGTGGTGCTCGACAGCATCCCGGACAATGCGCTGGTGGTGGGCGAGAAAGCGCGCGTGAGGGTCATAAAATGAACATTCTGCAATTTAATGTGCGGCTGGCGGAAGGCGGCGCGGCGGGCGTGGCGTTGGATCTTCACCAGCGCGCGTTACAAAAAGGGCTGACCTCTCGTTTTGTGTATGGCTATGGCAAAGGCGGCAAGAAAAGCGTTAGCCATCACCACTACCCGCACGTCATCAAGCACACGCCGCGTCTGACCTCGATGGCGAATATTGCACTGTTTCGTCTGTTCAATCGCGATCTGTTCGGCAATTTGAATACGGTGTACCGCAGCGTAACCCGCACTCCGGGCCCCGTGGTGCTGCACTTTCATGTGTTGCACAGCTACTGGCTGAATCTTGCCGGGGTGGTGGCATTCTGTGAAAAGGTCAAATACCACAAACCCGACGTGACGCTGGTGTGGACGCTGCACGATCACTGGAGCGTCACCGGGCGTTGCGCGTTTACCGACGGCTGTGAGGGGTGGAAGTCGGGCTGTCAAAAATGCCCAACACTGAGTAACTATCCGCCGGTCAAGGTGGATCGCGCGCATGAACTGGTGGACGAAAAGCGCCAGTTGATTCGCGAAATGTTGGCGCTGGGCTGCCAGTTTATCTCTCCCAGCCAGCATGTGGCGCAGGCGTTCAATAGTCTGTATGGCGCAGGACGTTGCCGGGTCATCAATAACGGTATTGATGTAGCAACCGAAGCGATTCTCTCAACGTTGCCTCCGGTCGTTGAAACCCAGGGCTGTCCGAAAATTGCTATTGTCGCGCACGACTTACGTTATGACGGTAAAACCAATCAACGGCTAGTCCGTGAGCTGATGGCGCTGGGCGACAAGGTGGAACTGCACACCTTCGGTAAGTTTTCGCCGTTTGCCGGGGCAAACGTCATTAACCACGGTTTTGAAACGGATAAAGGGACGCTAATGAGTGCCCTCAACCAGATGGATGCGTTGCTGTTCAGTTCCCGGGTCGACAACTATCCGCTGATCCTCTGCGAGGCGCTGTCCATCGGCGTGCCGGTTATCGCGACTCACAGCGAGGCCGCACGGGAAGTCTTGCAAAAATCAGGGGGGAAAACCGTCTCCGAAGAGGAGGTAATACGGCTGGCGCAGTTGAGCAAATCAGCGATCGCGAAGGCGGTATTCGGCACTACGCTTGCCGCGTTTCGTGAACGTAGCCGCGCGGCGTACAGCGGAGATCAGATGCTGGAGGAGTATGTCTCGTTCTATCAGAATCTGTAGTTATCTGCTGCTACCGCTTATCTATCTGTTGGTTAACGTTAAAATTGCGCAGCTGGGCGAAAGTTTTCCCATCACCATCGTCACCTTTCTGCCGGTTCTGCTGTTGTTGTTTGTGGAACGCATCAACCTCAAAAAACTGATGATAGCGTTAGGCATAGGGGCAGGGCTGACGGCGTTTAACTATCTGTTTGGTCAGTCGCTGGATGCCAGCAAGTACGTGACGTCAACCCTGCTGTTTGTCTATATCGTCATCATTATCGGCATGGTATGGAGTATTCGCTTCAAAACGATTTCACCGCACAACTACGGTAAGATCCTGCGTTTTTTCTACCTGGTGGTGGCACTGGTCGTGCTGCTCGCCGCAGCCGAAATGGCGCAGATCATTCTCACCGGCGGCAGCAGTTTAATGGAAGGAATTTCGAAATATCTTATTTACAGTAATAGCTATGTTCTGAATTTTATTAAATTCGGCGGTAAGCGAACGACTGCACTGTATTTCGAGCCCGCATTTTTTGCTCTGGCGTTAATCTCAATTTGGCTCAGCATCAAACAGTTTGGTATCAAAACACCTAAAACTGATGCTATGATTCTGGCAGGGATAATATTATCAGGATCGTTTTCAGGGGTAATGACATTTATTCTGTTTTACTTACTGGAGTGGGCATTTCAGTATCTGAATAAGGACGCGATAAAGAAAAAATTGCCACTGGCGATAATCTCATTAGCTGTGTTTTTGGTCGGGTTGATATTTGCATTTCCTTACATCTCGACCCGCCTTGGTGATTTAGGTACTGAAGGTTCATCATCGTATTATCGTATTATCGGTCCGTTAGTGATGGTGGGTTATTCGTTGAGCCATATTGATGGTGTTATCAGATTTGGCTCACTTTATGAATATGTTGCATCATTCGGAATTTTTAACGGTGCAGATGTCGGTAAAACAATAGACAATGGGTTGTATCTGCTGATTATTTATTTTTCCTGGTTCGCGGTGTTATTGACGCTGTGGTACATGTGGAAAGTCTTAAAAATGACATTGAATGCGTTTGGCGATAATCAGAATTTTCGGGTGCAGCTTTATCTTTTTACACCGCTGTCACTGTTTTTTACCGGTTCGATATTCAGTCCGGAATATGCATTTTTAATTGTGTGTCCGTTTATTTTGCGTAAAGCGCTTAGCGTCTGAGTCATCAGGCGTAATGTTACGAGGTCATTCACATGTTGCTCAGTATTATCACCGTCGCCTTTCGTAATCGGGAAGGTATCGTCAGAACGCATGCGTCATTAACGCATCTGGCCCAGGCGAACGATATCAGCTTCGAGTGGATCGTGGTGGATGGCGGTTCAAACGACGGAAGCCGTGAATTTCTCGAAAACCTGAACGGGGATTACCACTTACGCTTTGTCAGCGAGCCGGATAACGGTATCTATGATGCGATGAATAAAGGGATTGAGATGGCGCGCGGCCGCTTTGCGCTGTTCCTCAACTCCGGCGATATTTTTCATCCGCAGGCCGCCCGTTTCGTCCGCCAGCTGCAATCACAAAAAGATGACCGGATGATTATCGGCGATGCGCTGCTGGATTTTGGCGACGGTCATAAAATAAAACGTAGCGCGAAACCCGGTTGGTATATTTATCACAGCTTACCGGCAAGTCATCAGGCGATATTTTTTCCGGTGAGTGGTCTGAAAGTGTGGCGATATGATCTGCAATATAAGGTTTCTTCCGATTATGCGCTGGCCGCCAAAATGTATAAGAGCGGATACGCCTTTAAAAAACTGAACGGCCTGGTATCGGAATTTTCAATGGGTGGAGTGTCCACTACGAATAATCTGGAATTATGCCGGGATGCGAAAAAAGTACAGCGTCAGATTTTACGCGTGCCAGGTTTTTGGGCTGAATTGTCATGGCATTTACGCCTGCGCACAACGGGTAAAACGAAAACCTTATATCACAAAACGTAAATATAAGGAGATGTGATGCAGGACCTCAGTGGTTTTTCTGTGCCAAAAGGGTTCAGGGGCGCCAGTGCAATCAAAGTACAATTATGGTGGGCGGTACAGGCGACATTATTTGCGTGGTCGCCACAGGTAATGTATCGCTGGCGCGCCTTTTTATTACGCTTATTCGGCGCAAAAATAGGAAAAAACGTAGTCATCCGTCCATCCGTTACCATTACATACCCGTGGAAATTAACTCTGGGGGATTACGTCTGGCTCGGAGATGACGCGGTTTTATATACGCTGGGTGATATTACGATAGGTGCGCATTCTGTTATTTCGCAGAAAAGTTATTTATGCACCGGTAGTCACGATCACCGCAGTCAACATTTTGATATTAACGCCACACCCATTGTGATTGGCGAGAAATGCTGGCTGGCGACGGATGTTTTCGTTGCCCCTGGCATCACCATCGGCGACGGCACCGTGGTCGGTGCGCGCAGCAGTGTTTTTAAATCGCTACCGGCAAACGTGATTTGTCGTGGCAATCCGGCAGTGGTGATACGCGAACGCGTTCAGGCTGAATAATTTCTAATCAGTACAGAAGGAAAACAGACATGTCAAAAGTCGCTCTCATTACTGGCGTCACCGGGCAGGACGGTTCTTACCTGGCGGAGCTTCTCCTGGAGAAAGGCTACGAGGTGCACGGTATCAAGCGCCGCGCATCGTCATTCAACACCGAGCGTGTGGATCACATCTATCAGGATCCTCACGCCAGCAACCCGAAATTCCATCTGCATTATGGCGATCTGACAGACTCCTCCAACCTGACGCGCATTCTGCAAGAAGTGCAGCCGGACGAAGTCTACAACCTGGGGGCGATGAGCCACGTCGCGGTTTCTTTTGAATCGCCGGAATATACCGCTGACGTCGATGCGATGGGGACGCTGCGCCTGCTGGAAGCGATCCGCTTCCTCGGTCTGGAAAAGAAAACGCGTTTCTATCAGGCCTCCACCTCTGAGCTGTATGGCCTGGTCCAGGAGATCCCGCAGAAAGAGACCACGCCGTTCTATCCGCGTTCTCCGTATGCGGTGGCCAAACTGTACGCCTACTGGATAACCGTCAACTACCGTGAATCCTATGGGATCTACGCCTGTAACGGCATTTTGTTTAACCATGAATCTCCGCGCCGTGGCGAAACCTTCGTGACCCGCAAAATTACCCGCGCGATCGCCAATATCGCCCAGGGGCTGGAGAAGTGCCTGTACCTCGGCAACATGGACTCCCTGCGTGACTGGGGCCATGCCAAAGACTACGTCAAAATGCAGTGGATGATGTTGCAGCAGGAGAAACCGGAAGACTTCGTGATCGCCACCGGCGTGCAGTACTCCGTTCGTCAGTTCGTTGAAATGGCGGCGGGACAACTGGGGATCAAACTGCGTTTCGAAGGGGAAGGGGTGGACGAAAAAGGTATCGTCGTCTCAGTGACCGGTCATGATGCGCCAGGCGTTAAAGCCGGTGATGTGATTGTGGCGGTTGACCCGCGTTATTTCCGCCCTGCGGAAGTGGAAACCCTGCTGGGCGATCCTTCCCGCGCACACCAAAAATTGGGCTGGAAGCCGGAGATTACCCTGCAGCAGATGGTGTCAGAGATGGTCGCAAACGATCTGGAAGCAGCGAAGAAGCACTCACTGCTGAAATCTCATGGTTACGAGGTTGCCATCGCGCTGGAGTCATGAGGATGATGAAACAACGTATTTTTGTGGCGGGCCATCGCGGGATGGTGGGGTCTGCCATTGTCAGACAGCTGGAACAGCGCGGCGATGTGGAACTGGTATTGCGCACCCGCGACGAGCTGAATCTGCTGGATAGCAAAGCAGTGCAGGCATTCTTTGCCGACGAACGTCTCGATCAAGTGTATCTGGCGGCGGCGAAGGTGGGGGGTATTGTGGCGAACAATACGTACCCGGCTGATTTCATTTATGAAAACATGATGATAGAGAGCAACATCATCCATGCCGCGCATTTGCATAACGTCAATAAGCTGCTGTTCCTCGGCTCATCCTGCATTTATCCAAAACTGGCGACCCAGCCGATGGCGGAAAGCGAACTGTTGCAGGGAACGCTTGAGCCAACTAACGAGCCGTACGCCATCGCCAAGATTGCCGGGATCAAGCTGTGCGAGTCTTACAACCGTCAGTATCACCGCGACTATCGTTCGGTGATGCCGACCAATCTGTACGGTTCACATGACAACTTCCATCCGGGCAATTCGCACGTGATCCCGGCGCTGCTGCGTCGTTTCCATGAAGCGACGGTACAGAATGCGGCGGATGTGGTGGTGTGGGGCAGCGGTACGCCGATGCGTGAGTTTTTGCACGTGGATGACATGGCGGCGGCCAGCATCCATGTGATGGAACTTGACCGCGAAGTCTGGCAGGAGAATACCCAACCGATGCTGTCGCACATCAACGTCGGCACCGGCGTGGATTGCACCATCCGCGAGCTGGCGCAAACCATCGCGCAGGTGGTGGGTTACAAAGGTCGCGTGGTGTTTGACGCCACAAAACCGGATGGCACCCCCCGCAAACTGCTCGACGTAACCCGTCTGCATCAGCTTGGCTGGTATCACGAGATCGCGCTGGAAGCGGGTCTCGCCAGTACCTACCAGTGGTTCCTTGAGAACCAGCAGCGGTTTCGGGGGTAAGCATGTTTTTACGTCAGGACGATTTTGCCACCGTGGTGCGCTCCACTCCGTTGATTTCCATTGATTTGATTGTGGAAAACGCGCGGGGAGAATTTCTGCTGGGCAAACGCCTCAACCGGCCCGCACAGGGCGACTGGTTTGTACCAGGCGGTCGGGTGCAAAAAGATGAGCCGCTGCACGCGGCCTTTGAACGCCTGACGCAGGCTGAACTGGGCTTACGTTTGCCGATGTCCGCCGGCGAATTTTATGGCGTCTGGCAGCACTTCTATGACGACAACTTTTCCGGCGCCGGTTTCACCACGCACTATGTGGTGCTCGGTTTTCGCCTGAAGGTGTGTGAGGCCGATCTGCATCTGCCTGACACTCAGCATGACGACTACCGTTGGCTGACGCCAGCAGCGCTGCTGGCAAGCGCCGACGTGCATGACAACACTCGCGCCTATTTTATGCCGGAACGCCAGGCCGGGGAGCCGGGCTTATGAAAATCCTCGTTTATGGAATCAACTACTCGCCTGAACTGACCGGTATTGGCAAATACACTGGCGAGATGGTCGAATGGATGGCGCGTGAAGGCCATGAAGTGCGGGTTATCACTGCGCCACCTTACTACCCGCAATGGAAAGTCGGCGAACGCTACTCATCCTGGCGTTATCGCCGGGAAGAGGGTGATGCCACCGTCTGGCGCTGCCCGCTGTACGTACCGGCACAACCGTCAACGCTGAAGCGCCTGCTGCATTTGGGCAGCTTTGCATTGAGCAGCTTTTTCCCGTTACTGGCGCAACGGCGCTGGAAACCGGATCGCATCATTGGCGTGGTGCCCACGCTGTTTTGCACTCCGGGGATGCGTCTGCTGGCAAAACTCTCTGGCGCCCGCACGCTGCTGCATATTCAGGATTACGAAGTGGACGCGATGCTCGGCCTGGGTCTGGCCGGGAAGGGCAAGCATGGCAAAGTCGCCAGGCTGGCAACGGCGTTTGAACGCAGCGGCCTGCATCACGTTGACAACGTCTCCACCATCTCCCGCTCAATGATGAATAAAGCGCAGGAAAAAGGGGTGGCGGCAGAGAAGATTATATTCTTTCCAAATTGGTCGGAAGTTGCCCGTTTTCGCGACGTTTGCGACGACGATGTCCGCACACTGCGCGCGCAGCTTGAACTCCCGATTGATCACAAAATCATTCTCTACTCCGGCAACATTGGCGAAAAACAGGGGCTGGAAAACGTGATTGAAGCGGCGCTCCGTTTGCGCGAACAGCCGCTCATTTTTGCGATTGTCGGTCAGGGCGGCGGCAAAGCGCGGCTGGAAAAAATAGCCCGTGAACGCGGCCTCAACAACGTGAAATTCTTCCCGCTTCAGTCATATGACGCCTTACCCGCGCTGCTGAAGATGGGCGACTGCCATCTGGTGGTGCAAAAGCGTGGCGCGGCGGATGCGGTTCTGCCTTCCAAACTGACCAATATTCTGGCGGTGGGCGGCAATGCGGTGATTACCGCAGAAGCACAGACCGAACTGGGTCAGCTCTGCAACAGTTATCCGGGTATCGCCGTTTGCGTGGAGCCTGAATCGGTCGACGCGCTGGTAAACGGAATTACGCAAGCGCTCGCCATGCCCGAAAACAACACGGTGGCACGTGACTATGCCGAACGCACGCTCGATAAAGAGAACGTGTTACGTCAATTTATTGCAGATATTCGGGATTAAAAAATGAATCAGACCAAACTCTATCCGGTCGTGATGGCGGGTGGCTCCGGTAGCCGCTTGTGGCCGCTTTCCCGCGTACTTTATCCAAAACAGTTTTTATGCCTGAAGGGCGATCTCACGATGCTGCAAACGACTATTTGTCGTTTGAACGGCGTGGAGTGCGAAAGCCCGGTGGTGATTTGTAATGAGCAACACCGCTTTATCGTCGCGGAACAACTGCGACAGCTGGGCAAGCTGACCGAGAATATCATTCTCGAACCGGCCGGGCGTAACACCGCCCCCGCCATTGCGCTGGCGGCGCTGGCGGCAACGCGCTCCAGTCCGGATAGCGACCCGTTGATGCTGGTACTGGCGGCCGATCATGTGATTGCCGATGAAGAGGCATTTCGCACAGCGGTGCGCAGCGCCATGCCGTACGCCGATGCGGGCAAACTGGTGACGTTTGGGATCGTGCCGGATCTGCCGGAAACCGGTTATGGCTATATCCGTCGCGGTAATGTCACTCCTGGCATGCACGATGCCGTCGCGTTTGACGTCGCGCAATTTGTTGAGAAACCCAATCTCGAGACCGCAAAGTCGTGGGTGGCAAGCGGCGACTACTACTGGAACAGTGGCATGTTCCTGTTTCGCGCGGGGCGCTATCTCGAGGAGTTAAGAAAATACCGTCCCGATATTTTTGACGCGTGCGAGAAAGCGATGAGTGCTGTTGACCCCGATCTCGATTTTATCCGTGTGGATGAAGAGGCGTTTCTCGCCTGCCCGGAAGAGTCGGTGGATTACGCGGTGATGGAGCACACGGCGGATGCAGTGGTTCTCCCGATGGATGCGGGCTGGAGCGATGTGGGGTCGTGGTCATCGCTATGGGAGATCAGCGCGCATACGGCGGAAGGCAATGTCCACCACGGCGATGTGATCAGCCACAAAACCGAGAACAGCTATGTGTATGCCGAGTCTGGCCTTGTTACCACCGTCGGCGTGAAGGATTTGGTGGTGGTGCAGACCCGGGATGCGGTGCTGATTGCTGACCGTAACGCGGTACAGGATGTGAAAAAAGTGGTGGAACAGATCAAAGCCGACGGACGCCACGAGCACCATATTCACCGTGAAGTGTACCGTCCGTGGGGTAAATACGATTCCATCGATGCGGGCGATCGCTACCAGGTGAAACGGATCACCGTGAAGCCGGGCGAAGGACTTTCTGTGCAGATGCACCATCACCGCGCCGAACACTGGGTTGTGGTGGCGGGTACCGCAAAAGTCACCATTGAGGGTGACGTCAAACTGCTCGCGGAAAACGAGTCTGTCTACATTCCTCTGGGCGCAACTCACTGCCTGGAGAATCCGGGAAAAATACCGCTCGATTTAATCGAAGTGCGCTCCGGCTCGTATCTCGAAGAGGACGACGTGGTGCGGTTTGAGGATCGCTACGGGCGGGTGTAGGCCTGATAAGACGCGGAGCTTCGCCATCAGGCAATGACCGCCGGATCACTATCCGGCAAAAAACAACAATAACAATTTTGGCCATTAACGGGTCAGGGCTAACTGTTGCCTGAAGAAGGGTAAAAACATGACGAAACTAACCTGCTTTAAAGCCTACGACATTCGCGGCAGGCTGGGCGAAGAGCTTAACGAAGAGATCGCATGGCGTATTGGTCGCGCTTATGGCGAGTTTCTGAAACCGAAAACGGTCGTGCTGGGCGGCGACGTCCGTCTGACCAGCCAGGCGCTAAAACTGGCGCTGGCGAAAGGATTGCAGGATGCCGGTGTTGACGTACTGGATATTGGCCTGTCTGGCACCGAAGAGATCTATTTCGCCACTTTCCATCTTGGTGTGGACGGCGGCATTGAAGTGACGGCCAGTCACAATCCAATGGACTACAACGGCATGAAGCTTGTGCGCGAGGGCGCCCGGCCGATCAGCGGCGACACAGGGCTGCGCGATATCCAGCGTCTGGCCGAAGCGAATGACTTCGCGGCGGTGAACGACGCGAAGCGCGGCAGCTACACACAAATTAGCCTGCGTGACGCCTATCTCGATCATCTGTTCGGTTATATCAACGTCAACAACATCACCCCGCTGAAACTGGTGATTAACTCGGGCAACGGCGCGGCGGGTCCGGTGGTAGACGCCATTGAAGCACGTTTTAAAACGCTCGGCGTACCGGTTGAGTTCATCAAAGTCCACAACACGCCGGACGGCAACTTCCCGAACGGTATTCCGAATCCGCTGCTGCCGGAGTGTCGTGCGGATACCTGCAACGCGGTGCTTGAGCATGGCGCGGACATGGGCATTGCGTTTGACGGTGATTTCGACCGCTGCTTCTTCTTCGACCATACCGGACAGTTTATTGAGGGCTACTACATCGTCGGCCTGCTGGCAGAGGCGTTTCTGGAGAAACATCCGGGGGCGAAGATCATCCACGACCCGCGTCTTTCCTGGAACACTGTTGATGTGGTGACGGCGGCGGGCGGCACGCCGGTGATGTCGAAAACCGGTCATGCGTTCATCAAAGAACGGATGCGGCAGGAAGATGCCATCTACGGCGGCGAGATGAGCGCCCATCACTATTTCCGTGATTTTGCCTATTGCGACAGCGGGATGATCCCGTGGCTGCTGGTGGCTGAACTGGTGTGTCTTAAAGGACAGTCGCTGGGTGAAATGGTGCGCGACCGGATGGTGGCGTATCCGGCAAGCGGGGAGATTAACAGCCAGCTGGCAGAGCCGGTATCGGCGATTGGCCGCGTTGAACAGCACTTTGCACGCGAGGCGCTGGCGGTGGACAGAACCGACGGTATCAGCATGTCGTTCGCCGACTGGCGTTTCAATCTGCGCTCGTCAAACACCGAGCCGGTGGTGCGCCTTAACGTGGAATCGCGTGGCGATATTCCGCTGATGGAAGCGCGAACGCGCACGCTGCTGGCGTTGTTGAATCAGTAATGTCAGTGCTTCTCTTATCCAGTCAGGGAATGCCTGGATAAGGGCTAAGAACAGGAACAACGATGACAAATCTAAAAACGCGCGAGCGAGCCAAAACCAATGCATCGTTAATCTCTATGGTGCAACGCTTTTCAGATATCACCCTGATGTTTGGCGGGCTGTGGGTCGTCTGTCAGGTGAGCGGCTTGCCATTTCTGTATATGCACCTGTTGGTGGCCTTAATTACGTTGGTGGTGTTCCAGATGCTGGGAGGCATCACGGATTTTTACCGCTCCTGGCGCGGCGTCAAAATGTCGACGGAACTGGCGCTGTTGCTACGTAACTGGACGCTGAGCCTGGTGTTCAGCGCCGGTTTAATCGCCTTCAATAACGACGTTGAGAACCGTCCCGCGGCCTGGCTGGCGTGGTATCTGCTTTCAAGCGTTGGGCTGGTGGTCTGTCGTTCGTTGATTCGCTACGGGGCAGGCTGGTTGCGCCATCGTGGGTACAACAAACGGCGGGTGGCGGTGGCGGGCGATTTGCCTGCTGGTCAGGCGTTGCTGGAGAGTTTTCGCAACGAACCGTGGCTGGGCTTTGATGTGGTCGGCGTTTATCACGACGCTAAACCGGGCGGTGTGTCAGCGAACTGGGCGGGCAATCTGCGACAACTGGTGGAGGATGCCAAAGCGTCACGCATTCATAACGTTTATATCGCCATGTCGATGTGTGACGGCGCACGGGTGAAAAAACTGGTACGAGAACTGGCCGACACCACCTGTTCGGTGATCCTTATCCCTGACGTCTTTACCTTCAATATTTTGCATTCCCGCATCGAAGAGGTGAGTGGCGTGCCGGTGGTGCCGCTGTATGACACGCCGCTCTCGGGCATCAATCGTCTGCTTAAACGTGCTGAAGACATAGTGCTGGCGTCGCTGATCCTGTTGTTGATTTCTCCGGTGCTGTGCTGCATTGCGCTGTCGGTCAAGCTGACCTCTCCCGGCCCGGTTATTTTCCGCCAGACGCGCTACGGCATGGATGGCAAACCGATCAAGGTGTGGAAATTCCGCTCCATGAAAGTGATGGAAAACGATGCGGTGGTCACTCAGGCAACGCAAAACGATCCCCGCGTCACCCCGGTGGGCAATTTTCTGCGCCGCACCTCACTGGACGAGTTACCACAGTTTATTAACGTGTTGACGGGCGGCATGTCGATCGTAGGGCCACGACCGCATGCGGTGGCGCACAACGAGCAGTATCGCCAGCTTATCGAGGGTTACATGCTGCGGCACAAGGTGAAACCGGGCATTACCGGCTGGGCGCAAATCAACGGCTGGCGCGGTGAGACCGACACATTAGAGAAGATGGAAAAGCGGGTTGAGTTTGATCTGGAGTATATCCGTGAATGGAGCCTGTGGTTCGACATCAAGATCGTCTTCCTGACTGTGTTTAAGGGTTTTGTGAACAAAGCGGCTTACTGAGGAACGATGATGAGTTTACGCGAAAAAACCCTCAGTGGCGCCAGGTGGTCGGCGATGGCAACTGTCGTCATTATCGGTCTGGGACTGATTCAGATGACGGTACTGGCGCGGATTATCGACAACCATCAGTTTGGTCTGTTGACCGTCTCGCTGGTGATTATTGCGCTGGCCGATACTCTCTCGGACTTTGGCATTGCTAACTCGATTATCCAGCGTAAAGAGATAAGCCACCTCGAACTGACCACTCTGTACTGGCTCAACGTCGGTCTGGGGCTGGTGGTGTGCGTGGCGGTGTTTCTGCTCAGCGACGTGATTGGCAATGTGCTGAATAACCCCGATCTGGCGTCATTAATCAAAACCCTGTCGCTGGCATTTGTGGTTACCCCGCATGGGCAGCAGTTCCGCGCGCTGATGCAAAAGGAGCTGGAGTTCAACAAGATTGGCATGATCGAGACCAGTTCGGTACTGGCGGGGTTTACCTTTACGGTGGTCAGCGCCCATTTCTGGCCGTGGGCGTTAACCGCGATCCTTGGCTATCTGGTCAACAGCGCGGTCCGTACGCTGCTGTTTGGTTATTTTGGCCGCAAAATCTATCGCCCAGGACTGCACTTTTCGCTGGCATCCGTCTCATCGAATTTACGTTTTGGCGCGTGGCTGACGGCAGACAGCATCATCAATTATGTGAATACCAATCTCTCAACTCTGGTGCTGGCGCGCATTCTTGGCGCAGGCGTGGCGGGGGGGTACAACCTGGCGTACAACGTGGCGGTCGTTCCGCCGATGAAACTCAACCCCATCATCACCCGCGTGTTGTTTCCCGCGTTTGCCAAAATTCAGGACGACACCGAAAAGTTGCGGATTAACTTCTACAAGCTGTTGTCGGTGGTAGGGATCATTAACTTCCCCGCCTTGCTCGGCCTGATGGTGGTGTCGAACAATTTTGTACCGCTGGTCTTCGGTGAGAAGTGGAGCAGCATTGTTCCGGTTATGCAGTTGTTGTGCGTGGTGGGACTGCTGCGTTCCGTTGGCAATCCGATAGGCTCGCTGCTGATGGCGAAAGCGCGCGTCGATATCAGCTTTAAATTCAATGTGTTCAAAACCTGTCTGTTTATTCCGGCCATTGTCGTCGGTGGTCATCTGGCGGGCGCTATCGGCGTCACGCTGGGATTTCTGCTGGTGCAAATCATCAATACGGTGCTGAGTTATTTCGTGATGATCAAACCGGTGCTGGGCTCCAGCTATCGTCAGTACATCCTGAGCTTGTGGCTACCGTTTTATCTCTCTTTACCGACGCTGGCGCTGAGTTATGGCCTGGGCGTTGCGTTGCAGGGGCATCTGCCGCTCGGCCTATTGCTGGCCACGCAAATTGCTGCGGGCGCGCTGGCCTTTGTCGTGATGATCGTGGCGTCGCGCCATCCGTTAGTGGTGGAAATCAAGCGCCAGTTTTGTCGCAGCGAAAAAATGAAAACACTGCTACGCGCAGGGTGAACCTTACCGCCGCCATCCGGCAAACCATGCCTGATGACGCTGCGCTTATCAGGCCTACGGGACGCATGGCGCTTCGGTTATCGGACCGGGAAATAACGCTGTAGGCCGGATAAGGCAACAGCCGCCGACATCCGGCAATGAATATTTGAGGTAACAAATGAAATTATTAATTTTGGGCAACCATACCTGCGGCAACCGTGGCGACAGTGCGATTTTACGCGGCCTGTTGGATGCCATTCATCGCCTGGAGCCCGACGCGGAAGTCGACGTGATGAGCCGTTATCCGGTGAGTTCTTCCTGGTTACTCAATCGCCCGGTGATGGGCGATCCTATCTGGCTGCAAATGAAGCAGCACAACAGCGCGGCAGGCATGATGGGTCGGGTGAAAAAAGTGCTGCGCCGCCGTTATCAACATCAGGTTCTGCTTTCACGCGTCACGGATACCGGCAAGCTGCGCAATATCGCGATTGCCCAGGGTTTTACGGACTTTGTTCGTCTGCTGTCGGGTTACGACGCGATTATTCAGGTGGGCGGATCGTTTTTTGTCGATCTCTACGGCGTACCGCAATTTGAGCATGCGCTGTGTACGTTCATGGCGAAAAAACCGCTGTATATGGTGGGTCACAGCGTCGGCCCGTTCCAGGACGAACAGTTCAACCGACTGGCGAACTATGTTTTTGGCCAGTGTGATGCGTTGATCCTGCGCGAAGCGGTAAGCCTTGAACTGATGAAACGTAGCGACATCACGACGGCAAAAGTGGAATCCGGCGTAGACACTGCATGGCTGGTAGAACGTCATCATGACGATTTTGAACCAGCCTACACGGTGCAACACTGGCTGGACGTCGCCGCAAAGCAGAAGACAGTGGCTATCACGCTGCGCGAACTGGCGCCGTTTGATAAACGTTTGGGCACCACGCAACAGGCCTATGAGCAGGCGTTCGCCGGGGTTGTGAATCGCATTCTGGAGGAAGGGTATCAGGTGATTGCACTCTCAACCTGTACCGGGATCGACAGCTACAACAAAGATGACCGTATGGTGGCGCTGAATTTACGCCAGTATGTCAGCGATCCGTCGCGCTACCACGTGGTGATGGACGAACTGAACGATCTGGAGATGGGAAAAATTCTTGCCGCCTGCGAACTGACCGTAGGAACACGCCTGCATTCCGCGATTATCTCGATGAACTTTGACACCCCGGCCATTGCCATCAACTACGAACATAAGTCGGCGGGGATCATGCAGCAACTGGGATTGCCGGAGATGGCCATCGATATTCGCCATCTCCTGGATGGCAGTCTGACAACGATGGTGGCCGATACGCTGGGGCAGTTGCCGGAACTGAACACGCGGGTTTCTGCCGCCGTGACGCGTGAGCGTGAACAGGGGTTACGGATGGTGGAATCGGTGCTCGCGCGTATCAGGGAGGGAAAATGAAGGTCAGCTTCTTTTTACTTAAATTCCCGTTGTCCTCGGAGACCTTTGTGCTTAACCAAATCACCGCGTTTATCGACATGGGGTTTGAAGTAGACATTGTCGCGCTGCAGAAGGGGGATTTGCGCAATACGCACACGTCATGGACGAAATATGACCTGGAAGCCAAAACCCGCTGGTTGCAGGATGAACCGACGGGACGCCTTGCAAAGCTGCGTCATCGCGCAAGCAAAACGTTACCGGGACTTCATCGTGCGCCGACATGGAAAGCGCTTAACGTTTCCCGCTACGGTGCAGAGTCGCGCAACCTGATCCTCTCTTCTATTTGTGCTCAGGTCACGACACCGTTTCAGGCGGATGTCTTTATCGCCCACTTTGGACCTGCGGGGGTAACGGCGGCGAAACTGCGCGAGCTTGGGGTGATCAACGGCAAGATTGCCACTGTTTTCCACGGCATTGATATCTCGAGCCGGGAAGTGCTCAACCACTATACGCCCGAGTACCAGCAACTGTTTCAGCGTGGTGATCTCATGTTGCCTATCAGTGATTTATGGGCCGCTCGCCTAAAAAGAATGGGCTGTCCGCCGGAGAAAATCGCGGTATCACGCATGGGGGTGGATATGGCGCGGTTTACCCATCGGCCGATTACAACGCCCTCTACGCCACTGGAGATTATTTCGGTTGCCCGTCTCACCGAGAAAAAAGGACTGCATGTCGCTATTGAAGCTTGCCGCCTGCTGAAAGCGCGCGGCGTGGATTTCCGTTATCGCATTCTGGGAATCGGTCCGTGGGAAAGACGCCTGCGCACGCTTATCGAGCAGTACCAACTGGATGATGTGATTGAGATGCCCGGCTTTAAACCCAGCCATGACGTCAAAATAATGCTCGACAAGGCTGATGTCTTTCTGCTGCCTTCGATTACAGGCGCGGACGGGGATATGGAAGGTATTCCCGTGGCATTGATGGAAGCGATGGCGGTCGGTATCCCGGTTATCTCGACCGTGCATAGCGGGATCCCGGAACTGGTGGAGGCGGGGAAATCCGGCTGGCTGGTGCCTGAAAACGACGCCCCGGCGCTGGCCGAACAACTGGCGGCGTTTAGCCGAATCGACGGTGATGCACTCAGGCCAGTGGTGCAACGTGCCCGTGAAAAAATTGAGTCTGATTTTAACCAGCAGGTGATCAATCTTCAGCTCTCCAGCCTGCTGCAAACGATGTAAATTGAGGTTGTATGCCTGAGAAAACCCTCTCCCGACGTACCTTTCTGGCGGCAGGCTCCATCCTTGCCGCTCTTCCCATCCTCCGTACTCCGCTTGTTCGCGCCGCTGCGCCCCGAAAGAGCGTCAATATCGATGAGTACAATCCGCAGGACTGGGTCGCCTCGTTCAGGCGTGCCTTCAACGACGCGCAAACCGTTGTGGTGCCTGCTGGCGTGGTGTGCAAAAACATCAATACGGGGATCTTCATCCCTGCCGGTAAAACGCTGCACGTCGTTGGTCGGCTAAGTGGCAACGGCAAAGGGCGGTTTGTGTTACAGGACGGCTGCCAGGTCACAGGGGAGGGGGGCGGTAGCCTGCATAACATTACACTGGATGTGCGCGGCTCGGACTGTGTTATCCAGGGAATTGCCATGAGTGGTTTTGCGCCGGTAACCCAGATCTATATTGGCGGCAAAAAACCGCGGATTATGCGCAATCTGCTTATTGATGACATCACGGTGACGCAGGCGAACTATGCCATTTTGCGCCAGGGATTCCATAATCAGGTTGACGGCGCGCGGATCACCCATTGCCATTTCAGTGACCTACAGGGCGATGCGATTGAATGGAATGTGGCGATCAACGATCGCAATATTCTGATTTCGGATCATGTCATTGAACGTATCAACTGTACTAACGGCAAGATTAACTGGGGGATCGGCATTGGGTTAGCGGGAAGCACCTACGATAATAGCTACCCGGAAAAGCAAACGGTGAAAAACTTTGTGGTGGCGAATATCACCGGCTCAGATTGTCGGCAACTTGTCCATGTTGAGAATGGCAAGCACTTTATCATTCGTAATGTAAAGGCCCGGAATATCACACCAGATTTCAGTAAGAAAGCAGGGATAGATAATGCCACTGTGGCAATTTATGGTTGTGATAACTTTGTGATTGATAATATTGATATGGTGAATTGTGCTGGAATGCTTATTGGCTACGGTGTGGTCAAAGGTCGATATTTATCCATTCCGCAAAATTTCAAATTGAATGATATTCATCTCGATAATACCCATCTTGCCTGGAAGCTACGCGGCATTCAAATCTCTTCCGGAAACGCGACCTCGTTTGTGGCACTCACTAACATTGAGATGAAGCGAGCGACGCTGGAGTTGCATAATAAGCCGCAGCATCTTTTTTTACGTAATATCAATGTGATGCAAATATCTTCCACAGGGCCTGCGCTGAAAATGCACTTTGACCTGCGCAAAGACGTGAGAGGGAAGTTTATGGCCAAACAGGACACGTTGTTGTCTCTGGCCAACGTGCATGCGGTGAACGAAAAGGGACAGAGTTCGGCAGATATCGACAGCATCGATCATCAGGTGGTCAATGTTGAGGATATCAATTTCAGACTGCCGGGGCAGGGGCGATAGTTTTATGTACATTCCTGAAAACACAACTCTATTCTTCAGATTATGGCTACTGCATTCTCTGGATAAGCGGCGTAACATCCTCAACAGAGCCAGCATGGAATTCATGCTGGCTAAAACATGCTAAAGAGCTATAATTCAGCAACCATTTTACAGGTGGATGAAATAATGATGAATTTGAAAGCAGTTATTCCGGTAGCGGGTCTGGGTATGCACATGTTGCCTGCCACCAAGGCAATCCCCAAAGAGATGCTGCCGATTGTCGACAAACCGATGATTCAGTACATTGTCGATGAGATTGTGGCTGCTGGCATTAAAGAGATCCTCCTGGTCACTCACGCGTCCAAAAACGCGGTCGAGAACCACTTCGACACCTCCTACGAATTAGAATCGCTCCTTGAACAGCGAGTAAAACGCCAGTTGCTGGCGGAAGTACAATCCATCTGTCCTCCGGGTGTAACGATCATGAACGTGCGCCAGGCTCAGCCTCTCGGTTTGGGTCATTCTATTCTTTGCGCGCGCCCGGTTATCGGCGACAACCCATTTGTTGTTGTATTGCCGGACATTATCATCGATAGCGCCAGTGCTGACCCACTACGTTATAACCTGGCTGCCCTGGTGGCCCGCTTCAATGAAACAGGTCGTAGCCAGGTGCTGGCGAAGCGCATGAAAGGCGACCTTTCAGAGTATTCTGTTATTCAGACGAAAGAAGCACTGGATAATGAAGGTAAAGTGAGCCGCATCGTTGAGTTCATCGAAAAACCGGATCAGCCGCAAACGCTGGATTCTGATCTGATGGCGGTGGGCCGTTACGTCCTCTCTGCGGATATCTGGGCTGAACTCGAAAAAACGGAACCCGGTGCCTGGGGGCGCATCCAGTTGACTGACGCGATTGCAGAACTGGCGAAAAAACAGTCCGTTGACGCAATGCTGATGACCGGTGACAGCTATGACTGCGGTAAAAAAATGGGCTATATGCAGGCATTTGTGAAGTATGGACTGCGTAACCTGAAAGAAGGGCCGAAGTTCCGTAAGAGCATTGAGAAGTTGCTGAGCGAATAAAACACTTCAGATTGTTGAGTGTAGTTGACGGTAAAAAATGATAACGGCAGAGAACATTCCGGGCAGCGGTGCTGATGCTAATTGGATGTTTCTGCCGTTTTGCTTTATGAAAAACAAGTAAAAACAATAAGTTAGATGGTAAAAAATCATCAGGAATTTGTCGAATTTTCCTTGTTTCCGAAAGCGTTTGGTAAGACAATTAGTGTTTAAGTTTTTGAGAGCCTAGCCTGAAATGGCGCGGCTTGTAAACGTCTTTAGAATGTACGCAGTGCGCTGGTAGCTGTTAAGCCAGGGGCGGTAGCGTGCAAATTTTGTGAGAATACTATGAAGAGAATTATTACATTTGGTACTTTTGATGTTTTTCATGTTGGGCATGTGAATATTCTGGAGCGTGCTGCAGAGTTAGGGAACTATCTTATTGTTGGCGTTAGCTCAGATAACTTGAACTACAGTAAAAAAGGCCGTTATCCAGTATATTCTCAGGATGCCAGATGTAAGATAATTAACTCCCTAAAATTTGTCTCTGAAGTCTTCATTGAAGAATCGTTAGAATTAAAAAAAGAATACATTCTTCAGTATCAGGCTGATGTTCTGGTTATGGGGGATGATTGGTTAGGGCGTTTTGACTGGGTCAAAGACGTTTGTGAAGTAATATATCTTCCAAGAACACCATCCATATCAACGACAGAAATTATAGAAGTGGTTAAATCACTAAAATGAATAAAAAATTAAAAAGGATTATAAAGGGTGCAATTTCGATATTAAATGGTTTTCTACCGAAAAATAGAAAAAGAATTATATTTAAAAGCGTACCTGATTATGCAGGTAATTGCAAAGCTTTAAGTGAGTATATTCGGCATAATCATAAAGATTATCAAGTAGTCTGGGTTTACAC
>NZ_JANEWG010000028.1 GCF_028069725.1 Citrobacter sp. Awk 4
TACGGGCCGTAAGTAACAAAGTTGGATGCAAATGTCAGATCGTATGCGCCTGTTAGGGCGCGGCTGGTAACAGAGCCTTACAGGCGCATTTGAAAAACCTCCGGCTATGCCGGAGGATATTTATTTAACAAATGTGGGTGGCCGTCAGACTATCGCTCTCAAATGTAAAGTTGTGTCTTTCTGGTGACTTACAGCCCATTGATGCTTGAAAATAGCGATAACACCCATACGATGTGGGTAATCGCATAGTGCGTTTTGTTAAGTTGAGGTTAAAAGAAGATTATGATGCGAATCGCGCTCTTCCTGCTGACGAACCTGGCCGTGATGGTCGTTTTCGGGCTGGTGCTGAGCCTGACGGGGATACAGTCGAGCAGCGTGCAAGGTCTACTGATCATGGCGTTGCTGTTTGGTTTTGGTGGTTCCTTCATTTCGTTGCTGATGTCCAAATGGATGGCGTTGAAATCCGTTGGTGGAGAGGTCATCGAACAACCGCGTAATGAAAGAGAACGCTGGCTGATGAATACGGTCGCGACGCAGGCCCGCCAGGCGGGGATTGCTATGCCGCAGGTGGCTATTTACCATGCGCCAGACATCAATGCGTTTGCAACCGGTGCTCGTCGTGATGCGTCTTTGGTTGCTGTGAGCTCGGGTTTGCTGCAAAACATGAGCCCGGATGAAGCTGAAGCCGTTATTGCGCATGAGATCAGCCATATTGCGAACGGCGATATGGTGACGATGACCCTGATTCAGGGGGTAGTAAACACCTTTGTTATCTTTATCTCGCGTATTCTTGCGCAAATTGCCGCAGGTTTTATGGGCGGTAACCGTGAAGAAGAAGGCGAGGGCGGCAATGGTAATCCGTTGATCTACTTCGCTGTTGCGACAGTGCTGGAGCTGGTCTTTGGTATTCTGGCGAGCATTATCACCATGTGGTTCTCCCGTCACCGTGAGTTCCATGCCGATGCCGGTTCAGCGAAACTGGTCGGTCGCGAAAAAATGATTGCCGCGTTGCAGCGCCTGAAAACCAGCTATGAGCCGCAGGAAGCCAGCAGCATGATGGCATTCTGTATCAACGGCAAGTCGAAATCGCTGAGCGAATTGTTCATGACGCACCCACCGTTGGATAAGCGTATTGAAGCGCTGCGCAGCGGGGAATATCTGAAGTAACAGGCATGAGTAGGCCAGTGAACGGAATAGGCTCTAAAGTCTGAATGTAAAAAAGCGCGTCTGATGACGCGCTTTTTTTATGCTCCCGGCCGGGGTTGTGTAATACGTAAACCACTCACAATGGCCGCCAGCGTGGCCATAATGCCCGCAACCATCAGCGCGATGTGTGTTCCGCCATCACCGAACAGGTTCAGCATGAGCGCCACCAGTGCGGCCCCCGAACTTTGTCCCAGTAAACGTGCTGTTCCCAGCATGCCACTTGCACCTCCGCTACGCTCACGGGGGGCTGAGGTGATGATTGTGTGATTGTTTGGCGACTGGAATAGACCAAAACCGGCACCGCAGAGAATCATTGGCCAGATAATACGGATGTCGGAGGGGGAGACCGGCAACAACACCAGGGAAAACAGGCCTGCCGCCATCACTGCCAACCCCAATGCGCCCAGCAGACCCGCGTGTACTTTTTCTATTAAGTAACCGGCAAGTGGCGCCATCACCATAGTGGCCAGCGGCCAGGGCGTTAACAACAGGCCGGTTTCCACTTCGCTTCGACCCAACACGGTTTGCAGGAAAAAGGGCAGGGAGACCAGCGCGAGCATTTGCGCGCAAAAGGAACAAATCGAGGTGCCAATAGAGAGGGAAAAAAGGGGGATCCGCAGCAAGTCCACTGGCAGCAAAGGGACCGGAAGTGAAAGCTGGCGGCGAATAAAGAAAAAACCGACAACAAGCATGATGGCTGTCTCGGCGCCGATCAGCAGCAATGACTGCCCCTGGGCGAATCCGCTAAGGGCCGTGATCAGCAGTCCAAACGTTAAGGCGTTCATCACGGCGCTCGGCAGGTCAAAGCGCGGTTTCTTACTGCGCGACCCATTGGGTGGCAAAAAGCGCATGGCTAATAGCAATGCCAGGATGCCTAACGGTACGTTAATCAGAAATAACCACTGCCATGAAGCAACCGAGAGAATAGCGGCAGCGATTGTGGGGCCTGCCGCTGATGATACTGCGACGATGAATGAGTTAATGCCCATCCCTCGTCCAAGATGGCGCTGGGGATAGATAAGGCGAATTAGCGCAGTGTTGACACTCATCAGCGCCGCCCCGCCAAACCCCTGTATGACGCGCGCCATCGTCAGCATTTGCAATGAATCAGACAAAGCACAAAAAAGGGATGCCAGCAGGAAAATTACTAACCCGCATTTGTATATACGCCGATAACCAAACATATCCCCCAAAAATGATAGAGAGAGCAGGGAGACCACAATGGCAATTTGGTAGGCGTTAACCACCCAGATTGAACTGGCGGGTGAAGCCTGAAGGTCGGCGGCTATCGTTGGGAGTGCGACGTTAGCGATAGCACCGTCGAGAACTGCCATCGAAATACCAATCACGATGGTGAGTATGGCACCGTACCGTTGAGGAACGGGCAATCCATCTATCTGGCATTTTTCCATATGAATTCAAAGTCTTTCTGGGATTATGATCAGAGTAATTATTTTAGCATTGATATTCAGGGTTATGTCGCAGATTTGTAACTCAATAAGCAAAGATGGATTGCGGGCAATGTAACGTGAAATTATAATAAAAAATTGTTCTGATTTTTATAAAACACTCGCAATGAGGTGATAAATGGCTACTACAGATCTGGATAAACAACCTGATTCTGTTTCTTCTGTGCTGAAAGTGTTTGGCATTTTACAGGCGCTGGGGGAAGAGCGCGAAATTGGTATTACCGAGTTGTCGCAACGCGTCATGATGTCGAAAAGCACCGTTTATCGCTTTTTGCAGACCATGAAAACGCTGGGATATGTGGCTCAGGAAGGCGAATCAGAAAAATATTCACTGACCCTGAAACTGTTTGAATTAGGCGCACGCGCTTTACAGAATGTTGATCTGATCCGTAGTGCTGATATTCAAATGCGTGAGCTTTCGCGTCTGACGAAAGAGACGGTACACCTCGGTGCGCTGGACGAAGACAGTATCGTTTACATTCACAAAATTGATTCTATGTACAATCTGCGTATGTACTCGCGGGTTGGACGTCGTAACCCGTTGTACAGTACCGCGATTGGTAAAGTGCTTTTAGCCTGGCGCGATCGTGATGAAGTCAAACAGATTATGGAAGGGGTTGAGTATAAGCGCAGCACTGACCGTACGATAACTTCTACTGATGAATTACTGACATTGCTGGATAAAGTCCGTGAACAGGGTTATGGCGAGGATAACGAAGAGCAGGAAGAAGGTTTACGCTGTATTGGCGTACCGGTATTCGATCGCTTCGGGGTTGTCATTGCGGGTCTGAGTATCTCCTTCCCGACGCTGCGTTTCTCAGAAGAGCGTTTGCACGAGTATGTCGCCATGCTGCACACCGCTGCACGTAAGATCTCCGAACAAATGGGCTATAACGACTACCCGTTCTGAGTGGCGTTCGCTACCTGATATTAAAAAGCCAGACGGCACTTACTGCTGGCTGGCTTTTTAACCAGGGCGTAACCGTATATCGTCGGGATAGTTCAATATTAGATAAGTACATATTAGCGGGACTTAATATGATGAACGGAAGAATAAATAAGGCATAACGGAGTTATGCCTTGGGGAAATACTCGACAAACAGATTTATCAATTATCAACAACAACCGTACTTTTTCTCAATACAGGACAATCTGTCAGACCAATAATACCGCTATTAGTGTGAATATACTGCGCCGTGCTGGTGCCGCGGGCGGTCAGATAGTGGCATTGCAAGCCCAGACCAGCTGCATTCTCCTGACTACCAATCAAAATTCCGTAACCGCTGAGTAGCAAACCTATCCATACCAGAGCAAGCAAGACAATCGCGCGAATGATCAAACGCATTACAACCTCTTTTCTTCTTTCGTTATAATAAGAGTAGCCTCTGCATCTGCTGATACAAGTGAATCATTCCTAAAAATACGTAATGCCACTACAGTTAGCCCCGGTTTAGGTAACGCATGATAATTTAGAGTCATAAGATGTGGATTCGGAGAACTGAGTGAAAAAGTTTCGGTGGGTATTCCTGATAATTGGCGTGCTGGTCTGCCTGTTGCTTTGGGCGCAGGTGTTCAACATCATGTGCGATCAGGATGTACAATTTTTCAGCGGTATTTGCGCCATCAATAAATTTATTCCCTGGTAAACGCATTTTTACAACAGGTGATTACCTTCTCGTGTAGCAGTGCTAAAATGTCCCGTCTACATTGAGGTGGTAAAATGAACGAAGTTCTGAACTCAGGCGCGCTAACTTTCGCGTCTTTAATGGTATCGGTGGTGGTTCTGGTTGTTGGACTTGTATTGTGGTTTTTCGTCAACCGCGCAAGCTCGCGCACCAATGAGCAGATTGAATTGCTCGAATCCTTGTTAGATCAGCAAAAACGTCAAAATGCGTTGTTGCGCCGTCTGTGTGAAGCAAATGAACCTGAAAAAACGGCTGAGGCGACTCCGGCTGCAAATGATCGGGAAGAGGACGATGATATCATCCGTCTGGTAGCGGAAAGGTAGTCGGATTGACAGGATGCGGGTTTGCCAGCACTGTCTGGGGCACGACATCCTGTCATTCTTCATAGTGATGCATTTTTCTGGTGCAACTGCGCATTTCGATTATCGTTTGCAGTCGGATCCCGGCAACGATAATATTTTATCGAACAATGAATATGTTATCCCCGGACGCATTAATTAACGCTATTCCCTACAACTAAAATATGATTATTCATTTTTTGTGATGACGATCGTTATTATCAATAACGAAACGTTTCTCTCCCATTTTTTGTGCATTGTCATCGTATATTCATTATTTTGGTGCACAATGTCGTTGGAGAGTTTTGCTACATTAGCCCATTAAAAATCAGCCATTCGTATCTGTTTTTTTTCAATTGGTATGATTTTGTTATGTGACAATTTATGCATTACAAAGCATAAAAAGTGATATCTGTCACTAGTGGCGATAAGTTGAGCAGCTTACCTGGAACAACTGAATTTATTGAGCTATGGTAGAAAAGCGTCTGTTCTGAGCACAGTTTGTCAAAGCGGATGTAGAGCGGCGAAAATATATCTTTAGCGGATTTAGCGCATAACAGTGCAGTCGCGCTTTGCCGACTTTCGGGATTTGTGCGACTGATCGAGACACGTTTAAAAATGGCTTGCCATATTTTACGTTGTATGTGATAACACGGCTTGGGTTAAACGAGGTGCAATTCTGTTTATGTGTGGCATTTTCAGTAAAGAAGTCCTGAGTAAAAACGTTGTCGTTGAATACCGCTTCTCTGCCGAACCTTATATTAGTGCCTCAAGCAGTAATGTCTCAGTTTCATCTATGTTATGCCTGCGGGCGAAGAAAACAATCTAAGGAATTTTGCAAATGGCAAAGATTAAAGGTCAAGTTAAGTGGTTCAACGAGTCCAAAGGTTTTGGTTTCATTACTCCGGCTGATGGCAGCAAAGACGTGTTTGTACACTTCTCCGCTATCCAGGGTAATGGCTTCAAAACTCTGGCTGAAGGCCAGAACGTTGAGTTCGAAATTCAGGACGGCCAGAAAGGTCCGGCTGCTGTTAACGTAACAGCTATCTGATCGATACCACTGATTTGAAGCGTTCAGGCGCATCAACCTCAGATATAAAGCCTCGCAAATGCGGGGCTTTTTAATTCAACTTGCGTCAAAACATGTCTGAATCCCCTTCTGTTAGTGCTTTGTTGCAAAACCGCGAAGTTCGTAGCATTGTTTTTCCCGATTTCCTTCACAATTTTTCGTTAAATCAATCGCCTGAAACATAAGTTTGCTGGAGACCCGGTGAAAAAGAAAAGCGACGGCGTGATGGCTAATTTTACCCCCGTGCGTTTCGCGCTGCTGTGTGCGGCAATCCTGGCAAGTATGGGGTTATTACTCGGGCGCCTTGCGTGGTTACAAATTGTCACGCCGACGAACCTGGTCAGGCAAGAGGATATGCGCTCGCTACGTGAAGTCGCCACGGCTTCTGTGCGCGGGATGATTACAGACAGAGAAGGGCGTCCGCTGGCTGTCAGCGTGCCGGTGAATGCGGTCTGGGCCGATCCTAAAACCATCATCAGCAAGGGCGGCGTGGGATATAACGAACGCTGGCAAGCCCTGGCGAGTACGCTGCATCTGTCGTTAAGCACGCTGGCCGAGCGGGTTAACAGTAATCCGGCGGGGAGATTTATCTATCTGGCGCGCCAGGTGTCACCACAACAAGCACAATGGATAGACAAACTTAACCTTGTGGGGATCAATCTGCGTGAAGAATCACGTCGATTTTATCCTGCCGGACATGTTGCGGCGAATCTGATTGGTTTTACCAATATTGACGGACAGGGTATTGAAGGGATTGAGAAAAGCTTTAACTCGCAATTGACGGGGAAACCGGGCTCGCGTCTGGTGCGAAAAGACAAATTTGGGCATGTGATTGAGAACATCACGGAAGTCACGCCGGTCCCGGCACATGAATTGCGACTCAGCATTGATGAGCGTTTGCAGACCGTAACGGAAGATGCCTTAGACAATGCCGTTACCTGGAATAAAGCGGAGTCGGGCGCAGCGGTACTGGTCAGTGTTGCTACCGGCGAAATTCTCGCGATGGCCAGCTTCCCTGATTTTAACCCTAACAATCGCGAAGGGGCCGTGCTGGACGATTTTCGCAATCGCGCCATTAGCGACACCTTTGAACCGGGCTCTACCGTAAAACCGTTGGTCATTATGACGGCGCTAAAACAGGGCATTGTGCAACCGGACAGCGTGCTCGACACACACCCGTTTAATCTTGATGGTCATCGTATCCGGGACGTGGGCTTTTACCCTGAACTCTCTTTAACCGGTATTTTGCAAAAATCGAGTGACACCGGGGTTTCGCATCTCTCACTCGCGATGCCGATTAAACAATTGCTTGATACGTATAAAAGTTTCGGATTTGGTACACCGACAGGGCTGGGATTAACAGGGGAGAGTCGCGGTTTGCTGCCTCAACGACGTTACTGGAGCGATCTTGATCGGGCAACGTTTGCTTTCGGTTATGGTTTGATGGTGACGCCACTGCAACTGGCGCATGTGTATGCGACGATCGGCAGCTTCGGTATTTATCGGCCTCTCTCCATTACCCGTATCGATCCCCCGGTGATTGGCACCCGGGTAATGCCTGAAGGTCTGGTCCACGATGTTGAACATATGATGGAGAGCGTTGCGTTGCCCGGAGGTGGGGGAACCAAAGCTGCGGTGAGAGATTATCGTGTCGCGGTGAAAACCGGCACGGCGAAAAAAATAGGCGCTGATGGAAAGTACGTCGATAAATATGTGGCCTACACGGCGGGCGTTGCCCCGGCGAGCGATCCGAAATTTGCGTTGGTCGTCGTGATCAACGATCCGCAGAATGGTGCTTATTATGGAGGGGCGGTTTCGGCTCCGGTCTTTAGCCAGATTATGGGGGACGTATTGCGCCTCGAGAACGTTAAACCTGATGGCATGCCCGCCGATTCTGACCATTTGCTGGTTATGCACGGCAGTCGCGTTCCGACGCCTGTACTCTAAGAAGGGCAGCTGCAGGCCAGCATTCAGGGTGTTAGCGTGTTGTCCTGCAACGCGAATTATTGAGAGTATATTTTCCCTGGGCGCAATTCGCGTTACACTTGCGCCCCGAAGTCATCAGCCGGAGTTGTCATGTCGTTTTCTTGTCCTCTTTGCCACCACCCTCTTGCGCAAGTAAAAAACAGTTTTATCTGCCCGCAACGACATCAGTTTGATGTGGCGAAAGAAGGATATGTCAACTTACTGCCGGTGCAGCATAAACGCTCGCGTGACCCCGGTGATAGTGCGGAAATGATGCAGGCGCGCCGGGCGTTTCTTGACGCCGGGCATTATCAGCCGCTACGTGACGCTATCGTCAATATCCTCAATGAACTTTTGAGTCCCCATGCGACATCGGTTCTCGATATTGGCTGCGGCGAAGGGTATTACACCCATGCTTTTGCCGATGCGCAGTCGGGAATCACCGTGTTTGGCCTGGATGTGGCAAAAGTGGCGATTAAGTCTGCGGCTAAGCGTTATCCGCAGGTGACGTTCTGCGTTGCCTCGAGTCATCGCCTGCCATTTGCTGATGCGTCAATGGATGCCATTATCAGGATATACGCGCCGTGCAAAGCAGAAGAGTTATCCAGAGTCGTCAAACCGGGTGGATGGGTGATCACCGCAACGCCGGGGCCACGCCATTTAATGGAACTCAAGGGACTGATTTATGATGAGATCCGACTGCATGCCCCGCACACGGAGCAAATCGATGGTTTTACGTTACAGCAGAGCGTGGCGTTGAACTATCCTATGCGCCTTCTCGGTAGTGAGGCGGTGGCGTTATTACAGATGACGCCTTTTGCATGGCGGGCGAAGCCCGAGGTGTGGGAAACGTTGTCAGCCAGGGACGTATTTGACTGCCAGACCGATTTTAGTCTTCACCTCTGGCAGCGTGACAGTTAGCCGTAAAAATGGGCCCAGAGGATCTGGGCACCAATGCCAATCAGCACGATCCCGCCTAAAATTTCCGCGCGTTTGCCCAGCATCGGGCCAATGAATCGGCCAATCATCATTCCCAGTGTTGACATAATCAGCGTCGCGCAACCAATGGCCAGCGCAGTGGCGATGATATTCACCTGCAGGAAGGCTAAACCGACCCCAACGGCCATGGCATCCAGACTGGTGGCAATGGCCGTTGTCACTAACAACCAAAAGCTGTGACGGCGCAGGGGCTCTGCGTCTTCCTCATCGTTATCACGAAAGCCTTCAAGGATCATACGCCCGCCTAAGAAAATCAGTAGCAGGAAGGCTATCCAGTGGTTCCATTCGAGAACGAATTTGCTCGCCAGCACCCCCATGCCCCAACCAATCAGCGGGGTAAGCGTTTCGACAGCGCCAAAAATAAGGCCAGTGCGCAGCGCTTCGGAGAATTTGGGTTTATGCAGGGTGGCGCCTTTACCAATCGACGCAGCGAAGGCGTCCATCGACATACCAAAAGCGAGAAGAATTGTAGCGGTAAAATGCATGACAGCGTCCTGACCGGGGTTTCCATAAAACACATCACCGCCCCCAGCAAACATGCCCTCCTGATGTGCATCTGTTATCACAGTATCAGCACTCTGGTTGGCATAGCAGTTGATGTGCATATGGTCTCGCCTGACTGAGTGTGATCAGTCCGTACGCGCCACGTTTTTCAACGAGTATGTTGACACGTACATTTCCGGAGTCTGGAAATTGGCTACTCCCCAAATGACGGCGCAACCTTAACATATTTTGAGAATATAAAACAACAAAGAGGAAATACTATTTGACCTCTAACTGAAAACGATTTTCATTTAGATTTAAATATATCAATGAAAGGTTAAGAAGAATAATAATTTTAGCTATTAAAATATAGCCTGAGCTATGTTTGTCGCTGGCTGATATACCAAAATATAGTTCAGGCTATATTATTAACTCATTGATATGAAACGAGAAGTTTATATATTTTTTCCAGATCGTCGATATTTCGTACGCGGACCAGTAATCGGCGTTGTTCTAATTGCATGACCAGCACGCCATCCTCGGATAAATTCATTTCTTTGATCCGGTTATATTCTATCCACACATTAGCGAAGAAGAAGCCTTTTTGCTTGAAAATGATTTTAGGCACCCGGATCCAGAATAGATACACTCCCATTAATACCAGACCACATAATAACCATGTGGTGGTTTGCGGCCCGTGGCTGGTGGCGTTGTTATAGATAAGAATGAGAACCAGACCAATAAAGATAACACTGTCCACACGACTGCGACGCAACAAGGGAACAGAAAGCAGGGTGGAGCCGTGACGGCGGGGCATGATGAACTGATCGTAAATGGCAAATGCCAGCAATACGGCAATAAAGAGAACCAGCACCAGGTCCGTGATTGTCATGAATCCTCCAAATAAAAACCGGGGGCAGGCCCCCGGTAAAGTACAACGTTATTACAGACCTAACAGACCCACAGAGTAACCCGCGATACCGATGATAAAGAAACCAACGATGATCCACAGTGGATTGACTTTCTTACGCAGCAACCACATACAGGCGAAGGTCAGCAACAGTGGCACCAGGCCCGGCATCAACTGGTCAAGGATCGTTTGTACCGTGGTGACACGCGTCTGGCCATCCTGACCGGTAATGGTGGAAACCACCAGCGGGATGTTAACGTGCGTCCACTTGTTAACCAACGCCCCCATGACAAACAGGCCGAGAATTGACGCCCCCTCGGTCAGTTTCTGCAGGAATCCGCCGCCCATATCTTTAACGATATCGACACCTTTACGGTAACCGTAAGCCACGCCGTAGTAACGGGTCGCCAGACGCACCAGATTGAACAGAATGAAGAACAACAGTGGGCCCAGCAGGCTACCGCTCATCGCGATACCGGCACCCAGCGCGGCAAACACCGGACGAACAGTACCCCAGAAGATCGGGTCACCGACGCCAGCCAACGGACCCATCAGACCGACTTTGATACCGTTGATGGCACCATCGTCGATCTCCGCACCGTTAGCACGTTGTTCTTCCATCGCCAGCGTAACGCCCAGCACAGGGGCCGCCACATAAGGATGGGTGTTAAAGAACTCCAGGTGACGTTTAATCGCTTGTTTGCGCGCATCGTTGTTCTCAGGATACAAGCGACGGATGGCCGGTATCATAGAGAAGCAGAAACCCAGCGCCTGCATACGTTCGAAGTTCCATGAACCCTGAAACAGGTTAGAACGAATGAACACGCCACGAATGTCACTCTGAGTGAGTTTTTTCTCGGTAGTTGTTTTAGTCATATCAACCATTTCGCTCACCTGCTAGTCCAGTTCATTATCGAGGGAGTTATCACCAGCAGCCTGAGCTGGCGCACCCGCTACGCGGTTATATTTCGGGCTCAATTGAATGTAGAGGATGGCCATGACTGCGCCAATCACACCCAGAGCGACCAGGTTGAAGTTAGTAAATGCTGCGGTCACGAAGCCGAGGTAGAAGAACGGCATCAGGTAGCCCGCACGCATCATGTTGATGACCATTGCATAACCGACGACGACGATCATACCGCCCGCAATATTCAGACCACCGGTAACGACTTCTGGAATCGCATTGAGCATGCTCTGCACTTCACTGGTACCGACAGAGATTGCCACGATAACGGCCGGAATGGCGATACGCATTGCCTGCAGGAACAGGGAAGAGACGTGGATCCAGGAAAGCGCCGTGAGGTTGCCGTTTTCAGCCGCCTTATCCGCGGCGTGCTGGAATGCTACGGTGATAGTACGTACGATGATGGTCAGAACCTGACCTGCCGCCGCCAGCGGGATAGCCAGCGCGATACCCGCCCCGATGCTTTGGTGACCGGCGATAACCAGAACGGTTGATATGATGGACGCCAGTGCGGCATCGGGCGCAACAGCGGCACCGATGTTCATCCAGCCCAGGGCGATCATTTCCAGGGTACCACCGATGATAATACCGGTTTTCATATCCCCGAGAACGGCACCAATCAACGTACAGGCAATCAGCGGACGGTGGAACTGAAATTCATCAAGTACCGACTCCATACCCGCGATACATGCGACGATGAACACCAGCACAATCTGAAGAGTGGTAATCTCCATTGTACTTCTCCTATTGCTATGCAACTTAAGTGTGAAAGCGAATTAAATGCTGATGGGTTACTTCGCCACTTTGGCGATCAAGTCCATCATTTTCAGTTTCTGGTCGGTGGACACTTTACGAACTTCAAGTTCGATACCGCGTTCGTTGAGCTTTTTGAAGGCGACGATATCTTTCTCATCGACGGAAACCGCATTGTTAACCTGCGTTTTGCCCTGACGGAAGGCCATACCGCCAATGTTTACGGAGGTGATTTTGACGCCACCTTCGACGATACGCTCCACATCAGTAGGATTGGTGAACAACAGCATGACGCGATTACCAGCGTATTTCGGGTTGTTGTAAACGCGAATCATCTTCTCAACGTCGACGACGTGCGCCGTTACGCCCGGAGGTGCGACTTGTGTTAACAGCGTTTTACGCACGTTATCCGCAGCCACTTCATCGCTTACCACGATAATGCGGGTAACGTTTGTTTCTTTGGTCCAGCGCGTTGCCACCTGGCCGTGGATAAGGCGGTCATCAATACGGGCAAGGCCAATGACCATATAATCATCAGGACCCATTGGTTTCGCCGATGCGGCCGCTTTTGATGCGGCAACCGGTGCGGGCACCGCTTTTTCAACCGGTTTTGCTTTCAGCGCCTTCACGCCTTCACGTCCGGTTTCTACCGCCAGAGCAACTAATTCGTCAAAGCTCGGGTTGTCATCACGGGCCATAAACGTTTCCACCAGCATGGGGATGTTAACGCCTGCGACAACTTCATAATGCTCTTTGTCAACGACAATGCGGCTGGCAGCGTTAAACGGACTGCCTCCCCATGTATCGACGAGAAATAGCACGCCTTTACTGGTATCGAGTTTTGCCAACTGAGCGTTGTACTTTTCGATCAGCGTTTCGGCATTTTCGCCTGGAACGAAATCGATCCAGCCGACATTTTCCTGCTCGCCTAACAGCATTTCGGCTGTTTTTAGTAACTGCTCTGCAGCCCAACCATGTGTGCCTATCACAATAGCAATGGTCACTTGCTACCTCCTTTATTATCGTTAACACATCGACGCAAAGATGTAGTTTGAATCGCCGTCCGCAATCGAATCGATTCAGATAAGGGTTACAATAGAAAACTTATGATTTTCGTGAATTATTTTAGATATCGAAAAAAATATTTTATGTGATGAAGATCCGTAATTTAGGTTTCGGTTTTGAGAAATTTCGTGGTGTAAAATATCTCTGTCACATCTCTTTGCAAAGGACCGTAAATCTTTGCCAAAAAGACATTGTCTCTGTTATGTTTATGATCTGTTTAATTTCTAAGGAGTATAGGGCAGTAGCCCGATGTATGGATCGTCACCGACGTCATTTCACCTTTAGGCCGCTTTGCGCCTACCATTTTGGCAACGTTTGCCACACTCTGAATTTGCACATTGCTTTATCGCCTGAGTTGTTCAGTGCGCCGTCTGGCTATTCCTTAAGCAGGAGCTTGTCATGGAATTCTTAATGGACCCCTCAATTTGGGTGGGGCTGCTCACGCTTGTCGTTCTCGAAATTGTTCTGGGTATTGATAACCTGGTCTTTATCGCGATTCTGGCTGACAAACTGCCACCAAAACAGCGAGATAAAGCACGCCTTATCGGTTTGTCACTGGCACTGGTCATGCGTCTTGCGTTGCTGTCTGTCATTTCGTGGATGGTGACCTTAACCAAACCGCTGTTTACCGCCTGGGATTTAACCTTCTCAGGGCGTGATCTGATCATGCTGCTCGGGGGGATATTCTTGCTGTTTAAAGCCACCACGGAACTCCATGAAAGGCTGGAAAATCGCGAGCATGATTCCGGGCACGGTAAAGGCTATGCGAGTTTTTGGGTGGTGGTGACGCAAATTGTCATTCTGGATGCGGTCTTCTCGCTGGATGCGGTCATTACCGCGGTAGGGATGGTTAACCACCTGCCCGTGATGATGGCGGCTGTGGTCATTGCGATGGCGGTGATGCTGCTGGCTTCTAAACCGCTGACACGTTTCGTGAACCAACATCCGACGGTGGTCGTGCTCTGTCTAAGCTTCCTGCTGATGATTGGTTTGAGTCTGGTGGCTGAAGGCTTCGGCTTCCACATTCCGAAAGGTTATCTGTACGCGGCGATTGGCTTCTCCATTATCATTGAGCTGTTTAACCAAATTGCCCGACGTAATTTTATCCGCCATCAATCGACGTTACCGCTGCGTGCGCGTACTGCTGATGCGATCCTGCGCTTAATGGGCGGAAAACGTCAGGCGAATGTGCAGAGTGAATCGGATATCCCGGCGGTGGTTCCGGTGCTGGAAGGCGCCTTTGCCGATGAAGAGCGCTATATGATTAACGGTGTGCTGACGCTGGCGTCGCGCTCATTACGCGGCATTATGACGCCACGTGGTGAGATTAGCTGGGTTGATGCGAGTCTGAGCGTGGATGAAATCCGCGAGCAGTTACTCTCCTCTCCGCACAGTTTGTTCCCGGTTTGTCGCGGCGAGCTTGATGAAATTATCGGGATCGTCCGTGCGAAAGAATTGCTGGTCGCCCTGGAGGAGGGCGTTGATGTCGCGGCCATTGCCTCCGCATCGCCGGCGATTGTGGTTCCGGAAACGCTGGATCCGATCAACCTTTTAGGCGTATTGCGTCGTGCTCGCGGTAGCTTTGTTATTGTCACCAACGAATTTGGCGTAGTGCAGGGGCTTGTGACTCCGCTGGATGTCCTGGAAGCGATTGCTGGTGAGTTCCCGGATGCAGATGAAACACCGGAAATCATTACCGATGCTGACGGTTGGCTGGTGAAAGGGGGAACCGATCTCCACGCTCTGCAACAGGCGCTTGCGGTCGATAATCTGGTAGACGAAGATGACGAAATCGCCACGGTTGCGGGACTTGTCATCGCGGTAAATGGTCATATTCCGCGCGTGGGCGATGTTATTGAGGTCGCGCCATTGAGCATTACGATTGTCGAAGCCAATGACTATCGGGTTGATCTGGTTCGTATTGTTAAAGAGCAGCCCGTACATGACGAAGATGAATAATCGGGTTTAACGAAACGGTATGGCGGGCATCATATGCCCGTTATGCTGGGCGGGCGGCGGTGAGCTGCCCGCCAGCCACTGTGGAAAATCACGTAATGGCATTGGTTTCGCATACAAATACCCTTGCAGTATGTGTACGCCGTGTCGGCGAAGATGTTGCGCCTGCTCTTGTGTTTCCACCCCTTCCGCCACCAGTTCGATATTCAACCGCTGCCCGAGGGCAATGATGATATCGGTCACGGTCGAATTCACCGCGTCGGTGCCGATAGCGCCGGTAAACGACTTATCGATCTTCAGAACATCTGGCCGCAGTTTTTCCAGCCACGACAGCGAGCTGTTTCCCGTCCCAAAATCATCAATCGCCAGTTTGACACCTTTACGGTGAAGTTCGCGCACCATGCGATAATCCACATCAAGCAACGCATCCCTTTCTGTGAGTTCAAGAACGAGCTTCTGGATGGGCTGCGCTTTAAACCAGTAGTGGTTGAGATCTTTTAACAATACACCATGACGAAAGTGGCTGGCCGCCACATTGATCCCGATGTGAAACTGACTGCTCATCGGAAAAAAATGTCGCTGGCGAACTGTTTCTGCAATCACGTAGCGGGTCAGTGGTGCAATGAGATGGTGATCTTCGGCGATCGGAATAAACACTTCCGGAGAGATCCAACCCTGCCGGGGATTATTCCAGCGCAGCAGAATTTCTACGCCAATACATTGTTGTGTTCGGGCGTTCACTAACGGCTGACAAAACAGCTCAAACTCTCTTTCGGCAAGCGCAAGATTGATCTCCCAGGAAAAACTCATTCTGTTGGCGGTAGCCAGCCACGTGAGATATCCCACCAACAGACTGAGCATCATGGCGAGCGGGAGCTGGGAGGGCAGATGCTTTAACGCCAGTTCTCCCGCGCCAGGACCGGTCGCGCTAATGGTGAACGGAAAATAGTGTGAGGAAAGCTGATAGCGTTGTTCGCTATTGAGCGGGGGTAACGTGTCGACGACCCCCCGGCCATAAAGGAGGTGGCGATTGCCGACGGACAAACTCGCGCTGGTAATTTGCGGTTGTTCAGGTTCAAGAAGCATATCTGCCAGCAAATCGATGTTCACTATCACCAGTACGCCGTCTTCGCCACTGGATGATGATGGATACCACTGGATAAGAATAGGACTGCCCTTGATAAGCGAGCGATCGATAGAGAGAAGCAGTAAAGGCTCTGGCGCCGGAAGGCCTGCATGCAGTTGACTGACCGGTACATTGCGATAGCCAAAGATGCTGGAACAGTACAACACGCCCCCCTGGACCAGGCCAATGGAACGGACCGTTTGCAGTTTCGCCGCCTGTTTACGCAGCGCTAAATGGGTAACAGAGCAGGGCAGACCAATCAATGGCAACATCACATCCCGCCCAGACTTGAGGGGGCGCAGGACATCATCCAGTGCGTTAACCGCATGATTGGCGAATGACACGGTTCGATGATGATTAAAATTTCGCTCTGACATAAAACGGACACATAACGTCAGGATGAGCGTGGTCAGCGCACAAATTGTGCAAACAATGAAACGGTTACGACGGTAATTTTTGATGATCCGTTGAGCTGTTTGCATGCGAGCTGCCCGATAAGCCGTTGGCAACAAAAGCCAACCGCGACAGAGCAAGTGTAGTGGGGAAAATTACCGTAGACGAGGAAGAGGGGTAAAATTCGCCCATCCGTTGCAGATGGGCGAAGATCAAGTATTAGTCACACTGCACTTTAATGGCCAGACCGCCACGCGACGTTTCACGGTACTTCGCGTTCATATCTTTGCCTGTTTCGTACATGGTTTCGATGACTTTATCCAGCGAGACACGCGGTGCGCTGGTACGACGCATCGCCATACGCGCGGCGTTGATCGCTTTCACTGAGGCAATCGCGTTACGTTCAATACACGGTACCTGAACCTGACCCGCAACCGGATCGCAGGTTAAGCCCAGGTTGTGTTCCATACCGATTTCGGCCGCCACACAAACTTGCTCCGGGCTGGCCCCCAGCAGTTCCGCCAGACCCGCAGCGGCCATTGAACAGGCCACGCCAACTTCCCCCTGGCAGCCAACTTCGGCACCAGAAATAGAGGCGTTCATTTTATACAGTGCGCCGATAGCGCCAGCGGCCAGGAAGTAACGGGTATAAATGTCCGGGCTAACTGACTCAATAAAATGATCATAATAGGCCAGCACCGCTGGGACGATACCGCAGGCACCGTTGGTTGGCGCCGTGACCACCCGGCCACCCGCCGCGTTCTCTTCGTTAACGGCAAGGGCGAACATGTTCACCCAGTCGATGACGTTCATCGGATCGCTGGAGAGTTTGTCGCTGGACACCAGCATCCGGCGTAGCGCAGACGCACGGCGCGGAACGCGCAGCGGCCCAGGCAGTATGCCTTCGGTATTCATGCCACGATCGATACAGGCTTGCATGGTCTGCCAGACATTGGCGAAATACTCTTCAATCTCTTTCTTGCTGTGCAGCGCCAGTTCGTTTTGCATCACCATGCCAGAAAGCGACAGGCCAGTGCTGTTGCAATATTCCAGCATCTCGGTAGCTGACTTGAACGGATAAGGCACGCTCACATCACCCGTTGCGTCCTGACCGAAATGCTCTTCATCAACGATAAAACCGCCGCCGATGGAATAATAGGTTTTGCTGTAGATGACGGTTTCGCCGTTCCACGCGTGGATCTGCATTCCGTTTTCGTGCAACGGCAGATTGTCATTATGAAAACGCATCCCGTTATTGTGCGGGAAATCTACTTCATGCCGACCCTGAGCCAGCAACAGGCGTCCGCGCGATTCCACGTCGCGGATAAAACCTGGGATGCTATCAATATCAACGGTGGCAGGTTCGTTCCCCGCCAGACCCATAATAATGGCGATATCGGTGTGGTGACCTTTACCCGTTAATGACAGTGAGCCGTATACATCCACGGCGACACGGGTAACGCTTTCCAATAATCCTTTTTCGACCAGGTCATCGACGAACTGTTTACCCGCCTTCATAGGCCCTACAGTATGGGAGGATGAGGGACCAATCCCCACCTTAAACATGTCGAATAGACTAATCACGATAATACTCCTGCCAGGGTAACTGGGGTTCCAGTAACGATGTAATAACTTTGCATAGTGTAAGAGGGAATAGGGCTATCAGCTTAACTATTCACATGAATTAAACTAATAGATAACCTCGCTTTTACTAATATTGGGCATGGAGTTTCAAGTCGTGTTCGGTACGTGTAAAGTTACGTATAGTCAGGGTCTCATGCCAATCTGCAGCGCCAGTTCGCGAATAATTCCAGCCGTCATTCCCCAAACGAAATAATGCTCATACCAGGAAAGCCAGACGCGATGAGAGTCGCCGCGGCGATACACATCCAATGGATGATATCGCCTCAGTTGCAGCGCTTGTGCCAGTGGCATTTCGAATACGGCAGACACTTCATCTTCACTGGCGTGATAATGAAGGTCTGGCGGAATAATGCCAACGACAGGGGTTACCCGAAACCCGGTGACGCTGTCCACCGGAGGGAGTACCCCAATCACCTCAACGGCCTCAGGCGGAATCGCGACCTCTTCTTGTGCTTCGCGCAGCGCAGCGGCGATAAGCGACGCATCACTACTGTCTACCGCGCCGCCAGGAAAGGCTACCTGGCCGGCGTGTTTACGCAGATGGACGGAACGCTGGGTGAGCAGCAGCCCAGGCTCCGGGCGACGAACGACGGGGATCAATACGGCGGCCTGACGGTTGTTCAGCGTTTCACGACTCATCTCCGGACGTAAAAGTTGAAACCGTGATAAAAAATCATCGAGCGTCAGGCTGCTGTTATCCACGTCTTAGTTCTCCAGTTGATGCAAAATACGATTCACTTTATCAAATGTTTCCTGATATTCCGCCGCTTCCTGGCTGTCCGCCACAATCCCGCCGCCCGCAGAACACGAGAGTTTTCCCTCCGTGGCGCTCAGGGTACGAATAGTGATACTGGTATCCATATTGCCGCACACGCTGAGATAACCAATGCTGCCGCACCAGGCATTGCGCCGCTGGGGTTCCAGTTCATCAATAATCTCCATCGCGCGGACTTTCGGCGCGCCGGTGATCGAACCGCCGGGGAAGGCGGCGCGCAGCAAATCAGTGGCATGCAGATTGTCGGGCAGCTGCGCGGTGATGGTACTGACCAGATGGTGTACCGCCGGAAACGGCTCAACGACAAACAGTTCGGGCACCTTGACCGATCCCGGTACGGCGACGCGGCCAATATCATTGCGCATCAGATCGACAATCATCAGGTTTTCCGCGCGGTCTTTTGGCGAACTGGCGAGTTTTTGCGCCTGCAGACGGTCATCGTGCGGATCATCCAGACGCGGAAGCGTCCCTTTGATGGGCCGGGTCTGAATGTGTCTGTTCGCGAGTTGAATAAAGCGTTCTGGCGAAAGGCTCAAAATAGCGCCATCTTCCAGGCGTAAAAAGGCGCTAAAAGGGGCGCGGTTGGCCTGATTGAGACGCACAAAGGCTTGCCATTCGTCACCCTGATAGTCAGCCTGAAAACGCTGGGCAAGATTCACCTGGTAGCAGTCGCCGCTGTGCAGGTACTCCTGCACCTGGCGAAATTTTTCACCGTACTGCTCACGCGTCATGTTCGACTGCCAGGCGGAGGTTAATCTGAATGGCTCATGCACTGGTGCCTGCTGGCTTTCCAGCCAGTCGAGTCTGGCAGAGGCGTCCGAATGGCTGAGCAGAGACACCGTTTGTCGCTGGTGGTCAACAATCAGCGCCCAGTCGTAAATGCCGACCGCCATATCCGGCAAGGTGATATCGTGTTGGGCAATATTGGGCAGTGATTCAAAACGGCGCCCCAGATCGTAGCCAAAGAGCCCCAGAGCCCCTCCCTGAAACGGCAAATCATCGCTGGGCGAAGGCGTTATCGCCAGAGACGCCAGCGCTGTCTGCAATACTTTCAGCGGATCATCGGTCGTCGTAATGCGGTTATGCTTATCGCAGACCTGCGTTTTTTCGCCATGTGTGACCAGCGTCGTAACCGGGTCGGCCACCAGAATGTCAAAGCGGTTATGCGGATGATCCGCGTGACCGGAATGCAGAAGCATGGCCCAGGGGGTATGGCTCAGCGGCGTAAAATAGTGTTCAGCGGCGTCATGACGCCAGGGTAACGGAATTACAGCGGGAGATAACGTCTTCATCTGTCCTGACTCGTGACTACTCTACTGGCTATGTGCCGGGTAGCATGAAATAATTAGCGTTAACAATTTAGCAGGAGTTCATCATGTTTGCAGGTTTACCTTCACTCACGCACGATCAGCAGCAAAAAGCGGTAGAACGCATTCAGGAACTGATGTCACAAGGAATGAGTAGCGGGCAGGCGATTGCGCTGGTGGCGGAGGAGTTACGCGCCACCCATACCGGCGAGCGGATCGTGGCGCGTTTTGAGGATGAGGACGAATAACGCGACCTTAAACGGCAGCGATAATTTTAATCTCAACCTTGTATTTCGGGTTCATTAATCCAGCCTGTACCGTGCAACGTACAGGCGCATGTCCGGCAACAACCCATGCGTCCCAGGCTTTATTCATCGCCGCGAAGTCGCTTTTCTCGGTAAGAAAAATGGTCGCATCCAGAATGCGCGCTTTATTGCTGCCTTGCTTTTCCAGCACGGCATCAATTTGCGCCAGGGTATTGGCCGTCTGCTCGAAAGCGTCAGCGTCCAGGTTCTCGGGTACGCCGGTGTAGTACAGGGTATTATTGTGGATCACCACATCAGACCAACGGTCTTCGGCATCAATACGGACAATAGTCATCAATTACTCCTCGTTAGCGTTAAGGTTCCATTTTTACGCGGCAAGACTGCCACATAGTTTTGCCGTCGTCACCTCTTCAACTGGCGAAAGATCGTCTGGCCTGACATAATCCCTGTTCAAATGAACAGGGGGTAGTGTGTCGGACGATTTTGCTGTAGACGGTCAGTTAGCGAAAGCGATAGCGGGTTTTAAACCGCGTGAACCCCAGCGACAAATGGCCGTTGCCGTGGCCCATGCGATTGAAACCTCGGCACCTCTGGTTGTCGAAGCCGGTACAGGAACAGGGAAAACCTACGCCTATCTCGCACCTGCGTTGCGCGCCAAAAAGAAAGTGATTATTTCTACAGGCTCGAAAGCATTGCAGGATCAGCTCTACAGTCGCGATCTTCCTACCGTGGCAAACGCCCTGAAGTTCACCGGAAAACTGGCGCTGCTGAAAGGGCGCTCAAACTATCTGTGTCTGGAGCGTCTTGAACAGCAGGCGCTGGCCGGCGGTGACTTGCCGGTGCAAATTTTGAGCGACGTCATTTTACTGCGCTCCTGGTCTAATCAAACCCTTGATGGCGACATCAGTACCTGTGTCAGCGTGGCGGAAGACTCCCAGGCCTGGCCGCTGGTCACCAGCACCAATGACAACTGTCTGGGCAGCGATTGCCCGCTCTACAAAGAGTGTTTTGTCGTTAAAGCGCGTAAAAAAGCGATGGATGCCGATGTGGTGGTGGTCAACCACCATCTTTTTTTGGCTGACATGGTGGTGAAAGAGAGCGGTTTTGGTGAACTGATCCCCGAAGCCGAAGTGATGATTTTCGACGAAGCCCATCAGCTTCCCGATATCGCCAGCCAGTATTTTGGTCAGTCACTCTCCAGCCGACAGCTTCTTGATCTGGCAAAAGATTTTACGATTGCGTATCGCACGGAACTCAAAGACACCCAACAACTGCAAAAATGCGCTGACCGTCTTGCCCAAAGTGCGCAAGATTTCCGTTTGCAATTGGGTGAGCCAGGTTATCGCGGGAACCTGCGTGAGCTTCTTGCCGACACGCGCGTTCAGCGTGCCTTTCTGTTGCTCGATGACACGCTCGAACTGTGTTACGACGTTGCGAAACTCTCCCTGGGGCGCTCGGCGCTGCTGGACGCCGCCTTTGAGCGGGCCACGCTTTATCGCACCCGTCTCAAGCGACTAAAAGAGATCAATCAGCCAGGCTACAGCTACTGGTATGAATGTACGTCGCGTCATTTTACCCTGGCGCTGACGCCGCTGACCGTTGCGGATAAATTCAAAGAGGTGATGGCGCAGAAACCCGGCAGCTGGATTTTTACCTCAGCGACCCTGTCGGTAAATGACGATCTCCACCATTTTACGGCGCGACTGGGGATTGAAGAGGCAGAATCCATGCTGCTTCCCAGTCCGTTCGATTACACACAGCAGGCGCTGCTTTTAGTGCCGCGAAACCTGCCGCAGACCAATCAGCCCGGCGCAGCGCGCCAGTTGGCTGCAATGCTAAGACCCATCATTGAAGCGAATAATGGGCGCTGTTTTATGCTGTGTACCTCGCACGCCATGATGCGCGACCTTGCCGAACAGTTCCGCGCCACCATGACGTTGCCGGTGCTGCTGCAAGGCGAAACCAGCAAAGGTCAACTGTTGCAGCAGTTTGTCAGCGCGGGCAACGCGCTGCTGGTGGCGACCAGCAGTTTCTGGGAAGGCGTCGATGTGCGAGGCGATACTCTGTCGCTGGTGATTATCGACAAGCTGCCGTTTACCTCGCCGGATGATCCGTTGCTCAAAGCGCGAATGGAAGACTGTCGACTGCGTGGCGGCGATCCGTTCGATGAGGTCCAGTTACCGGATGCGGTCATTACCCTGAAACAGGGGGTGGGGCGCTTGATCCGTGACGCTGACGACCGTGGCGTGCTGGTGATTTGTGATAACCGACTCGTCATGCGCCCCTACGGTGCGACGTTCCTGGCCAGTCTCCCACCCGCGCCGCGTACCCGGGATATTGCTCGCGCCGTCAGGTTTCTTGCCCTCCCATCGGTTAAGTAATTTGTTACGGAGTATGGTAAGATACGCGCCATTTTATTGATCTAAGCACGAAGACCCATGCGAATTCTGGCTATCGATACCGCCACAGAAGCGTGTTCTGTTGCCCTGTGGAATGACGGTAATATCAATGCTCAATTTGAGCTTTGCCCACGAGAACACACCCAACGAATCTTGCCGATGGTTCAGGATATCCTGGCAACCAGCGGCACAACGCTTGCCGAAATCAACGCGCTGGCCTTTGGCCGCGGACCGGGGAGTTTTACCGGCGTGCGCATTGGTATCGGTATTGCGCAAGGACTGGCATTGGGGGCATCTCTTCCGATGATCGGCGTCTCGACGCTGGCAACGATGGCGCAGGGCGCCTGGCGTAAAACAGGCGCTACCCGCGTTCTGGCGGCGATTGACGCCCGGATGGGCGAAGTCTACTGGGCTGAATATCAGCGCGACGAAAATGGCGTATGGCACGGTGAAGACACCGAAGCGGTATTAAAACCGGAAGCGGTGATCGCGCGGTTAAAACAACTTTCCGGCGAGTGGGCCACGGTTGGCACGGGTTGGCCAGCCTGGCCGGAACTGGCAAACGAGAGCGGTCTGGCGCTGCGTGACGGCGACGTTTTGCTGCCAGCGGCCGAAGATATGCTGCCGTTAGCCTGCCAAATGCTGTCGGCAGGAAAAACCGTCGCCGTTGAGCATGCCGAACCGGTTTATTTGCGTAACAACGTGGCGTGGAAGAAACTTCCCGGTAAAGAATGAATCTCAGTAGTATTAGCCTGATGCAGTGATATGCGCTGAGAAGAAGGAGTCGCACTATGGCGGTTCACAAACAGATCGTGAAAGGAATGCTGGCAGCAGCCGTTGCGCTTATGCTGAGTGGCTGCGTCACCATTCCGGATGCCATCAAAGGGTCGAGTCCAACGCCGCAACAGGATCTGGCGCGGGTGATGAACGCGCCGCAACTGTATGTCGGCCAGGAAGCGCGTTTTGGCGGCAAAGTGGTGGACGTGCAAAACCAGCAGGGGAAAACCCGTCTGGAGATAGCCACGGTGTCTCTGGATAGCGGCGCGCGACCCGTACTGGGCGAAGCGTCACGCGGACGCATTATGGCGGACGTCAACGGGTTCCTTGATCCGGTTGATATTCGCGGTCAACTGGTCACCGTCGTCGGCCCGATCAGCGGAACGGTTGACGGTAAAATCGGCAATACCTCGTATAAATATATGCTGATGAATGTGACGGGTTATAAGCGCTGGCGGGTTACGCAGCAGGTTGTGATGCCGCCTCAGCCGATTGATCCGTGGTTTTACGGCGCGCGCGCCAGACACTATGGTTACGGCTACGGTTATGGTGGATGGTACAACCCCGGCCCCGCACAGGTTCAGACGATAGTAACCGAGTAACTCATTGTTTTGTCTATAAAAGAAACAGCGGCTCGTCCGCTGTTTCTGCATTAATACGGATAGAAGAAAAATAAATAGTGACGCGCTTCGCAACCTTTCAGTTGAGTAATTAATAAACTGGTACGCTGAGTTAATATTATGTTAACGGCTTGTTTATTTACTGGGGTTGTGATGACGACGAACACGCATTTTAGAGGTGATGTTTTGAAAAAGGTTTGGCTTAACCGTTATCCCGCAGATGTCCCCGCGGAGATCAATCCTGACCGTTATCAATCCCTGGTGGACCTGTTTGAACAGGCGTCGGCGCGCTACGCCGACCAACCTGCGTTCGTCAATATGGGGGAGGTGATGACCTTCCGCAAACTCGAAGAGCGTAGCCGGGCATTTTCGGCGTATTTGCAGCAGGGGCTCGGGCTTAAAAAGGGCGATCGTGTCGCGTTGATGATGCCGAACCTGTTGCAGTACCCTGTCGCCCTGTTTGGCATTCTTCGCGCCGGGATGATCGTGGTCAACGTCAATCCCCTGTATACGCCGCGTGAACTGGAGCATCAGCTCAACGACAGCGGCGCGACGGCCATTGTGATTGTCTCCAACTTCGCCCATACGCTGGAAAAAGTGGTTGAGAAAACGGCCGTAAAACACGTGATCCTCACCCGTATGGGCGATCAGCTCTCGACGGCGAAAGGCACGCTGGTTAACTTTGTGGTGAAATACATTAAGCGTCTGGTGCCGAAGTACCATCTGCCGGATGCGATTTCATTTCGTCGCGCGTTACAAAACGGCTATCGCATGCAATACGTGAAACCTGAGGTGGTGCCGGAAGATCTGGCTTTCCTGCAGTACACCGGCGGTACAACCGGGGTGGCGAAAGGGGCGATGCTGACGCACCGCAATATGCTGGCAAACCTCGCACAGGTGCATGCCACCTACGGGCCGCTGTTACATCCGGGTAAAGAGCTGGTGGTCACCGCGCTGCCGCTGTATCACATCTTCGCTCTGACCATGAACTGCCTGTTGTTCATTGAGCTGGGCGGGCAAAACCTGCTGATCACTAACCCGCGTGACATCCCTGGTCTGGTCAAAGAGTTGGCAAAATACCCATTCACCGCCATGACGGGTGTGAACACGCTGTTTAATGCCCTGTTGAATAACAAAGAGTTCCAGCAGCTCGACTTTTCAACTTTGCATTTGTCGGCGGGGGGCGGAATGCCCGTTCAACAAGCCGTCGCGGAGCGCTGGGTGAAACTGACCGGGCAATATCTGCTGGAAGGCTACGGTCTGACCGAATGCTCACCGCTGGTGAGCGTTAACCCGCATGATATCGACTATCACAGCGGCAGTATTGGTTTACCGGTTCCCTCCACCGAGGTCAAACTGGTGGACGATGATGACAACGAAGTGCCACCGGGCGAGCCGGGCGAGTTGTGCATCAAAGGCCCACAGGTGATGCTGGGTTACTGGCAACGTCCCGACGCAACGGATGAGATCGTTAAAGGGGGCTGGCTGCATACCGGTGATATCGCGGTGATGGATGAAGAAGGATTCCTGCGTATCGTTGACCGCAAAAAAGACATGATTCTGGTCTCAGGTTTCAACGTCTATCCGAACGAGATCGAAGATGTGGTCATGCAGCATCCTGGTGTTCAGGAAGTGGCGGCGGTGGGCGTGCCGTCCGGCAGCAGCGGCGAGGCGGTGAAGATTTTTGTGGTGAAAAAAGACGCATCCCTCACTGATGAGGCGTTGGTCACTTTCTGCCGCCGCCATCTGACGGGCTACAAAGTGCCTAAGCTGGTGGAATTCCGTGATGAGTTGCCAAAATCTAACGTCGGAAAAATTTTGCGACGAGAATTACGTGACGAAGCGCGTGGCAAAGTAGACAATAAGGCATGAGCTTTAAATGAGTCGTCAGACGCCGGTTAAGCCGGCGTTTTTTTTGGCGCAAACCTAAGAGAACACGATTTGAATTACCAAATGATCACGACGGACGACGCGCTGGCAACCCTGTGCGAAGCGGTCCGTGCGTTCAAGACAATTGCCCTGGACACCGAATTTGTCCGCACACGCACCTATTATCCGCAGTTGGGTCTTATCCAACTGTTTGATGGCGAACACGTTGCGCTGATCGACCCGCACGGGATCACCGACTGGTCCCCACTGCGCGCAATTTTACGCGACACCACGATTACCAAATTTCTGCATGCGGGCAGCGAAGATCTGGAAGTGTTTCTGAACACCTTTGGTGAACTGCCGCAGCCGCTGATCGACACGCAAATTCTTGCCGCGTTTTGCGGGCGTCCCCTGTCGTGGGGATTTGCTTCAATGGTGGAAGAGTACACCGGCGTGGCGCTGGACAAGAGTGAATCCCGTACCGACTGGCTGGCCAGACCGTTAACGGAGCGCCAGTGCGAATACGCGGCGGCCGATGTCTGGTATCTATTACCGATCACCGCAAAACTGATGGCGGAAACGCAAGAGAGCGGTTGGTTGCCTGCGGCGCTGGATGAGTGTCGTTTGATGCAGCAACGCCGTCAGGAGATCCTGGCGCCTGAAGACGCCTGGCGTGACATTACCAACGCCTGGCAGTTGCGTACCCGCCAACTGGCCTGCCTGCAATTACTGGCAGACTGGCGCTTGCGTAAAGCGCGTGAGCGCGATCTGGCGGTCAATTTCGTGGTGCGCGAAGAGCATCTGTGGGCGGTTGCTCGCTATATGCCGGGCAGTCTGGGGGAACTCGACGGTCTTGGGCTTTCCGGCAGTGAAATTCGTTTTCACGGAAAAACGCTGATTTCACTGGTGGCGCAAGCGCAGGCGCTCCCGGAAGAGAGCCTCCCGGAACCGTTGCTGAACCTGATGGATATGCCGGGTTATCGCAAGGCATTCAAAGCCATCAAGGCGCTGGTTGCCGACGTCAGCGCGATGCATAATCTCAGCGCCGAGCTGCTCGCCTCCCGCCGCCAGATCAACCAGTTGCTTAACTGGCACTGGAAGCTAAAACCGCAGGCGACATTGCCGGAGCTGATTTCAGGATGGCGCGCGGAGTTGATGGCTGAACCGCTTAACCGTCTGCTGCAAGAGTATCCCCGCTAAGCCAGTCGACAACGGGAGTCAGGTACTCCCGTTGTTTGGCTGCGAGATCATAAGTCCAGTACCAGCCGTTTACCTTTGGCGCGTGAACAGCAAATGAGCATACTTTGCTGACTGGCTTTTTCATCGTCGCTGAAATACTGATCCCGGTGATCGGCTTCCCCTTCGAGAATCATTGTTTCACAGGTGCCGCACACCCCTTCACGGCACAAACACTCCACCTTCGCCGCTTTGTTATTTTCGATAATCTGCAAAATCGTCATTTCTTCGGGGACCACAAACTCGCGTCCCGAACGGGCCAGCACGAGGGTAAAGGCATCGCCCGATTTATCTTCAACGGCAAATTGTTCAAAATGCAGAGCATCATTGTCGATGCCGAGGGTGGCCGCCTCGCGTCTTACGGCGTCGTTAAGCGCCGCGGGTCCGCAGGTATAGATATGGGTGCCCGGTTCAACATCAGCCAGCAGACGCGCCAGTTCCAGCCGTGTGCCTTCTATTGAGAGATGCAGATGAATACGAGAGGCGTGGGCATGCTGAGATAACTCACTGTGAAACGCGCAGTTTTCCTGGCTGTGGGCACAATAATGGAGCTGCCACTGCGCCTGGCGCTGTTCCAGTTCGGGTATCTGAGAGAGGAATGGGGTGATCCCGATCCCCCCGGCGATCAGCAGATGTTTATGCGCCTGCGGCGCGAGGGCGAAGAGATTCTTCGGGGTGGAAACGGTAAGCGTGTCGCCGGGTTTCACCTGCTGATGCAGATAGCGTGATCCTCCTTTAGAGTTCTCTTCTCGTCGCACGGCAATTTGCCAGTGAGAGGTATCCAGCGGGGAACTCATCAGCGAATAGGCATTGCTGTAGAGATGATTGCCGTCGCGCATTTGCACAATGATATGGCTGCCGCCGCTGAAGGCGGGTAACGCATCGCCCGAAGCGGCAACCAACGTAAAACGCTTTACGTGCGCAGTAAGGGTTTCAACCTGACTCACCCGCACTTCATGCATTTGATATTCAGACATCGCAGCACTCCCTTAAAAATCAGCCCAACGCTGCTTATCGACAGCGTCGGGATGTGTCATCGTTATAGCCCCTGGCAGAGGTATTTCATCTCCAGGTAATCGTCGATCCCGTATTCTGACCCTTCGCGCCCCAGCCCCGACTGCTTGACGCCGCCAAACGGCGCGACTTCATTGGAGATGAGTCCGGTATTGATTCCTACCATACCGTACTCAAGCTGTTCTGATACGCGCCAGATCCGCGCGGCGTCATTGGTGTAGAAATACGATGCCAGACCATAAATGGTGTCATTAGCCTGCCGGATAACATCCTGTTCATCGTCGAACTTCACCAGTGCGGCGACCGGGCCAAAGATCTCTTCCTGTAACAGCTGAGAGCCGGGCTGCACGTTGCCGATCACCGTTGGGGTAAAGAAATTGCCGCCTGCCGCATGACGCTGACCACCGGTTAACAGCGTGGCACCACGGGTCAGCGCATCATCGAGCAGGGACTGCACTTTTTGCACGGCATCACCGTTGATAAGCGGCCCTGTTTGTACGCCGGGTTGACTACCGTCGCCCACTTGCAGCGCGGCGACTCTGGCGACGAATTTCTCGCAAAATGCGTCGTAAATGGCGTGGTGAATATAAAAGCGGTTCACGCAAACGCAGGTTTGCCCGGCATTGCGGAATTTGGCCACCAGCGCGCCTTCTACGGCTTTGTCGAGGCAGGCATCCTCAAAGACGATAAACGGCGCGTTGCCGCCTAATTCCAGCGACACCTTTTTAATGCTGTCGGCACACTGGCGCATCAGGACGCGGCCCACTTCGGTTGATCCCGTGAACGAGAGTTTGCGGACACGCTCGTCACCCGTGAATACGGCACCGATATCGCGGGATTTACCGGTCACGACATTAATAACACCGGCCGGGATCCCCGCCTGTCGCGCCAGTTCCGCCAGCGCCAGTGCGGTGAACGGCGTTTCATTCGCCGGTTTGAGTACCATCGTACAACCCGCCGCGAGCGCAGGGCCGGCTTTGCGGGTGATCATCGCCGCAGGGAAATTCCACGGCGTGATAGCGGCGCAGACGCCGATGCCCTGGTGGATCACCATCAACCGTTTGTCGCTGGACGGGGAGGGGATAACGTCGCCGTTCGTGCGTTTTCCCTGCTCGGCAAACCATTCGATAAACGACGCGGCGTAGGCAATTTCCCCTGCAGCCTCCGCCAGCGGTTTGCCTTGCTCGGCGGTCATGATCTGCGCCAGCGCGGAGGTGTTGTCGAGGATCAGACGATGCCAGGCTTTGAGTAACATGCCTCGCTGAGCGGCAGTCATCGCCCGCCAGGCCGGTAATGCCTGCGAGGCGGCGTCAACCGCCTGACGCGCTTCCTCTGCGCCCATATTGGGGATTTTCCCCAGTGTTGCGCCCGTTGCCGGGTTCGTCACCGTCAGAGTGGCGTCATCATCGGCATTTCGCCAGACACCAGCAATAAATGCCTGTTGACGAAAAAGTGAAGATTGAAATACAGACATGGCTCTCTCCCTGCGCGATTAACTCTTAAACACCTGGGCGACCAGATTATGGAAATGGGCGATACCGTGCTCGGAAATTCCGCTCCCGCTGGCATCCGCCATAATGCGCCCCTGACCGCGATAGCCGCGTGATTTCAGCCCTTTTTGTACGCTTTCGACCAGACGTAAATCTTCCGGACGGAACACGTCGCGATACCATTCGATCAGTGACTTTTGTTCATCCGTTAATTCTTCGTTGGTAAAGTAGATGTCGTAGTTTTGCAGGGTGGTTTCTGCATCAACCGGAAACTCATAGATAACCGTCATCATCCCTTTGATAGGCGTGACGTTGAGCATGGTGCAGGGCCACAGCCAGAACCCGTGGAAGGCCGCATCCACACCCTCTTCAAATTTGAATGATTGCTCGGAAGGTTTGGCGAAACCGTACTGCAGCGTCCAGTTGCCATGCATGGTATGCCAGTAGCGATCCACCTGTACGGAATCCGAGAAGCCAGGGTGTGCCGGTCCGCAGTGGTAGCACTCCATATAGTTATCGACGATATTCTTCCAGTTTGCCGGGGTACGGGTGGTAAAACGCGCCGCGAGTTTCAGATCATGAACCTCCGGGCACGCCTCCACTACTTTCGCCGCCAGCCCCGGTAACTGCTCCTCAACGCTGCCCGCATTAGGGTCCATGTTGATAAAGACAAAACCGGCGTACTCTTCAAGGCGAACCGGGGTGAGGTGGGCCTTTTCGCTGTCGAAATTAGCCACGTTTTCACAGTTACGGGCGTGAGCGAGATTGCCATCCAGCTTGAAGGCCCAGGCATGGTATGGGCAGGTGATCACGTTTTTCGCTTTCCCTTCGCCGCTCAGTAACTGATGACCGCGATGCGGACAGACGTTATAAAAGGCGCGCAGAATATTGTCGCGACCGCGCACCAGGACGATATTTTCGCCAATTACCTCGCGGGTCACATAATCATTCGGCTTCGCCAGTTCGCTACTGTGCGCGACGCAAATCCAGCTTTTGGCAAACACGTTCTCTTTTTCATGTTCGAATGCCTGCTGGTCGGTGTAAAAGCGTGCCGGAATGGTCCAGGCATCCTGCGGGTTTGCGCAAAAGTTGTCAGGCAAAACAAATTCAGGGCTCAGATTGCTCATAGGGTTACCTTTTATTTTTTGTCAGTAAGAGGATGTTGGCTCGTGGCGCTCAGTGGTCGCCTTTGAGTATGGTCCCGGCTGGCAGCGTGGGCGTTGATTCGGGCGCGCTGTCCTGCTTTTCGGGAATAATGCTTTCAATTTGATGGGCAGGGACGTGGGCATAGTCCTGCTTTAACCAGCGAATAAAGCCAGCGACCTTCACCAGTAAGATGGCGAGGAACGGAAGCGCTGTCAGTACCACGGTAGTTTTCATTGTTTCCAGCGAGGCGCCGGTAAACAAAATCGACAGCGGAATCAGGGTAATGACCACACACCAGAAGAGACGCAGTCCACGCTCAGGATCGTCACCTTCCTGCAGGTTTCGCGTGCTGGTTGCCGCCATGGTATAGGCCACCGCATCCATGTGGGATGCCAGGAAAATAATCATCACCGCCAGATACGCCGCCAGGAACAGCTTGCCAGCCGGGAGTGACATCAATACTTGCTGTACGGCGGTTTCGCCACCCAGCGTTTGCATTACCTGCGGTACGTTGATCACACCGTTAATAAACTGATGGATGGCATAACTTTCCATCACGCCGAAGAAGAACCAGCAGCCGACGGTGCTACCGAGGATTAGCGCCCAGATGACCTCTTTAATCTTACGACCGCGCGACACGCGAGTAACAAACATTGCCACGCCAGGGGTATAAGAGATCCACCACAGCCAGTAAAACACGGTCCAGTTGCGGGTAAACGAGCCGTCTCCGAGCGGGTCAGTGAACAGACTCATTTGCAGGAAGTTCTGCGTCGTCAGGCCAATGGCGTTGATAACGCTGTTAGTAATAAACTCGGTTGGGCCAACGATAAGCACCAGCAGCGGCAGCAAAAACGCGCCCCAGCCAACCATTTTGCTCAAACGTTGCAGGCCGTTATTGATACCAATCCAGGAGCTGAGGCAGAAAATTCCGCCGGAAAGCAGGATAACGAAAGCCTGCACGGTGAAGTTATCCGGTAATCCGGTCAGCGCAGATAACCCGCGCGTAAAGGTGGCTGCGGTGACGACCAGAGAGATGGTCAATGCGCCGACGGTGGCTATCAGGAACATCAGGTCGACCAGACGGCCCCAGACGCCTTGCGGATGCACCCCTGTGATGGCGGCAATAATCCCCGAGAGGCTTAACCCTTTGTTTTTACGTACATGAAAATGGTAGGCCATGATTAATGAGGCCAGAGTATAGGTCGCCCACGCGCTGACTCCCCAATGGAAGAAGGAGTAGGGGATACTAAATTCGAGAGCCTTTTGTGAATTTGGCGCGATATTCAGACCCGGCGTCTGGTAGTAATACGCCCACTCAGCCACGCCCCAATAGAGCGTGGAAGAACCTAATCCGGCGCAGATAAACATGAATAACCAGGAAAGGGTGCTGTACTCCGGTTTTCCTTCCCCGAGGCGAATATTGCCGTATTTACTGGTCGCCAGATAGATGACCAGTCCCATTGCCAATAGCACCAGGACCTGAACTGCGGAACCGAGCATCCGTGTAACGCCGTTAAAAATGGTGTTTGCTGCTTGCGCTGATTGTTGCGGGAAGAGACTTAATGCTGCTGCGATAAAAAGAATAGCCAGTAAGCTGATGGCGATCAGCGGCACATCTTTTTTCTTTTTTACATTGCTCAACATGGGTGATCTCCTGGGCATCGTCGCCCGTATTTGGCATTGGCCTGTAGTTGTAATCACGCTGTAGGGTCAAGACTTGTTACTCCATTTGTTGCAAATTAATTATTTGTTTGTTGCGTGAATTAAACAATTAGTGAATGCGTGAAGCAATAAAACACGGAACGGAAATAATAAAAGGTGAAATGACGCAGGTATTTCCCAGGGAGAATAAATAAAAAAAGCCGCGTCAGTGACGCGGCTCTTATTTTGTGGTTTGACCTCAACGCAGTATGGCCTGACAAATGGCATCACCCACCTGTTGTGTGGAAGCAACGCCTTTCATATCGGGCGTTTTAGGTCCGCTGGCAATCACCTGTTCAATGGCTGCCAGAATGGCATTGTGTGCATGATGGAAACGCTCATCGCCATTACCGAGGAAATCCAGCATCATGGCGCCAGCCCAAATGGTCGCAATAGGGTTGGCGATGTTTTTACCGTAGATATCCGGCGCTGAACCGTGTACCGGCTCGAACAATGACGGGAAAGTGCGCTCCGGATTGAGGTTGGCAGAGGGCGCAATGCCGATGGTCCCCGTACAGGCCGGGCCCAGATCGGACAGGATATCGCCGAACAGGTTAGAGGCGACCACCACGTCAAAGCGTTCTGGTTGTAAAACGAAGCGCGCGCACAGTACATCGATGTGCTGCTTATCCCAGCGTATCTGCGGATAGTGCGTGGCCATCGCCTCAACACGTTCATCCCAGTAAGGCATGCTGATAGCAAGACCGTTAGATTTGGTGGCGGAGGTGAGCGTTTTACGTGGCCGACTCTGCGCCAGTTCAAAGGCGTAACGCAGAATACGGTCCACGCCGCGGCGGGTAAATACGGACTCCTGGATAACCAGTTCATGCTCGGTCCCGGCGTTGACGCGCCCGCCCAGCGAAGAGTATTCGCCTTCGGTATTTTCGCGCACCACGTAAAAATCAATATCACCCGCCTGTTTTCCGGCCAGCGGACACGGAACACCCGGGAAGAGACGTACCGGGCGCAAATTGACGTACTGATCAAACTCGCGGCGAAACTTCAGCAGTGAACCCCACAATGAGACGTGGTCAGGTACCGTTTCCGGCCAGCCGACGGCGCCAAAATAGATGGCATCAAATGACTTAAGTTGCTCGTGCCAGTCATCAGGCATCATCTTTCCGTGATGGGTATAGTACTCACAGCTGGCCCATTCGATCGGCTCAAAGCTTAGCGACAAGTCCCAGCGCTCAGCGGCAGCCTGCAAGACACGAATACCTTCAGGCAGAACTTCTTTCCCAATACCGTCTCCGGGAATAGCGGCAATACGACAGGTTTTCTTCATACCAGCTCTCACTTATCAGCAACCAAAATTGACTTCCCCTTTATCCTATAATTGACTGATTGAGAGTTAATCCCCCTAACTGGTGAAACATAAAACACAGATCATGAATAATCTGCCGCTGCTAAATGATTTACGCGTCTTTATGCTGGTTGCCCGCCGTGCCGGATTTGCCGCCGTGGCGGAAGAGCTGGGCGTTTCCCCTGCGTTTATCAGCAAGCGCGTCGCGTTGCTGGAACAGACGCTCAACGTCGTGTTATTACACCGAACCACCCGGCGGGTCACCATTACTGAGGAGGGGGAACGCATCTACGAATGGGCGCAGCGCATTTTGCAGGATGTGGATCAGATGATGGATGAGCTGTCTGACGCGCGGCAAGTGCCGCAGGGCATGTTACGGGTCATCAGCAGTTTTGGTTTTGGGCGTCGGGTTGTCGCCCCGGCGCTCTCCGCCCTGGCAAAACAGTATCCGCAACTGGAACTGCGCTTTGACGTTGAAGACCGGCTGGTGGATCTGGTCAATGAAGGGGTCGATCTCGATATTCGCATTGGGGATGATATCGCCCCGAATTTGATTGCCCGCAAACTGGCCACCAACTATCGGGTTTTATGTGCATCGCCAGAATTTCTGACGCAGCACGGTACGCCGAAACAACTCGCTGAGCTGGCAACATATCCCTGTCTGGTCATTAAGGAGCGTGACCATCCGTTTGGGATATGGCAATTACGCAACAAAGAGGGCGTACACTCGATCAAAGTGACTGGCGCACTGTCATCCAACCACGGCGAGATTGTGCATCAGTGGTGTCTGGATGGGCAGGGGATTGCGCTGCGTTCGTGGTGGGATGTGTGCGACAACATTGCCAGTGGTCATCTGGTTCACGTGCTGCCGGAGTATTATCAGCCCGCCAATATCTGGGCTGTTTATGTTTCTCGTCTTGCGACTTCGGCAAAAATCCGTATTACGGTCGAGTTTTTACGCAGTTATTTTCAGGAGCGTTATCCAAAGTTTAAACTGGAATAAACGTGAAGCGCTGAATTTTTGGCAGGCAATTGAAAATAAAAAAGGCAGAATTATCTGCCTTCTATAATACATGCGCTATTTGTGCTGAGTGTTATCGGGATTCTTCTGCTTCCGGTAACGTCACGTTAAGTTCGAGGATAGAAATATCGCCGTCTTTTTGTTCAAGCTGCACGGTGACCATTTCCGGATCTATTTGCACATATTTGCAGATAACCTCGAGAATATCCTTTCTCAGCTGCGGTAAATAATGCGGTTCGGCGTCACTGCGACGGCGCTCCGCGACAATAATTTGCAGTCGCTCTTTTGCGATGTTAGCTGTACTCTTTTTCCGCGAGAGAAAAAAATCCAGTAATGCCATAACTTATCCTCCGAACAGGCGTTTGAGGAAACCTTTCTTCTCTTCTTCAATGAAGCGGAAAGGACGATCTTCTCCCAACAGACGTTCCACAGTATCTGCATACGCTTTGCCTGCATCCGCGTTGATATCGAGGATGACCGGCTCGCCCTGGTTAGATGCACGTAATACGGATTGATCTTCCGGAATGACGCCCACCAGTTTGATACGCAGGATCTCAAGCACGTCTTCCATGCTGAGCATATCGCCTTTGTTGACGCGGCCAGGGTTGTAGCGCGTTAACAGCAGGTGTTCTTTGATCGGATCTTCACCATTCTCTGCACGACGTGATTTTGAGGCCAGAATGCCCAGAATACGGTCAGAGTCACGTACTGAGGAGACTTCCGGGTTGGTGGTGATAATCGCTTCATCGGCAAAATAGAGCGCCATCAGCGCGCCGGTTTCGATACCTGCCGGCGAGTCGCAGACGATGAAATCAAAATCCATCGCTTTCAGATCATCAAGCACTTTCGCGACGCCTTCACGGGTCAGTGCATCTTTATCGCGGGTTTGTGATGCCGGAAGAATGAAGAGATTTTCAGTACGTTTATCTTTGATTAACGCCTGATTGAGTGACGCATCGCCCTGAATCACGTTCACGAAATCGTAAACGACGCGGCGTTCACATCCCATGATCAGGTCGAGGTTACGCAAGCCGATATCGAAATCAATAACGACAGTTTTCTTTCCCTTCTGGGCCAAACCTGTAGCGATGGCCGCGCTGGAGGTGGTCTTGCCAACGCCCCCTTTACCCGAAGTAACAACAATAATGCGTGCCATAGAAATTCCTTGTTAAAAGGGATCAATTCAACGGTTGAACTGTCAAAGCGTTCTCTGCCAGTTGCAGACGTGCCGCTTTGCCATAAAATTCTGCTGGGATTTTATCACTCAGCCAATAAACACCTGCGATAGACACCAGTTCTGCCGTCAGATGCGTACAAAAAATTTGCGCTTCCCGATCGCCGTTTGCGCCTGCCAGCGCGCGGCCTCTCATCATACCGTAAACGTGAATATTGCCATCGGCAATCAACTCTGCGCCAGCGCTGACGTGACTTGTAACAATTAGATCACATTGTGGAGCATAAATACGCTGGCCGGAACGAACCGGTACATCTATTAATCGCGTTTTTGTGATAGGAGTAACGTTTTGCGGTGGGGGAACGGGTGCAGCGGCTTCAACGGGAGCGGAACGAGCCACTTTCTCTTTACCCTCGGTCAGTAAAGGGAGGCCCATCTTGTCGATTTCCGCTTTCAGTCGGGTATCTTTGCATCCGCTAACCCCGACAATACGCAGACCGGTGGACGCCACGACCTTTTGTAGAACCGGCCAGTTTACCGGGCTTTCAAGGCCGCTGACATTCACCACCACAGGCGCGTGTTTTAAAAAAGCAGGTGCCTGCGCGATTTTGTCTTCCAACGCCTGACGAATAACCTCGGGTTCTGCTTCGTGCAAATGAACCACTGATAAGGTGAAGCTACTGCCTTTAAGCTCGATTGGCGTGTTTGACATCCTGGCCTTACTCAATTTGCTATTTATCATCTCCAGTACGGAGCGATATTCCGAAGTCCAGGAGGCATGTTATAGTCAGTATTATATTGAGGCAAGTCACCATCCCGTTAATTCAGAGTAAAATGTATGTTTTGTGTGATCTACAGAAGTACTAAGCGTGACCAGACCTATTTATATGTCGAAAAAAAAGACGATTTCTCACGGGTTTCTGAGGAACTACTGAAGGGGTTCGGTCAGCCCCAACTGGCGATGATCCTGCCGCTTGATGGGCGTAAAAAACTCGCTAATGCCGATATTGATAAAGTAAAACAGGCGCTTGCTGAACAGGGCTATTATTTACAATTGCCGCCGCCGCCGGAAGATTTACTGAAACAGCATCTTTCGGTGGCCGGAGAAAATAAATCAGACGCTAAACGTTAAACTGTATCCGGCCGTGTCATGCCTCGTCGATGCAGTTCCTGAAGTCCACGATTACGTTAGGGGAAAATAATGTATCAACACCATAATTGGCAAGGTGCTCTGCTTGATTACCCAGTCAGTAAAGTGGTTTGCGTAGGCAGTAATTATGCAAAGCATATTAAGGAGATGGGCAGCGCGACGCCGGAAGAACCGGTACTGTTCATTAAACCAGAAACCGCATTGTGTGATTTACGCCAGCCGCTGGTGATCCCTGCGAATATGGGGTCCGTACATCACGAAGTCGAACTGGCGGTATTGATTGGCGCGACGCTACGTAAGGCTTCTCAAGAGCATGTGCGTAAAGCCATTGCCGGTTATGGTGTGGCGCTTGATCTCACTTTGCGTGATATTCAGGGGAAAATGAAAAAGGCCGGGCAACCCTGGGAGAAAGCGAAGGGATTTGATAACTCATGTCCGCTGTCCGGGTTTATTCCGGTGTCTGAATTTAAGGATGACCCGCAGAATACCACGCTCAGTCTTAGCATTAACGGCGAAATGCGCCAGCATGGAACGACGGCGGATATGATCCACCCGATTATTCCGTTGATTGCCTATATGAGTCAATTTTTCACGCTGAAAGCCGGTGATGTGGTGCTGACAGGTACCCCGGAAGGGGTTGGTCCGTTACACAGTGGTGATGAGCTGACCGTCAGTTTTAATGGCCAAACGCTGACCACCCGGGTGTTGTAATCTCTGCTTGCCGCCTTTTCGGGCGGCAAAACTTGCATCCGCCTGCCAGACTGGTTATAAGGTGCAGCTTTATTGCAATGGCGGATACCCGAATGAACGACTTACCTTTCTGGCAACGTAAATCCCTGGACGACATGACTGATGCTGAGTGGGAGTCGTTATGCGATGGTTGCGGTCAATGCTGCCTGCATAAATTAATGGATGAAGACACCGATGATATTTATTTCACCAACGTCGCCTGCCGTCAGCTAAACATCAAAACCTGCCAGTGTCGTAACTACGAACGTCGTTTCGAGTACGAACCTGATTGCATCAAGCTTACCCGCGATAACCTCCCGACCTTTGAATGGTTGCCGATGACCTGCGCCTATCGGTTATTGGCCGAAGGGAAGGGGTTACCAGACTGGCACCCGTTGATAACCGGTTCAAAAGCTGCCATGCACGGTGAGCGTATTTCTGTGCGCCATATTGCGGTGAAAGAGTCCGAGGTCGTGGACTGGCAGGAGCATATCCTCAACAAACCCGAATGGGCGCAGTGAGTTGTTGCAATAAAAGACGTATTTGGTTCTGGCATTGTCGTGATTGCTCCCCGCCGCATTGGGCGAGGAGCGACGGGTCACGGGGGATTACACGTCACAGTGCGAGTCTATTTTATTTGTTTTGCTTACCCTTGCCTTTGCTTTTTACGGAATCAGAGTCATAGTGCTCGACCTTGAGGGTATAGTCATCATCGCCATCGTTTTTGTTCTTGTTTTTGTCGTGCCCCTTACCTGGATTATTGTCTCCGTGAACGCTGCGGTTCTCTTTGTCCTTGCTACTACACCCGTCGCTGGTGACTTTTACGCCGCCGATTGTGACTGATGAGCACTCATTCTTGTGCTTATTTTTCCACTCATTGATTTCGTCTTCTCGATCCATACTGACCCGTACACCATTGGAATTGATGCTGACGTCAGCCAGGGCTGGTCCTGTCATCAGGAGGGAGAGCAGCAGTGCGGTATTTTTCATTAATAACCTCAAATAATGGACTCAGGCATCTCGCATGAGCCTGTTCAGACAGCATGGACAAATAAAAACGCGCACGACTGTTATCCTCAACCAGCGGTACGCGTTAGCAATTTGCCGATAATTGCCCAGCCATGAATGTGGGTCAAGGTAGCACAGCACGATCGGCAACTTCCTCGCAGGTCAGTCACTCAACGTACTCCCAGTTTTTGCTGCTGGCTGGCCTCAACAAACCCGAATGGGGACAGTGAGTGCCTGAAATAAAAGGCCTTATCACTTACCCGTAGGTCCGTATAATAACCCCACGATGAATTGTTTAATGAGACGCAATGAAGCTCCTGATCTATTACGTATTCTGCGGGATAACGGGACTCCTCTTATCCGGCGTGCAGTCCTTTTTCGGTATCATGCTAATAACGCCGCGAGAGGTTGGAGGAACGTTATTTGGCGGGATGTTTTTGGTCCTCATGTGTTTAGGTGGCTGGCTACTGACAACCGCAGGGTTGGTAGCGACCATCCTGGCCCGCTTCGCGGGGGCAAGAGTCGCGTTATTGTGCGCCAGCGCCATTCAGGTAATAGCCGGTATCTGGGCACTGTACAACTATCCGGATGATGCCGGCGGCAATCTCATTTTTAGTCCTGCCCCCAATGAAATTTTCTGCATGATAGCCATTGCCGGACTGCTGTTATTCACCAGCGTTTACCTTATCGCAAAGGGTCATCTGCGGCCTAAAAACGGTAGATTTTAATCACGATATGCCGGTTATATTTTGTGGCAATTTATTTTCATTGCGGATTGAAGAGGTAAGAGAAAAACGGGAAAAGCCAGCACTTTCAATCAAGCAAAAAAATATGTCTTAAACCTATAATTTTAGAGCGTCGTAGAGGCGTGATGAATATTTTGAGGGTTGATAATGAAGAAGTTTGCGTTGATGCTGCTGGCTGCCACCTCCCTGATGACCATTGTTCCCGCGCAGGCTGAAACCCAGCAGGCTGGTGAGCGCCGTGATGCCAGGGAAGTTCGCCAGGATACGCGTCAGGAATCCCGTGAAATTAAGCAGGAATGCCGTAATGGCGTTGTCGGTAATGCCGATTGCCGCCAGGATCATCGCCAGAACAAACAGGAAGGGCGCGATCAGGCTCGCGATATCAAGTACTAAGTGATGTAAAAGAAAACCCGACTTCTGTCGGGTTGAGTCTCATCTTGCCCAGTCCGTCTGAGCGTGAATTGTTGATTCTGAGAGGATGTTCCTTGTCATCACACGAAACGCTCCCGAAAGAGCGTTTTATGTTATCGACCGAACAGATCGCGCTTTTTAGGCTTAAACGGCTGGGCAATGACCACCAGAACGGCCACGACGAGATACGCGGCAAAAATCCCCAACAGCCACTGCGGCATTTCCAGCGTTAAAAACTCCCACTGACGTTGTGCGCAATCACCAGAAGCGACGAATACCTGCGGCAGCCATTTGTCCAGAGGCAGCCAGCTCGGGAAGCGCGCCATAAAATCGCAGGTCATGAATGGCGAAGGGTGAAGCTGGATCATGGTATGTTCATACGCCAGCTGAAGGCCGCGCCACGCGCTGTAAATCCAAATCACCAGCGCCACATAGCGTAACGGTGATTTTGGCGCAATCGCGCCAACCAGACCGGCGCCCATAATGCCGAATAACGCGCAACGTTCATAAATGCACAGGACGCAAGGCTTAAGCAGCATGACATGCTGAAACCACAGCGCCACTATTTCAAGCGCCAGTGCGGTCAACGCCATCAGTAACCATGCGCCCCGACCCCGTGAGCACTGGTTCAAAAATCGTAACATAATAATTTCCCTGCAACATGCGTAGAGTCGGCAGTGTAAACCAATTCAATTTTCACGCCACTAGCGGAAAATGAAATAAAGTGTAATTGGATACTTATCATGCAAAAAGTGAAACCGAGCAGTGATTTGCTCGGTTTATTGTTATGAAAGTGTAGCCAGCCAGCCTAATTGCGTCATCCATTCTGTTACTGGCGTTAGGGTATATTCAATGCAGAATAAACCGACCAGAGTCAGTACTAACGTATACGGCAGCGCCATCCAGACCATCCGGCCATAGGAAAGACGAATGAGAGGCGCCAGCGCCGAGGTCAGCAGGAACAAGAATGCGGCCTGGCCATTCGGTGTCGCTACGGAAGGCAGGTTGGTGCCGGTATTAATGGCCACAGCCAGCAACTCGAACTGATTTAAGCTGACAATGCCACTTTCCATTGCCGCTTTGGCTTCGTTGATATAAATCGTACCTACAAAGACGTTATCGGAAATAGAAGAGAGCAGGCCGTTGAAAAGATAGAACAGCCGCAACTGTGTATGCTCGGGCGCCTGTAAAACAAACTGAATAATCGGCGCGAACAGGTGCTGGTCGATAATCACCGCGACCACCGCAAAGAATACGGTCAGCAGCGCGGTAAACGGCAATGATTCGGTGAACGCTTTACCAATGGCATGTTCATCGGTGACACCAGTCAATGAAGTCGCCAGAATAATGACTGACAGACCGATTAATCCCACTTCCGCCAGATGCAATGCCAGTGCAATAACCAGCCAGATACCGATAATGGTTTGTACAATCAGGTTGAGCTTATCCTGACGGGTACGCTGCTTGCGACTTTGATCGTCAAACTCTTGCAGGATGCCACGCACTTTTTCTGGCAAGGTTTCTCCGTAACCAAACCAGCGCATTTTCTCTACCAGTGCGCAGGTTAATAAACCGCAAATGAGAACCGGTACGGTCACGGGTGACATGCGCAGGAAGAAGTCGCCAAAATGCCAGCCAGCGGCTTTAGCGATGATCAGGTTTTGCGGTTCCCCCACCATCGTCATTACGCCGCCTAATGCGGTACCTACACCGGCGTGCATCATCAAACTGCGCAAGAAACCGCGAAATTGCTCCAGCACGGTTTTGTAGTGTTGGTCGATGTGACTGTCGTCCAGCAGGTCGTTATCTTCTCCACGCGCAGAGGCAACGCGATGATAGATACCGTAAAAACCAACGGCAACGCTGATCACCACCGCGACTACGGTTAAGGCGTCGAGGAAAGCAGAGAGGAACGCCGCCGCAAGACAAAAAGAGAGCGACAGAATGGTTTTGGAGCGGATACTGAGCAACAGCCGGGTAAAAATGAACAGCAGGAGCTGCTTCATAAAATAGATACCCGCCACCATGAACATCAGCAGCAACAGTACTTCAAGATTGGCGGCAATCTCCTCACGAACATGTGAGGCGCTGGTCATACCGATGAAAACGGCTTCGATCGCCAGCAATCCTCCGGGGAGCAGAGGATAGCATTTCAGCGCCATTGCCAGCGTAAAAATAAACTCAGCGACTAATAACCACCCAGCCACAAAAGGGTTGATGAGAAAAATCAGTGGGTTGATGATTAAGAAGATAACGAGTGCGAGTTTATACCAGTCTGGTGACTGGCCTAAGAAGTTGCGCCATAACGCGCGTCCCCAGGAGATCTCCATGCAGTTTCCCTTACCGTGAAATATGAAATGGCGTTTTTATGTAAGGCGCAAAGCTTACGGCCAGGCACGCACGTAGGCAAGTCCTTGTGCACAGAGTGTGAAATGGGGAAATGTAGAAAATGAAGCCTTGATCCCTTTTTTCTTTATTTTGTCTGCTATCAGCCATGAAACCCGTCTGGTATGATGAGTGCAACTATGTTTTGCTGTGTAATGGAAATCTCACTATGGTCATTAAGGCGCAGAGCCCGGCGGGTTTCGCGGAAGAGTACATTATTGAAAGTATCTGGAATAACCGCTTCCCGCCTGGCACTATTTTGCCTGCAGAACGTGAACTCTCCGAGCTTATCGGGGTAACGCGAACCACATTACGCGAAGTGTTGCAGCGTCTGGCGCGAGACGGTTGGTTGACCATTCAGCACGGCAAACCGACGAAGGTGAATAATTTCTGGGAAACGTCCGGGCTCAATATTCTTGAGACGCTCGCGCGACTCGATCATGAAAGTGTCCCGCAGTTGATCGACAATCTGCTGTCAGTGCGTACCAACATTTCCACAATCTTTATCCGTACAGCGCTTCGTCAACATCCGGAGAAAGCACAAGAAGTGCTGGCGACGGCAAATGAAGTGGCCGATCACGCCGATGCGTTCTCCGATCTGGACTACAACATTTTCCGTGGCCTGGCGTTTGCCTCCGGCAACCCCATTTACGGTCTGATTATTAATGGGATGAAAGGGCTGTACACCCGCATTGGTCGTCACTATTTTGCGAATCCTGAAGCGCGCAGCCTGGCGCTGGCGTTTTACCACAAGCTATCAACGCTGTGTGAGCAGGGCGCCCACGATCAGGTTTATGAAACGGTACGTCGCTATGGTCATGACAGTGGTGAAATCTGGCATCGTATGCAGAAAAGTCTGCCCGGTGATTTAGCGATTCAGGGCCGTTAAGCGATACGCTTATCATCGGCAAAAAGAGTCAACAGGCCCCTTCATCATGAAGGGGCCTGTTTTTTTACAGGCTGTTCATGCGTGGGGGGCAACGCTCCAGAAGCTCGACGCTGCCGTCCTCGTTTTGCTGTTCCAGCATCACATCAAATCCCCATAACCGATGTACATGTTTCAGGACCTCTTTACGTCCTTTGTCCAGCGGCGCGCGGTTGTGCGGAATGTAGCGCAACGTCAGAGAGCGATCGCCACGCAGGTCAACATTCCAGACCTGAATATTTGGCTCCAGATTGCTCAGGTTGTACTGCGATGAGAGACGATTGCGAATTTCGCGATACCCCTCTTCATTGTGAATCGCCGAAATCTCCAGATAATTGTGTCTGTCGTCGTCCAGCACGGTGAAGAAACGGAAATCACGCATCACTTTAGGCGACAGGAACTGACTGATAAAACTCTCGTCTTTAAAGTCGCGCATCGCAAAATGGAGCGTTTCCAGCCAGTCGGAACCCGCGATGTCCGGGAACCAGTATTTGTCCTCTTCGGTAGGCGACTGGCAAATGCGTTTGATGTCCTGGAACATGGCAAAGCCGAGCGCATAGGGGTTAATTCCGCTATACCACGGGCTGTTGTACGGTGGCTGAAACACCACGTTGGTATGGCTGTGCAAAAACTCCAGCATAAACCGTTCAGTCACTTTACCCTCATCGTACAGATGATTGAGGATGGTGTAATGCCAGAAGGTCGCCCAGCCTTCGTTCATCACCTGCGTCTGTTTTTGCGGATAGAAATACTGGCTTACCTTACGCACGATGCGCAGGATCTCTCGCTGCCAGGGCTCCAGCAGCGGGGCGTTTTTCTCCATAAAGTAGAGCAGGTTTTCCTGGGGCTCGGACGGATAACGACGCGCCTCGGCGATGGTTTTCTCTTCCTCGCGTTTCGGCAGGGTGCGCCACAGCATATTGACCTGACTTTGCAGATACTCTTCGCGGCTCTTCTGCCGGGCTTTTTCTTCCTGTAAGGAGATTTTTTGCGGTCGTTTGTAACGATCGACGCCGTAGTTCATCAGCGCGTGACAGGAGTCGAGGAGCTTTTCAACTTCATCGACGCCGTAACGTTCTTCACATTGGGTAATGTAATTTCTGGCGAAGATCAGGTAATCGACAATCGAACTGGCGTCCGTCCAGCTGCGGAACAGGTAGTTATTCTTGAAGAACGAGTTGTGCCCGTAGCAGGCGTGCGCCATCACCAGCGCCTGCATGGTGATGGTGTTCTCTTCCATTAAATAGGCAATACAGGGGTTAGAGTTAATCACGATTTCATACGCTAACCCTTGCTGACCATGTTTATACAGTCGTTCGGTCTCGATAAATTTTTTGCCAAACGACCAGTGAGGATAGTTGATCGGCATGCCGACGCTGGAGTAGGCATCCATCATCTGTTCGGAGGTGATCACCTCGATTTGGTGCGGGTAGGTGTCCAGTCTGTAGAGTTTTGCCACGCGGTCTATTTCCGCCAGATAGATATCCAGCAGATCAAACGTCCAGTCGGGTCCATCGCTCAAACGTGTGGTGTCCTTATTCATGGAATCAATCGTAGCCATTCGCGCACCCTCATTGTTAGCGGCACTCTCTGTCTGGAGCACCTCAACTCAAGCATAGAACACCGTGTTAAAAAGCGTGCAGGTGAGGAAAATTTTTCTTTGCGATTTCACGTTATCAGGATGCCGCATAAAGCAGGTGTAACAGCATTTTATGCTGGATAAAAATGAGGTGTAGCAGGAGATTCCAAACCAGCGATATGCCTGACATAAGAGACATATGTGAGATGCGTCACCATAAAAAAGCCATATGTTGAATAATATTTTCATCTGAGTTATCAAGATGTAATTAGATGATTGTTCTTTTACCTACTGTTAACGGAGTGGCTATGCGAGTTGTCATACTGGGAAGTGGCGTTGTCGGCGTGACCAGCGCCTGGTATCTGAGTCAGGCTGGACATGACGTGACCGTCATTGATCGCGAACCCGGCCCGGCGCTGGAAACCAGTGCTGCGAATGCGGGGCAAATCTCCCCGGGGTATGCGGCGCCGTGGGCGGCACCCGGCGTTCCGTTGAAGGCCATTAAATGGATGTTCCAGCGGCACGCGCCGCTGGCCGTTCGCCTTGACGGGACGCAATTTCAACTTAAATGGATGTGGCAAATGTTGCGTAACTGTGACACAAGCCATTACATGGAAAACAAAGGCCGCATGGTGCGTCTGGCGGAATACAGCCGTGACTGTCTGAAAGCGCTGCGTGCGTCAACCGGCATTCAGTATGAAGGTCGTCAGGGCGGAACCCTGCAGTTGTTCCGTACCGAGCAGCAGTACGAAAACGCGACCCGCGATATCGCTGTACTCGAAGATGCAGGCGTTCCGTATCAGTTGCTGGAGTCCAGCCGTCTGGCTGAAGTCGAACCGGCACTGGCAGAAGTCGCGCACAAGCTGACCGGTGGTCTGCGGTTGCCGAATGATGAAACCGGCGATTGCCAGCTGTTTACTCAACAACTGGCGCTGATGGCGGAGCAGGCGGGGGTGAAATTCCGCTTCAACACGCCGGTGGAAAAGTTGCTTTATGAGGGCGAGCAGATTTATGGCGTGAAGTGCGGCGAGGAAATTGTAAAGGCCGATGCTTACGTGATGGCGTTTGGCTCTTACTCGACGGCAATGCTGAAAGGGATTGTCGATATTCCTGTCTATCCGCTAAAAGGCTATTCGCTGACCATTCCGGTGGCGCAGGAAGATGGCGCGCCCGTGTCTACAATTCTTGATGAAACCTACAAAATTGCGATTACCCGTTTTGATAATCGCATCCGTGTGGGCGGGATGGCGGAAATTGTGGGCTTTAATACCGAACTGTTGCAACCACGTCGCGAAACGCTGGAAATGGTGGTGCGCGATCTCTTCCCACGCGGCGGGCATGTTGAGCAAGCCACTTTCTGGACCGGATTGCGCCCGATGACGCCAGACGGTACGCCAGTCGTAGGACGTACGCACTTCAAAAATCTCTGGCTGAACACCGGACACGGGACGCTGGGGTGGACTATGGCCTGCGGCTCAGGGCAATTGTTGAGCGACATTCTTTCCGGGCGGACACCGGCTATCCCTTACGACGACCTGAGCGTCGCGCGTTACCAGCCGGGATTTACCCCCTCACGTCCACGACATTTGCATGGCGCACATAACTAATAAGGAATTCGGATGACTCGTCCTATACTGGCCAGCCTTGACCTGCAGGCGATGAAACAGAACCTGGGGATTGCGCGCCAGGCAGCACCGAACTCCCGTATCTGGTCGGTGGTGAAAGCCAATGCGTATGGGCATGGAATTGATCGCGTCTGGTCGGCGCTGGGCGCGACTGACGGCTTTGCCCTGCTCAATCTGGAGGAAGCGGTCACCCTGCGGGAGCGCGGCTGGAAGGGGCCGATACTGATGCTGGAAGGCTTTTTCCACGCTGAAGATCTGGCGTTATACGACAAGTATCGTCTGACGACCAGCGTGCACAGCAACTGGCAGTTGAAGGCGCTACAGAATGCCCGACTGAACGCACCGCTGGATGTCTATCTGAAGATCAATACCGGCATGAACCGATTGGGATTCCTGCCTGAAAGAGCGCAAACCATCTGGCAACAACTGCGTGCGTTGCCGAATGTCGGCGAAATAACGCTGATGTCGCACTTTGCGGATGCTGAACATCCGGACGGCATCCGTGACGCCATGACCCGGGTTTCTCAGGCTACGGAAGGACTGGAGTGCCGTCGCTCGTTGTCAAACTCAGCGGCCACGCTATGGCATCCTGAGGCGCATTTTGACTGGGTGCGCCCGGGTATCATCCTGTATGGCGCATCGCCGTCAGGCGTGTGGCAGGATATCGCCAATACCGGACTGAAACCAGTGATGACTCTGCGCAGCGAAATCATTGGCGTACAGACCCTGAAAGCGGGCGATCGGGTGGGATACGGCGGGCGCTATACCGCCCGTGGGGAACAGCGCATCGGCATTGTCGCAGCCGGATATGCGGACGGCTATCCGCGCCATGCGCCGAGCGGAACCCCCATTCTTGTCGACGGTGTACGCACTGGAACGGTGGGGACGGTCTCAATGGATATGCTGGCGGTAGATCTGACGCCGTGTCCGCAGGCGGGGATTGGCACGCCTGTGGAGTTGTGGGGCACAGAGGTGAAGATTGACGACGTTGCCTCTGCCGCCGGTACGGTGGGTTATGAGTTAATGTGTTCTTTAGCGTTACGCGTGCCTGTCGTGACAGTGTAACTTAATGGCTGCCGGATAATGCCTCTGGCTTATCCGGCACTTTTCGCCGTTACTCCGCGTCATCCTCTGCAATACGAACACCGACCTTCAGTACCGCATTGTCCTCTTTTTCCGCCACTGTCCAGATCATACCGGCAAACTCCACCTGATCCCCAACAACCGGGGCGGCGCCAAGCAGTTGCTGAACAATCTCACCCAGCGTCTGCTGCTTATCGCGATACTCAATGCCGTCGTCCAGCCCGTAAATCAGCGCCACATCGGCATATTTCGCGCTGGCCTCCAGAATAAAGTCACCGAAGAAGCGTTGATCCAGGGCTACCGGCGGCGACTGGCTGAACAGTTTCCCCAGCGCGGGCAGATCACGCTCGCGGCCAATCACGCACAGAACGTCGCCTTCACGCAGGCGAGTACTGCCGGTCGGATGAAACAGGGCATTATCGCGAAACAGGGCAGCAATGCGCGTATCTTCTGGCATGTGCAGATCGCGCAGCGCTGCGCCAACGCACCATTTGTCGGCGCTAAGTTGATAAACAAACTGCTCCCAGGGGTTTTCCGGATGGATATCCAGTCCCATGCGAGAGACTGGCCAACCGACAGGGGGAACCACCACTTTGGCTTTTTTGGCTGCCCAGGAGAGCGATGTTCCCTGAAGCAGCAGGGAGATCAGCACCACGAAGAACGCGACATTAAAGAACAACCGCGCATTTTCCAGTCCGGCCATCATCGGGAAAACCGCGAGGATAATCGGCACAGCCCCCCGCAGCCCGACCCAACTGATAAACGTCCGCTCGCGCAGATTAAAGCCGCGAAAGGGCAGCAGCCCGGCGAAGACCGACAAGGGGCGGGCAAAGAAGATCATCCAGGCGGACAATAGCAACGCCGGAACGGCAATCGGCAGCAGATCCGAAGGATTGACGAGTAACCCCAGCACCAGGAACATGGCGATTTGCGCCAGCCAGGCGAGGCCGTCAAAGTTTTGCAGGATGCCAAATCGGTTGCGAATCGGGCGATTGCCCAGCAGGAACCCACACAGGTATACCGCCAGTATACCGCTGCCTTCCAGCGCGGTGGTTAAGGCGAAAATCAGGATCCCGCCGCTAAGTGCCAGCAGAGGATACAGACCGGTGGGCAGCGATATGCGGTTAATCATCTGCAAAAGCAGGTAACCGCCGCCTAAGCCGATCATAATCCCCAGGCCAAACTGTTGGATGATATGGACGGCAAACATCCAGCTCAGACCCGTCTCATGATTCTGGATCATCGCAATCAGCGTAATGGTCAGAAACACCGCCATCGGATCATTACTGCCGGACTCGATCTCCAGTGTGGCCCCCACACGTTCGTTAAGCCCTTTACCGCCCAGTAATGAAAATACCGCCGCCGCATCCGTTGAACCGACAATGGCGCCAATCAGCAACCCTTCAATGAGATCAAGGTGAAACAGCCATGCCGCCATCATCCCGGTTAATCCGGAGGTGATCAGGACGCCTACGGTGGCCAGGGATAATGCCGGTCCAAGCGCGACGCGAAAAGAGCTGGCCTGCGTGCGCATGCCGCCATCCAGCAAAATGATCGCCAGCGCAAGGTTACTGACCATGTAAGCGAAAGGGTAGTTATCAAAAGGGATACCGCCCACGCCGTCCACGCCCGCCAGCATACCGATAGCGAGAAAAATAACCAGAATAGGGATACCGAGGCGGGATGAGAATGAACTTAATAAAATACTGCAGGTTACGAGGACTGAACCCAAAATAAACAGACTAATGATTGCTGCGGCATCCAACGTTCGGTTACTCCTGAATTACGCTGTTTCTTAATAATAAACCCTAACACAAAAACGACAGAAACAGCGTTTTGCTGAAAGCCTGACAGGTCAGACTTTGCGCATCAGGACCGGTTTTTTTTACGCGTTGAGTACGGGGTGACCCGATACCGTGAGCAGGGTGGCGTCTTTTGCATTTTTCAGCACCGCGTGTGCGCCTAATGGCAGGGTCACGGTGCGTTGCTCATGACCAAAATCCAGGCCAGTAATCAGCGGTATTGACAGACGTGAGCGCAAAAAGGCGTAAACCGCGTTGAGATCGTAACCCGCATCATACTCGTTTGGCGTACTGCCGCTAAAGCTGCCCAGCACTACCGCGTTTTGCCGGTTTAAAATACCGGCATCAAGCAGTTGCAACAGCATACGCTCAACGCGGAAGGGATGCTCATTAATGTCTTCCAGCACCAGTATGCCGTTTTCAATGTTCGGCATCCACGGCGTGCCGATGAGCGAAATCAGCATCGCCAGATTGCCGCCCCACAGCGTCCCTTCGGTCTGACAGGCTGGCCCCTGGCCTTGCCACTCCACGGTAAATTGCGCGTTGCGTAGCGCAAGCCAGAAATGGTATTCCGTGAAGGCGTTCATTTCTTCCGCGCCAAAGTTAGCCGCCAGCATGGGACCGCTAAACGTGATGACGTTGCCGTGGGCCAGTAAACCGGACTGAATGGCGGTAAAATCGCTGTGCCCGCAAATCAGTAATGGGTTGTGCTGTTGCCGGGTCGTCAGGGCCTGCCAGTCAATGTTCGCCAGTAAACGGCTGGCGCCGTAACCACCACGCACCGGCATCACAATGGTATCGGCCGTCGTCAATCTGGCGAGGGAATTAATGTCGTCCAGGCGTTCTGCTTCTGTACCGGCAAAGCGCTGTTCACGGCGATGGATGACCGCGGCGTTATTCACCTGATGCCCCGCATCCCTAAGACGCGTAAGCCCGCGTAATGCGGCATGTTGGTTGATGCAGTAGCCCGATGGCGCAATTAAATGAAACAAAGACATGGCAATTCCTTGCTGACAATAGAATGCAAATGTATATCATGCCGCATATATTAGAACGTTTTGCCGGGGAGCGCTTTGCTTATCCGGCCTGCTGACATTTCAGCGCAACGTTGTGTTGTTGTCACCTCAACAATGGATTCCGGCGAAAAGGATAGACGAAGTGAAATTGAGATGGTTTGCTTTTTTAGTGGTACTACTGGCGGGTTGTAGTTCAAAGCAGCAGGATTATAAAAATCCGCCCTGGAATGCCGAAGTTCCGGTCAAACGCGCGATGCAATGGATGCCGATCAGCGAAAAAGCGGGTGCGGCCTGGGGTGTGGATCCAAAACTGATCACGGCGATTATCGCGATTGAGTCTGGTGGTAACCCTAATGCGGTCAGTAAATCGAATGCCGTCGGATTGATGCAACTTAAAGCCTCTACCTCCGGGCGGGATGTGTATCGCCGGATGGGGTGGAGCGGCGAGCCGTCGACCAGCGAGTTGAAAAATCCGGAACGTAATATCTCTATGGGCGCCGCTTATTTGAGTATTCTGGAGAACGGTCCGCTGGCCGGAATCGAAGATCCCCAGGTGATGCAATACGCGCTGGTGGTTTCTTACGCAAACGGGGCCGGCGCGCTGCTGCGTACGTTCTCCTCTGACAGGAAAAAAGCGATCGGCGAGATCAACGATCTTGACCCTGATGAGTTTATCGAGCATGTTGCCGATAATCATCCTGCGCCACAGGCACCGCGCTACATCTGGAAACTTCAGCAAGCGATGAATGCCATGTAATGTTACTCGCGCACCTTATTCGCTCTTTCCCGTGCTTCGCGCTCCAGTGAAAAGATAATCCGCTGTAATTGCCGCTCCACCGCCGGGCTGACGTTAAGAAAACGCAGACTCAGGCGGGGAGTGGTGATCGTCTCATTTTTCCCGTCGATAACTTTACGTTCGCTCACCGAGATGAGCTGCGCGTCAAAATGGAAAATGCCCCATTCACCCATATTGAGTTCTATCTGAGAAAACCGCATTCCCTCTTTCAACCCTTCGGGTTTGGCGCCTTCCAGCAATGCGCCCATACCCCCGAGAGAGAGGTCGAATAAGCGAAAACGCAGCGTGCTGTTGTCCGGCATTTTTGCCGAGCAGGCGTAGGGCGGATGCAGCGGGGCGCAAATACGGAAATATTCGCGCCGTTGTACGAACCACAAAGAGGGCGGCAGTGCAGTGATAAACGCCGGAAGCTGTTGGTATTCACCGCTCTGAAGCTGCGGTAGCGTAAATTCGACTTTCGCGCCCTGCGTTTCGGCGGTAATGGTTATCTGTCTGGCGCGCTGAACCGCAAGGTTTTCATTCTCCTGACTGCCGAAATCCATCACCAGACTCTCCGGGCTGACGGCGAGAATTTTGCTGATGAACTGGCCTCCCGACCACGAAATGCGTAACGGAACCTGATTTTTATTGAGATCACGAAGAACGCCTAACACCGCCAATGGATTTTGCTTCAGGAACTGCTCATGGTAATGACTCACGCCTAATGACTCCTGGATACCTGACAGACTGTCGTCTGTTATCGGCATTGCGTGACAGAACTTAATACAAATGGGTGAAATTTTTTTTCAAACTGAACGAATTAAGGCGGCGACCAAAAGCGCAGAATCGTGGCTTGCCTATACTTAGAGGGCGAGTGCAAGAACGTCTTGCGCATGCATTCACTGGAAAGAGGGCCTGAAAATGGGAATTATTGCCTGGATTGTTTTTGGTCTGATTGCAGGAATTATCGCCAAACTGATCATGCCGGGCCGTGATGGTGGAGGTTTTATCCTGACCTGCATTCTCGGTATCGTGGGTGCGGTTGTCGGTGGATGGTTGGCGACCATGTTTGGCATTGGCGGCAGTATCAGTGGATTCAATTTGCAAAGTTTCCTGGTGGCCGTCGTTGGTGCGATTCTTGTGCTGGGCGTCTTTCGACTCCTGCGGCGAAATTAACAGAACGGCTCCTGCGGGGGCCGTTTTTCTTTCTACAGAATTCGTAACGACAGGAATATAAAGAGGGAGGATTGCTTGATTTGTTAATGAAAATGCGAATAATTACCGTTCCATTTCTCATATAATAATTCACCCATGAAAACCACCCGTTGTTTTACATTGCGCGCACTCTCTGGATGTATCACCCTGGCACTGACACTCCCGTCTTATGCCGAAGAATCAACCATTATCGTGACGGCCGCCGGACAAGAGAGCCTGCTGCCCGCCTGGACCAACAGCGCCACCAAGTCGGCCGTACCGGAAAGCAAAACGCCGCAGGTCATTAACACCATCGACAGCAAAGAGATTGAACAGCGCCATGCGAACTCGGTGAATGAGATCCTGCGTTACGCACCGGGTGTTTCTACGGAGGTGCGGGGCAGTACGTCGTACATGAGCGAGTACAAAATTCGTGGTTTTACGGTAGAGCAGGAGTTCTACAACGGCTTACAACTCCCCTATAACGTGACCGGCAATACCAAGGCACGGATTGACCCCCTGTTGATTGAAAGCGTGGATATTCTGAAAGGTCCGGCATCAGTGCTTTACGGGAGTGGCTCGCCTGGCGGGTTGGTTAATATTCAGGGGAAAAAGCCGCAAGCGGAACAAAAAACGGAAATGGGCTTTACGACCGGGACCCGCAACCTGAAAGAAGGTTATCTGGATTCGACCGGGCAAATCAGTAACAGCGACTGGAACTACCGGCTGCTGGGCAAAGCGACGGAAGGCGACGATCAGCCGCACACCACGCGTTATGAAAACTATCTGGTGGCGCCCTCTGTCACCTGGCAGCCGGATAATAAAACACGCCTGACCATTGATGCGCTGGCGCAGAATACGCCGTCGCTGTCGCCTTCGAACCCGCTGCCGATTGCTTATTTGCGCTCAGGTTATGCCGATCCACGTGACTATGCCGGGGATGAATGGAGTGGCTTCAAACAGCGGCAATGGATGCTGGGTTACAGTTTTGAACACCAGTTTGACAGCGGCTGGGGCTTTACGCAGAAAGCTCGCTATTTTGATGTCGATACCCATCAGCGTAGCGTTTACTCAACCGGTAATGGCACTAACCCGGTGTGGGAATTAAATCGCTTTGCCTACACCACCGATGAAGATCTGAAGAGTTTTAATATCGACAACCAGGTGACCAAAACGCTTGAGCTGGGTGACTGGAAACACCATTTACTGGCGGGTTTTGACTACCAAAAACTCGACAGTCATTACTGGTATCGTTATGCCAGCAACACGCCAGGGATCGATATGCGCGATCCGGACTATGATCAAATTCACAGCGATGAACTTGGGCTCTATACCGCGCAGAAAAACCGTCTCTCCTACCAGCAGAATGGCTACTATTTGCAGGATCAGGTGGAATTTGGCGGGCTGAATCTGCTGGCGAGCGTGCGTTACGACGACTACCGTTCCACGACCACGGATGATCTGCAAAATGGCGAGAAAACATGGATCTCGCAGGATCGCGTGACCAAACGTCTCGGTGCGCTGTACGCTTTCGAAAATGGCATCTCCCCGTTCATCAGCTACTCCGAAGGTTTCAAGCCGATTTCACCACAAGGCACGTTAACGGCAAAAGATGTGAAGCCGACCACCAGCAAGCAGGTTGAGGGCGGGGTGAAATACCTGCTGGCCGAATATGCCACCACCTTTACCGCCTCGGTGTTCAACATTCGCCAGAAAAACGTCCTCTCCGCCACGCCAACATGGGATTACCGTCAGACCGGCGAGATAGAGTCGAAAGGGGCAGAGGTGTCAGTCGTGAGCCGCCCGGCGGATAACATCACGCTGATCGCCAACTACGCCTATACCCATGCCATCAATACCGAAGATGAGACTTACGAAGGTAAACGCCCGACGCAGGTACCTGAAAATGCGTTTAACCTGTGGGGCGATTACACCTTTGATGAGACGGTTTTGCGAGGGCTGAACATAGGCGCCGGAGCGCGTTACACCGGGCCGATGGAGATCTCGCCGGATAACAAAGGGGGTAAGCTTGGCGGCACCACCCAGTACGATATGGCCGTATCGTATCGTCTGGGAGAAGCGCTCCCATCGTTGACGGGCGTCACGTTGAAAGCCAGCGCGCAGAACATCACCAACAAAGAGACCTTCAGCTGTTATGACAGCACCAACTGCTGGATTGGTCGTGACCGTACGGTTCAGGTCGGCGCGAGCTACAGTTTCTGATAAAACATGACCCGGCGTATTGCCGGGTCATTTCATCCTGCTTACGGGGGAGTGGGCGTGGTCTGTTTTTGTGGCGCAGGCGGAGTGGTCTCTGCCGGTGCCGGGCGCGTAGCGGGTACGTTGTCGCACGGTTTCTCTTTGGGGCAGATCAGATCGAGCATTTTCAGGGTAACGCCGTTAGTCCAGCCAAACCCATCCTGAAGTGGATACTCGCCACCGCCGCCGCCCGTCCCGGTACTGCTGACATCATACTTCTCGACCAGCTTTTTCTCGCGCTCCCAGGTGTGTTGAACATTGGTCAGAAAACGCCAGCTGACGTCCATGGCAACCGTCTCCTGTCCATAATTCTGTAACCCTTCGGTTGCGACCCACTGTAACGGTGCCCAACCATTGGGGGCATCCCACTGTTGTCCGCTTTTCACCGATGTTGTGGCAAGGCCGCCAGGTTGCAGTAAATGCGCCTGGGTCGCCGCCGCGACTTTGCTGGCCCGATCTTTTGCCGCAGCATTCACATACAGCGGGAACAGCGTCGCCGCCGTCAGTTGATTACGGACTTTCTTGCTCTTCAGATCGTAGTCAGCGTACCACCCCTCTTTGGCATTCCACAGATGGTCCTCGATCCCTTTTTGTCTTGCACTGGCGAGGGTTTCGTACTGGCTGGCTTTGGCATCGTCGCCAGCGGCTTTACTGGCGCGGGCGAGTATTTTTTCCATTTTATACAGCAGCGCATTGAGGTCGACAGGGACGATAGTGGTGGTTCGGGTCGTACTGAGTTGTTGAGGGTCATCCATCCAGCGTGAGCTAAAATCCCAGCCGGAGGCGGCGGCCGCTCGCAGGTCGCGATAAATTTCCGTGGCCGGGCGATTTGGATTGCTCTTCGCGGTGGCGATGTCCTCTACCCATGACTCCGGACGCGGCGTATCACGCTCATCCCAGTAACGGTTCAACACCGTGCCGTCGTCGAGTTTGACCACCCGCTTATGCTGTTGTCCAGGCTGGAGAGATTCAGCGCCTTCCATCCACCAGGCATACTCTTTTTGCAACTGCGGCAGATATTTTTTCAGGGCGTCATCGCCCTCATGTTGCGCCAGCAACTCCACCATAAACGCGAAGAAGGGGGGTTGTGAGCGGCTTAAATAATAGCTGCGGTTGCCGTTGGGAATATGACCCCAACTGTCAATTTCGTAGCCGAAATTGGCAACCATATCGGCGACTTTATCCCAGTGGTCGCTTTCAGCCAGTCCCAGCATCGTGAAATAGCTATCCCAGTAATAGATCTCCCGAAAACGTCCGCCGGGTACGACATAAGGCTCAGGCAGCGGTAGCAACGAGTCCCATTTCCCCGCGCTTTTCGTCGAACGGGTCAGCACCGGCCATAGCCCGTCAATATGTTCACGCAGCGATTGTCCGTCCGGAGGAACGTATTTCTCCCCCTCTTTGGGCAGCGTAAAATTCACGTCGACAAAATGGCGTAGATCGAAGCCAGACTGACTTTTTTGCATGCGATAATCGGCAAGGATCGTCAGGGGATCGCTGTTGGGAACGGCGTCGGCAAATGTCTTTTGGTCAGGGAACAGTTTGGCGTTCTGCACATCATTGAACAGCGGCCCCAGCAGAATATCCGGGGGTTGCGGCAGACTGTCATTCTGTTCTTGTGCGTGTACAGACAACGAGGCGAGCGTCAGAAAAGTTCCTGTCAGGGCCAGTTTAATCATAAAAGACAGCCGGCCAGGTTGGCGAATGGCAGGGGTTATCATTGAGGTTCCTCCTTAGCGGTGTGCCTGAATTAACGGCATTAACCCTGAGAAAACCTTAGTCTACGATTGCCCTCTGCGCGTGATCGAACCGACATTTTGGGAACTCACGGGCATTTCTCGCCGTAGGGCAGAAATAGATAGCGCGGCCTTTTGCGGGCAGGGACGCGCTATTGATGGCTTTATTCTGAGCGCAGAATGCGGCGGTTGGCGATATCCAGCGTGATCGTTTCTCCGGTCTTCAGCGTACTGACAGACTCGCCCTGCTGACAAAGCCAGCCGATGCCCATCTCACGGGCGATGAGCGCGGAGTGTGACATATCACTGCCGGCGCTCAGGCCAATCCCTTTCACGAACTGCGGGTTGAGTTGCAACACGGTGGACGGGAAAATATTCCCCGTGAGCACGACGGTCGGGCGAGTGAAGAGAGGCATTTGCACTTTTATGCCACTCAGATGCCGAAGCGTACGGTGGAGCAGATCGTCAATGTCAATGTAGCGCGCCTGCAAATATGCATCGTCGAGATGGTGATACTGTTCTCTGAGGTCGCTCATGACATTTTGCCACGCCGCTTCTGCGCTGTAGTGCTGATGGCAAATTAACTCGCTGGCCATGTCATACAGTTCCGGGTCGTCCAGCAAGGTGTGGTGCCCGGAGAAAATCGCGGCCAAGTCAGCGGAGTATTTTTCCTCTGCCAGTGCCGTCAACGCGCTGAGGTCGTCGAGCGTCAGCCGGATCGCGGCGTGAAGACGTTGTTGCTCGTCCAGAGGGGAAGTGGCCGTGATACTGCCGATGTCTGGCAGGACAGGGGCATAGCAAAACGCGGTTCCGGTCACAGGAGTGGGTAACAGGTGCGTCGGATCGCCAGAGTCGCTCTCCTCCAGTGAATCACCAAAATTCTCTGCGGCAAGAAGTCTGAACGCCGCCAGCGCTTCGTCAGCCTGTTCGCCTTTGGCGATCAGCCGCAGCGTGTCATTACAACGTATTTGCAGCAGCGCGATTTGATTCAGACTGTCTGGCGTCACACATTTACCGTTTTTTTCCAGCAGCATGTCGGCGTTAAAGGCCGACAGAGTGGCGACCAGTCGTGACGCCGGTCTCACGTGAAGTCCATGACGATTTTTGATAACGACGGAAAGGGAACGCGCTTCACTGTCGTGGACTGAGAATGGCGTTGTGGGGTTGTTTGCTTCGAACGGCGAGGGTAAACCCAGTTGCTCACGTTTGGCATCAAGGGCGTTCATGGCGTCGCTGATGACTTTGTCGATACCGGCGCCCGTCGCGGCGCTCACTGTCGCCGCAATCGTCCCTTCAACCAGCGGCGCGGCACACAGACGCACTTTCGCCGCGATGGACGGATCGAGCAAATCCAGCGCCGTTTCTGCGCTCAGCAGCGCGCTGCCAATGTCCATCATCACCAGCACGTGGTCTGCGTCAGCTACGGACTCAATGGCTTCCATCACCTTGATAGGATCGGTGCCAATAGGATTTTGCGGGTCATCGATGCCCGCCGCCACCGCGAGTTTGCAGCTTCCCCCCATCAACATCTGCCGGGCTAACTCCCCAACGCCTTCGCCCAGTTGGGCGCTATGAGAAACAATAACCAGGTTTACCATCGTATTCCCCTTACTCTCTGGAGGCTGCCGCCAGACATTGCACCATAAACATGACGGAGGTCGCCCCCGGATCCTGGTGACCGATGCTGCGTTCACCGAGGTAGCTGGCGCGACCTTTACGCGCCTGCATGGTGATGGTGCTTTGCGCCGCCGCTTCAGCCTGGAGACGGGCGGCCTCCAGCGCTGCCGGTACGGACAACCCCTGTTCGCAGGCGTGGCGCAAGGATTCCACCACCGGCAGCCAGACATCGCACATCGTTTTATCACCCGGCTCGGCTTTACCGCGGCTGACCACTCCCTGAGCGCCCTCGCGCACCATCGCATAGACCTCGTCGAGGGTCAGACTCTGATGGGACTGGGTAACCTGTGCGGCGCGAATGAAAAAGGTGCCAAACAGTGGGCCGCTGGCGCCCCCGACACTGGAGAGCAGAACCATGCCGGTATTTTTCAAAATGAAGCCGATATCTTTGTCGGCAATCGCGGGTAATTTTTCGACCACTTTGCTAAATCCGCGATGCATGTTTAAACCGTGGTCAGCATCGCCAATTTCTCTGTCGAGTCCGGTGAGAAAATCACTCTCTTTGGTGAAGATTTCACCGCACAGGTAGAGCCAGTTAACAATTTGCGTTCTGTTAAGCGACATAAAAAATCTCCTTATTTACCCCAGTTGAGGGCCGGGGTGTGCACCGGGGCATCCCACAATGCCAGTGTCTCATCGTCCACTTTCAAGAGGGTGATGGAAAATCCGGCCATATCCAGGGAGGTGCAGTAAGACCCGATCAGATTACGTTCAATGTGAATGCCCGTTTCCTGACAGCGGCTTTCGAGTCGGTTATAGACGCCAAACAGCTCGGATAACGGCGTTGCGCCAAGATTGTTGACCAGCGCAATCACGCGATCGCCGCGTTGCAGCGGTTGTTTGGGCTGTTTGTCTTCCTGCCATGCGCCCTGAACAGGGTCCCAGTGACGTAACGTACGGCTGTAGGCGCCGTTTTCCAGCAAGGTGTCGAACATCTCATCCACGGTTCTGTCGAGAGAGGTGAAAGCCCGACGGTCAATACCCGGTTCGCCGTGAATACCGACGCCAAACTCCATCTCATTATCCTGCAAGGTAAACGAGGGTTTACCGGCGGCAGGCACCGTACACGCACCCAGCGCGATACCAATGGAGTGACCGAGGTTGTTCAGTTTACGTCCCAGTTCTGCGCAGGCTTCCAGCGTGTCGCCGCGTTCTGCCGCCGCGCCGACCAGTTTCTCAATCAGAACCGTGTTTGCTACTCCCCGGCGACCGGCGGTATAGAGGCTGTCTTTGACCGCCACATCATCATCAATGACGACGGTCGTGACCTTCACGCCGCTGTCGTGCAGGAGTTCGGTGGCCGTTTCAAAATTAAGAATATCGCCGGTGTAATTTTTGATAATTAACAGGACACCTTCGCCACCGTCGATACTCATCGCGCATTCAAACATTTTATCCGGCGTCGGAGAGGTGAATATTTCCCCCGGACAGGCGCCGGAAAGCATCCCCTGACCAATGTAGCCGCAGTGCATGGGTTCATGTCCGCTGCCGCCGCCTGACAGCAGCGCCACTTTCCCAGACACAGGGGCGTCTGAACGGGTGACATACACCGGATCCTGATGCAACGTCAGTGTAGGGAAGGCTTTCGCCATACCGGCCAGCTGTTCATTCAGGACATCTTCGACACGGTTAATCAATTTTTTCATTTTTGTGCTCCGTAGGTCGTCATGAGATGGCTGCAAAAGGGTATACATCGCAGACATCTGAGCGAGGGTATCGGTTATGGACAACGACACGGCGACCACATACTGCCGATAAGATCATTGTGCCGCAGCGCCGGGAAAAGAAAATTCCACAAATAAATGTTTCAATACGGAACATATATTTTTATTTATGTTTCATAATGGAACGCAAAGAGGAATTTTTCGGCAAAAATGAGAGATTCAACAATCTTTGCCGCCACAAAAGGCGAAAAGGGTTCCCGGTGTCCGGGACGTGAAAAAGCGCGCTTATACGCGCGGAGAAAACATGACGACTCTACAGCAAACCGGCGACAACGCCGTCTCTGGCGTTCTTAGCGACTCATGGCAACGTTGTAGCAAAATGATGCAGCGGGAGCCCTGGATCATACCGCATCAGGCTCAGGGACTGACGTTTGACTCTATTTGTCGACGAAAAACCGCCTTGCTGGCGCTGGGGCAAGCGGCGCTGGAAGATGCCTGGGAATACATGTCTCCCAGGGGATGCGGGTTATTCATTCTTGATGAGTCGGCCTGCATTCTGAGTCGCTGTGGCGATCCGCTTACGCTGCAACAGCTTGGCGAACTGGGGTTTAACAACGGCGCCTACTGTGCGGAAAGCCTTATTGGCACCTGTGCGCTCTCCCTGGCGTCTGCGCTTGGACAGCCGATTCAAACCTCTGGCGAGCAACATTTTAAACGGATGCTGTCTGGCTGGAGTTTCTTCTCCACGCCTATTTTTGATAACCACGGTCGCCAGTCGGGCTCCATCGCCCTGTGTTGTCCTGCGGGTCAGGAATCCGCGTCCGATCTACCGCTGACGCTGGCGATAGCGCGTGAAGTGGGCAATTCTCTGCTGACCGACAACCTGCTGACCGAATCTAATCGCCATTTGAATCAGTTATACGGGCTGCTTGAAGGGATGGTCGATGGCGTGATGGCCTGGAATGAGCAGGGAACACTGCAATTTCTGAATGCGCAGGCCGCGCGATTACTGCATCTGGATGCCCAGTCGAGTCAGGGGAAAAGTATCACTGACCTGGTCACGCTCCCTGTCGTTTTACAGCGAGCAATCCGGCAAATGCGCCAGCTCAACCATGTTGAAGTGACGTTTGAAAGTCAGCATCAATTTGTTGATGCGGTCATCACCCTGAAGCCGATTATTGAGGTTCAGGGGGCCAGTTTTATTTTGTTGCTCCATCCTGTCGAACAGATGCGGCAATTGATGACCAGCCAATTGGGAAAAGTGAGCCACACGTTCGCACAGATGCCGGGCGACGATCCTGACACCCGGCGCTTACTGCATTTTGGGCGTCAGGCCGCGCGGGGACGCTTCCCGGTGTTACTTTGCGGGGAAGAAGGGGTCGGCAAAGAGCAGCTCAGCCAGGCTATTCATAATGAAAGTGAGCGTGCGGAAGGTCCCTACATTGCCGTGAACTGTCAGCTGTATGCCGATACCGTGCTGGGACAGGGCGATAGCGATGACACGGCGGAGGGCGGGCGTTTAAGTCGGCTGGAACTGGCAAACGGCGGCACATTGTTTCTGGAGAAAATTGAATATCTGGAACCGGAGTTGCAATCGGCGCTTCTGCAGGTAATCAAGCAAGGAGTTTTAACGCGTCTTGATGCCCGCAGACTGATTCCTGTCGATGTTAAAGTCATCGCGTCTACGACTCTGGATCTCGCGTTGCTGGTGGAACAAAACCGCTTTAGCCGCCAACTTTACTACGCATTACACGCCTTTGAAATCACCATTCCACCGCTTCGAATGCGACGAAACAGTATTCCTGCGTTGGTGCGTAATACCCTTGCGCGTCTTGAGAAACGCTTCTCGACGCGGCTGATGATAGAGGATGATGCAATGGCGCAACTGGTTGATTGCGCCTGGCCGGGGAATGATTTTGAGTTGCTCAGCGTGGTCGAAAACATCGCCATGAGCAGCGACAACGGGCATATCCGGCTGAGCCATTTACCGGAACATCTTTTCACCGAACGCGCCGGGGAAGGCAACACGCGCCTCTCAACAAACCTGACCTTTGCCGGTATTGAGAAAGACGCCATTATTCATGCAGCACAGGTCACCGGCGGCCGTGTACAGGAGATGTCCAGCGTGTTGAACATTGGGCGCACAACGCTATGGCGTAAGCTGAAGCAGTACAACATTGATGTCAGTCAGTTTAAGCGCCGTCGTCAGGACTCGCGTTGAGTTTGAATGAGGCGGGGCGAGCGGTATACGGGTTTCCCCGCCTGGCTATTTTCCCATTTGAATCATGTTGTCACTGTGGCTGAAAATGAAAAAATATCTATTTCATAACATTAAGTTCTTGCAGAAGGGGTGGGGGATTTAGATGTGTTCTGATAATTGTCAAAATATTAAGGATCTTTCACCTCTGGTATTTTGGGGAACGATACGTTTATCTGGTTGCCAATTTCCTATTATTGCTTCCTGATTACATCTTATATGAGATTTCGAGTCTGCATTGAACATAAAACGGGCTGTACCTGGAAACGGGACTTCCGCTTTGAGCGAGGAGCGGAAGTTACCCGGTGGACATCAATAGCCAGAAGGCAGTCCAGGCCAACCAAAAGCATCACTATCAACTCAGTGGCGATTCAATTACACACAGCCGAACATTAATTACGTTTATATTGTGATAAAG
>NZ_JANEWG010000029.1 GCF_028069725.1 Citrobacter sp. Awk 4
AGAGCAGTTGACTTTTAATCAATTGGTCGCAGGTTCGAATCCTGCACGACCCACCAATGTAAAAAGGCGCCCTAAAGGCGCCTTTTTGCTATGCGCAGAACTTAATGATTCGAACCTGCTGCAGGTTCGGGTCGAACGCAGTGAGACAACGGAGCCGTTTGCGGCGAAGGCCCGAAGGGCGAATTCTCACCTTCGCTATATCTGATACAATGGGTCCTGTGCGCGGCCAGCAGTGAGCTCACTGGCCTGCATACGTACCACATCCCAAAGTGCCTGGGCGGCGGTCGAAAGAGACCTGTTTTTCCGCCGGGCCAGCATGAGCTGTCTTTCCACGACAGGCGTGAGTCGTTTCACCTGTAATTGATTCCCCTGAGGCAGTGGCAATGCCAGCGCAGGCAATACACTGATACCAATGCCCGCCTCCACCATCGGAAACAACGTCGCCGGGTGACCAATTTCCTGCACGATATTGGCATCAATCGAAAAGTGCGACAGTGCCGCGTCAATCAACGGTCGGCTGCCTGAAGCATAATCCTGCAATACCAGCCGCTCGTGCTCAAGATCCTGCCAGCTCACCCACTCTCGCCTGGCGAAAGGATGATTCTGATGGCAGAGCAGCAAAAACGGTTCAGACAACACGGTTTCACACTGTAAATCCGTCACGGCACCGGGATCGATCACAATGCCAAAATCGACATCCCCCTGCCGAATACTCTCCAGTACCCACTGCTGTGGACGGTCGTGCAGAACAAAATCAATCGCAGGGTAAAGGTGATTACTTTGTGCAATACACTGCGGAATAAGATGCGCTGAGATAGTCTGGCTGGCCGCCACACGCACCGTACCGGTCAACTGTGTGCCCACCCGCCCCGCTTCACGCAGGGTGCTGTGCAGTTCATCCAACACGCGATCCAGCCGTGTTGCCAGTTGCTGTCCAGCTTCCGTCAAAACAACTTCACGCGTTGTGCGATCCAACAGTTTGACGCCCGTCTGTCGTTCCAGCTCTTTAACACTGTGACTGACTGCCGATTGGCTCAGACCGATAATATCCCCCGCTCGGCTAAAACTTTTCGCCTGAGCGACGGTGACAAAGATCCGAAGTTGACGCAGAGAATAATTCATTAATTCAGTTCATATATAGATGCAATAAATCAATTTTATTTCTCAAACGGAAAAACGCAAAATATCGGCATCAGATTCCTGGAGTTTTTATGAAAATTTTTCGTATCCTTGATCCGTTCACCCTGACCCTGATTACCGTTGTATTGCTGGCTTCATTTTTTCCAGCCGAAGGCAGCTTTGTTCCTTTCTTTGAAGGCTTAACCACCGCCGCCATTGCGCTGCTGTTTTTTATGCACGGCGCCAAACTCTCGCGCGAAGCTATCATCGCAGGCGGTAGCCACTGGCGACTGCATTTATGGGTGATGTGCAGTACCTTCGTTCTGTTTCCGGTCATCGGTGTTTTATTTGCCTGGTGGGCGCCGGTTAACGTCGACCCTATGCTCTATACCGGTTTTCTTTATCTTTGCATTCTTCCTGCCACCGTCCAGTCCGCCATCGCTTTCACCTCCCTGGCGGGGGGCAACGTCGCCGCCGCGGTTTGTTCCGCATCCGCATCAAGCCTGCTGGGCATTTTCCTATCTCCACTTCTGGTCGGCCTGGTGATGAATATCCACGGCGCAGAAGGGAGTCTGGAGCAGGTCGGTAAAATCATGCTGCAACTGCTGCTACCGTTTGTGCTTGGGCATCTGTCACGCCCGTGGATTGGCAATTGGGTGGCGCGCAATAAAAAGTTGATTGGTAAAACCGACCAAACCTCCATCCTGCTGGTGGTTTATTCTGCCTTCAGTGAAGCGGTGGTGAACGGTATCTGGCACAAAGTGGGCTGGGGATCGCTGCTGTTTATCGTGGTGGTCAGCATCGTGCTGCTGGCGATAGTTATTGCGATCAACATGTTTGTGGCCCGCAAAGGGGGGTTCAGCAAGGCTGATGAGATTACGATCGTCTTCTGCGGGTCGAAAAAGAGTCTCGCCAACGGTATCCCGATGGCAAACATTCTGTTCCCCACCTCGGTGATTGGGATGATGGTATTGCCGCTGATGATCTTCCATCAGATTCAACTGATGGTGTGTGCGGTGCTGGCGCGTCGCTATAAGCGCCAGACCGAGGCGTTACAGGCGCAGCAGGAGAACCGCGCCGCGAAAGCTTAGAGTGGGCGTTTCAGGGGCTGAACCAGTTGCGTCAGCCCCTCTGTTTTAATCAACAGCGTGATCGCCATCAGCTCGCCTAATTTCCCCGCCGGAAACTGATCCTTGCGGGCAAACCACAGCAAATACTCTTCCGGCACGTCAATCAATCGACGCCCCTGGTACTTGCCGAACGGCATCACCGTATTGGCTATCTCAACCAGGTGCTCTTTTTCCATCTTAGACACCCAGCAAGCGGAGCATTTCAGCTTCGTCAATAACGGCAATTCCCAGTTCCTGGGCTTTTGCCAATTTCGAACCCGCCGCTTCGCCCGCAATCACTAAATCGGTTTTCTTTGAAACGCTGCCTGCGACCTTCGCCCCCAGCGCAACCAGACGCGCTTTGGCATCGTCGCGGGACATTTGGCTTAAGCTGCCAGTCAGTACCACCGTTTTACCGGCGAAGGGACTGTCGATCTCTTCCGCATTGATGACGACCGGTGCAGGCCAGTGAATGCCTCTCGCCAACAGTTGTTCGATCACCTCACGGTTGCTCTCTTCGGCGAAGAAATTGAACACGTGTGTGGCCACCACGATGCCCACATCCGGGACTTTTTGCAGTTCGTCGAGAGAGGCGGCTTCCAGCGCCTCCAGCGTACCGAAATACGCCGCCAGTCCGGCAGCAGTCGCTTCGCCGACTTCACGAATACCCAGCGCATACAGGAAACGCGCAAAGGTCGTCTCTTTGGCTTTCTCCAGCGCGTTCACCACATTCTGCGCCGACTTTGGCCCCATGCGATCAAGCCCGGTCAACTTACCGGCCGTCAGGGTGAACAGATCGGCAGGCGTATGGACATACTCTTTCTCGACCAACTGGTCGATTATCTTATCGCCCATACCGTCAACATCCATGGCGCGACGTGAGACGAAATGCTTAAGAGATTCTTTACGTTGCGCCCCGCAAATCAGGCCACCGGTACAGCGGGCAACCGCTTCGCCTTCCACACGCTCGACGTCCGACTGGCAGACCGGGCAATGGGTGGGGAAAACTATTTCCTGTGTCTCTTCCGGGCGCTCTGAAAGCACCACGTTAACCACCTGAGGGATCACATCCCCGGCACGGCGGATAACAACCTTGTCGCCAATGCGTAAACCGAGGCGTTCAATTTCATCGGCATTATGCAATGTGGCATTGCTCACCAGCACGCCCGCCACCTGCACCGGCTCAAGACGGGCAACAGGCGTAATTGCTCCCGTCCGCCCCACCTGGAATTCGACGTCGCGCACAACGGTCATTTGCTCCTGCGCGGGGAATTTAAAGGCCACCGCCCAGCGTGGCGCGCGAGCCACAAAGCCCAGTTGTTCCTGGAGTGCCAGTGAATTGACCTTAATGACGACGCCATCAATATCAAAGCCGAGCGTTGGGCGATCCTCTTCCACTTTGTGGTAAAACGCCAGTACCGCCTCAGGAGAGTCGCAAAGCGTCACCCGATCGCTGACCGGAAGCCCCCACGCTTTAAACTGTAGCAAACGCCCGAGGTGCGTATCGGGAAGTTCGCCTCCTTCCAGTACGCCAACACCGTAGCAGAAGAAAGTGAGCGGTCGCTTCGCGGTAATACGCGGGTCAAGCTGGCGCAATGACCCCGCCGCTGCGTTACGCGGGTTGGCGAACACTTTATTTCCCGTACGGCGGGCATCCTCATTAATTTTTTCAAAACCGGCTTGTGGCAGGAAGACTTCTCCGCGCACTTCAAGGCGAGCCGGAATATTGTCGCCGCGCAGTCTGAGTGGAATCGCGCGGATGGTACGCACGTTAGAGGTTATATCTTCACCGGTTGTCCCATCGCCACGCGTCGCCGCGCTCACCAGAACACCGTTTTCGTACAGAATGCTCACCGCCAGACCATCGAGTTTCAGTTCGCAGCACCAGGTCAGTTTGTCGGTGCTTTTCAACCGGTCCTGAACGCGTTTGTTAAAGGCCAAAAAGCTCTCTTCATCAAACACATTATCCAGCGACAGCATCGGTACTTCATGGCGAATCTGGCTGAATGCCGCCAGCGGAGCCGCACCGACGCGCTGGGTTGGTGAGTCTGACGTCACCATTTCCGGGTGCTTTGCTTCCAGTTCGCGCAGTGTCTGCATCAGTCGGTCATATTCCGCATCGGGAATTTCTGGCGCGTCCATCACATGGTAAAGATACTCATGATGGCGAAGCGCGGTTCGTAGTTCTGTCAGTTGTTGTTCGATTGAGTCCATATCGCACCATCAATGATAAAAAACCCCCGACAGGCGGGGGTTTAGAAAGGAAATGTCACGCCTCAGTACAATCAGGCGTTAGCGTCTTTCACTTCGCGGATGCGGTCCTGATACTCACGCAATTTCTGCGGAGTCATCATTCTGCGTTGGTCGTCAAGCACCACGCCGCCCACTTCATCGGCAATGTGTTGTGCAGACTGCAGCATCAGCTTAAAGTTTTGCAGTTCATCGCCGTAAGACGGCACCTGCATGAAGATAGTCACACCAGGAGTGGTAAAATCACCCGTCATTTCAGGATCAAACGTTCCTGGATTTACCATATTTGCCAGGCTGAATAACGCAGGACCGCTGCCATCCGGGCTTAAATGACGATGGAAAATATTCATATCGCCAAACTTAAAGCCGGCTTGCTGAATGCTGTTCAGCAGGATATCACCATTCAACTCGGTGCCATGATGCGCCGCAACGTTCATGATAATGACCGCTTCTTTGCGCTGCGGTTTTTCAGGCGCGGGCGGCGTTTCTACAACTGGTTCCGGCTGAGGTGTTGGCTCGGCAACCGGCTCTGCGGGCTGGAATGTTTGCGGCGCCGGTTGAGGCGCATGCTGCACAGGCTGTTGAACCGGTTGCACCTGAGGCGCGGCTGGTTGCTGTACCGGCTGATGCTGCACAGGTTGCTGAACCGGTTGCGGCTGTTGTACTGGCTGCGGCTGAGCATGCTGCGGCGGTACTGGCGCACCAGGCGGTTGCTGAGCCGTTTGACGCGGCTGCGCAGACGCATAAGGCGGCTGGTACTGGTGTTGCGGCGGCTGGCGAGGTGCGTCATGCTCCTGTGCATTGCCCGGGGCATGATTCACGCGGTGAACACGAACTTCACCCACGCCTTCGTCGTCTTGATCGACATCGTCGTCAAACGATTCGTCGTCACGTTTTGATTTCATGCGTTTCAGTGGACGATCGCGGAACATAGAAGATCGTTCTTTACGGCTGGTCCAGAAACCATGTACCAGTAAAGCGATTATGGCGATCGCGCCAACAATGATTAATATCAGACGCAAATCCTGCATCATTATATTCTCTGTTGTTCTAACACCTTGCCACCACGGCAAACATTTACTCACTAAGAGTATTTGCCGATTACCTCAAGTGCAAGTGGACTCTTGTCTTTCACAGCATAAAGATGAACGAAATTGTACTTTTTGCTGTTTTTTCGAACATTTCTTAACTGTCCACCAGACCACAACACGGTAATATAGACAAAGTTTAGCCGGGGCTTAAACAAAAGGAGCATGTCCTGATTATGGTTTCATCATCCGCAGCTGCGCCACGCAGTGGTTTCTATTATTTTTCTCAGGGATGGAAGTTGGTCACCCAACCGGGTATCCGTCGCTTTGTTATTTTACCTTTGATGGTCAACATTCTGTTGATGGGCAGCGCGTTCTGGTGGCTGTTTACCGAGTTGGACAGCTGGATCCCTTCGCTGATGAGCCATGTGCCAGACTGGCTACAGTGGTTAAGTTACCTGCTGTGGCCGATTGTCGTCCTCTCCGTGTTGCTGGTATTCGGCTATTTTTTCTCGACGCTCGCCAACTGGATAGCAGCGCCGTTTAATGGTTTGCTGGCGGAACAGCTTGAAGCACGTTTAACCGGAGCGACGCCACCCGACACTGGCATACTCGGCATCATGAAAGATGTACCGCGCATTATGAAACGTGAATGGCAAAAACTGGCGTGGTATCTCCCGCGTGCGATTGCTTTGCTGATTCTCTATTTTATCCCCGGCATCGGACAAACCGTCGCGCCGGTACTGTGGTTCTTATTCAGTGCGTGGATGTTGGCGATTCAATACTGCGACTATCCCTTCGACAACCACAAGGTGCCTTTCAAAGAGATGAGAAACGCCCTGCGTACGAAAAAAGTCACCAATATGCAGTTCGGCGCGCTGACCAGTCTGTTCACTATGCTACCGGTGCTCAACCTATTCATTATGCCGGTTGCCGTCTGCGGCGCGACGGCAATGTGGGTAGATTGCTATCGTGATAAACACGCGCTCTGGAAGTGATTGATCTTTTTTCTCTTTGTAAAAAAATTGTGTAAAAAGGGAGTGGCTTATGCCGCTCCTTATTCCATCCGGATCCCCATTATTTCCCTTCTGAATATAGATATGCTAAATCCTTACTTCCGCATATTCTCTGAGCGGGTATGCTAGCCCTTGTACCCCAATTTCATACAGTTAAGGACAGGCCATGAGTAAGATTTTTGAAGATAACTCGCTGACTATCGGTCATACGCCGCTGGTTCGACTGAACCGTATCGGTAACGGACGCATTCTGGCGAAGGTGGAATCACGTAACCCGAGCTTCAGCGTCAAATGCCGTATTGGTGCCAATATGATTTGGGATGCCGAAAAACGTGGCGTGCTGAAACCAGGTGTTGAACTGGTTGAGCCGACCAGCGGCAACACGGGTATCGCCCTGGCATATGTGGCGGCGGCGCGTGGCTACAAACTGACATTAACCATGCCGGAAACCATGAGCATTGAGCGTCGTAAACTACTCAAAGCGCTGGGCGCAAATCTGGTGCTGACCGAAGGCGCCAAAGGCATGAAAGGCGCAATCCAGAAGGCTGAAGAAATCGTCGCCAGCGATCCGGTTAAATACCTGTTGCTCCAACAGTTCAGCAACCCGGCAAACCCTGAAATTCATGAAAAAACCACCGGCCCGGAAATTTGGGAAGATACCGACGGTCAGGTTGATGTGTTTATCTCCGGCGTCGGTACTGGCGGCACGCTTACCGGTGTATCCCGCTACATTAAGGGAACGAAAGGAAAAACGGATCTGATCACCGTTGCCGTTGAGCCGACGGACTCTCCGGTTATCGCGCAGGCGTTGGCGGGCGTTGAGCTGAAACCCGGCCCGCACAAAATTCAGGGTATTGGCGCGGGTTTCATCCCTGGCAATCTGGATCTGAAACTGATTGATAAAGTTATCGGCATCACCAACGATGAGGCCATCTCTACCGCACGTCGTCTGATGGAAGAAGAAGGCATTCTGGCGGGTATTTCCTCGGGCGCCGCCGTTGCTGCAGCGCTTAAGCTCCAGCAAGATGAAACCTTTACCGGTAAGAATATTGTGGTTATATTACCCTCATCAGGTGAGCGTTATCTGAGCACTGCATTGTTTGCCGATCTCTTCACTGAGAAGGAACTGCAACAGTAATGCCAGCATGTTAATAACGCGTAAAAAAGCGCCTTTTTGGGCGCTTTTTTGTGGCCTGCTTCAAAGTTTCACTCCTCCTGGCATTGATTCACCCTGCCGGGTCTGGTATTTAACCAGACTAATTATTTTGATGCGCGAAATTAATCGTTACACGAAAACCGCTAGCTGAATCGATTTTATGATTTGGTTCAAATCTTCCTTTAGCGGCATAATGTTTAATGACGAGCGAAACGTCAGCGGCCAGTAGTTGCCAGCAACGGAATTGCGTAGAACACCGACTGTGTCGTGCCCCGTTTACGCCGGCGCTAACAATACAGGCTAAAGTTGAGCCGCCAGGCTAGACTTTAGTTCCACAACACTAAACCTATAAGTTGGGGAAATATAATGTTCCAGCAAGAAGTTACCATTACCGCTCCGAACGGTCTGCACACCCGCCCTGCTGCTCAGTTTGTTAAAGAAGCGAAAGGCTTCACTTCCGATATCACTGTGACCTCCAATGGCAAAAGCGCTAGCGCAAAAAGCCTGTTCAAACTGCAGACTCTGGGTCTGACTCAAGGCACCGTCGTTACCATCTCTGCAGAAGGTGAAGACGAGCAGAAAGCGGTTGAACATCTGGTTAAACTGATGGCGGAACTCGAGTAATTTTCCGGGTTCTTTTAAAAATCAGTCACAAGTAAGGTAGGGTTATGATTTCAGGCATTTTAGCATCCCCGGGTATCGCTTTCGGCAAAGCACTGTTGCTGAAAGAAGACGAAATCGTCATTGACCGGAAAAAAATTTCTGCCGACAAGGTTGATCAGGAAGTTGAACGTTTTCTGAGCGGTCGTGCCAAGGCATCTGCGCAACTGGAAGCGATCAAAACAAAAGCTGGTGAAACATTCGGTGAAGAGAAAGAAGCCATCTTTGAAGGGCATATTATGCTGCTCGAAGATGAGGAGCTGGAGCAGGAAATCATAGCCCTGATTAAAGATAAACACATGACAGCTGATGCAGCTGCGCATGAAATTATCGAAGGTCAGGCCACTGCCCTGGAAGAGCTGGATGATGAATACCTGAAAGAACGTGCGGCTGACGTACGTGACATCGGTAAACGTCTGCTACGTAATATCCTTGGTCTGGCAATTATCGATCTGAGCGCGATTCAGGACGAAGTTATCCTGGTTGCGGCTGACCTGACGCCGTCAGAAACCGCACAGCTGAACCTGAACAAGGTGCTGGGTTTCATTACTGACGCCGGTGGCCGTACTTCGCACACCTCTATTATGGCGCGTTCTCTGGAACTGCCTGCCATCGTAGGTACGGGTAGCGTTACCGCTCAGGTAAAAAATGACGACTATCTGATTCTGGATGCCGTAAACAACCAGGTTTACGTCAATCCTACTAACGAAGAGATCGAACAGCTGCGTGCAGTTCAGGAGCAAGTTGCGACTGAGAAAGCGGAACTGGCGAAACTGAAAGATCTGCCGGCCATCACGCTTGACGGTCATCAGGTTGAGGTTTGCGCTAACATCGGTACTGTACGTGATGTTGAAGGTGCCGAGCGTAACGGCGCTGAAGGTGTAGGTCTGTACCGCACCGAATTCCTGTTCATGGACCGTGACGCACTGCCCACCGAAGAAGAACAGTTTGCGGCGTATAAAGCCGTTGCTGAAGCGTGTGGATCTCAGGCTGTTATCGTTCGTACCATGGACATCGGTGGCGACAAAGAGCTGCCGTACATGAACTTCCCGAAAGAAGAGAACCCGTTCCTCGGCTGGCGTGCTGTGCGTATCGCAATGGATCGTAAAGAGATCCTGCGTGATCAGGTTCGCGCCATCCTGCGTGCGTCTGCTTTCGGTAAATTGCGCATCATGTTCCCGATGATCATCTCTGTTGAAGAAGTACGCGCACTGCGCAAAGAGATTGAAATCTACAAACAGGAACTGCGTGACGAAGGTAAAGCATTTGACGAGAGCATTGAGATTGGCGTGATGGTGGAAACACCGGCTGCCGCGACGATTGCGCGTCATTTAGCCAAAGAAGTGGACTTCTTTAGTATCGGTACCAATGATTTAACGCAGTATACCCTGGCAGTTGACCGTGGTAATGATATGATTTCACACCTTTACCAGCCAATGTCGCCATCTGTCCTGACGCTTATTAAGCAGGTTATCGATGCTTCTCACGCCGAAGGCAAATGGACTGGCATGTGTGGTGAGCTTGCAGGCGACGAACGTGCTACACTTCTGTTGCTGGGGATGGGTCTGGACGAATTCTCTATGAGCGCCATTTCTATCCCGCGCATTAAGAAGATTATCCGTAACACGAACTTCGAAGATGCGAAGGTGTTAGCAGAGCAGGCTCTTGCTCAACCGACAACGGACGAGTTAATGACGCTGGTTAACAAGTTCATTGAAGAAAAAACAATCTGCTAATCCACGAGATGCGGCCCAATTTACTGCTTAGGAGAAGATCATGGGTTTGTTTGATAAATTGAAATCTCTGGTTTCTGATGATAAGAAAGACACCGGAACTATTGAGATTGTTGCTCCGCTCTCTGGCGAGATCGTCAACATCGAAGACGTGCCGGATGTTGTTTTTGCTGAAAAAATCGTTGGTGATGGCATCGCTATCAAACCAACCGGCAACAAAATGGTAGCGCCGGTTGACGGTACTATCGGCAAAATTTTTGAAACCAACCATGCGTTCTCTATCGAATCTGATAGCGGCATTGAGCTGTTCGTTCACTTCGGTATTGATACCGTTGAACTGAAAGGCGAAGGTTTCAAGCGTATCGCTGAAGAAGGCCAACGCGTTAAAGTTGGCGACCCGGTTATTGAATTCGATTTGCCGCTGCTGGAAGAAAAAGCCAAGTCTACCCTGACTCCGGTGGTTATCTCCAACATGGACGAAATCAAAGAACTGATCAAACTGTCCGGTAGCGTAACTGTGGGTGAAACCCCGGTTATCCGCATCAAGAAGTAATTCTTGCCGCAGTGAAGAATGGCGCCAGATGGCGCCATTTTTTTATCTAATTACCGACAAAACCTTGTCGGATGGCGCTACGCTTATCCGACTTACGCGGTTTGTCACCACGGACCTGGACCTGTATGCCGCCATCCAGCATCGGTGCCGCGGTCACAATGGCGAGGTCACCGGGCGATAACACTTTTCACGCATCAGGATTTTCATCCCTTCCGGCCCGCTTTCCAGCATACGCCTTTCCGAATCTGAAACCTGCAATTCGCACTGATATCCCCCGGCAATGCCGAACATCGCCCGCGCCACACAAATGTCTTCCAGCGCCTCAAGGCCGCTGGTTTCGAAATGGCCGACGACACGTCCCTGCTGGCGGACCACCAACCGATAACTCTTCATCGCGCCTCCCCTGCCGGTGGCAGTATCAGTTCATCGCAGCCACATTGCTGGGTCCAGGTCATGACGTCCAGCACCCGCTGTGCAGCACTTTTCGTCGCCGCCACCAGCGTTTTCCCTTTCACGAGACCACTCACCAGTTCCGCACAGAACAGATCGCCGGTCCCTTTCAAATCGGTTTTCACCCGTGAGTGTTCAATAACATCCACCGAATCGACGGTCACCACCGCGACATTTATCGTCTCGTCGGTTTCACCCGGCGCGCTGGTGATCACCACCCATTGCAAGGTGTCGGAAAGTAACGATTTGGCAGCGATCACCGCATCATCCAGTGTGCCGCACGGTTTACCGCTGAGCATCTCCAGTTCGAAGACGTTGGGTGTCAGTCCCTGCGCCAACGGCAGCAGATGGCGACAATACGCGGCGGGGATTTCCGCTTTCACATACATCCCACTGTCCGTGTCGCCCATCACCGGATCCACCAAAATACACACATCAGGGTACGATTCCCGGACCGTCTTCAGCCACTGCGCCAACAGGGCGATTTGCTCCGCACTGCCCATATAACCGGTGGTCACAGCTTTCAGTTCGCGCAGTGCGTCACGTTCATTTAAAGCCTGAAGATAACCGCGAAACCAGTCGACAGGGATAATGCCGCCATAAAACGTCTGATAATGCGGGGTATTGCTAAACAGTACTGTAGGGACCGGGGTCACCCGTAATCCCTGTGCTTTAATGGCGGGCACCGCAATGCTGTTGCCAACGCTACCATAAACGACCTGTGACTGAACGGCGACAATATCGGTCTGTATCGCCCGATGCGTATCGTCGAAGAGCACTGACTGTATTTCACTCTCCTGCCCCATTGCCTTCTCCTCTCACTGGACAGCGGGCTCACGCCTCACTATTATCGTCATATGCTAAAATTCATTTTGTCATAGGTCAATAATGATCGACGGAAAAACCGCCAACGAAATCTTTGACAATATTCGCCAACATATTGCCAGCGGCAAATTGACGCCAGGCGAAACGCTGCCGCCGGTCCGTGAACTGGCGACCGCTCTGGAAATTAACCGCAATACTGTCGCGGCGGCTTACAAGCGGCTGGTCACTTCCGGGCTTGCCGTTAGCCTTGGACGCAACGGAACGGTGATCAAAGGCATTCCATCGCCTGTGGCGCTCGAAGGGAGCAACCCTGGAACACCGCTGACCGATCTCTCCGGCGGTAACCCTGATCCCCGACGTCTGCCCGATCTCAGCCGCTATTTCACAGCAATAAACGCATCACCGCGTCTGTATGGCGATGCGGCAGTCTCTCCTGAACTCAAGAAATGGGCAGCGCACTGGATGCAGAATGCGAGCCCTCACGCGGGCAAAATTGATATGACCAGCGGCGCCATTGATGCAATTGAGCGCTTGCTCTGTGCGCATTTGCTGCCTGGTGACAGCGTGGTGGTGGAAGATCCCTGCTTTTTAAGCAGTATCAGTATGCTCCGTTATGCCGGATTTAGCGCAGCTCCGGTACTTGTCGATGGCGAAGGCATGCTGCCGGAAGGGCTGGAGCAGGCTCTGCAAAAAGGAGCCAGAGCCGTTATTCTGACCCCACGGGCGCACAACCCAACAGGATGCAGCCTGAGCGCATCGCGCGCTGCGGCGCTACAAGCCATCCTGGCACGTTATCCGCAAGTGCTGGTGATTGTCGACGATCACTTCGCCCTGCTTTCTTCCTCCCCCTGGTATCCGGTCATTGCCCGCGAAACGCAACATTGGGCCGTGGTGCGATCCATGTCGAAAGCGCTCGGTCCGGACCTGCGCCTCGCCATCGTTTGCAGCGACGCGGCCACCTCGGCAAAACTTCGTTTACGGTTGAACTCCGGTAGCCAGTGGGTCAGCCATCTGTTACAAGATCTCGTCTACGCCTGTCTGAGCGACGAGGACTTCCAGCAATCGCTTCATCATACCCGTCAGTTTTATGCCTCTGTGCAGCAAAAACTGGCGGCGGCATTACGCCTTCAGGGCATTGATTTCGTCACTCCCGGCGACGGCCTGAATCTGTGGCTACCGCTTCATGACGCAAGCCAGACGGTTGCGTTTAAACTGGCAAAATCAGGCTGGCTGGTGCGTGAAGGCGAAGTGTTTGCCGTTAATACGCCAGCCCACGGCCTGCGCATTACGCTGTCGACACTCAGCGACAGCGACATCAACACGCTGGCGTCTGATATTCATCAGGCGCTGCAACGCTAACAGGAGAATACAAGTGCGAGTTCATTTTGTTGTTCATGAGTCGTTCGAGTCAGTCGGAGCCTATCTGCAATGGGCTGTAGATCGCGGTTACGCAATCTCCTGGTCTCGCGTCTATAGCGGAGAGCCTGTCCCCGCAAATGCCGATGATTTCGATATGCTGGTGGTTTTTGGCGGGCCGCAATCACCGCGCACCACGCTTGCCGAGTGCCCACATTTTGACTCCCTGGCCGAGCAGCATCTGATCAACCAGGCCATTGTCGCGCAACGGATTGTGGTGGGGATCTGTTTAGGCTCACAGCTAATTGGCGAGGCACTGGGGGCGAAAGTGTGTCAAAGCCCGGAAAAAGAGATTGGTCATTATCCCATTTCGCTGACCGAGGCAGGTCAACAGCATCCGTTGCTTGCCCACTTTGGCTCCCCGTTGATGGTGGGTCACTGGCACAACGACATGCCGGGGCTAACCGATCAGGCAACGGTACTTGCCACAAGCGCAGGCTGCCCACGACAAATCGTGCAGTACGGTAATTTTGTTTATGGTTTCCAGTGCCATATGGAGTTGACCGCCGAAGCGGTTGAAGGATTGATTCAACATTCCGAACAGGAACTGGCGGAAGCCAGAGGGAAGCGCTTTATTCGCTCAAACGCGGAAATGCGTGAATGGGATTACCGGGAAATGAATGAAAAACTGTGGCAATTCCTTGACCTGCTGATCGAGAAGCACCGCCAATAGCAGACATGCCCGGCCCTTGCCGGGCGATGTTTTTAGATTCCCGCCCCCTGGCTGAAATGCTCTTCGCCAAAGACCCCGGTCGAAAGATAGCGATCGCCGCGATCGCAAATGATCGCCACAACCACAGCCCCTGGATTCGCTTTCGCCACGCGCAGCGCCCCGGCCACCGCGCCGCCGGAGCTGACGCCGCAGAAAATGCCCTCACGCACCGCCAGTTCGCGCATTGTTTTTTCGGCATCCTCCTGATGAATATCTAAGACGTCATCCACCAACGAGGCGTTGAAAATGCCCGGCATATATTCTGCCGGCCAACGGCGAATACCCGGAATACTGCTGCCTTCTTCAGGCTGCAATCCCACTATCGTCACCGGTTTTTCCTGCTCACGCAGAAAGCGCGACACGCCGGTAATGGTGCCGGTCGTCCCCATGCTAGAGACAAAATGGGTGATCCGCCCGGACGTTTGCTGCCAGATTTCGGGACCTGTGGTGGTGTAGTGCGCGTATGGATTATCCGGATTGTTAAACTGATCCAGCAACTTACCTTCACCGCGATTTTCCATCGCAGCCGCCAAATCCCGCGCCCCTTCCATTCCCTGCTCTTTGGTGACCAGGATCAGCTCAGCACCGTAAGCGAGCATGGCGGCGCGGCGCTCCTGGCTCATGTTGTCCGGCATTAGCAGTTTCATGCGATAGCCTTTCAGTGCGGCGATCATCGCCAGCGCAATTCCGGTATTGCCACTGGTTGCTTCAATCAGTACATCGCCCGGTTGGATCTCGCCACGCTTTTCTGCTTCGACAATCATCGATAACGCGGCACGATCTTTTACCGAACCCGCCGGATTATTACCTTCCAGTTTGAGCCAAATTTCGCTGCCGTTATCCGGCCCCAGACGCTGTAATTTGACCAGCGGCGTGTTGCCGATGGTGTGTTCTAATGTATTCACGTTTTCTGCTCATAAAAAAGCCGGGTAGCGCTGCGCTTACCCGGTCTGCAAGTGACGACGATATTCCAGACCCGGTAAGCACGCCACCACCGGGCGATAAACATACGAATTAACCTATCAGGCCGATTCAGCCAGAGCAAGCTCCGCCTCGCGCGTTTCAATACGTTGTTCACCGTTATACAAACGCGCATTTTGCAACCCAACAAACAGGCGCTCACCGCGGGCTGGTGCATCTTCACCTTGCATCACCACCGTCAGCGGCTCGTTGTACCACCCCAGAGGCTGCACAACTAATTGGGTGTAGTGGCCTTTCGGACTGGCTTCCAGTACCTGTACCGGCAACGGCGAGTCAAGGCTGGTACGACGACTGATGTCCACTTCCCACGGGCGCAGGAAGAGATCGACAGGCCCCTGATACGCCGGGGTATAGCCCAGCGGCCAACGGTGCGCTCCAACGTGGAACTGCCCGCCGCGGATGGTCCCCTGCAGGCGGTTCACCTCGCCCATAAACTCCAGCACAAAACGGGTTGCTGGCTCACGCCACACCTGATCAGGCGCATCGGCCTGCTCAATATTGCCCTGACTCATCACCACCACGCGGTCCGCCACTTCGGTGGCTTCTTCCTGATCGTGCGTCACAAAGACGCTGGTGAATTTCAGCTCTTCATGCAGCTGACGCAGCCAGCGACGCAACTCTTTGCGGACCTGCGCGTCAAGCGCGCCAAACGGTTCATCAAGCAACAGAATTTGCGGTTCCACGGCTAACGCGCGCGCCAGCGCCACACGCTGTTTCTGCCCGCCGGAAAGCTGCGCCGGGAAGCGATCTGCCAGATGCGCCAGTTGCACCATCTCCAGCAACTTTGTCACTTTCGCTTTAATTGCCGCCGCATTCGGGCGCTCACGACGCGGCAGCACCGTCAGGCCAAAGGCGATATTGTCAAATACAGTCATATGGCGGAACAGCGCGTAATGCTGGAACACGAAACCGACCTTTCGTTCGCGCGCATGCAGGCGGCTGACGTCAGTCCCGTGGAAGCGAATATGGCCACTGGACTGATGTTCCAGCCCGGCGATAATCCGTAACAGCGTGGTTTTTCCGGAACCGGAAGGCCCCAGCAGCGCCACCATTTGACCTGAAGGAATATCCAGTGAGATATCATTCAGCACCTGGGTGCGACCAAAAGACTTCTTAATATTGGCAATCTCAATGCTCATGATTTTCCTCCTGTTGCGCGCGTTTTTCCTGATTTTCCAGGCGCCATTGCAACATGCTCTTCAAAAACAGGGTAATAATCGCCATCAGCGTCAGTAACGCGGCGGCGGTAAAGGAGCCGACGGTATTGTAGTCCTGCTCCAGTAATTCAATCTGTAGCGGCAGCGACAGGGTTTCACCGCGAATCGAACCGGAGACCACCGACACTGCGCCAAATTCGCCAATCGCACGGGCGTTGGTCAGCACCACGCCGTACAGCAACGCCCAGCGAATATTCGGCAGCGTCACGCGGCGGAACATTTGCCAGCCGGAGGCGCCGAGCAAAATCGCCGCTTCGTCTTCCTGGCTCCCCTGACTTAACATCACCGGCACCAGTTCACGTACCACAAATGGGCAGGTGACGAAAATAGTGACCAGCACCATGCCCGGCCAGGAGAACATAATTTGCAGGTTATGCTCATCCAGCCAGCCACCCAGCGGACCGTTAGAGCCATAAAACAACAGATACACCAGACCGGCGACCACCGGCGAGACGGCAAACGGGATATCCAGCAGCGTCAGCAGCAACTGGCGGCCCGGGAAGTTAAAGCGCGTTACCAGCCACGCCAGCAACACGCCGAACACCAGGTTGACCGGCACGGCAATCAATGCAATCAGTACGGTCAGCCAGATGGCGTGGAGCATGTCCGGGTCGGCCAGATTCTGTAATACCGGCATCAATCCTTTGCTGAATGCCTGCACGAAGATGGAGATCATCGGCACCAGCAAAATAAACGTGGACACCAGCATGCCCGCGCCAATCAGCAACCATTTCCCCCAGTTAATGCGGGGCGCGTCATAGCGCTTTAATTGAGTAACGTCCGCCATCAGTGACCTACCACACGTCGACCAAAGCGACTTTGCAAAGTGTTAATTGAGAACAGCAGTAACAACGACGCAGCCAGGATAATCGATGCGATCGCGCTCGCCGCCGGATAATCAAACTCCTGCAGGCGAACAAAAATCATCAGCGAGGTCACTTCGGTTTTCCACGCGATATTGCCCGCGATAAAAATCACTGCGCCAAACTCTCCCAGACTGCGGGTAAAGGAGAGCGCCACACCTGCCACCAGCGCCGGAGAGAGCTCCGGCAACACCACCTTGCGAAAACTCTGCCAGCGGGTCGCACCGAGCGTCTCTGCCGCTTCTTCGTATTCCGGACCTAACTCTTCCAGAACCGGTTGCACCGTGCGCACCACAAATGGAATGCTGGTAAACGCCATCGCGACCGCAATACCGAGCCAGGTATAGGTCACTTTGATATCAAACTTCGCCAGCCACTCGCCGTAAAAACCGTTGACCGAAAACAGCGACGCCAGCGTCAAACCCGCGACCGCCGTTGGCAGGGCAAACGGCAGATCCATCAACGCATCCAGCAACGTGCGCCCCGGAAAGCGATAGCGGGTTAAGATCCACGCCATCAGCAGGCCGAATACACCGTTAAAAATCGATGCCACAAACGCCGACAACAGCGTGACTTTATAGGCCGCAACCACCTGCGGATTGGTGATCACTTCCCAGTACTGCGCCCAGCTCATCTCAGAAAGCTGCATCACCAGCGCACTGAGCGGCAGCAGCAAAATCAGGCAGACGAACAGCAAGCTGGTGCCCAGACTTAAAGTAAAGCCGGGCAGCACGCGTCTGGAGGAGACCGCCAACATTTAGTTACGCCCCGCCGCCAGCAGTTTGTCCAGTTCGCCACCGCTGGCAAAATGGGTTTTCATCACCGCAGGCCAGGCGCCAAACTTCTCTTCCACGCGGAACAGTTCGGTTTGCGGGAATTTGTCTTTCAGCTTGTCCATCACTTCCGGGTTGTTCACGCGGTAGTAGAAATCAGTAATGATGGTCTGCGCTTCAGGGCTGTAGAGCCAGTTCAAATACGCCTTCGCCGCCTTCTCCGTGCCGTTGGCCTGCACGTTTTTATCGACCCACGCCACCGGGAACTCGGCGAGGATATTCACCTTCGGCACCACCACTTCAAAACCCTGCGCTTCATACTGTTTGCGAATGTTGTTCACTTCCGACTCAAAGGTGATCAGCACATCGCCCAGTCCACGTTCAACGAAGGTAGTGGTGGCACCGCGACCGCCGGTGTCAAACACCTCAACATTCTTCAGGAATTGGGTCATGAATTGCTCGGTTTTGGCTTTATCGCCGCCGTCGGCTTTATCTGCCGCACCCCAGGCCGCCAGATAGGTATAACGCGCATTACCAGAGGTTTTCGGGTTCGGGAAAATCAGTTTCACATCCGTTCGCACCAGATCGCTCCAGTCGTGAATGTTTTTCGGGTTGCCCTTGCGCACCAGGAACGCCATCGTGGAATAGAATGGCGAACTGTTATTTGGCAGACGGCTCTGCCAGTCCGCTGGGATCAGCTTGCCTTTATCGTGCAGGATCTGCACATCCGTCACCTGGTTATAAGTGACGACATCGGCTTTCAGACCCTGCAAAATCGCCAGCGCCTGTTTTGATGACCCGGCATGAGATTGTTTAATCGTCAGCTTGTCGCCGCCGTTGTCTTTCGCCCATTGCTGTTCAAACGGCGGGTTCAGGGCAGCAAACAGCTCGCGGGAAACATCGTATGAACTGTTCAGCAGTTCCGTTGCCTGCGCCTGGCCAGCCAGTAACAGAATTGCTGCCAGCGTCAGGGTTCTTTTTTTCAGTAAGTTGATGGCCATTGCGCACCCTTATAAATTTAATGACTTTCTATTTGCCATCATATTTATAACTAGCGTCAAAGGAGTAACGGTTTTATATACCGTTTGATGATTTGAAAGTTGAAAAGAGAATAAGAGAACACCTCCCCACCGAGGGTGAGGAGGTCATGCGTGTCAATCAGACACCAACACTGACGCTTTCCGGCAGCGTGCTGCCACCGTCAATCACGTTTTGCGTCCCCGTCAGATAGCTGGATTCATCGGAAGCGAGGAAGGCCGCAAGCTCACCGACTTCAAGCGGGCTTGCCAGGCGGCGCATCGGGATCGCTTTCGCCATCTCGGTCAGCACGGACTCAGGGTCATCCGGATTGGACTGTCGGGCAATGCTTTCCGCCATTGGGGTGCGCACGTAGCCAGGACAGATCGCATTCACCCGAATCCCCGCCTGTGCGAATTCCACGGCCAGTGATTTGGTGAGACCGACCAGCGCAGCTTTGGATAAGGCATAGGCGGTTTCACCTGGGTCGGCAACCATGTCGCCAGTCACGGAAGACATCATCACAATGCGCCCGTCGTTGCGCTCGATCATTTCGGGCAGCACCGCTTTTGTGACGTTCCAGACACCTTTAATATTGATATCAATATGTAAATCCCGGTCCTCCTCACTCATGTCGAGAAAGTTACCTAACCGGCAAACGCCCGCATTATTGACGAGAATATCAATTTTACCTTCCGTCTCCTTCGCGCGGGCAATGGCTGCTGCAACAGAGGCGGCATCCCTGACGTCAGCATGAACCGCCGTACAACGATGACCGCGTCCCCCCAGCTCGTCCGCCAGTTTTTCAATCTCATCGGAGATGTCCAACAAAATTAAGTTCGCGCCATGGCGAGCAAACACTCTGGCGATCCCTTCGCCAATACCTTGTGACGCGCCCGTAATCAGTGCTGTTTTACCCGTGAGTTTACCCATTTCAATGTTCTCCATTTGAATACAGAGCCTTACACTCCATTAACACTGAAAATACAGCAATAACAAATAAGTGCTGCGGAACAGCTCACTAATTGAGGTAAATCTTAAGTAAAAAATCAGCCCCTTATTTACCCAACTGCTTAATAAGCTGGCTACTGCGTTCGATCATGCGCAGGGACTCAACATCGTTGAGCTGTACCATGCCGATAAAGAGAAGGTCGGTCACTGAATTCTGCGCGGTTCGCGTAGACATGGAAGAGCTTCGCCATTCGGTTTCTCCGGATACCGTGTCCAGCGTGTAGTGCGCCAGGCGGCGTAACGGTGAATCACTCAATGATGTGATAGCGACCACGGTGGCTCCTTGTTTACGCGCAGCTTCAGCGCACAACACGATTTCCTTTTTCGAACCGCTGTAGGAGATCGCTATCTGCACATCCCCTTTTTGCAGGGCCTGCGCAACCGTGGCCTGAACATGGGTATCCACCTCACAGGCAACGCGATAGCCAATTTTCATGAGCTTGTACGATAAATCCCGTCCCACCAGCGACGAACCGCCGACTCCGGTTATCTGGATGAGGCTGGCTTTGCTGATTGCCCCGATGACCGCTTGCAGACGAGCGAAATCCATCAGGCTGCAGGTTTGTTCAAGAGCAAACATTTTTTCCCGGTTAAGCTTGCGGGCGATGACTTCCAGGCTGTCTTCACTGGTAATGGTGCTGTGCAGATGCAGCGCCGTATCATGTTTTTTTTCCCGGCTAATACTGTGCTCTTCAATCAACGCCATTCGGAGTTCAGTAAAGCCTTTGGCCCCAAGCTTCTGGGCAAATTTCACGATGCTGGACTGACTCACATCCAGCTGTTTTGCCATGCTACGGGAAGAAACCGCCTTCAGCTCACTGAGATTCGCTAAAAGAAACCCGGCAATTTTCTGCTCATTCTCTGTGAATTCGCCCTCAGCATTGCGCATTTTCGTCAGATAAAACATCTCGCTCCAGCCCCCGTCATCATGGAATCAAAAATTCCAAACCCTCAGCGCAGCATACCATAAAGGCCTGTCAGAGTTTGATTGCCCTCACACTCCGCAACGAGACTCAATGATTCTCATTGTGTTTAATTTTATGAAATATATGATTCCAGTTATATCATAAAGTCACGACGAACCTGTAAGGCAACCTGCATTATGAAACTTGAAAAGATGATTACCGAAGGGGCGAACCGCGCCTCTGCAGAAATTGACCGTGTATCGACATTAGAGATGTGCCAAATCATCAATAATGAGGATAAAACCGTTCCCCTTGCGATAGAGCGTGTGCTGCCTGATATCGCAGCGGCCATCGATATGATTACAGCTCAGGTCAGCGCTGGCGGACGTCTGATTTATACTGGCGCAGGGACGTCAGGCCGCCTCGGTGTTCTTGATGCCAGTGAATGTCCCCCGACTTACGGCGTGGCCCCTGGGGTCGTCGTGGGCGTGATTGCCGGGGGCGATCGCGCGCTACAACACGCCATTGAAGGCGCAGAAGATGACCGGGAACTCGGCATCAACGACCTGAAAAAACTCGGATTGAACAACACCGATGTGGTGGTGGGCATCGCGGCCAGTGGTCGTACTCCGTATGTCATCGCCGGACTGGAATATGCCCGTAAAATCGGTTGTCGGACGATCGGCATCTCCTGTAATCCGGGCAGCGATGTGTCAAACACCGCAGAGCTGGCCATCACCCCCGTCGTCGGCGCAGAAGTGGTCACCGGTTCTTCTCGTATGAAAGCGGGCACCGCGCAAAAACTCGTTCTCAACATGCTCTCGACCGGTCTGATGATTAAATCAGGAAAAGTATTCGGAAATCTGATGGTGGACGTTGTCGCCACCAACGAAAAACTGAATGCCCGGCAGGTCAATATCGTCAAAAATGCAACAGGCTGTACTGAACAACAAGCCGAAGACGCGCTGTTGGCGTGTGCGCGTCACTGCAAAACGGCCATTATCATGTTGCTGAAAAACCTCGATGCAACAGAAGCCAGGTTGCGGCTTGAGCAGCATGGCGGTTTCATTCGCCGGGTACTGGAAGAGGAATAACGGGAATGGCAAAAGAAATCAGTCACGAACTCCTGAATACCATCATCGATCGGGTCGGCGGCGCGGCTAACATTGCCAAATGCGGTAACTGCATGACCCGTTTGCGGCTGTCTGTGCATGACAGCAGTCTGGTTGATCCCGCCATTAAAACGCTGGAGGGGGTGAAAGGCGTTTTGATCTCTGATAACCAGGTGCAGGTCATTTTTGGCCCAGGTAAAGCGCAACGCGCGGCAGATGCCATGAACGTGTTGTTGGGCGAAACGGTTACCCCACAGGCTGCGGAAATCGCTGCGCAGAACAAACGCCAGATTAAAGCGAAGCAGACATCCGGGATTCAGCAGTTTCTGTCAAAATTTGCCACTATTTTCACACCGCTGATCCCCGGCTTTATTGCCGCGGGTCTGCTACTTGGGATTGCGACGCTGATCGGTACCGTGATGCACGTCCCGGCCGATGCGACCGGGACGCTTCCCGATGCGCTGAACTTTATGAAGGTCTTCAGCAAAGGGCTGTTTACCTTTTTGGTTATTCTTATTGGTTACAACGCGGCGCAAGCGTTTGGCGGCACAGGGGTTAACGGTGCCATCATTGCCTCGCTATTCTTGCTGGGGTACAACCCGGGCGCCACCACGGGTTATTACTCCGGTCTGCAGGATTTCTTTGGACTGCCGATAGACCCACGCGGCAACATTATTGGCGTCCTGATCGCCGCCTGGGCCAGCGCACGCATTGAAGGTCTGATTCGCCGTTTTATGCCTGATGATCTGGATATGCTTCTGACCTCCATGCTAACCCTGGTAATCACGGCGATTCTGGCTTATCTGGTGATTATGCCGCTGGGCGGATGGCTGTTCGAAGGGATGTCGTGGCTCTTTATCCATCTCAACAGCAATCCGCTGGGGTGTGCTGTCCTCGCCGGGCTTTTCCTGATTTCTGTCGTATTTGGCGTCCATCAGGGCTTTATTCCCGTCTATCTGGCGTTAATGAGCAGTCAGGGTTTTAACAGCTTGTTCCCGATACTTTCCATGGCGGGCGCGGGCCAGGTCGGGGCCGCACTGGCGCTCTACTGGCGGGCAGAAAAACACAGTGCGTTACGCAGCCAGGTTCGCGGCGCGATCATTCCAGGCTTACTTGGCGTCGGCGAACCGCTGATTTATGGCGTCACATTGCCGCGAATGAAGCCGTTTATCACCGCCTGCTTTGGTGGCGCGGCCGGTGGTCTGTTTATCGGTCTGGTGGCCTGGTCCGGTCTGCCGATGGGGTTAAACAGCGCCTTTGGCCCTTCCGGCCTGGTGGCCCTGCCATTAATGACCTCAGCGCAAGGTATCCTCCCTGCAATGGCGGTGTATGCCGGTGGAATACTGATTTCCTGGGCGAGCGGTTTTATTTTTACGGTGCTCTTTGGCTGTCGTAACGTGAATCTGGATTAAAAAATGCAGCTTGCCCTCCGTTTCCCCCGCACCACGCTGAAACGTGAATAACAAAAAGGCCAGTCAGTGACATCACTGACTGGCCTTTCAACGAGCAAAGCCGTTAACGCCTTACAGCGCCATCAAACGATCCAGAGATGGCGCAAAGTAGTAACCGCCAGTCACCGGTTTGGTGAAGCGCAACATGGCATCGCGTTTGCCGTCAGTGTCGCCGAACATGCTCAACAACTGCTGTTCGATGTTGTACAAACGTGCGCAGTAGGCGCAGAAATAGAGACCATGAGTACCACTGGCCGTCCCGTACGGCAGGCTCTGGCGAACAATTTTCAGTCCTTTGCCGTCTTCTTTCAGATCCACGCGACTCAGGTGAGAGGTCGCAGGACGATCGTCGCCATCGATCTCTTCGTTGGCTTCTTTGGTGCGACCAATCATCATCTCCTGATCGTGGATGCTCATGCGGTTGAGCTGCTTCAGGTTGTGCTCCCAACGCTGTACGAACACATAGCTGCCGCCCGCATCAACGCCGTCTTTAATGACCGCAACCTCACGGCGCGTCTCAACGCCTGCCGGGTTTTCCGTCCCATCGACAAAACCGCTGAGATCGCGCTCTTCTACCCAACGGAAACCGTGGATCTCTTCTTTCACTTCGATGCAGTCACCAAAGGCTTCCATCGCCGCCTGAGCAACGGAGAAATTCACGTCATGACGCAGGGATAAAATATGGATCAGCACGTCGTACTGCGTTGCCGGTGCCAGACCTTTACCATAAGGGATAAAATCTTTCAGCTCTTCTGCACCCACTCCGCCGCTGAGGGCGCGCCAGGTGTTGTTGCCAAAAGCCACGACGGCGCCTAAGTGCGCATCAGGGAATTTTGTTTCGAAGGTTGCCAGTTTGTCGACAAACGCTTTGCTCGCCGCACGCAGGGCATCAACCTCCCCTTTAACATTGGCTTCAATCCAAATCGCCGCACGGCAATGTTCTGGCAAAATGCCACTCTGAACCTGAGACATCATTCCTCCTGAATATGAGAATGCCACGACTGCGTGGCATTATTGATGGGGGCTATTGTAACCGTTTTTTCTGCGAGGCGGTTTGTTTCGACGCAAATTAACGACGCCAGATAATTTTGCTCACCGTCCAGTTTTTCAGCGTGTCATCAGAGGGCATTAAGCCTTCCGGACCGCTCCACTCACCAGAGAAAACATAGCTAATATGCTGACTGCCTTCCGCTTTACACTCTACAGCATTGCTGTCATCACCCGACGCCAACTCGCAGTTGCCGAATGCCTTACTGTAAAGGTCGCTAAACGGTGTACCGATCTCCACACCGGTGTGTGCCGGAATTTCGCTGTCCAGAACAGCAATCCGGCTAAGGGTTCCCTGGTCGCCGTTGATCACCATCGCGACCTTGTCGCCCTTCATCGCCTCGAAATAACGTACGACATTGCCGTTATCCGTTTTCATCCCGCTACGCAGGCGATAGTCGCCATCCAGCGCATCAGCAATGGCGTTTTCATCAAGCGGGGTGGATGCCGTTAATGTCCCTACGCCTTGTTCAGTGACTTCTGTCGACGAGCCAAACCAGTTCCACGGGTTGGCCGCAGACCAGTTCACCGAAGAGAGCGTGGAGCAGCCAGTTAAGGCCAACGGCAAAGCACATACCAGTAAACGCAGCGATTTCATCTCACTTCCTTTCTTTATTAATTAACCTTGGTTGGAGTCCGGCTTCGCTAAAAAGTGCCGTTATTCTTTTTCAATGGCAAAACAGGCACGTAAACGCCGGTGAGTCACCAGCCAGATAAGCGCGACGATATCCACGACGACCAGCGCCAGCCCGACGCCGCTGACCGGCTCCCCCATCAACCACAATACCGGTTGCCAGCAAAGCAGAACTGACTGGGCAAAAATCAAAAGCCAGCGAACTCCGTGCCACAGAACCGGAAACGCGAAGCGCCGCCCACTGAGTAAAAACGCCAACACGGCGGGTACGCCAGGGATGAGCCCCAGCCAAAAAGCGTGGTGATCGGGATAAAACAGATTCAGCAGCGTATTGCCCTGATCGCGGGATGAGCCCGCAATCACAAACAATACCCAGGTACGCGCCTGTAGCAACAGAACGCACCAGAACAGAAAAGGCAGGCGTAAACGTCCGTGACTGTCGTAGTCGCCAGGATGAAACTCAATACTCTTCATCTTCAATCAAACGCTTACCCAAATTCAGCACATCGCTGTGCTCGTAGCCCAGGCGCTCATACATGCCCAGCACGACGTCGTTATCGTCGCGCACCATGATTTGAATTTTCGGGCAACCGCGGGCAATCAGCTTTTTCTCCAGTCGGTTCAGTAGCGCATTGGCGATGCCACGACCACGAAACTCCGGGTGCACGCCAAGATAGTACGCCGAGCCGCGATGTCCGTCGTATCCCCCCATCACCGTGCCGACAACTTCGCCGTTCACCTCAGCGACCAGGAACAAGCTGACGTCATGGTTCACCTTACGCTCGATGTCCATTTCCGGATCGTTCCATGGACGCAACAGATCACAGCGCTCCCAAAGGGTGATCACCTCTTCGAAATCTTGCTGGCGGAAAACGCGTATCTCCATGGTATGAGTTACCTTTTAGGGTTAAAAACTGTGATTATGGCGCGATCGTCTGATTTAGCCAATATCTGACGCGAAGCGGCGAAAAAAATGGCATAATACGACCATTGTCACGTATTGAAATGAAACGTAAAACAATTCTCATCCTGAACAGTCGTAACGGAATACGCGGTACGATATAACATCTGGAACTTATATTTATTACAACTCAGGCCGTATGAGCACTTTTAAACCACTAAAAACTCTCACATCGCGCCGCCAGGTGCTGAAAGCTGGGCTGGCAGCCCTGACGCTGTCAGGTATGTCAAACGCCTTCGCCAAAGAAGAACCCCTGAAAACCAGCAACGGCCACAGTACGCCGAAGGCTAAAAAAGCGGGTGCCAGACGTGTTGTCGTGCTCGACCCCGGTCACGGAGGAATCGACACCGGCGCCATTGGACGCAACGGTTCAAAAGAGAAACATGTGGTGCTGGCCATCGCAAAAAACGTTCGTTCAATATTGCGTGCTCAGGGGATTGATGCACGTTTAACCCGTAACGGCGACACATTTATTCCGCTATACGATCGCGTTGAAATTGCCCACAAACACGGCGCTGACCTGTTCATGTCCATTCACGCCGATGGTTTTACCAACCCGTCAGCCGCGGGCGCGTCTGTTTTCGCGCTCTCCAATCGCGGCGCCAGTAGCGCCATGGCGAAATACCTCTCCGATCGCGAGAACCGGGCCGATGAAGTCGCGGGCAAGAAAACCACCGACAAAGATCATCTGTTGCAGCAGGTGCTTTTCGACCTGGTACAGACAGACACCATTAAAAACAGCCTGACGCTGGGGTCGCATATTCTCAGGAAGATCAAACCCGTACATCGTCTGCACAGTCGCAGTACAGAACAGGCCGCGTTCGTGGTGCTAAAATCACCGTCAATTCCGTCGGTATTGGTTGAGACCTCTTTTATTACCAACCCAGAAGAGGAACGCCTGTTGGGCACAACCGCATTCCGGCAAAAAATTGCCACCGCCATCGCCAACGGCGTGATCAGCTATTTTCACTGGTTTGATAACCAGAAAGCCCACTCGAAGAAACGTTAACCATGAAACCCGATGTACAACACGTGAAACAGTTCCTGCTGAGTTTGCAGGATGACATTTGCCAGCAATTATCAGCCGTCGACGGCACCAGCTTCGTCGAGGACAACTGGCAGCGTGAAGCGGGCGGCGGCGGACGCAGTCGGGTGTTGCGCAGCGGTGGGATCTTTGAACAGGCGGGCGTCAATTTCTCTCATGTTCACGGCGATGCGATGCCCGCATCCGCCACCGCACACCGGCCTGAACTGGCCGGGCGCAGCTTTGAAGCGATGGGTGTCTCGCTGGTGGTACATCCACTCAACCCGTACATTCCAACCAGCCATGCCAACGTGCGTTTTTTCATCGCCGAAAAACCGGGGGCGGACCCGGTCTGGTGGTTTGGCGGGGGCTTTGATCTCACGCCCTACTACGGCTTTGCAGACGATGCCATTCACTGGCACCGCACGGCGCGTGATTTATGCCAGCCCTTTGGCGATGAGGTCTACCCACGTTACAAAAAGTGGTGCGACGACTACTTCTTCCTTAAACATCGCAACGAACAGCGCGGCATTGGCGGGTTGTTCTTTGACGACCTGAACACACCGGATTTCGACAGCTGTTTTGCCTTTATGCAGGCAGTCGGAAAAGGGTATAGCGATGCGTATCTGCCGATCGTCGAGCGCCGCAAAACGATGGGCTGGGGTGAACGTGAGCGTAACTTCCAGCTCTATCGTCGCGGGCGCTACGTGGAATTCAACCTGGTGTGGGACAGAGGAACGTTGTTTGGGCTGCAGACTGGCGGGCGCACCGAATCCATTTTGATGTCAATGCCGCCGCTGGTTCGCTGGGAATATGACTGGCAGCCGGAAGAAGGCAGCCCGGAAGCGGCATTGAGTGAGTTTATTCGGGTACGCGATTGGATGTGATTGTCTGATGGCGCTTCGCTTATCAGGCCTACAAATTGCACAGAATTGTACGCCGGATAAGGCGCGAAAACGTCGCCATCCGGCATCGGTATTGCGTCATTGTCTGATGGCGCTTCGCTTATCAGGCCTACAGCTTATCAGGTCTACAAATTGCACAGACTCGTAGGCCGGATAAGGCGTGAAAACGTCGCCATCCGGCATCAGTATTGCGTCATTGCCTGATGGCGCTGCGCTTATCAGGTCTACAAATTGCACAGACTTGTACGCCGGATAAGGCGCAAAAACGTCGCCATCCGGCATCGGTATTGCGTCATTGTCTGATGGCGCTTCGCTTATCAGACCTACAGCTTATCAGGTCTACAAATTGCACAGACTTGTAGGCCGGATAAGACGCAAAGCGTCGCCATCCGGCACACACGCTGCACTTACCCCCACTGGCGCATCCGCTGGTGCAACGTCAGCGACGGTTTCTCGGCAAACAGGTGCTGATAATCGGTGGCAAACTGTCCCAAATGCCAGAACCCCCACTGCATCGCGGCGTCTTTGACCGTGACGTTTTTCGACCAGGGGCTTATCAACTCACGACGCACCGCATTTAAGCGGATCCTTTTCAACCACGCGTTTGGCCCTATACCTAAAATCGCGTGAAAAGCGTTTTGCAGCGTGCGGCGGCTCACATGCAGTTGATTACACAAATCCAGTACGGTCAGCGGCTCTGACATATTATCCAGCACATACTCGCGCGCGCGCGACAGCAAGCGTCGATAGCTCTGATGGCTGATGCTCTCAGCGGTCATGATCGGCTGCGCTTCCTCCAGCATCGTGCCCATCGCCAACAACAAATTATCCCGCAGTACTTTACGTACGGCGGGCTGATGTAAATTACCTGGATTCTCGCTGAAGGTCGCCAGCGCCTGCTGCACGAACCCCCACAGCTCCGCTTTATGCTGTTCTTTTACCTCCAGCGCTGACTGGTTGCGCAGCATATGCAGCACCCGTTCCGGGTTATGTAAAAGGTTCGCATTCCGTGTAATGGCCTCTTCGGAGATGACCACCCCAAGAATGGTGTAATCATCCGGGGTGCTCAACTCAAATTCGGTTCCCCCCGGTCGGGTCGCAATCTCCGCGCTGCCAAGGCACTGCGAACCAATAAATCCCTGCTCGCCGCGTGTCGCCGGAATGCCAAACCAGAATGAGTTTGGCCAGACCAGACAAGATTGTCGTAACGCCAGACCGGTGTATTCACGGAATACCTGAATATCATCCAGCAGGATTTCCGTGAATTCGCCATGAAATTTGCCGGGATTCAGCTGATCATAGATCTGCTGCCAGGCGGTAATGGTAAGGGCGTGCTCATAAACATCCGTTGTCCGTCGCTGGTGAACCGCGTCCACCTCGACCTTCGGCGTAAGTTTAACGTCTTCGGGCAACGCTTCATGATAAAGATGATGCAAGTTTGCTGTACGGGTCTTTTTCATGATCTTTTAAGCCGGGAACTTCACCGAAGCCCCCGGCGCCTCCGACAGGTTATACGTTCTTCAGACGATAGCGACTACTGCGTTTACGCAACGTCCCATCAGAAAAGAGCTGTTCCAGCGCATTTCTGGCTTTTTCAAGTGGCCAGCCAAAGTGCGCCGCCACCTCCCCTGCCGTCATTCCCTGACGTATTGTTGCCAACTGCGCCAGCAGTTCCTCCAGGGATTCAGACGCCACCGGCTCATCTGGCGTCTTTTCCGATTTCACAGATTGTGTTGGCTGGCGCTTAAACGTGCCGATCAGCCACTGGGTGTCATCGTCTGGCCGCCCGATTTCCTTGCGACTGATAACACGGCCTGTTCGCTGTGCGGCAGCGCTTCCGGAATCCAGCGCCGCGCGACACGCCGCTAAATCCCCCTCAACCACCAGCGTAAGCCTGCCAGGATCGAGCACTTCGTGACTGAGCAGACGCACGTTGGCGGCTTTCAGCATGGCATCCGCAGCATCAACAGCGGCAACCATGCCATCCACTTCCAGTAATCCCAGTGCATTGATCATGGAAACCTCCCTTACGCGCGCTGCACTGGATTACGAGCAATATCCAGAACGGCATCGGCAAACGCGTTACAGGCTGCTTTACAGGCGGCCTGGCTGCCGGTCAGAAACGCAGCGGAATAGTTGGTTTCTGACGGCGGCGGCACGTAGGTCACCAGTTGTACATCGGCAGATTTCAGCGCCGCATCAATCCCAAATGTCGCTTCCAGCGGCGGCGCCACCAGATAGGCCATCGGATCGCCGAGTCGACACCCGGCCGTTGCCGAAAGATACGAACCGGTACGTGAAACCACATGCGCGAGGAATGCCGTGTTTTCTGCATCGTTCGCCCACTGGAACGCCGCGCCACTTTCGATGTTGGCGACCATCGCGTCCAGACCGGCACGCACTTCCGCCGGATTCGGGCCGCCGAGCATGATCATCACTTCACCGGCTGTCGGTGACGGGCCATGCGCGGCTCCCGCATACAGCGAGCGGCCATACACGACTTCGACCATCGCCTGTTTGGTGGCTTCATCTGCGGCAATATACGCTACATCATCAGAATCTGCAGTGATGAGTCCGAGACTACGTATATGTGGCGGTAATTTAAGTTCACGTGCAAACTCAGCGTTAACGGAGGCAATTACACGCATCGCGGTGACCGAGGGTCGAATTAAATCTAATGCTGGCATGATGCCTCCTTAACGGGTCATGTTGATGCCGGACGCTTTCTGCTCCAGCATACGTTTTGCCAAATCTACAATCACAGCGGCCGCTTCAACTGGCGGTGTACCGCCCTGGTGAATGTTGGAAATACAGGTACGGTCAGCCTCAACGGTCGTTGCTACGCGGGGTGAATAAACGGCGTAGCAGGAGAGACTTTCCGACTGCCCCAGACCCGGACGCTCACCGACCAGCAGTATCACCACTTTCGCGCCAAGAATTTCGCCGATCTGATCTTCGATCTTCACACGGCCATAGCGCACAAAGAACGGAGTACCGACTTTCAGCCCCGCCTGTTTTAACCCGGCCAGCAACGGCGGCAGGATCTCTTCATAGTTGGCGGTAATGGCGTCGGTAGAGAGGCCATCGGAAACCACCACCTGCACGTCCGGATTCGCCAGACACTGTGCCTTCAGCGCCTCAATAGCCTCCGGGCTCAGACGACGGCCCATGTCCGGGCGGGTCAGGTACAGGTTTTTGTCGCTAATTTCCGAACGCACTTCCAGCAGCCCCTGCGCTTTCACCCACTCTTCCGGCACCTCTTTCAGGACGGTATCTTTCGAGCGTGAGTGGTCAGCCAGGAAACGCAGCAGCGCCTGAGTACGCGGACGCGGACCCGCACGACCGGTACAGACGCGCGCGGCAGTGCTGCGACGCAGCTCCGTCAGCACATCAGCGCGGTTCGGGTTCTCCACGCCAATCCAGGCTTTGGCTTCGGCTGAACCCAAGTCCAGCGCGCAGCTTTCCGCCGCAGAGGAGGCGGCACATTGCGTCGTGCTGCATTGCGCTTGTGGTGACGGCGCGGATGCCTGCGGCTGCGGTTGTCCCATTGACGCCATTACACTGCGTACAATTTCTTCAATCTGTTTTTGATCCATTGTTTGTCATCCCCGCGTCATCAGAAGAACAGTGACGGATCGCCCGCCCGTTTGGTCAGACGACCATTTGCCATAATGCCCATCGTTTCCAGCCAGCGTTCAAACTCCGGCGACGGACGCAGATTCAGCAACTGACGCACGGTCGCGGTATCGTGGAAGGCGGTAGTCTGGTAGTTGAGCATGATGTCGTCACCGAGCGGCATGCCCATGATGTAGTTGCAGCCAGCGGTGGCGAGCAGAATCATCAGGTTTTCGTTGAGGTTCTGGTCGGCATCGGCATGGTTGGTGTAGCAGCAGTCACAGCCCATCGAAATGCCGCTCAGCTTGCCCATAAAGTGATCTTCCAGACCGGCGCGGATAATCTGGCGGTCGTTGTAGAGATACTCCGGCCCGATAAAGCCCACCACGGTATTGACGAGGAACGGATCGTAATGGCGCGCCAGACCGTAGTTACGCGCTTCCATCGTCACCTGATCCGCACCGAAGTTAGCGCCCGCTGACAGCGCGGAACCCTGCCCGGTTTCAAAGTACAGGCAGTTTTCCCCGGCGATACGGTTGAACTCTGCGCCGACGGCACGCGCCTCATCCAGCATTGCCAGTTCAACGCCAAACTCTTTCAGCCCTTTTTCACTGCCGCAAATACTCTGGAAAATAAGCCCGCCCGGCGCACCGCGACGAATAGCTTCAATCTGGGTGGTGACGTGCGCCAGCACGCAGCCCTGAGTCGGGATGTTGAACTTGTCGATAACCCCGTAAACGGTGTCCAGCACGCGGCTTAAGTTCTCCACGTCATCCGTTACCGGGTTAACGCCGATCACCGCATCGCCCGCACCGAAGGAGAGCCCCTCGTAGATTTGCGCCGCAATACTCTGCACATCATCACGGGTGTCGTTCGGCTGTAAGCGGCAGCTGAACGTGCCAGGCAAACCAATGGTGGTGTTAGCCTTTTTGATTACCGGCATCTTCTTGCCGCCGTAGATCAGGTCAGCGTTTGAACAGATTTTGGCGACCGCCGCCACCACTTCCGAAGTCAAACCTTTACGCGTGAAGGCAATGTCGTCAACGGAGGTTTCATCGCTCAGCACGTATTCGCGCAGCTCGCTGATGCTCCAGTTTTTAATGCGGTTATAGGCCGTTTCGTTGACGTCATCCTGAATCAGACGCGTAACGCAATCCTCCTCATAGGAAATCACCGGGTTGTTGCGAATATCCGCTACCGTCATTTCCGACAACACCTGTTTCGCAGCAACACGCTCTTGCGAGCTTTCTGCGGCGACCCCTGCCAGCACATCCCCCGAACGCAGTTCGTTGGCTTTTGCCAGCACCTCTTTTACATCCTTAAACTGATAAACATTGCCGAACAATGTGGTCTTTAGTTTCATAAGTCGTTCCCTCAGGAAGGAAATGCGAGTGATTTCACCGTCACCGGCACAACCGATCCGCCAAAAAGAGGCGTACCAATGTCGATATAGTCCCCCGACTGGACGGAAACTTCGTCAATGACCGCCAGCGGGTGTTGCTGTAACTGTGGGCGTAACAGCATGCCCAGGGCTTTACCAAAGTCCTGCTCGGCCACCACCAGCAGGGGATGCGGATTCGGAAAACGCGCGACAAACGCTAACAGCGCGTCGATGACCGAGAGTAATGCGGCGTAACGCACTGGCAACGAGGCGGGAAGCGCCAGGACATACGCGTCAGTTTGCGGGCAAAGATCGAGCTGAATCAGCGCCTGATGCCAGGCGTCGACCAGACTGGATTCCTCTACAGGAATGGCTACCGGCAGATTGCGCAGCGGAAGCGCAACGCCCTCCAGCCATATGGTGCTGCCAGAAAGCGACAGCGTGTGGGCTCCTGCGCCAATCACCGTGGCGCGCACGGTTTGCGCCGGGAACTGCACGTTCATCTCACGCAAGCGCGGATGTTCATGCAGCGCCATTGCCAGCAGGGGCCCTATATCAGAAAAACAGAATGAATCGGCAGGTTGGTTGCGATAACACTCCCCCACACCGCCGGAAAGCGTAATGACGTCAGGCTGCATCCCTGCAGGCAATAATCCCGTTTGCATCAGTGCCTGCGCCAGCGGCGAGAGCGTACCGTCAATCACCTCAACGATAAGATCGGCCATCCGCTGCGCTACCTGTCCCAGTTGCGCGACCGTCAGCGCGTGCGCATCGCAACCCGCGCCGAAGACCTCGTCAACAATCCGTTGTCCCGGCTGATGCGCATAAGCGACACGCCCCTGAGCGTTGGTTTCCAGCAGTCTGCCGCCGACGTTCAGACAGGCAGTTCCGCTCACTTTTCCGGCGTCGAACAGCGCGTAGTTCGACGTGCCGCCGCCGATATCGATGTTCAACACGCGACACAGACGCTGTTCCGACAGGGTTTGCGCCCCAGCCCCGTGACCAGCAATCACCGATTCCAGATGCGGTCCGGCGCTGGCGACGACAAAGTCACCGAGAGACTGGGAAAGGGTCATCACCGCCGGGCGGGCGTTACGGGTTTTCGCACTCTCGCCGGTGATGATGACAGCCCCGGAATCCACGGACTCCGGAGCAATGCCTGCGGCCTGGTACTGGGCCAGAATCAGCGCCTTCAGTTCGGCTTCTTGTAACCCGCCCTGCTTATCGACGGGAGTAAAGAAGACCGGGCTTTGCCAGCTAATTTCGCGTTTGATGAATTCGTAACGCGGCACCTGCGACACTGCCGCACGGTTAACCAGCTCAAGGCGCGAGAAGATCACCTGAGTGGTAGTGGTGCCGATATCGATACCGACGCTCAGTAGCTGGCGAGTCTTCACGATTGCGCCTCCACTTCGGTTTTAACCGCTGCCGGGTCATCTTTTGGCACCAGCAGCATCGCCACGCCAATCGCCGTCACACCACCAATCAGCTTGCCGACAATCATCGGGAAGATCATGGCGTTCATGTTCGCGGCAGCGAAGCCTAAGTGGTCGCCAAGGGCGAACGCGGCGGAGACCGCAAACGCACAGTTAATCACTTTGCCGCGGGTATCCATCTGCTTCATCATGCCGAACATCGGAATGTTGTTCGCCAGCGTCGCCACCATCCCTGCCGCAGCAATATTGTTGATTTTCAGCAGATTTCCGACGCTCATCAGCGGTTTTTCAAACCAGCGGGTCAACAGCAGCACCATTGGATAAGCGCCGAGCAGCACACAGGAGATGGAACCGATGACTTCAATGGCGCGCATCACTTCGCCAGGTTTGTCGCCAGGGGCCATAAAGATAGGATCAAGACCCGGGATCAGCTCCCAGCCCAGCAGGAACTTCACTACCGCCGCCGCCAGACCGATCGTTATCAGCGCCACGAGGAATTTGGCGAAGATCTGGAAACCGTTGATCATTTTTTCCGGGATAAATTTCAGACCCAGCGCTACCAGCACCGCCACAATCAATACCGGGATCATGTTCATCAGGATCAGCGCGAAGGTGAACTCTACCGGCTGGCCATTGATCTCAACGCCGGAATACATGGCAATCAACCCTCCGGCGATACAGCCGACAGGGATGGTGACAATACCCGCCAGCACGCCGAGTGCCAGGTAACGACGGTCAGACGGCTCGATAATGCCAAGCGCCACCGGAATAGAGAAAACCAGCGTCGGCCCCATCATCGCGCCCAGAATTAAACCTGAGTATAGCCACGCCGCCACATCGCCGCCCGCCAGCTCTTTGGCAAGGAAGAAGCCGCCCATATCGCAGGCTAACAGCGTACCGGCGAACATTGACGGGTTAGCGCCCAGCATTTCGTACAACGGAATAATCACTGGTCCCAGCACATGTGCCAGCACCGGCGCCAGCGCGGTCATACCGACCATCGCCAGACCCAGCGCGCCCATTGCCATAAACCCTTCTTCAAACTGACCGCCTGAGCCCTCAATACTCTTACCGAACTTACCGAGGAAGCGCGCAGAGCCACCGAACTGAGACAGGATCCTGTCCACGGCGGCAATCAGCATAAAGAACATCATGATGTACATGATGATTTCGTTAATTCCCATAGCCTCTACTCCCTGTCATTTGTTATTAGTGACCGAAGATGACGCGTCTGCGTCGTCGTCCGGCATTAAAACCGCACTCTTGCCGGATGGCGGCGCAAACGCCTTATCCGGCCTACGGGCACCCCGTCGTTGTAGGCCTGATAAGCGCAGCGCCATCAGGCATTTACTGCGCCGCCGCGTACAGTTCGATAATCTGTTCCTGCGTCGCGGTCCGTGGGTTGCTGCTGATACAAATATCGTCCTGCGCGGCTTGCGCCCATGCGCTGTATTGCGAAGGTTGAGCACCGACGTCGGCGAGTCGTTTCGTCTGGCCCACTTCGGCAATCAGTTCGCTTACCGCATTGATCGCGTCGCGATCGTCTGCTTTCTTATTGGTTAATGCCCGTCCGATGTGGCTAAAGCGCTCACGGCACACCATACGGTTAAACCCCATCACCGTCGGCAACAGCATGGCGTTGGCTTGCCCGTGCGGAATGTGCAGCGCCGCGCCTGGCTGGTGCGCCATCGCATGACACAGCCCTAGCCCCGCGCTGGAAAACGCCATCCCGGCCATACAGGAGGCGAGCAGCATGCTCTCCCGCGCCGCCAGATCGTGACCATTGCCCACCGCTTTCGGCAGTGATTTTCCGATCATCGCAATCGCGCCAATCGCCAGACTGTCGGTAAACGGCGAGGCGTTCAGCGCACTGTATGCCTCAACCGCGTGGGTCAACGCGTCGATCCCGGTCATCGCTGTCACGTGCGACGGAATACCTTCCGTCAGCGCGGCATCCAGAATCGCCACATCCGGCATCATAAAAGCATGCGCCAGTACCTGTTTACGCCCGGTGACCGCATCGATAATGACTGTCACGTTCGTTGTTTCCGAACCGGTGCCTGCCGTCGTCGGCACCGCAATCAGCGGCAAACGCGGACGCAATACGCTTTGCGTCGTCATTTCCGCCAATGTTTGCGTAGGGTTGGTGACCAGCAGGGCGACCGCTTTTGCCGCATCCAGCACCGAACCGCCGCCAAACGCCACCACGCCGTCGCACTTCGACTCACGCAGTTGCGCCACTGCTGCACACACATCCGTGATGCACGGCTCACCCACCGGACAAGGCCAGAGCGTGATCGCCACGCCTTTCATCGCCAGACTGCGCGTGAGTGCGGCTGTCATTCCGGCCTGATGCAGGAAACTGTCAACCATCACAAACAGATGCGTCAGTCCGCGCGTTTGCGCTTCTTGCCCGCAGGCGCTGAGCGCGCCCAGACCACACAATGTGACCGGTGGAACGCTGAACGTTTTCACCCGTTGCAGATTCAGGGTGTCAAATGCCTGAAAGAGCGCCGTCTGCAATTCAGCTTGCATGGATCCCCTCCGCTTTCTCTTTCCCGCTGTTGGCAATCGCCAGCGGTGTCATAAATAAACTGTGCTGTGGTAAATGCACCGCTAACTCCACAAAGCGCTTGCGAAACAGTTCATGGACGCCCGGTTGCATACATGAACCGCCCGCCAGCCATAAATCAGCGATCCCTTGTCCTTCGATATGATGAGCAACAATTTCCGCCATCTTTTCGTAGACCGGCTTCACCACAGGCCAAATTTCTGCCCCGTGGCTACGCTTGTATTGCTCCGCTTCTTCCAGTTGAATACGGCGGTTCCCGGCCAACGTCAGGGAAATATGATGGCCGCCGGTCGCTTCATCTGCGGAGTAAGTCACTTTGCCCTGTTTGACGATAGCGATCCCGGTCGTACCGCCGCCGATATCCACCACCCCGGCGTTATCCAGTTGCAGCAAATCCGCGACCGCAGTCGGTTCATCCAGCACGTGACTCACTTCCAGCCCCGCCGATTCCAGCACGTTAATAGAGATGCGCGGGTCAGTACCTGGCGGGAACGAGGTTGCCGCATGGGTAAACCGGCAGCCGAGCTGTTGTTCAAGGGTATCGAGATGGCGACGAACAATGGTCACCGCGCCGAAGAAATCCCAGACGATGCCGTCGCGCACCACGTCGGCCCAATCGAGGCACACCGCCACCGGGTTTCCGTCGCTGTCGACAACCATCGACACCACATCGCAGGTGCCTAAATCAACGCCCAGCCACAGCGCGGAATCACTGCGTGCAGGCGTTTGATTGCACAGCGCTGCGGCTTTCTGCAAGCGCGGGGTAAGCCATTGTTGTTCGTCGTGCGCCATCTCTTTTCTCCGTTTAGCCTGATGGGCAGGCACTTAAACGATGCGAAACGCATCCACTAACACACAGCGACGCAGGCGCACAAAGGTACGCGCACTGGTCACCCCTTCCCCGGTTGGCGTGGTAATGGTCATGGTGGTCCAGCCTTCGCCGCCCAGGCCAAGTCCGGCAATGCACGGGCCGTTCTTGACGAAAATGCTGGTATCAATGGCATTCGCCATCCGGTTCATGTTGTCGATATTGCGTGAGTGCATCGCCGCCGTATGGTGACAACCCCCTTCCAGCTTGACCGCCAGCGCAATCGCTTCGTCGACGTTTGCCACCCGTACTACCGGCAATACCGGCATCATCAGTTCGGTGACGGCGAACGGGTGAGTGGCGGGCGTTTCGACGAATAACAGGCGCGTTTGTTCTGGCACATTCAGGCCTATCGACGCGGCGATTTTCGCAGCATCGCGTCCTACCCAATCGCGACTGACGGTGCCTTTTCCGTTCTCATCGATATTTTTCAGCAGCACCGGCTGAAGCTGTTCAGCCTGCGCTGTGGTCAGCTTCACCGCCTGCTCGCTTTCCATCAGACGCATCAGCTCATCGGCGACGCTATCGACAACAATCAACACCTTCTCGTCGGCACAAATGATGTTGTTATCAAAAGAGGCCCCTTTGACGATAGATTGCGCGGCACGCACCAGGTCTGCGGTCTCATCGACGACGACCGGCGGGTTACCGGCACCCGCGGCAATCAGACGTTTATTGGTGTGTTTACGTGCAGCATCTACCACCGCTTCGCCGCCAGTGACGACCAGCAGGCCAATGCCTGGATACTTAAACAGGCGCTGCGCCGTTTCGATGTCAGGGTTCGCGACGGTGACCAGCAGGTTTTCCGGACCGCCTGCCGCGACAACCGCCTGGTTGAGTAAGGTAATGGCGCGTTGAGAAACGCCTTTCGCCGCCGGATGGGGTGCAAACACCACGCTGTTACCTGCGGCAATCAGGCTGATGGCGTTATTAATCACCGTTGCCGCCGGGTTGGTGGACGGAGTAACGGATGCCACCACGCCCCACGGCGCGTTTTCAATTAAGGTCAGACCGTTATCGCCGGTCAGAACCTGGGGAGACAAACATTCCACACCCGGCGTACCGCGCGCCTGGGCGACGTTTTTGGCAAATTTATCTTCTACGCGTCCCATGCCGGTTTCAGAAACCGCAAGTTCCGCTAATTCTCTGGCGTGTTTTTCGCCTGCTTCACGAATAGCGTGAATAGCCAACTGGCGCATCGCGACGCTCTTAAGCCCCTGCTGAGCCACTTTTGCGGCGGCAACCGCGTCATCCAGGGAGGCAAAGACGCCCATTTCATGAACAGTCTGGTCAGGTTGGCTGCTGTCTTTCATTTTCAGCAACACCGCTTTGACGACCTGTTCAATATCCTGTTGATTCATGATTTTCTGCCTTATTTATGGAAGATCACCTGACCACCGGCCACCACTTCATCGACGATGCCAATCACGCACAGGTCGACAGGAGACGCTTCGCTACGATGAGCCTGGCGAGCAGAACTGCCGCTAACCAGCAATACCCACTCCCCGGTTCCCGCCCCGATGCTATCGATAGCAACGGCGCACTGTCCGTCGGGATTTCCCTGGGAATCAATCATTTCCACCATCAACAATTTGTCATGCGCCAGTCCATCATGGCGTACGGTACAAACGATTTGTCCTGTGACGACTGCCAGTTTCATACCCGCCTCCGTGGCATTTTCAGGTAAAACCTCCCCCTGCTCTCCAAAGAGAACAATGCGAAAAGGAGAGAGAGTGACGCCAGCCAGTGACGTCACATGGGGTGATTACATGTCGCTGCTGTCGCCTTTGAAGCTGATCGGGAACACTTCTTCCAGATCGCCATGCGGACGCGGAATAACATGCACAGAAACCAGTTCACCAATACGTTGCGCTGCGGCGGCGCCAGCATCGGTTGCCGCTTTGCACGCTGCCACATCGCCACGAACCATAGCAGTACACAGGCCGCCACCGATCTGCTTCACACCAACCAGCTTCACGCGTGCCGCTTTAACCATTGCGTCAGAAGCCTCAATCAGTGCAACCAGGCCCCGGGTTTCGATCATTCCTAATGCTTCCATTGTGTTTTCCTCGTTTAAAGGGTCCAGAACGGGACCTTATACAACCAGTGTGTGCGAGGCGTTTTCACGGCTCACGTCAGTCTGGCGCGGTACAGCTGCTACCAACGCCAGTTCGATAATTTCTTGCACGCTACAGCCTCGGGAAAGATCGTGGAGCGGCGCGGCAAGCCCTTGAATCAATGGCCCGACGGCGCGATAACCGCCCAAACGCTGTGCGATTTTGTAACCGATATTGCCTGCCTCCAGCGACGGGAAGACCATCACATTGGCTTTCCCTTGTAAGGGGCTGGCTGGCGCTTTTTGTGCTGCGACATCCGGCACAAACGCGGCATCAAACTGCAATTCGCCATCCACCACCAGCTGCGGCGCACGTTCACGAACGATATCCGTCGCCTGTTGTACGTTGGCGACGTTGGGGTGACGCGCGCTGCCGTTGCTGGAAAATGACAGCATCGCCACGCGCGGTTCCACGCCGGTAATCGCCTGCCAGGTGTCGGCGCTGGCAATGGCGATATCTGCCAGTTGTGCCGCCGTTGGCTGCGGTACTACGCTGCAATCGGCAAACCCTAATGGCTGGCCGGTGTACTGCGGCAGCATCAGAAAAATGGACGACAGCGTTTTACAGCCCGGTTGCAACCCAATGATGCGCAACCCTGCGCGCAGTACGTTCGCCGTTGACGACAGATTGCCCGCGATACAGACATCCGCTTTGCCTGCGCTGACCATCGCAGCGGCGAACATCAGCGGATCGTTGAGTTTCTCCAGCGCATCCGCCGGCGTTTTCTCACCAGCCCGCGCCAGCCAACGCTGCGCAAATTCTTCACGCATCTGCAGATTGCTGTGTGGATCAATTACGCGAAGACCGTCCATGGCAATGCGGTGCGTCAGGGAAAACTGGCGCATCTCAAACGGGCTGGCCACCAGAATTGGCTGCGCCAGACCCTGCTGTTGCAGGTAATGCGCCGCTTTCAACACGCGTACGTCCAGCGCGTCCGGGAAGACCACCCGGGCAGGTGAGTTTTTTGCCAACTCACGGCAACGTTCAATGATCATTGCCCTCTCCCAGTCGTTGTTGAATTTGGCTGACCGTTTGCGGATGCTTCGCGACACTTTGGATCATCATCACGTAAACCGTACTCGAGAGACGGTTCAGCGCCTGCAAGATATCCGGACGCAGTACGTCGAATCCACGGGTAATAAAGACCTGGGCCGCCACCACTTCTGTCTCACGGACTTTGGTCCGTAGCAGATTGAGCAGCGCAGCATCGCGGCCGTGACTGGCTTCTGGCACCAGGTGATCGTGGTCAAGGTAGCGCAGCGGTTGATGAGAAAGCCGGTGCAACTGCTCCTCACTGAGTCCCACGATGGACTGTGCCGCCAGCGGTTCGTCCATCGCATCAGCACGCATGATGTTGCCCAGACGCGAACGAATGTCCGCAAGCCAGGGTTGCCACTGTTCCGGCAACTCAATTTGTAACCACACCGTCAGGGCGATGGTACTGTCCAGCGCGGCGCGAAACCCCAGCCGTGGGTCGCTTTTCGCGACCATTTTGTCCGCCGTCAGATGGGTCAACGTGTCGGGCTTTTTCGTCACTTCCTGACGGCACAGCTCACAGCACGCCTGCGGGTGCGAGTCGCTGCTGGTCAAACCGTGTACCGGCTGCGGCTGCTGCTCGTCGTCATCAACAAACAGACTTCCTTGTTCATCCAGAAACTTAATGCGCAAGTGACGGCTTTCCAGCAGTTCCCTGGCAGATGGCGTCAGGCGAGCGTCAACGGGGAGGTGAATTTCAGCTCCTTCGCTGAGCGTGTGATTCGCTCTCAGCCATGCTTCAGTAATGAAATCCTTCATACATCCGCCTTAGCAAGACTGCCAGTTCGCAGGCCAGGCTACATACAAAAATTTCACAGTCGATGGCGTACCAAATTCAATGCTGGAGCCTTTTGGAATGAACATCACATCCCCGGCTTTCGCAATCATGGTTTCGCCCTGGTGACGAACGTGGAGTTCCCCTTCCAGAATCATGTCGATTTCGTCGTAATTCAGCCTCCACGGGAAGAAGGCGTTTTCCCACTGCATAAAGCCAGCGGCCATGCTGCTACCGTCTTTGTCCGTCACTAAATCCGTTAAACCGACACAGTGGGGTTCAGCGCCGTCAAAGCGGCCAAACTTCACGCTGCTGCCGTCAATCACCTTCACGCCGCCTTTACCGGTTACCGAGGTAAAACTCGGCTGCATACCGCCTTGTTCCAGCGACTGTTTTTCCTTCATCACTTTGTCCATCAACTGCGCAACGAGGCTTTCGGTGAACTGTCCTTCCGGCAACTGGGCGATGATGGTTTCACGAATACGCTGGCTGTCCGTTTTTCCGTCATCCACCGGAGTGGATGTCGCGGCGGCTACCGGGGTAAATTCGTCGCATTCGGTGATCGTGACGCCCAGTAGCTCCGCAACTTCGCGGGCCTCCGGGGTGATGATGCTGGCGCGCAGAACAACCGACAATGCCTGTTCGCCACGTGCGTGAGCCGCACGAATGTCATTAGCTGTGATAAGTTTTTTCACCTGCCCCTTCCTCCTGTTCGGTAAGTGCTGCCAGATAATCCACCAGATGCTGCACGCTGTTCGGATCATGCGTATTGAGTTCGAAAACGGGTTCCTGGAACCCTAATCCGCGCAGTAATTGTCGCGTTGCGGCGACGTCGGCATCCGGTACGTCTGTTTTGCTGATCACGGCGATGTGTCGTTTACTGGCACCGATATCCAACAGCCCGGCAGGTAAGCGACTTTCTTTGTCATTTGCTGCATGGACATAAATCAGCGTATCGACATCCTGCAACGTGGTAATTAAGGCGTGATACCAGCGAGGATGGCTAAAATATTCCCCAGGGGTATCGATATCGCCGTTTTCATTAAATTCCACGGCCTGCGTTTTTCTGGCGAGGGAATAATTTCCCTGTAATGCGTTAAAAAGCGTTGTTTTCCCCGCGCCAACGGTGCCGACAAACGCAATTCGTTTCATGACCGCCTCTCATTAGCTTTTTGTCAGATCGCACAACGTGAAATTTAATAGGCGTCCCAGGCCGCTGACCGTCTGTAATAACGCCTCTTCGACTGCGCCGACAGACCCATAAATCACCAGCGCACCGCTGAATCTGTCGAGAAAACCGATATGTACATCAGCCGCTTTCATGGCTAAATCACCCGCAATCATCGCGGTTTCGCCTGGTGTCAGTGTCATAATGCCGATGGCTCCGGCTTCGGGTACGCCGATCTTTTTCGCCAGTTCGTCACCGGGGTGCGCAATGAGATGCGCCAGCGTGACCTGTTTTCCCGGCACAAATTCCTGAATGATGCGTTCTTTATCCATTGCTCGCCGCCTGTGCTGAAACTTTCCTCATCGTGGCAATTTTTCGTCAGAGTAAATAACAAAATTCGGCAAGCTGGTTTAAAAGGTGAGATGGATCACTAAGAATGGGGATATAAAAAAAGCGCGGGAGAAACCCGCGCCTGAATTAATTAAAGTGAAATTACAGCGGTTGTGTTTGCGCTTCCACCACGGCCAGCGCCACCATATTCACAATACGGCGAACAGAGGCGATCGGCGTTAATACGTGAACCGGTTTTGAAACGCCCATCAATACAGGCCCTACCGTGACGCCTTCAGAGCTGGAGACGCGTAGTAAGTTGTAACTAATGCGAGCCGCTTCCATATTTGGCATCACCAGAATATTGGCAGAGCCTTTCAGCGGGCTGTCCGGCATCCGCTCATTACGGATACTCTCCACCAGTGCGGCGTCACCGTGCATTTCGCCGTCGATCATCAGGTCAGGCGCGCGCGCTTTGATCAGTTCCAGCGTTGTGCGCATTTTGCCAGCGGATGGACAGTTAGAGGAACCAAAGTTGGAGTGTGACAGCAGCGCCACTTTCGGTTCGATACCAAAACGACGGACGGTTTCTGCCGCCATCAACGCAATTTCAGCCAACTCTTCCGGGCCTGGATCATCGTTGACGTAGGTGTCCGCAATAAAGGTGTTACCGCTTGGCAGCAGCAAAGCATTCATCGCGCCTGCCGTATGTACGCCTTCGCGATAACCGAAGATATCCTTCACCACGCTGAAGTGTTCGTGATAATCGCCGATCGTCCCGCAGATCATGGCATCCGCTTCACCACGCTGCACCATGATTGCGCCAATCACCGTCGTATTACTGATCACTGCACGCTGCGCCTGCTCCTGGGTGATGCCACGGCGCTTCATGATCTGGTAGTACTCGCTCCAGTACTCTTTAAAGCGCGGATCGGATTCATTGTTGACGATCTCAAAATCGACGCCCGCTTTGATCTGCAAGCCCAGTTTTTGAATGCGCATCTCGATCACGCTCGGACGGCCGACCAGGATCGGTTTTGCCAGCCCCAGGGTGATCAACTCTTGCGTGGCATGCAGGACTCGCGCCTCTTCCCCTTCCGTCAGCACCACGCGTTTTGGCGCTTTACGGGCCAGAGAGAAGATAGGCTTCATGAACAGGTTGGTTTTATAAACAAACTCGGTCAGTTTATCGATGTAGGCATCAAAATCCGCAATCGGACGCGTCGCCACGCCGGAATCCATCGCCGCTTTCGCCACCGCAGGGGCGATCTTAACGATCAGACGCGGATCGAACGGTTTCGGAATAATGTAGTCCGGACCGAAACTCAGATCCTGATCGCCATAGGCGGACGCCACCACTTCGCTTTGTTCTGCATGCGCCAGTTCAGCAATAGCATGCACCGCCGCCAGTTTCATCTCTTCGTTAATCGCCGTGGCGCCCACATCCAGCGCGCCACGGAAGATGAACGGGAAGCACAGAACGTTGTTCACCTGGTTTGGATAGTCAGAACGACCGGTACAGATAATCGCGTCCGAACGAACCTCTTTCGCCAGCGGCGGCAGGATTTCAGGTTCCGGGTTAGCCAGCGCCAGAATCATCGGCGAGCGGGCCATTTTTTTCACCATCTCAGGCGTAAGGACTTTTGGCCCTGAACAGCCGAGGAAAATGTCCGCGCCGTCAATCACATCATCCAGCGTGCGTTTGCCGTCGTCTTCCACCGCGTAAGCCGCTTTGGTTTCCGCCATGTTCGGTTCGCGGTCTTTGTAGATAACGCCTTTCGAGTCGCAAACCACGATGTTGTGCTTCTGCATCCCGAGCGCCACCAGCAGGTTCATACAGGCAATCGCCGCCGCCCCTGCGCCGGAAACCACCATGCGCACGTCAGAGATGTTTTTCTCCACCACGCGCAGGCCATTGAGAATGGCGGCGGTGCTGATGATCGCCGTACCGTGTTGATCATCATGGAATACCGGAATATTCATGCGCTCGCGCAGTTTTTGCTCAATGTAGAAACATTCGGGCGCTTTGATGTCTTCAAGGTTAATGCCGCCAAACGTCGGTTCAAGCGCCGCAACGACATTAATAAATTTATCCGGATCGAGTTCATCCACTTCAATGTCGAAGACATCAATGCCGGCAAACTTCTTAAACAGAACGCCTTTGCCTTCCATGACCGGTTTACCTGCCAGGGCACCGATATTGCCCAGGCCCAGCACCGCTGTACCATTGGAGATCACCGCGACCAGATTGCCACGCGCGGTGTATTTGTAGGCCGCCAGCGGATCTTTTTCAATTTCAAGACAGGGAGCCGCCACGCCTGGCGAGTAGGCCAGTGCAAGATCGCGCTGGGTGGCGAGGGGTTTGGTCGGGGAAACCTGGATTTTACCCGGCACAGGAAATTCGTGGAAATCAAGAGCGCTTTGTTTTAACTGGTCATCCATTTGTTGTTCCTTTCACGTATCGATCAAAAAAGTGGCGCGGTTCAACTGAGCCGCACATTATCGCCTCACTGGGCGGCACAAACTTTGAACGTCACCAAACTCTCACTACTCAAAGAAAGAATTTGTTATCAATTTATAACTGTCATGTTACCTGCTTAAACCAGCAATACCATGCCCGTCTGCTATGCTTTTTTGTGGTATACCCCATGAATTTCTCAGAAGTGTGAATCAAAGCACTCAGCTAACACTTTACTTTTCAAGGAGTATTTCCTATGAACCAGTTAGACGGCATCAAACAATTCACCACCGTCGTTGCCGACAGTGGTGATATTGAGTCAATTCGCCATTATCACCCCCAGGATGCCACCACCAACCCTTCGCTGTTGCTGAAGGCCGCCGGGCTAGCCCAGTACGGTCATCTGGTTGACGACGCGGTTGTCTGGGGCAAACACCACGGGAAAACCCAGCGTGAACAGGTGTCTGAAGCCTGCGACAAACTGGCAGTCAATTTCGGTGCGGAAATTCTCAATAGCATCCCCGGTCGCGTGTCGACCGAAGTGGATGCGCGTCTCTCTTTCGATAAAGAAAAGAGCATGCAGAAAGCGCGCCATCTGGTAGACCTCTACCAACAACAAGGTGTCGAAAAATCCCGGATACTTATCAAACTGGCCTCAACCTGGGAAGGTATTCGCGCGGCAGAGCAACTTGAAAAAGAGGGGATCAACTGCAACCTGACGCTGCTGTTTTCGTTTGCTCAGGCGCGCGCCTGCGCCGAAGCGGGCGTATTTCTGATCTCGCCGTTTGTCGGTCGTATTTACGACTGGTATCAGGCGCGCAGCCCGATGGATCCCTACGTAGTCGATGAAGATCCGGGCGTGAAATCCGTACGTAACATCTACGACTACTTTAAGCAGCATCGCTATGAAACCATCGTCATGGGCGCCAGCTTCCGTCGCACCGAACAAATTCTGGCGCTGACCGGCTGCGATCGTCTGACTATCGCCCCTAACCTGCTAAAAGAGCTGCAAGATAAGGAGGAGCCGGTTGTTCGCAAACTGGTGCCTGCGTCACAAGCCCTTCCTCGCCCAGTGCCAATGACGGAAGCGGAATTCCGCTGGGAACACAATCAGGACGCGATGGCAGTAGAAAAATTATCGGACGGTATTCGTTTGTTCGCCGTTGACCAACGCAAACTGGAAGACCTGCTTGCTGCCAAACTGTAAACCTTGCCACGGAGTGATTTATGACCCGTAAAGATCTTGCTAATGCTGTTCGTGCGCTGAGTATGGATGCCGTGCAAAAAGCCAATTCCGGACATCCCGGTGCGCCAATGGGGATGGCCGATATTGCCGAAGTGCTGTGGAATGATTTTCTCCGCCACAATCCCGCTGACCCCGGCTGGCACGATCGCGACCGCTTTATTTTGTCCAACGGTCACGCGTCCATGCTGCTGTACAGCCTCCTGCATCTTTCCGGGTACGACTTACCGTTAGAAGAGTTAAAGAATTTCCGTCAGTTACACTCAAAAACACCGGGGCATCCGGAGATCGGCTATACGCCGGGTGTAGAAACCACGACGGGTCCGCTGGGTCAGGGCTTAGCCAATGCCGTCGGTATGGCGATCGCTGAACGTACGCTGGCGGCGCAGTTTAATCAGCCCGGTAATGAGATTGTCGATCACTTCACCTATGTGTTTATGGGCGACGGCTGCCTGATGGAAGGGATTTCCCACGAGGCGTGCTCGCTGGCGGGCACGTTGGGACTCGGTAAGTTGATCGGTTTTTACGATCACAATGGCATCTCCATTGATGGCGAAACCAAAGGGTGGTTTACCGATGACACGGCAAAACGCTTCGAGGCGTACCACTGGCATGTGGTGGAGGAGATCGACGGTCATGACCCGGAAGCGGTGAAAAAAGCGATTTTGCAAGCGCAGAGCGTGAAAGATAAACCGTCGCTGATTCTTTGCCGGACAGTGATTGGCTTTGGCTCGCCGAACAAAGCTGGCAAGGAAGAGGCACACGGCGCGCCGCTTGGTCAGGAAGAAGTGGCATTGTCTCGCCAGAAACTGGGCTGGCATCACCCGGCCTTTGAGATCCCTAAAGAGATTTATCATGCCTGGGATGCCCATGAAAAAGGCGAAAAAATGCAGCAAGCGTGGAAAGCGAAGTTCGCCGCCTATGCAAAAGCGCACCCCGATTTGGCGGCAGAGTTTACCCGTCGGATGAACGGCGACCTGCCCAAATCCTGGGAAAAGACTACCCAGAAATATATCGCCGAACTCCAGGCTAATCCGGCCAAAATCGCCACCCGTAAAGCGTCACAGAACACATTGAATGTCTATGGTCCACTGTTGCCGGAACTGCTCGGCGGCTCGGCCGATCTCGCCCCCAGCAACCTGACCATCTGGAAAGGCTCCACCTCACTGACAGAAGATCTGGCAGGAAATTATATTCACTACGGCGTACGGGAATTCGGCATGACCGCCATTGCCAATGGCATCGCCCATCACGGCGGATTTTTACCCTATACCGCCACCTTCCTGATGTTTGTGGAATACGCCCGCAACGCAGCCCGAATGGCGGCGCTAATGCAAGCCCGGCAAATCATGGTCTATACCCATGACTCTATCGGTCTGGGTGAAGACGGTCCGACGCACCAGGCGGTTGAGCAGTTAGCAAGCCTGCGACTGACGCCAAACTTCAGCACCTGGCGACCGTGCGATCAGGTCGAAGCGGCAGTCGGCTGGAAGCTGGCCGTTGAACGCCGTAACGGCCCGACGGCGCTGATCCTCTCTCGCCAGAATCTGGCTCAGATTGAGCGCACCCCCGAACAGGTCAAAGATATCTCTCGCGGCGGATATGTGCTGAAGGACAGCGGAGGAAAACCGGATGTTATCCTGATTGCGACCGGCTCCGAAATGGAGATAACGCTACAGGCCGCAGAAAAATTGACGGGAGAAGGCCGCAACGTACGCGTTGTTTCCCTCCCTTCAACGGATATTTTCGACGCGCAGGATGAAGCGTACCGGGAATCGGTTTTGCCCTCAAAAGTTAGCGCCCGGGTGGCTATCGAGGCGGGTATCGCCGACTACTGGTACAAATATGTCGGGCTGAAAGGGGCTATCGTCGGGATGACCGGTTACGGAGAATCTGCCCCGGCAGAGAAATTATTTCCGTTATTCGGTTTTACAGTCGAGAACATCGTCGCGAAGGCGCATCAGGTGTTGAGCCGGTAAACATGATTAGTTAAGACATTTGGGAAAGTCTGTCACTCTGGCGAAGGGTGACGTTCACCTTATGTCCACTGCTTCTCTGCAATCACCCTACCTGTGAACGTGCAAGGGAGGCTCACCGCCGCCTCCCTTGCAACCCTGGCTCCCGGCGGGAAAATCGTCGCTTCGCGATACATTCGCCTTTTGCCGTCTGCCTTTCGGGTCGGGGTCGAGCCTGCGTCCCGGCAGGCCGTCCCCTCCGCCCGCGTCCCTGCGGGCGGACCCGGTCAGCCGTCAACGTCTCATCGATTTTCAGCCGGACCGTGGTATCGCTTCAGCATTCTGACTTTCAGTGATTTCCGTTTAGCTGTTTAAACAACAACTCAGGTGGTCAGGTGTGGGAAGGGTCCGCAGGGATGCGGGTGACGCGTGACCTCATGGATTTTTACCGTCACGGTCAACGCGTGATCCACAGTGTGGGCCACGCGTCTGGCCCATGCCAGTTGTCGCAACTTGGCTCCTGGGCGTAGCGCACCAGACGAAAACGCTGGCCGTCAAAACGCCAGCGTGTCTGAATGCCACAATCGGTTAACCCCCGCCCTTTTGCCAGCGTCACCAGCTCACGCGATTTTTCATCAAAGGTGGCGTTCATCAGCTCCATATCGTTACTTTCCGCAGCGGAATTAAACGGCAGGCGTAGACGCAGCGCTCGGGAGGTCAGCGGTTTTTTGCGTGAAACAATCCACGCCAGATCAATGGTGTTATAAGCGCCGGCCTCACAGCCTATCATCATCAGCGTTTTGTCATCGGTCAGAGCGGTGACCCGCACCTCGCGACGCATCGGGTCCAGCGAACAGCGAAAACCATTCATTCGCCAGTTAGCGTACTCCAGCAGATCGTTGCGTTCTTCATCAGACAGGGGGGTCGGCGTTGGGTTAATCATAGCCACCCCTTTTAGCGCAGGCGCAGGTGGCACGCTGAGCGGCGGATCGTCGCCTTTTTCAATCCATGCCGTTTCACTGCCAACCCGTTTTTGCTGAGAATCGATAAACAGTAAGGCCGCCTTTAGTCCCTCAAGAGAAAGGATCTGCGGCCCTCCGCTCAGGGTAATCGCCCTGGATTCCTGAATGATCTGCAAAAATGACGTGATGGTCGCCGCATCGCCCGTCATCAGATGCCACGGCGAGATCTGCCAGTACTGAGCGTCCAGCGCCAGCGGCTTTCCTTCCAGCAATAAACGCGGCGCAATATCCGCTTCTGTTGTGTCGGGGGGCGTCAATCCGCCCAGATCGATGCGTAATACGGCATCCGTGCGTGCTCCGGCACTGCGACTCAGCGTCATGACCAGGCCATGATGTTCACCGCTGTTTCGCGCCACGCAGAAATTTTGATTATTACAGGTCACCTGCCAGTCGGAAAACGTCTGTTGCGCTGGCGCCGCCCACGTAAGTCGGGCCGCGATGACGCTGAGCAGGAAAATGATAATAACGCGATAGCGCATGGACGATACGAACCCCAGAAGTCAAACAGCTTACACAGTGAGTATCTTCGTTGGGGTCCCTATCTGGCTCAATCAGATTTATCGGATTACGTTAAGAAATGTAAATAATTATAACATTTATTAATCAGTCCATTAGATGTGAAGACTGCAAATAATTGAGTAATAACACAGTCTTACCGTCCCGTATTTCGCCAGATTTGATCATTTCCAGCGCCTGGGTAAAGGGCAACTCCAGTACGTCGATATCTTCATCTTCTACGCCCCCACCGGCATTGGCGCGCTGGCTATCGCTGTATTCAGCAATAAAGAAGTGAATAAGCTCCGTTACCCCACCCGGCGACATATACAGTTCAAACAGCTTCCTCACTTCCCCCACTTCATACCCGGTTTCTTCGATTGCTTCTTTACGGATGCAGGTTTCTGGTTCGTCGTTATCCAGCAAACCGGCACAGGTTTCAATCAATTGCCCCGTCTCATTGCCATTTACCCAGGTGGCAACACGAAACTGGCGGATCAGAACAACCGTTTTTTTCTCTGCGTTGTACAGCAGAATCGTCGCGCCGTTTCCACGATCGTACACCTCACGTTTGTGGCGGATGACGTCACCATTTTGGCGAGTCAGATCGTAGGTGATATTGCGCAGGATGAAGTAGTTATCAGAGAGGACTTTATCTTTGATGAGGGTAATTTTTTGCGACATACCGGCTCCACAGCGAGAAGTGAATCACCATACTACGCCGTGAAACCGGATTTGTCGTCAGCCCTACCTAGTGAGATTTGACTGATTTTATCCCCAACCAGTCAATCATCCCCTGCGCGGCATGCCGCCCTTCCGCCATTGCCGTGACCACCAGATCGGCGCCGCGTACCGCATCGCCTCCAGCGAAGATTTTCGGATTGGTCGTCTGATAACGGAAAGTGCTTTCAACGTTAGCCGCAATCCGCCCCCAGTCGTCAATTTTCACCCCGTGCGCTTCCAGCCACGGCATACCGTGAGGATGAAAACCAAACGCCATAATGACCGCGTCCGCCGGCATAACAAACTCGCTGCCTGCGACAGGCACCGGACGGCGTCGTCCTTGCGCATCGGGTTCGCCCAGTTGAGTACGCAGGAAGCGTACGCCGCTCACGCGTCCTTCAGCGTTGAGCACCAGATCAACCGGTTGCACGTTGAACTCGAAGTGTGCCCCTTCTTCCCTGGCGTTTTTCACCTCTTTCTTTGAGCCCGGCATGTTGGCTTCATCACGGCGATAAGCACAGGTGACCTGGCTTGCTCCGTGGCGCAACGCTGTACGCACACAATCCATTGCCGTGTCGCCGCCGCCCAACACCACGACATTCAGCCCTGCGGTATCAATAAAGGGTTCATCCGGCGACTCATCAATTCCCATCACGTTTTTCGTATTGGCGATCAGGAACGGCAGCGCGTCGTATACCCCCGGTGCATCTTCGTTCGGCAGATCGGCTTTCATGGAGCGGTAGGTTCCCACCCCCACAAATACGGCATCGAAATCGTTCAGCAGCGCTTCAAGAGTCACCTCTTTGCCCACTTCACAATTCAGCTCAAAATGGATCCCCATTGCGCTGAAGATTTCCCGACGGCGCGCCAGCAGCGATTTATCCAGCTTGAAAGCCGGAATGCCAAATGTCAGTAAGCCGCCGATCTCCGGATGGCGATCAAACACCGTCGCGCTCACGCCATGACGCGCCAGCACATCGGCACAGGCCAGGCCTGCCGGCCCCGCGCCGATGATGGCGACACGTTTGTCGACCTTCTGGACATCACTCAGGTCGGGGTGCCAACCTTTGCTTAACGCCCGGTCAGAAATGTAACGCTCAATGTTGCCGATCGTGACCGCTCCGTGCTCGTCACGAACGGTACACGCCCCTTCACACAATCTGTCCTGGGGGCAAACGCGCCCGGTAATTTCCGGCAGACAGTTAGTCTGGTGAGAGAGCTCCACCGCCGCGTCGATGTTTCCGGCTTTGACGAGTTCAATCCATTGCGGAATATGGTTGTGCAGTGGGCAGGTCCACTCACAGACACTGTGTTCGCCGCACTTCAAACAGCGCGACGCCTCACGCTCGGCCTGCACCGTACGAAACGGCAGATAAATCTCTTCAAAGGTGGTTTTTCGCGCCTCAATCGCCAACTTGTCCGGCTCGCCGCGCGGCGGCGTCGCCTGCATTTTTTCCACTTTGCTCATCACGTAAGGCGTCATCCCGGTGGCATCAGTATGCCAGGGTTGACTTTCCTGACGCGCCGTACGCAAACGGCGCGCTTTTGACAAGCTGGCGAGAGACGACTCCGTTACCAGCTGCAACGCATTGGCCGGGCAGTTTTCTACGCAGGCCGGGCCGCCTTCACGATCCTGACACAAATCGCATTTGTGCGCCGTGGCTTTGACCTGATCACGGGCGACCGGCGTCAGCACAATTTGCATGGTGCCGAACGGACAGGCGACCACGCAGGATTTGCAGCCGATGCATTTCTGCTGGTTCACCTGTACGCTGCTGTTGACGTGGCTTATCGCGCCGTTTGGACAGCTTCGGGCGCAGGGTGCATCTTCGCAGTGGTGGCAGGTCACCGCGCTGCGCTGATGCTGATGTTTAATAACCGTAATCCTGGGTTGATAATGTTGTTGGCTCAGTACATGTTGCTCTGCATTGTGGGCCATCACGCAGGCGACCTCACAGGCATGACAACCCAGGCACTGCTGGCTGTTAGCCATAATAAAACGATTCATGGCGACCTTCTGTTTTGGTTGTAAAAACCTTATTCTTTATAGGAACAATGTTATTAACCGACCCAGCAAAGGTCGGCAATGTCCATTTGCCCAGGATGCACAACTATTTATGCAGAACCTGTGGCAGATCAATTTATTTCATGGCAGGTGAAATTGCGTTTTAGTTAATCCAGGACATTCTCTATCATTTCACCACCTGCGCTTTACCCATTGCCTTTGTACAGAGGATTACGCGTGTGACGGTCAAACGCCCAGTCTCGGCCAGCCTGGCCCGGGCTTTTTTTTACATTGTTTTGCTGTCGATACTTTCTACTGGTGTCGCATTGCTGACGCTTGCCAGCAGTTTGCAGGATGCGGAAGCCATTAATATTTCTGGCTCACTGCGAATGCAAAGCTACCGGCTGGGCTACGACCTGCAAAGCCGCAGCTCCCAGTTGAATGCGCACCGCCAGTTGTTCCAGCAGACCCTGAACTCGCCGGTGCTGAAAAACCTGAATACCTGGTACGTTCCGGACGCAGTAAAAAGCGGCTACGGGCGGCTGCATGCAAACTGGCTGGAAATGGACGCACGGCTGGTTGACGGCGATTTGGCGTGGTATCAAAAAAACATCAACGCCTATGTCGATCAAATTGATCTGTACGTGCTGGAACTCCAGCGCTATGCCGAGAGAAAAATGATGCTGGTCGTCGCTATCTCGCTGGCAGGCGGGCTTGGGATTTTTACGTTGGTCTTTTTTACGCTACGGCGGATCCGCCAACAAGTTGTGCGACCGCTCAATCATCTGGTGATGGCGAGCCAGCGTATTGAGCGCGGGCAGTTTGATGCTCCGCCGCTGGATACCGGTTTACCTAACGAACTGGGATTGCTCGCAAAAACCTTTAACCAGATGTCGGGAGAACTGTATAAGCTTTATCGTTCGCTCGAGGCCTCTGTCGAAGAGAAAACCCACGATCTGCATGAGGCCAACCGTCAACTTGAAGTGCTTTATCAGTGTTCTCAGGCGCTGAACACCAGTCAGATCGACGTGCACTGTTTTCGCCATATTCTGAAGATCGTGCGGGAAAATGACGCCGCGTACTATCTGGAGTTGACCGTCGGCGACAACTGGCGCATCAGCGAAGGGACGCTAAGCGCCGATCTCCCGCTGCAAATCCTGCCTGTCACCATGCAGGAGACAGTCTACGGTGAGTTGCACTGGCAAAGCCCCAACGTCAATGCCTCCGCACCGCTGCTGAACAGCGTTTCAAGTATGCTGGGGCGCGGGTTGTACTTTAACCAGGCGCAGAAACACTTTCAGCAGTTGTTGTTGATGGAGGAGCGCGCGACCATCGCCCGCGAACTGCACGACTCGCTGGCGCAGATGCTTTCCTATTTACGCATTCAGCTCACCTTGTTAAAACGCTCAGTGGCGGAAGAGAACGCGGTAGCGCAAACGATCCTCTCCGATTTTTCTGTGGCGTTGAATGATGCCTGGCGCCAATTGCGTGAGTTGCTCACCACCTTCCGCCTGACGTTGCAGCAGGCCGATTTACCCTCGGCATTGCACGAAATGCTCAATACCCTGCAAAATCAAACCTCCGCTAAACTGTCTCTGGACTGTCGCTTACCCACGCTGGCGCTGGATGCGCAAATGCAGGTGCATTTGTTGCAGATTATCCGGGAGGCGGTCCTAAACGCGATTAAACATGCCGATGCCACCGAGATTGCCGTCAGTTGCGTCACCGCGCCGGACGGCAATCATACTGTCTACATTCGGGATAATGGCGTGGGGATCGGTGAACCGAACGAACCACCGGGACACTATGGCCTGAATATTATGCGTGAGCGTGCTGAAAGGCTCAGCGGTACCTTGCTTTTTTCTCAACCTTCCGGGGGCGGTACGCTGGTGAGTATCAGTTTCCGGTCATCAGAAACACAAGAGAGTCAACTGACGTAAAAATGGCAAAGCGTCAGAAAATCTGAACACAGACCAGACGCGTCAGGCACAAAACGTACGCTGTAACCAGGTATGATAATTTACATTATCTCCTTTTTTTCTCCACGTTTGCCTGACGCCCTGCCGCTACAGTAGTGCAGGTCATACTCATAACGATACGTAGAAACACGAGGTCCTCTTTTAATGGCGAATTTTTTCATCGATCGCCCCATTTTTGCCTGGGTGCTGGCAATACTGTTGTGCCTGACAGGAACCCTGGCCATCTTATCTTTGCCCGTTGAACAATACCCCGATCTGGCACCTCCGAACGTGCGAATCAACGCAAACTATCCGGGCGCTTCCGCACAAACGCTGGAAAATACTGTCACTCAGGTTATCGAACAAAATATGACAGGTCTCGATAATCTGATGTACATGTCATCGCAGAGCAGCGGAACAGGACAAGCATCGATCACGCTCAGCTTTATCGCCGGGACCGACCCGGATGAAGCAGTTCAGCAAGTCCAAAACCAGCTGCAATCGGCGATGCGTAAATTGCCGCAGGCGGTACAGGATCAAGGCGTTACCGTGCGAAAAACCGGGGATACCAACATCCTGACCATCGCCTTTGTGTCTACCGATGGATCGATGGATAAGCAGGATATCGCCGACTATGTCGCCAGTAATATTCAGGACCCGTTGAGCCGCGTAAACGGCGTGGGCGACATTGATGCTTACGGTTCGCAGTATTCAATGCGAATTTGGCTGGACCCCGCCAAACTGAATAGCGTTCAGATGACCGCTAAAGACGTGACTGACGCCATTGAGTCACAGAATGCGCAGATCGCCGTCGGGCAACTTGGCGGTACACCTTCGGTGGACAAACAAGCGCTGAACGCCACCATTAATGCGCAATCGCTGCTGCAAACGCCGGATCAATTCCGCGCTATTACGCTGCGCGTCAATCAGGACGGTTCCGAGGTTAAACTGGCGGATGTCGCCACCGTCGAAATGGGGGCGGAAAAATACGATTATATCAGCCGCTTTAACGGTAATCCGGCCTCTGGTCTCGGGGTAAAACTGGCCTCTGGCGCCAATGAAATGGCCACCGCCAGTCTGGTTCTTAACCGTCTGGATGAGCTGGCGCAGTACTTCCCGCATGGGCTGGAATACAAAGTGGCATATGAAACCACTTCCTTCGTTAAAGCATCTATTGAAGACGTGGTAAAAACGCTGCTGGAAGCCATCTTGCTGGTATTCCTCGTCATGTACCTGTTCCTGCAAAACTTCCGCGCTACGCTTATCCCAACCATTGCGGTACCCGTGGTTTTGATGGGTACCTTCTCGGTGCTCTACGCGTTTGGTTACAGTATCAATACGTTGACGATGTTCGCGATGGTGCTGGCGATTGGCCTGTTGGTTGATGACGCCATCGTGGTCGTGGAGAACGTTGAGCGAATAATGAGCGAGGAAGGGCTCTCGCCGCGCGAAGCCACACGCAAATCGATGGGGCAAATTCAGGGGGCGCTGGTCGGTATCGCGATGGTGCTTTCCGCTGTATTTGTACCGATGGCTTTCTTCGGCGGGACCACCGGGGCGATTTATCGACAGTTCTCTATCACCATTGTTGCCGCGATGGTGCTCTCCGTGCTGGTGGCGATGATCCTGACTCCTGCCCTGTGCGCCACATTGTTAAAACCCCTGCATAAAGGCGAACACCACGGGCAAAAAGGATTCTTCGGCTGGTTTAACCGTAGCTTTAACCGCAATACTGAACGTTACGAAAAAGGGGTCGCGAGAATTCTGCATCGCAGCCTGCGCTGGATAGTGATCTACGTGCTGCTGCTTGGCGGCATGGTGTTCCTGTTTTTGCGCCTGCCAACCTCATTTTTGCCGCTGGAAGATCGCGGCATGTTCACGACCTCCGTCCAGTTACCTAGCGGATCAACGCAGCAGCAGACCCTGAAAGTGGTGGAGGAAGTCGAGAAATATTTCTTTACCCATGAGAAAGACAACATCATGTCCGTCTTCTCAACGGTCGGCTCAGGACCGGGCGGAAACGGGCAGAACGTGGCTCGCATGTTTGTCCGTTTAAAAGACTGGGACGAACGAGACACCACGACCGGAACGTCGTTTGCCATTATTGAGCGTTCAACAAAAGCCTTTAGCAAGATTAAAGAAGCCCGGGTATTCGCCAGTAGTCCCCCTGCGATCAGCGGCCTTGGCAGTTCCGCTGGATTTGATATGGAACTTCAGGATCACGCCGGTGCCGGGCATGACGCATTAATGGCCGCCCGCGACCAACTGATTGAACTCGCCGGGAAAGACCCTCTGTTGACCCGTGTCCGCCACAATGGCCTGGACGACAGCCCGCAGTTGCAAATTGATATTGACCAACGCAAAGCGCAGGCGCTTGGCGTCTCTATCGACGATATCAACGATACGTTGCAAACGGCCTGGGGGTCGAGCTACGTCAACGACTTTATGGACCGGGGGCGTGTGAAGAAAGTGTATGTACAGGCGGCGGCAAAATACCGCATGCTGCCTGGCGATATCAATCTCTGGTACGTGCGCAATAAAGAGGGCGGAATGGTGCCTTTCTCCGCTTTTGCAACCTCACGCTGGGAGACGGGTTCACCGCGTCTGGAGCGCTACAACGGTTACTCTGCGGTAGAGATTGTGGGGGAAGCCGCCCCTGGCGTCAGCACCGGCACCGCGATGGATATTATGGAGTCGCTGGTACACCAACTGCCAACAGGCTTTGGTCTGGAATGGACCGCAATGTCATACCAGGAACGCCTCTCTGGCGCACAAGCGCCAGCGCTGTACGCCATCTCGTTATTGGTGGTATTCCTGTGTCTGGCGGCGCTATATGAAAGCTGGTCGGTGCCGTTCTCGGTGATGCTTGTGGTACCGCTGGGGGTTATCGGCGCCCTGCTCGCTACGTGGATGCGCGGTCTGGAAAACGACGTCTATTTCCAGGTGGGGTTACTCACGGTCATTGGTCTCTCGGCGAAAAACGCCATTCTGATTGTCGAGTTCGCTAACGAGATGAATGAGAAAGGACACGATCTGCTGGAGGCCACACTGCATGCCTGTCGCCAGCGCTTACGACCGATTCTGATGACCTCGCTGGCGTTTATCTTCGGGGTGTTGCCGATGGCGATTAGCAATGGCGCAGGTTCCGGCGGTCAGCACGCGGTGGGAACCGGTGTGATGGGCGGCATGATCTCTGCCACGATTCTGGCTATCTACTTCGTACCGTTGTTCTTTGTTCTGGTGCGTCGGCGTTTTCCGCTAAAACCACGACCAGAATAATCCCGCCATAAAAAAGGCGACCTGCCAACGGGTCGCCTTTTCTGTGTGAAACCTTCACATTGTGATTATTTCACTGCTTATTTCTTCCTGAAAACTATTTACGAAGCATCACTTCGATAAAGTCTTTCCAGTTCCCCAGTTCACGTTCAATCATAACAACCTCTCTTATTATTATGGGTATTCTACGGAAACATTATCTTCAGGTGAAGACAATTTAACCGATTGGTGCGATAACATTATCCGAAAAATGAAGCTGTATCATCACTATGGTTCCATAACCATAAACTTTATGTGACCAAGTGCAATATTTCGCAACAATCATACATCTTCTACGACTTTCTCGATTTTGATGTAAAAACAGTCAATTGCAACAAATGACAATCTTAATTATCACCCCTGCAAAATATTAAATAACATTCATGTATTATTATTCACAATAAACTCAATAGTGTTATATTTTACGTTCAGCATTACCTGATAAATAACAGCGATGATGACTATTCCGTGTGGTCATGCACTGCGACAATATTGCTTAATTATTCGAAATTCGCGTAAAAGGATTCAAAAATGGTTACCGTCTTCGGCATCAAAAACTGTGACACCATCAAAAAAGCACGGCGCTGGCTGGAGGCGCATGGCATTGACTACCGTTTCCACGATTACCGTGCAGACGGTTTAGAGAGTGAATTATTGAATACCTTTATTGCTGAATTAGGTTGGGAAGCATTGCTGAATACGCGCGGCACCACCTGGCGCAAACTTGATGAAGCGACGCGCAACAGCATTACCGATGCCAGCGCCGCCGCAGCATTGATGACAGAAACGCCAGCAATTATAAAACGACCATTGCTCTGGACGCCCGGTAAGCCTATGCTGCTTGGCTTTAGCGAATCCAGTTATACTCAATGGTTTTCGAGTTGCGGGAAAGCGACAAGCGAATGAATACCCGGAAGCTGACTCAAGTCAGTAACTGGAGTGAGTGAACGCCGTCGCAGCGCATGCAACTTGAAAGGCGACGAGTATCAGCCGTTTTTTAATGAGGTGTAGTCTATGTCGTGCCCGGTTATTGAGCTGACACAGCAGCTTATTCGCCGCCCTTCCCTGAGCCCGGATGATGCGGGATGTCAGGCGTTAATGATTGAACGCCTGCGCGCTATCGGTTTTACCGTCGAGCGTATGGATTTTGGTGACACACAGAATTTCTGGGCATGGCGCGGGCAAGGTGAAACCCTGGCCTTTGCCGGCCACACCGACGTGGTACCGGTCGGAGATGTCGATCGGTGGATTAACCCGCCTTTCGAGCCAACGATCCGTGACGGTATGCTGTTCGGACGCGGCGCGGCAGACATGAAAGGTTCACTGGCAGCCATGGTTGTGGCGGCAGAGCGCTTCGTAGCTCAGCACCCCAATCATCGCGGACGTCTGGCGTTTCTGATAACCTCCGATGAAGAAGCCAGCGCGCAAAACGGCACCGTTAAAGTGGTTGAAGCGCTGATGGCGCGCCGCGAAAGACTCGATTATTGTCTGGTGGGCGAACCCTCCAGTACTGAAATCGTCGGTGACGTGGTGAAAAATGGTCGTCGTGGTTCACTGACCTGTAATCTCACGATCCACGGCGTCCAGGGCCACGTGGCTTACCCGCATCTGGCGGATAACCCCGTTCACCGCGCAGCGCCCATGCTGAATGAACTGGTGGGGATTGAGTGGGATCAGGGTAATGAATTCTTCCCTGCCACCAGCATGCAGATAGCCAACATCCAGGCGGGCACCGGCAGTAATAACGTGATCCCGGGCGAACTGTTTGTTCAGTTCAATTTCCGTTTTAGCACGGAACTGAACGACGAGATGATCAAGTCCCGCGTGCTGGCACTGCTCGACAAACATCAGTTGCGCTACACCGTCGATTGGTGGCTTTCCGGTCAGCCTTTCCTGACGGCACGCGGCAAACTGGTGGATGCGGTAGTGAATGCCATTGAGCACTATAATGAGATCAAACCCCAACTGCTCACGACAGGTGGCACATCCGACGGGCGGTTTATTGCACGCATGGGAGCGCAAGTGGTGGAACTGGGGCCGGTCAACGCCACCATTCATAAAATTAATGAATGTGTGAATGCGGCCGATTTGCAACTACTTGCCCGTATGTATCAACGTATCATGGAGCAACTCGTCGCCTGATGAGTGTTCCCGTAAGAGGAAATAAGCATGGACTGGCTGGAAAAATATTGGTGGATTCTGGTACTGGTTTTTCTGGTAGGCGTACTATTGAACGTGATCAAAGATCTCAAGCGCGTCGACCATAAAAAATTCCTCGCCAATAAGCCGGAGCTTCCCCCACATCGTGACTTCAACGACAAGTGGGACGATGACGACGATTGGCCGAAGAAAGATCAACCGAAGAAGTAACCCCCATAACAGCGCTATAAGGCGCTGTTATTTCTACATCAACGCTTTACTCCCCGCGCAGGTCACTGGTACGTCATACCAGCAACACAATGGATAATCAGTAAAATATCTCATATACACACATAAAATATGATTGTGGTATTTCCTGTGGTCGGTATGTCAGAAGTTCACAGACAGAAAGCAGGATGATTTTCGCTCAATAAGATTATAAAACCAACAAATATAATCGATCGTTACGAATTATAAATTGCGAGGAAAATAAGCATAATCTCAACTAAAAATTAATTTCAGCCAGAATAACTGAGGCTGAGACAGACAAATATATCATATATCTGATACTAAT
>NZ_JANEWG010000003.1 GCF_028069725.1 Citrobacter sp. Awk 4
GTGGCGTCGGAAATGGCGTGCTTACGGCAGAGCTCACGGGCAGAAACCCCGGCTTCAGCCTCGCGGAGGATATTGATGATCTGTTCTTCGGAAAAACGCTTCTTCATGGGGATGTCCTCATGTGGCTAATGAAGACATTACTAACATCGCGGTGTATTAATCAACGGGGAGCAGGTCAATGCCCACGATGGCAGTGCTCACCGTGGTAATGGATCGGGTGCCTTCGTTGATTTCAACAACGCGCACCCCGTGGTGGTAATCCTGAGCCATAAGGCAGTCTCTCCAAATGATGGGGTCTGCTTATGCTCTTTGAGATTGAAGGGAAAAGCACATGCACTGAATTGTGCCACCAATGGCACAATTTAGCATCGATAAATCAGGCGACGAGATAACGGGTTACTTTGGTTTTTAGCATCACCAACGTGAATATCAGGCTTGCTGTCAGCGCAAAAGCAAAGTACATCACAGTATTTTCATACTGATTATCTGTAATTGAATAAACTTGTTGCAGGTACTTAGCAACATAAATAAACGCATAGTGAGAAAGAAAAATCCCAAACGAACATAAGCTTAATTTTTCCAGGGCAACTATGCGGTGTTTGGAAAACATCAATTTAAGCAGCATCATCAAACCTATGCTTGAAACTAATATAAACAGAGAAGCAGTGTACCAGTGCATTTCACCAATCAACTTCCCTGCATTTACATCAGCCTTAACCAGTAAGATGGATGGAACAGTGATCAGTAAAATTGACAATGGCCATTGGAATCTTTCGGCCATTACATCCAAACCATTTCTGGCTATAAGGACATAACCCAGAACAAAGTAAAACAGGTAAGAACCAGTGAAATCACTGCCTAAACGATAAAGAAGATCCCAACGCCCCCAAAAAAACTCCCCCGTCATTCTTACCTGATTAAACACTGCACAGAGAATCAGAAAGACAATGAGATGTTTCGTTGATGACGCGGTTACTAGCCGGGAAACAAACGGCGCAACCAAATATAGCTGAATGATTGCATACATATACCAGAGTTGTCTTGCATACCCATAAATCCCATTAAATTCTATAGGATTCATGATGGCATTATAGCTAACAACTGACTTACCCAAAGAAAAGAGGAAATCACCAGAATCAAGATAAAGCTGAATTGTATTTGTAACGATGGAATAGACACACAAAACAACAATAAACTGAACAATCCTTCGCTTATAAAAATCAAGAATAGGTATATCCTTTACTTTATCAAGAATCAACCCACCGGAAAGCATAAAGAAAACTGGAACGCCAAGACGGTCAATGGAGTAAAATATACCGCCCCATAATGGATCAGTAACCTGCGCCTGTTCGTGACAATGTGTAAAAACAACGAGCAAAATAGCTATTGCTCGTGCAGCATCCAACCAATAAACACGTCGATTCATTTTTTCTCTCTGTTGTTTTTTTCTGAATGCTAACACAAGGCAATAGTACCGCCTACAGAACAAGGGGCGGCATTCATTTAACAAGCATCACTTGAGTGTTAGTTCTCTATGCACCCTGTTCTGGTGCTTGCGGCCAGACAATCTCGCCTGGGCTGGAGGTATCTACAGCTTTCACTTCTTTTTTGTAGGCCATCCATTCTGTCAGGGTAGCTTTATCGGCGTCATTGATAGTTCCAAGCATCAATTCCACCTTCCAGTCTGACGTGTGATCGTCAGCAACGGAAAGTAAGCGCTGTTTATGCTGTTCAGCCTCGCTAACGAGTTCTTCCATCGTCGGCGGTGGTGAATCCACCCACACAGGATCGCCATGTTCATCAGCGCCTAACTGCTTTCCATCAGGCCAGGGCACACCGATGAATAAACTGTATACATCCTCAGAAACTTCAACCGCCTCAGCAGGCACGACGGACGCGCCTGCGACATAAAAGCCCACGTTTTCTGCAGAAAAATAGTATTTATTCATAATGAAATTGCCATCCAGCACATCGCCCCAGGAGAACCGTCGTTTGTCGTTCCCCCATTCCAGTTAATCCCATGGAGATGCAGTGTGGTTGCTGTGAGCGGCCCACCCGCAATCATTCCACCACTACCAACAGTTCCATCCACATCCATTCCCAGCACTACATAGTTTGCTGACGGCATAGCTGTCGGAAGCGTGATTGTCGCACCGCCGTAGGGTACTGATGCATTCCCTCTCTGGATAACTGTGCCATCAGGCAGCCTGGTGAATTTAGCGTTACTACTACCTCCTGAACTAAAAGCACTCATATCAGGGATCTGTCCACTGGAAGTCCCAATATCCCGAAGTGCTGCGCTCTTTAATCCCAAATACTGCTGCAAAGCACTCACAGTCTTTCCAGAAAGGTCTGTCAGCGTGCCGTCCATCGGCTGCTTTCCGGCAAGCGCGTTTGTCATGGTGGTGGCAAAGTTCGGATCGTTACCCAGCGCAGTCGCCAGCTCATTCAGCGTATCCAGCGCCTCCGGCGATGAACCAACCAGCCCGGCAACTGCCGCTTTCACAAAGGCCGTGGTGGCAATCTGCGTATTATTCACCGTCTGTGCTGCGGTCGGTGCCGTCGGCGTTCCGGTCAGTGCCGGATTTGCCAGCGGTGCTTTCAGAGCCAGTGCGTTATTTAGCGCAGTGACCACCGCCTGCACAAATGCCGTGCTGGCAATCTGGGTTGTATTGGTCCCCGCCGGTGCGGTTGGGGCTTTCGGTGTTCCCGTCAGTACTGGACTTTCTTTTGTCGCATACTGCGTATGAGGATCTGCAGCAGCAAGGTGCTTCGCCATCTGGTCATCCACATACACCTTCAGCTCCAGCACCTTGTCATCCACATACTTGCGGGTTGCCAGTACCACAGAGGGGTCAATTTTCAGGGTGATATTATCGGTACTGCTGGTAATCAGCACCATGCGCACGGTCTGCGTGCGCCCGCTCCCCTCAGCCAGTTGCGGCTTGTAGCTCTCCGGGCAGTTGCCCACGGCAATCAGCGCGCCGGTGTCATCAAACAGACCAACCTCACGAATCCACCAACCGCCCTCGTTTTCAGGGATCACCTGTTCGGCAATAATCTGGCTGCTGTTCTGCGGATCGATATACAGCATATTGAGGTCGGCGCGACGCTTTTCAGCGACCAGCGCTGTCTGCTGCGCACTTGGAGTCGGCAGCACTCCGCCGCCGTCTCCCACCGCCATCTGGGTAATTTTCAGTGGCACACCGAGCATGGCGGCGCTGGCCAGTTTCGCCGCGCCGATATCTGTCAGCAGGGTATAAAATTTTTCGCTCATGGATTCACTCTCATCGTGTCAATAACATGGACAGCCCCGCCCTCATAAGCGATGCCGCCAGAAATAATGGTGTCGTTGATATACGGATAGATCGTGATTTCTTCACCTGTATAGGTGGCTGCACCCACAAAGTGCGGACCGCTGGTCTGCAGATTGATGGACATGCCGATCAGATGGCGGCTACACGGCTTGGCGTCACCGATCAGGCGCTCCAGCTCCAGATAGGTTTCTTCTGTGATGCCTAGGTCCTGTACGCCAATATCCAGACGGAAAGTCCCCGGTGTTTCACCGGTCTGCCGCCACTCAATGATGCGGATCAGGAAACCGAACGGCTCCACCACGCGCCGCACGGCGCTGGTTGTCCCCTTGTGCTGATGGATATAGAAAGCATCCTGCACCACCCGGCGCTTCACACTTTCGGTCCAGATTTCGTCCCATCGGTCAACGGAAAACGCCCACGCCAGATACGGCAGAAAAATGACCGGACACGTTGCCGGGTTCCACAAATCACGCAGCGGCACTTGCAGATCGGAAATCCCGCTGCAGGCCTGCGCCAGTCGGCGCTCAAGCGGCGACGAACCGGGCGGCAGCAGGCTATTCATCCGTGCCCCCATTGGTGACGCTCCACTGCGTACAGGACGCCGCCTGCGTCTTATCCAGCACCACATCATTGAGTGGGGACACCAGCCCAAACATTCATTCATGATGCATTATGAACCTTAAAAAAGCTTGTAACTTCAATGAGTTGCAGGATTTTCTTTATTGCATGTGCGGTCATGATCTCTGTATAAATATTGAGCATTATGCATCTTGTTTTGCACCGCGTTGCCTGAACGCTAAAAAAACAAGGTGCAAAAACATGCCTAAAGCATTGAAATCCCTAACCAATACCGAGATCGCTGCCGCCAAGCCGCAGATGACCGAGTATATGCTGCGCGATGGCGACGGAGTGGCGTTGTTGATTAAGCCATCCGGCAGAAAGATCTGGTACTTCGAATACACTCCCCCGGCACTGAAAAAACGGACCAAAATCAGCATTGGCCCCTACCCGGTCGTCACCCTCGCCATGGCGCGAGATTTCAGGTTGCAACACCGGCGTTTACTTGTGCAGGGCATCGACCCGCAGGCCCATCTGAAGTAGGTTGCAGAGGAGCAACGACTCCAGAATTAATGCACGCTGGAAAAAGTTGCGGAACAGTGGCTCAAAGAGAAAAAACGGACCAGCGATCTTAGCGAAGATCACGCCAAAGATGTCTGGCGCTCGCTGGAGATGCACGTCTTCCCCTCTCTGGGCAGTACGCCCGTCACCGAGATCCGCCCGAAGATGCTCAAGGAATACCTCACTCCACTGGAAGAACAGGGCATACTGGAAACACTGCGGCGGGTGATCTCACGGCTTAATGAAATCTTCCGCTTCGCCATCTCCGAAGAGCTCATTGAGTTCAATCCGGCTGACAACCTGGTCGCCCGCTTCAAGAAACCGAAAAAGCAGAACATGCCCGCCCTTCACCCCAGCGAACTGGGCAGGCTAATGCTGGCGCTACAGAACGCCTCTATCCGAAAGGAAACGCGCTGTCTGATCGAATGGGAGCTACTGACCTGGGTTCGCCCCGGCGAGGCCGTCAGCGCCCGCTGGTGCGACATCGACATGAAAAAAGCGGAATGGCGCATCCCCGACACCTTTATGAAGATGAACCGTTCGCACACGGTGCCACTCAGCAAACAGGCGCTGCGCGTTCTTCAGATAATGGAGCCCGTCAGCCGCCATCGTCCGTGGGTATTCCCAGCATCCGCAAACCACTGGAGCATATGCACCAGCAGACCGCGAACGCCGCGCTTATCCGTATGGGGTTTGGTGGTGAGTTGGTCGCCCACGGCAGGCGCAGGTCATTTTCCCCGTGAAGTTCTGGAATCTGCGCTGGCGCACCAGAAAGAAGACGAAATCGAAGCGGCCTACAACCGCAGCGACTACCTGGAACAAAGGCGACCGCTGATGCAGTGGTGGGGAAACTACGTTGATGCTGCCAGACGGCAGGCGCTGCTCGGTGCAGAAGAACCGCTGCAAATCGTGGAAGGAGAATAATGTGACCAGTCCCATTCGTCAGAATCTTTTTGAACGAGAATGTGATATGCCGCTGCTGGAAGCGCGGCATCTCGCGCTTCTGCTTCTCGGCCTCGATGCTTCCCAACCAGCAAACGCCCTGCCGGAAGAACATCAAGAGAATTATCGTATCCTGCACGACGCCATCAGCCGCACCATCAAAGCCACTGGCATGGTCAGTGCCCCGGCGAATAAACGCATGTTCTATGCCGATGAAATGTTCGCGCTGGCCTGGCGGCTTATTGATGACGAACTCACGCCGCCAGAAATTAAGGCTCGCAGCCTGAAGGCGGTGATGAAACTGTCGCGTAACAGCCGTGGACGCAAGTGGCTGAAAACGCTCGGTGATGAAGCGCTACCGGACCTCACTGCTTCAGCACAACCTTCCCTGCGTGGAATGCATAAGCGCGATAAGGCGCGGGAGAATACTGCCCGACTCTGCTGGCTGCTGGTTCAGCTTCTGGTTGAGGAGACTGACGGGCGTTATGGGACGTCTGATAAACTGGCTTCGGAACGGATACTTCGAAAGCTGAAAGAGTTGGCTCAAGAGCGGGACGCGCCATCAGATGGGCTTGGGAGAGGAACATTTTATGAGGTGTTGAAGATGGGGCGAACTTAGGTAGTCGCTCCCAGTGTCGGGTGTAGCGAACCGATTAAGCTCTGAAACCTTAGGCGTATAGTCGGCTTCGTGCCAAAAGCGGACATTCATATCTTAGTATTGAGAGCCTTAAACCGCTTTGCTAATGAGAACAGGCGATCTGTGCCCAACACGCAATGCGACTTCCATACCTCGTTCAGCTCTGAAACTCACCAAAGCCAACGTCTCCTGGGCTCTTGCCAGGCCCCCTGCCACAGGTCAAAACGTGTGAGTGGTTCAAGTTTTTTTAGAATAGCAGCTTCACCCACTGATGAGAGACTTCGCTCCGAAATGGAAATACCGAAAAGGCCTTCAGCGACCGGGAATATTTCACATTCTGACGTCAGCGATCCCAATGCTTTTTCTATCTTGCTACGTTCTGCTTTGATAATTAACTGAAGCCCCATCAGCTTTTAAACTCCACAATGGCTACTTGCTCAAGCGCTTGCCTGACCTGGGCCTGAACCTGCTCAGGGATGGATTGCCCTCTGATGTCATAGACGACCCGGCAAGTGTGAATGTGCGGTGGAAGCTGCGATAGTCCCCAGCCTATTCTGGCAATATTGTATGCAATACTGAGTCTTATCGATTCCGGTGATGCCAGGCTGTGGTTGGCCACAAGGAGAAACTCGCCGCGGTCTTCATTTATAAACTCCGGGGTAAACATTATTCCTCTCTTCCATTATCTTCGCCAACTTCTGGCAATTGAATGCTTTTTCATCAATGCCTTATCTTAGCAGGAATCCTGTTCGAGTCACGATGTCCGCTTGGCGTTCAGAACGGATCTTAAACGTCGTTATCCCGTCTGCTCTTCGCTCACAGCGGACCATTAGCTCGACCGCTGCGAACCAGAAACGGGCTTTATTCCTGCGGATCCACCCGAGCATCTATCAGGATGTACTGCGCCGCTTTACGCGCGTACCGATCAATCAAAGGCATAAGCCGAGTAAAATGCTCGCTGGCGCAGTGCGCATCAAGTGCTGCCCGATCGGGCCACTCTTCAATGAAAATAAAATGCCCTGGATCCTTTTCATCCCGATATAAATCATAAGCAATACACAGGGGCTCTTTCTTCGTTGCCGCGACGAGTTCGCGGTAGAAAGGGAGAACGGTGTCAACGTACTCGGGTTTGATAAAATCCTCGGCGATGACCTTAAGCATGCGAACTCCTTTATTTAAACAGGTAGGCATACCGGCATGGTGATAATCAGCGCTTTCGTTTATGTTTCAGCGTCTGCCGCATGCCCGGCAGACGCCGGGCAGAGCAGGGTATAACTTAGAACAGCAGGGAGTAGTTCAGACCAAAGGTGCGACCACGCCCTTTGTAGTTGTACAGCGACTCAGGACCATAGCCCGGGCTGTAGTACAGCGGCGCGCGCTGGCCCCAGACGGTGGTGTAGTCGCGATCGAAAACGTTTTCCACGCTGAAGCTGAGTTTACCCACCGGCAGTTCATAGCTACCGAGCAGATCAACCGTGGTGTAACCATCGATTTTGTAGCCCTGAGCGTCGCTGACATCGAAGGACGTGGTGCTCTGTACGCGCAGGCTCCACGGATCCGGCGCCCAGCCTATGTAGGCCGTCGCTTTCGACGGGCTCGCCACCTTCACATCATACTTTTCCCAGCTGCCGTTCACTTTAGACTCGGTTTTCAGCACGTTGAAGTTCGCGCCGGTGCTCCAGTAGGTGTCCGGGATAAAGTAGTCCACTGCGCCTTCCACGCCGTAGATGCGGCGCTTGTCATCGACCACGCTGATGGTCAGGTCTTTATTCGCCTGCACGCTCTTATCGGAAATCGAGTAGTAGGCCGCGATTTGCGTACGTAGGTTATCGCCGGAGTAGCGCCAGCCCAGTTCGTAAGAGTCGACCTTCACACCTTCCAGTTGGCTGTCGTTCACGTTCACGCTGTTGGTGAGCGGAAGGTGCCCATTCACCGCTGCGCCATAGGTGCCGCGCCCGTAGTATTTACCCGGATCCGGCAGCTCCACGCCCTGGGAGAAGTTGAACCACGCCTGCTGGCGTTCGGTCAGGTGAACCAGCAGACCGGCGTTAAACAAGACGTTGTCGTAATCGACCGACCCGCCAGGGATCGCATCGGCGGACTGCACCTTTCCGGCGGCAATCTGCTGTTGCTGCGCGTAGCCAATGAAATCATCAATCTTGTTCTCGGTGTACTGATAGCGCACGCCGCCGCTTAGGGTAAAGATATCGTTGATGTCATAGCTGGACTGCAGGAAGGCCGCCAGGTTAGTGATGTCGTACCCCGGATAGCGCCCGGTGGTGTAAATCTGATGGTTATTCATCCCGCCGGAGGCGTTTGCCTTAGCCAGATCGAAGAACATCTGGTTAGAGGTAAAGCGCTCGTGATCCGCATCCAGCCCGTAGGTCAGCTGCAAGCCGTCCAGCGGTTTGCTGTTGAGAGTCAGCTTCGCGCCATACTGGTCCGTGTCCTGCTGGGAGGAGGAGAACGCGGTGGCCTGCTTGTTCGCGTTGACGGTCGGGAACGGATAAAACAGCAGCGATTCATCGCGGTAATAGACCTGACCTACCAGCTCCTGACCGAGGAAATCGCTATTCGAGTATTGCAGGCTGATGAGATGGCGCTCGGTGCCCGGAATACGGTCTGAATTCAGGCCGCTGCTAACGTATGGCTTGGTCGCGCCGCTGATTGCCGAAAAATCTTTCCCGAGGTTCAACCCGTAATCGTCGTCACCCTGGCTTTTATAATATTGGGTCACCAGTTGAAGCTGTTGGGTATCGTCGATATTCAGCGTCCCGGTGCCCATCACGTCCAGACGGTCGGAATACTGTAGGCCGGTCTGGGTGTTATCGAGCAGCGTCGCATCGCCGTTACCGTCAAACCAGCCGCCGAACTTCTGGTACGCCACCGATGCGCGCCCGGAGATATGGTCGTTGCCGCCGGAGATGGCGCTGGCAACGCGCTCGTCGTGATCTTTGCTGCTGTTGAAACCGCTCTTGATCCCCGTCTCAAATTCCACCTGGGTATCCGGCTGGCCTTTTTTCGTCACAATATTGATCAGGCCGCCTGTGCTTCCGCCGCCGTACAGCGCGGTGGCCCCGGAGATCACTTCAACGTGGTCGATATTGAACGGGTCGATGGAATCGAGCTGGCGGCTGTCGGTGCGCGACGAGTTCAGACGCACACCGTCCACCAGCACAACCAGCGGACGGCCACGCACGTTCATTCCGTAGTTGGTACGGCTCTGGCTGCTGACGTCAAGCCCGGGGATCAGCTGGGCCAGCGCGTCTTTCAGCTCTTTACCGCCCTGGATCTGCTGCTCCAGTTCGGCTTTTTCAATCACCCACGTGGTTTGCGCCATTTCCGCCACCGTACGGTTGGTGCGGTTGGCGGAAACCACTAACGTGTCGTCGCTGCTCTGCTGCGCGACCGCGGGCGCCATCATGGCGAGCAGAAGCGGGTTAAGAGCCCAGAGCGTATGCTTTTTGGTTATCATTGTCATTCCTTCACACGGGCGGAAAATATCAGCCCGAAGATGCTGTGTAGCGAGTTAGAAGAGCAGCCTCCGGCTGCGGTTTTTCCCGGCTGCCGCTGCGCCACTGAATCAGCGCGGGCGGCGTACTGAGATCGAACAAATCACGCTCCATCGCGCGATTCAGAATACGGGCGGCGCGCCACGCCATCAGGCTAAGCTGCGGCTCGGCAATACCGTGGGTCTGCATGCTGGCGTTAACGGCGAACAGGTGATTCCCCTTCGGGCCGTCCCACTCGACGGTGAAATCGTCCCGCACGTTGAAGCTGCATTCGTCGCGCAAAGCAATACGCGGCATCAGCGGCGACAGCATCTGCGGCAGCGCAGGGCGGTAGCCGGTAGCGAAAATCACCATGTCGCTCTCCAGCGTGTCGTAGCCTTTATCCAGATGATGCTCCAGCAGCAGTTGCCAGCCCTGGCCGCGACTTTCAAGACCGGTGACCGACCGGCTCGGCATCAGACGGGCGTTACGCGGCAGGCCGAGCACCTCGAAGCGGTGGTACAGCTCGCGATAAATCGTCAGCAGCGACTCGGCAGTAATACCGTCAGAGGTCATTTTCTGCTCGTCGAGCATCTTCTGGCGCGCGGCGTGATTCAGCCCGACGAAGCCGGACACGTACTCCGGAGTGAAATACTCATTGGCAAACGCCGCTTCATCCAGCGCGTTAAAGTTATTGCGACGCGACACCCAGCTAATCTCTGCAACGTCGCCCCATTCCCCGCGCAGGGCGTTGAGGAACAGGTCCGCGCCGCTTTGCCCGCCGCCGACCACCGTCACCCGCTTACCGCTCAGGTTGGGCTGGCGCAGGCTCATTTCGCTGGCGTGGAAGCAGGTTGGCGAGGCGCTTTTCACGCAGGCCGGCAGGTGCGGCTGCTTGCCAATGCCCAGGCAGACGTGGCGGGCGAAGGTTTCACCCTGGCTGGTTTGCACGGCGAAAAGCTGGCGGCGCTCGTCAAACGCGATGCGCTCCACCGTATTGTTGAAACGCAGGTTACCCATCCCTTCGGCGGCCCAGCGCAGGTAGTCGGAGAACTCATCGCGGGAAACGGTGCGCAGCTCGGTGGTCAGGAAGCGATAGAATTTCTTGCGCTTCACCAGATAGTTCACAAAGCTGTACGGGCTGGTCGGCGCGACGGCGCTCACCAGATCTTTCAGGAACATGGTCTGCATATGGCAGTCCGGCACCAGCATCCCCGGATGCCAGGCAAACTGTGTGCGGCCGTCGAAGAAGCGGCTGCTAAAGCCTTCCGCTTCATGGGCTAGCGCCGCGATGCTCAGGTTAAACGGACCGATGCCTACACCAATGAAATCTACAGTGTTTGTCATGATTTAATCCTTTGTCGCCAGCCACAGCGGGTTTTGCAGATCCTCGAGGTAATTTGGCAGCATGCGGCTGCCGCCGTCCTGGTCAGGGAAGGTCAGTTTTACCGGGTTCAGCACGACGCGAATGATTTGTGGCTTGAAGAGTGAGAAAAGCGCGAAACGCGCCGACAGTTGTGGGTGTTCCTGCATGTAATCACTCAACACTGCCGCCAGCAGTTGATAAAAACGTCTCTCCGGCACGCCGAGGCGGGCCATAAGCGGCGAAACAAAGCGCAGCACCGTCACAAAGTGGCCGGTTTGCAAGTCATGAATCAGATAGTCGGCGCTCAGGCGGGCGGTTACATCCCGCACTTCCTGAGGCAGGGAGTCCATCTCCGGGAACTCATCCTTCACCAGCCGCATGTCGCCCTGAAAATCTTTCAACAGAACGCGCTGCGGCACGCCATTTTTCATGGCGAGGGTAATATTTTGCCCGTGAGCGATCAGCGCGACGCCGTAGCGGCACAGCAGATGGTAAAGCGGCACCACCACCACGCGGAACATCTGCGACAGCCAGGCCTCCGCGTCCATCCCGGACTGGGCGATATACGCGCCAATCAGCGGCCGGTTGTGCTCGTCGCACTCCATCAGGGTCGCCATCAGAATCGGGGCTTCATCGGGCTTCAGCCAGCGGTACGGGTTCTCGCGCCAGATAACGCCGAGCATCTCCTGATAACGGTACGGGGCCTGCGCCAGCGCGGCGTAGCCCTCGTGGGAAACATAGCCCGCCGCCGGTTCGCCGAGGATCATCGCGCCGCTTTGTTGCAGCGTCGGGTCAGCGGCAAACACCTGCTGAAGCCAGCGCGAGGCCAGCGGCCCGGCGGCAATATATTTGCCCGGAATGCCGCGATAGCAGGAGGTATTGTAAATCGTCAGCGGCAGTTTGATATCCAGCCCGGCCTGGCGGCTGGCGTTGGTCAGAGTGCGCAGCGACTGCTGGGCGAGCCAGCGATCGCCAAATTCACCCAGCGACACCATGCGTCCCTCCGCCAGATCGGTGACGAAATCGAGGGCGATTTTTTGCTGCCACTGCCACGGATGCACCGGCAACGCGTGCCAGCTCTCGTCCAGCCCGCACGCCTGCCAGGCCAGATGGAAACGGGCCAGCTCCTGCGGGTCCATCGCCGCCGTCAACAGTTGCTCACTGTCCAGCGCACTGTCGCAGCGCCAGACCATGTTGTCGCGTTTCACCGCCAGCCAGTGAAGTTGGAAGGTATTGGAGTACTCCGGGGCATAGCGCGTCAGCGCGTCCTGTCCCCAGCCACGGCGGCCCTTATTGAAAGCGAATTTTGGATGACCGCTGAGCAGGCACTGCAACCGATCGGCGTCCAGCGCGATAAGGTCTTCTGCGCTCAGGCCGCGACGCGCGTTGCGCAGTTGCAGGTCGCCCAGCAGGGTGGCGTAGAGATCCTGCATATGCTCGGCGACGGTGGCATCGCTCATCGACAGCACCGGCTTTAGCTGCATCAGCAGCGTCTGTGCAACAACGGGCTCATCGGCGCAGCGCAGCGTTTCAGGGTCGATCCACAGCCAGCCCCAGATACCGCGATGTGCGCTGAAGTGCCACTCCGCGCCCGGTAGATTAATCGCGTAACGGTCATCCCCCAGCGACCCGGCGTGAAAGACCTGTTCGTATTCCAGTTCAGCCAGCATTTTCGCCACCAGCTGGCGGTTAACAATTTCCCAGTCCGTACGGTTCATCACAGGCCGACCTCCGTAAAGAAGCGAGTGCGATCTGTCATCACCAGGCGAGAACGTTTATGCGGGAAGTCGAACTCTTTCAGCGTGCGGTAGCCCGCCGGATCGAAGTGGCGGAACAGGCGCTGGTTGTCAGCGCGCGGCTCCAGCACCGTGCGCTGCGTGCGCGGTTCATCCAACAACAAATAGTGCGTCAGCCCGCGCAGCCAGCTTTGAACGTAGTGCGCGCCGCGCCAGGCCTGTTCGCCGACCAGCAGGTGCAGGCCGCGATCGTAGGGCTGCCAGGTATAGTGGCGGCCGATACGGTCTTCCGCTGCCCAATAAATTTCAAAGTAGCTGAATGGCCGATCGTCAAAACAGCCAATCAACGGGAACGCGTGTTTTCCGGTGAGCTGGCGTTCGAGATAGGCGGTTTGGAGCTCAAGGGAACCGCCCTGCTCCCAAAAATATTCCACGCGCGGATCGTAGCGGCGATAAACCTCACCCTCCGGGCGCGCCGGACGGGCAGGAAAGTAGATTTCCCGTTCTGCGTCAAAGATCATTTCGCCGGAGGCCTGTTTTGACGGCGTGCTCAACCAGAGTGGGAGCTGCCAGAACGCGGCGCGATGAATAATATCGCTGTGCGTCTGCGCAAAAAGCGCCTGCGCCTGCGGCTCCTCGCGCCAGTCGGCGTAAGGCAAAATCAGCGCGGAGATCTGCGGCGCGGCGATGAAAATCTGGTCCAGCGCGTCGCGCAGCCAGCCTTCCGGCAGCAGACCCGGCCAGCGCAGCACCGCGCTGTTATCCAGGCCCCAACTGAGAGTCAGTTGTGCGTCGAGTTTTTCACAGCGCAGGCCGTGGCCGCTGTGAACGATATTGGCCATAGACATTCAGGACTCCTGCGCCAGCAGCGGGTTGGTGAAATCGAAATAGATAACCGATGGGTCGACGATGGTGTTTTCGTTGTGATCGTTCAGGTAACAGAAGAAGTTGCCTTTCACGTTCCAGAATGGACTTTCCAGCACGTAGTCGAGACAGGTCTTGTGCGTCACCTGTTCGCGCACCGCGCAAAGCTGCATACGTACTCTCGCCATCAGGTTAACTTCGCTGTCCAGCCCGGCGACGCCCAGCGCAGCGGTAACAGCGAAGGTGGAGTTCACCAGCAGGTAGTATGGGAAGTAGCGCAGTAATTGCTCGCGGGTGAAGATGTTTTCAGCCTGCGTTTCGCCGATAACGTCGAGCCAGCCCGCCGCATGTGGCATAAACGCGCTGCCCTGGCAGTCGCGGTAGATAAGCCCAACGGGGAGGTCCTGCTGCATCTTCACCAGAATATTTTGCTGATGCGCCAGCAGGACCAGGCCGTAATCCGCTTCGGCGGTGAACAGCGGCTTCAGTACCTGCTGGCAGTAGGCGTCAACCCACGCGTGGGCGGCCTGCTGCGGCGTGATCCCCAGACGAGCGCTCAGGCGTTTGACCGCCGCGACCAGCAGCGAATCGCCGCCATCCGGTGCGGCCTGCGTCAGAGACACCAGGACGTTGGTCTGGCTGTGTGGCCGATCGACCAGCAGGTTTTCACGCAGAGCAAACAGGCTTTCCGCCATGATATTGCCGTGCAGATCGCGCAGCCCGCTCCAGCCGTCCTCCTGCATCACCTGGAACGTCGGAAAACGGGTTTGTAGCGTCTGCCAGCGTTCCGTTTGCGCAAGACGCGCCAGGCGCATGCCGCGCGCCACTTCTTTCACCGACAGGGTGCGCACGGAGTTGGTCAGGCGCACGCTGAGCGAAAACTTGATCATGTCGCGGCTGGTGGCGCAGTAAAGCGAACGGGAAGAGGTGGTCGGCAGCCACGGCGTACCGGCCTCGCCCAGATCCCGCAGCAGGCCCTGTTCCGCCAGTTGCTGGCACCATGGCTGCTCCAGTAGATACGCGGCCTGCCACGGATGCAGCGGGAAAAGCCACTGGCTATCGCTCAGTTCACCGAGCAGCTGCGGGGCGTTTTCGGCGGCAAAGCGCGTCAGGCGCTGTTGCAGATTCAGATGCAGGCTGTCGCCCGCGATATGCGCTTTATCAACTGCAAACCAGCGCAGCGAGAAGTGAGGCGCGAAGTCCGGCAGGTAGCGCTCCGCCTCCTGCCGGGTAAAGGGTTCATGCGATTTTGGTGCCGGATGGAACGCGTGGCCAACCAGCAGCGCCTGTTCCGCTTCGCCAAAGTTCAACGCGTGCTCGCGCAGGGCGGCCCAGTCGTGACGGGCGTCGATGGCCTGCTGCGTATGCATATGGCTTTGGGTGACGCGCTGGTAAAACGCGTCGGCGTGAGACGCGGGCAGCGACAGCGTATGCCGGAGCGTATCAACAATAAGACGGGAAAATGTCGGGAAATCGACAGGCTCGCGACCCGAAGTGCTCACTAACTGAGCCGGGAAGGCGAAACGGTGATGCTGAGTCGGTGAGAAGTAGTCCACCGTGAAGTGCAGCGCCTGACGATCGTCGAGGGGGATAATCAGTTCAGCAGGCTGGCTTTCGCTCAGTCGCCAGGTTTTGGTTTCACGAATAAGCGCGTTCAGGAAGCATTGCGCAGCGACGTCCCAGTCCGGAGTTTTCTTTGGCAAAGTCATAATCAAACCGATCCCACATGTTGTGATAATGAGAATTCTGCCGATAAGATTTCTCATTATCAATAACAATTGTTAGAATCCATATAAATATTTTTACAAATAAACACAATATATACATGGATTTGCAACATCATGACTTCTCTTGAGACAGCGGACGCGCCGCAAAAATCCTTGTCCTGTTGGCCGCTGGCGTTCAGCGCAGGGCTGCTTGGCGTAGGGCAGAATGGCCTGCTGGTAGCGATCCCGGTTCTGGTAATTCAGACAAACCTCAGCCTGTCGATTTGGGCGGCACTGTTGACGCTTGGATCAATGCTGTTTCTGCCGTCGTCACCGTGGTGGGGGAAACAGATTGCGCGCCGGGGCAGCAAACCGGTGGTGCTCTGGGCGCTGGGGGGATACGGCGCGAGCTTTGTTCTGCTTGGCCTGGGCAGCGCGCTGCTGGCGACTCACGTCATTCCTCCGGGGGCGGGCATCGGGTTGTTAATTATCGCGCGGATTATTTACGGGCTTACCGTGTCGGCGATGGTTCCGGCCTGTCAGGTCTGGGCCTTACAGCGCGCGGGGGAAGGGAAACGAATGGCGGCGCTGGCGACCATCAGTTCGGGATTAAGCTGCGGTCGGCTGTTCGGGCCGCTGTGCGCCGCGGCGATGCTGACGCTGCATCCGCTTGCGCCGATGGCGCTGTTGATGGTCGCGCCGCTGCTGGCGCTGATTATGCTGCTGCGTTTACCGGGCACGCCGCCGCAGCCTGCAGCCGATCGCAAAAGCGTGCGCCTCGCACCTGCCTGCCTGCCGTATCTCCTCTGCGCGCTGCTGCTGTCGGCGACCGTCAGCCTGATGCAGCTTGGCCTCTCTCCCGCCCTCGCCCGCCAGTTCGCCACGGATACCGCCGCGATTAGCCATCAGGTGGCGTGGCTGCTCAGCGTGGCGGCGGTGGCATCGCTGATCGCCCAGTTTGCCGTGCTGCGCCCCCAGCGCCTGACGCCGATGGCGCTGCTGTTAAGCGCCGGAACGCTCATGCTATGCGGTCTGGCGTTGATGATAGCCGTGCCGCTGTGGCTGTTTTATCCCGGCTGCGCGCTGCTCTCCTTCGGGGCTGCGCTGGCGACGCCCGCCTATCAGCTTCTGCTAAACGACAAGCTTGCCGACGGCGCGGGTGCAGGCTGGGTCGCCACCAGCCACACGCTGGGCTACGGGCTTTGCGCCATGCTCGTGCCGCTGGTCTCGCAAACCGGCAGCAGCGTGGCGCTGCTGGTCACGGCTTTTGTCGCCGCCGCTCTCTTCACCGGGGTGTCTGGCTTTATCTGGCGCAGCCGCCGCCATTCACCGTCTTCCGCAATCTAAGGGTAAGGAAAAGTTATGGCTGGAGTTCAGGGTTATCGCCTCTTCAACGTGCAGCTGGCGCGTAAAACCGAAATCTCACCGTCTCTGCTAAGCCTGGTGTTCAGCGGGCCGGAGGTGGCGCAGATGAAATCGGATTCGCCCGATCAGCGAATCAAAATGCTGTTTCCATCCGAAGACGGCACGCCTCCGTCGCTGTCGGAAGACGCGCAGTGGTATCAGGCGGTGCAGAGCATGGAAAAAGCCAGGCGACCGGTGGTTCGCACCTACACGCTGCGCCACGTCGACCCGGCGAGCCAGGAAGTGACCGTTGAGTTTGTCCGCCACGGCGTGGAGGGGCCCGCGTCGGCGTGGGCAATCAACGCCGCGCCGGGCGACGCGATTCAAATTGTCGCGCCGAACGCCGCCCATGAGGCGGACAGCGGCGGCTATGAATGGACGCCGCCGCCGGGGTTACGCAATGCGCTGATTGTTGCTGATGAAACGGCGCTGCCCGCCGCGCGCGGGATCCTTGAACGTCTGGCAACGCAGGCGAACCCGCCGCGCGTACAGGCGTTTTTCGAAGTGCCGGAAGCGGACGACTGCGTTGATTTAAGCACATTCTCCTTTGCGCAGATTACCTGGCTGCCGCGCAATCCTCATGGCGCAAACCACGGCGAGTGCCTGATTGACGCGGTGAAACGCACTGCCCGCGTGCCGGAAAGCGCGCATCACGTTCAGGTGCAGGAAGAAGGGGATGGTGAACTGCTGTGGGATAAAGCGACCAGCAATAGCGCCGCGTTTTATGGCTGGGTGGCGGCGGAGTCCACGGTGGTGAAGCTGCTGCGACGCCATCTGGTGGGCGAACGCGGCGTGGCGCACGAGGCGATTAACTTTATGGCGTACTGGGCAAAAGGACGGGATCGCTGAGTGCACGCTGTGCAGGGATACGGCAGGCAAACATCAGGACAAATTAACGTTCTGAAGCAGTTTGCCTGCTGACTGAAAAATAGACCCGTTTTAGCTCCACTCACTTTTTGAGATCCCGGCCAGATTGACCCTGGCCCAGAATCAGTGCAGTGCTAAATCAGAGATCTTCGTCTTTCTGACCCTGGGCCAGGGTCAATTTACACTACACATTGAACGTCAAAAACTTTTCAACTGATGACAGTGCAAACGTCATCCGACATGCGGTTCCGCAGCCAGATCCCGCGCACCACGCGGGCTAGAGCCTCTTGGTGGCATCCAACGCCTCTGGGTGACATATAAAAGCGCGAACGCGCTTTACTGAATCTTCCGATAATATCTATCGTCATCGAACAAACCAAACTCGCTCTGATGAGGTTCGGCAGCTGTCATTTCGTGACAGGACCCCCGGTGCGACTCAGCCACAAAAACAAGAAGGCGATCGGCATGACCCCAATGGTTCGTATTGCGGCCCTGACCAACTACCTGGAGAAGGCCCGCCACCTCGGCCTGAATCCCCAGCAACCGCTCACCCGGGTGGGTCTGAGCCTACCCATGCTGGAGCACCCTGAGCAGCATGTCCCCATCACTCAGGTGGTGAGCCCGTTGAAAAAGTCGGCCAGCGGCTGCTACAGCACAATCAAAGGTATTGAGGTGATGCATGCACTGTGCAGAGGCCAGACCTCGCCGTTTTCTTATGGTAATCCCCTGGAAGAGATGTCTGGTAAGCAGAGTCTTTGAAATATAAGGCCTTCAATAACACATAGCTCTACCTCATTGTAAAACTTGCAACAATGCCGCTGGTTCATCAACCAGTACGGCATGTCGCTGGCTGCCTGGCGACGGGAGTATACGGGGGCGGGAATCAGAGTGAGGTTTCGCTGGGGTGGGCTTTTTTAGGCCGGGGAGAATGTCAATTACCAATCGCCAAAATTGCAGAGTTGCGAGACAGAATGCTTGTGATGGGCATGCCGTTATTGTGACTCCAGAGCAATGGAATGCAATTCGGACAGGGTAAATGCGATTTTGCGGGATTTCAAATGCGATTAGCTACATCCAGGCAGGAGAAAAACCATGCAAGAGAAAAACGACACTTTGCACTGCAAGAAGCATCTGCCTGAAGTGACCATCGCCGTGGCGACGGCTCTGTTCTCGATGTCTGCACTGGCATTCGACTTCAATATCGACAACCCGGATCTGAACGTCCACTGGAACAACACCGTAAGGCTCAATTTGGGTTATCGAATAGGCGAGCAAGATCAGGCTATCACGCATTCCCCCAACAGCAACGATGGAGATCTAAACTTCGGCAAGGGTGCTATGGTTACCGAGCGCCTTAATCTATTAAGCGAACTCCAGTTGGATTACCAAAAGAAGATGGGGTTTCGCGTCAGCGGTTCGGCCTGGTACGACCCGGCCTACAGCAATCTGGAGAGTAATAATAATACTCCGAACACTTTGGTGGACGGTAAGCCGACTGCCGGCGCTCTCAGCCCGTACACTAAACGCTTTGCGGAAGGCCCATCTGGTCAGTTGCTGGAAGCTTACGCCTATCGTACTTTCGAGTTCGGCCAGCAGAAACTCACTCTCAGTGTGGGTAAAAGCCTGCAGTCATGGGGGAATAGCTTGTTTGCTCCGCTGCATGGTATCAACTACGGCCAGTTTCCGATTGATCTCGGAATGATGTTTGGTTCACCACTCAGCGAGCGTACTGAAATACTTCTCCCACGTAACCAGGTGACTGCTGATTACGTGGTCTCCCCCACCTGGTCGTTCGGCGCAGAATATTTCCTTGACTGGCAGCACGCACGCTTTCCTGAGTCCGGTTCGTACATGGGCATGTATGACCTTGCGTTAGACGGCGGTGAAACAGTATATCTGCCCAACGGTAAGCTCGCTACGCATGGCGATGATGTGACACCAAATAAGGTCGGAGACTTTGGTTTGAATGTGAAGTGGAGCCCTGATTGGCTCGGAGGTACGATGGGGCTGTTCTTCCGCCGCACCGCAGATCAGTTGCCGGATACGGTAGTGTTCAACCAGAAAACCAATCAATACGCCATTACCTATGCGGGCGATATCGACATCTACGGCTTTAGCCTGTCCAAAGACATTGCCGGAGTGAAAATCGGTCTGGATTTGAGCTACCGCCGAAACATGCCTCTGAATAGCCAGCAAGTCCTCACGGTGTCGCCAGTTAAAGCAGGCACGCCTGGTTTCATCGGCGCGATGCCACAGGATGGTCAAACCGGTGGGGCGATTGGCAACACCTTTCATACCGTGTTGAACGGGGTGAGTGGAATCGGAAAAACGCCTTTCTTCGATAGCGCTACGGTAGTGGCCGAACTGGCCTGGGACCGCGTACTATCGGTGACCGAGGGATATGCGCAATATCGTGGTAATCCTGCGTACACCGGCATCGATAAGTCTACGCGTGATTTCTTTGGTTTGAACCTGAACTTTATGCCAACCTGGGACCAGGTGTACCCTGGGATTGACCTGTCAATGCCATTGACATATGCAGTCGGCCTCAAAGGCGAATCTGCCGTCCCACTAGGGGGCAATGCACACACGGGCAATTATTCTATTGGTCTTAGCGCGATGGTGCAGTCCAGGTATCAGATTGAATTGAAATACACCGATTTCTTCGGCCCATTTGAGACGACACCGGGCGGGACGATCTCCTCGTATGCTGGCCTGACGAGCTTACTTAGTGATCGTGAGACCCTGTGGCTAACCTCCAGGATCAAGTTCTAAACGACAGACTTGACCCAAGCTGACGTATTGCCTCCCGAACTGAATCGCCACAGGTTTAACAGACACCTCAGAGTCATTTAAGATGACTTAAAAAAGAGGTGCCGATGAGCGGTAAAACAGGTTGTTGAGCGTGGCCATTCGGTTTCCAGCGTCGCAATCCATGTTTGCAGCCATAAAATCGACTCAGGGTGAACCCGTCGATGCTCATCAATTCCCCTACCATCACCTACTCCACTGCGCGGTACATCTTCCGATGCCGATGGTACTGTAAAATCACCTCAGCCAGCCCATCCTCCACCGCATAAAAATAGGCCTCTGGCACATCGAGCACCACCGCAATTTTACGCACCAGCCGAAAATCAGGCGCATGTACTTCGTTCTCATATGAACTTATACGAGCACTTGCCGATTCTTCATCCAGCCCAGCACGCACGCCGAGTTCTGCCTGCTTCAGACCTGCATTAATTCTGGCGATCTTTAATCGTTTACCCAGCACGGCGTTGACCCAGCCTCTGTTTAGAAACCAGAATTATCGCTCTCCCGGTCAGGTCGTTCTTCAAGTTTAACCATGCTAATTCAATGGATACTTGAATTTATATGAACTCAGTAACAGTTTTTAAGATTTAAAAACCGCATCATGATGGGCAAAAGCGACATCGTAACTCCGGGGCATGACGCCCCGCGTCGTGAGTGATCGAACACATTACCGCAATACCCGACATGGAGAGTTGTTTATGCCTGGTGAATTACATATCCCCGTCTCCCCAATGGCAGCAGGAGAGCATCTGCTGAAAATCGTCCCTGCCGCATCTCTTATGCATTTCATCCTCACCGTAAAAACCGGGCCGCCGCATCCCGCGCGCAAAGGCCAATAACGGTTTAAGCGCTTCACCTATTTATAACGCCCCAAAAATTAACAGGCTCAACGACGCTTGCGAGCACTCTTTCGCGTCGTCCGGCTTGCCATCCGTCACACATAAGGGAATTAACGATGGAAATCAGTAAAATGCTTCTCAGAAACGATGATTTTGCTACTGACGATAATCTGGCCTGTTCCGGGTTGGATGAACCGCATGAGCGCTACTTTGGTGCCGTCAGCGCGCCCATTATCCAGACCAGTTTGTTTGTGCAGAAAAACTACCAGGCCTACTGCGACGATATGCAGCATGAAGCCGAGCGCTATATTTACTCGCGCGGATTAAATCCGACGGTACAAATGGTGGAGGATAAGCTGGCAAAGCTCGAACGCGGCGAAACCTGCCGCTGCTTTGCTTCGGGAATGGGCGCCATCAGCGCGGTGTTGATGGCAAACCTCAATTGCCATGATCACATCATTCTGGTCAACAACGTCTACGGCCCGACCCAGGCGTTAGTCCGGCAGATGGCAGAAAAATTCGGCGTGAAATACGATATTGTGCTGGATGGCACGCTGGAGAGCATTGCCAGTAAAATTACCCCCGACACCCGGATGATTTACACCGAATCGCCCGGCACCATGACGATGAACATTGTCGACCTGACGGCCATCGCTACACTTGCCAGAGCGCATAACATCACCACCGTTATCGATAACACCTGGGCCACGCCGCTGTTCCAGAAGCCGTTGACGCTCGGCTTCGATATCGTTATTCACTCCTGTACCAAGTATCTCGGTGGTCACAGCGATTTAATCGCCGGGGCGGTGATTACCTCTCGCCAACGAATGACCGCGATCCGTGACTTCTCCCATCAGTTGCTGGGCGCGGTACTGTCGCCCTTCGCCGCCTGGTTGCTGTTACGCGGGCTACGCACTCTGCCAGTACGGATGTCGCGCCATCAGGAAAATACGCAGCAGGTGATTGAGTACCTGAAAAACCGCCCGGAAGTGGAGAATATCCGCCATCCCAGCATGGCAACGCCGGAGCAGCAGGTCATTATCCGGCGGCAGATGTACGGCTTCTCCGGTCTCTTCTCTTTTGAGATCCGCGGCGGGAATTTCGAAACGGTGAAGCAGTTTATCGACGCCTGCCAGGTGTTTAAAGTCGGCTGTAGCTGGGGCGGGTACGAAAGTCTGATTATTTCCCCCAACCGGGGCTACAACGCGTCGGCGCTCGCTGCCGACAACATCGCCTCCGGCCTGATTCGTCTGTCCATCGGCCAGGAAAGCCCGGCACTGCTGATTGCCGACCTGGACGCGGCGTTCGCCGCCATCGCGAACATGTCTAAAGGAGAGGAATGATGGATGCCATTAAAGAGCCGTCATTCGGTTCCGCGCTCGGCCTGTTGGCAGTGATATTTTTTATCTTTGCCACCGGTATCGGCCTGCTGAATTACCCGGTCGAATTCACGTTAATCTGCATCACTATCGTCACCTGTTTCTACGCTGGTTACTACGGTGGAAGCTGGGCAGACGTCATGAAATCGCTGGTCGGAAAAATCAAGGATGCGGTGCCTGCTATCCTGATCTTGTTGTCCATCGGAATGCTGATTGGTTGCTGGATGGTCTCCGGCACCATTCCACTGATGGTGTATTACGGGCTGGCCGCCATCAATCCGGCGTACCTGTATCTGACCGCGTTTCTGGTCACCGTCTGTATTTCCACGTTTACCGGCACTTCATGGGGAACGGCGGGCACCATCGGCGTGGCGCTAATGGCCGTCGCTTCGGCGATGGACGTGTCGCTGCCGGTTACCGCCGGAGCTGTGATATCGGGGGCCTATTTTGGCGACAAGCTCTCGCCGCTTTCCGACACCACCAATATGGCCGCCATTGCCGCCGGGGCTGATCTGTACCAGAGTATCCGCAATATGCTCTATACCGCCCTGCCCGCCTTTGTCATCGCCTGCTGCGGGTTTTATGCCCTGGGCAGCCATCTCCACGGCGGCACTGGCGCACAAATGGCGGCGATCGCCGTGATGAAATCGGCGCTGTCGCAGTTGTTCTGGCTGAATCCGCTGCTGCTCAGCCCGGCGCTGCTGGTCTTTGTCGGAGCCATCAAAAAATGGGACTCGGTGATTGTGCTGGTTGCCTCGGCCCTGTCCAGCATCGTGCTGGCGGTGTTGTTTCAGGACATCACGCTCACTGACATTATTAGCGCGGCCATCAACGGCTTTAAATCGGATATGTTGCCCGGATTACAGGCGATCACGCTGGATGAGGCTACAGCAAGGAATATTAATGTGCTGCTGAACCGGGGCGGAATGTACTCGATGACCGGCCCGATTGTGGTGATGCTGTGCGCATTTATGTTCGCTTCGGCGCTGGACGTCTCAGGCGCACTGGCCGTCATTCTCAGAAAGCTGGTAAAGAAGCTCAACACTGTCACACGAACGGTCCTGGCCACCATCTGTACCAGTTCGCTACTGGTGGCCTGTACCGGCAACGCGGTGATCAGCTTCTTTATCGTCAAAAGTATGTATGACCCCTGCTACAAGGAGAAAAATCTCCATATGGTCAATATGTCACGCGCCATGGAGTCCGGGGCCACGCTGCTGGAAGGGCTATTTCCGTGGACGATATCCGGGATGTTTATGGCGAAAACCCTCGGTGTAGCGACGTTGGATTACGCGCCGTATGTGTTGTTTAACCTGTCATGCCTGGTGATAGCCATTATCTTTGCCATCATTCCCCGCTGGACGGGTTTTGGCACTCGGTATGTAAGCGCTTCAGCGTAATCTGCTTCGGCTAACAGGAGAATATCGCCATGTCCGCAGCCTTCTCGATAAGAGAGCGCTTAAGGTACGACGGCTATTTCCAGAATCTCCCCGGAGATTCTGGTGAGCAGATTGAGATATTCATTTTCAACCGCACCCAGTACGCAATACTGTACCAGGAGAGATGCAGCGAGCACAATTTCTCCTGACACGGAGACCAAAGAAGCAAGAGGCAATAATCCAGTCAAATTAATGGGCAATAATAAATTGCCCATCCTTTATAAAAAACAAGGCTTGTGAGTTAAAAGCCTTTTTTTCGTTTATTGTTTCGATTAAACAGATGACCAACGTGATTCAAAGCAAACCTGAATGGAAGAATCTAAACACATTATTGAACAATGGAAGCTAAAATGCTCAGTGATGAACTGCAGATTTCGGGTTGCAATAGATGTTGGTCCGCCACCGGGGCCTCGAACCCCGCACCAGCAACTTATCTGTTACCGGCTCTGACCCACTGAGCTAGTGGCGGTATAACATTTCCCTGCCGCAAATCCGTGGTCAGGTACTCTAAATCAAATACGCCAGGCAACTTAAGGATAAAGAAGCCCGCAAAAACGAAATAATGATGCTATACCACTATTTTGCTTGCCCGTTACCTGAAAGAGAACGACCAATCAGGTCGGGCGGATAATAATCACTCCGCAGCCGGACTTATTAGCGATGCGTGCTGTCAACCCTTCCATCCTGAATTATCAAGCCTTAATTCACACGAATAATCTGAAAAAACGTTCCATCCTGTAATTTTTTAAAATTTAAACCCATTCGTCATGAATTTAATTTACACATTCAGATCCAATAATACACAAAATAATACCTTTTAATTTTTAATATTTAAAAAGTGGCGATAGCGCACCCCATCAACATGGAGTTGGTCAATGGATGCTGGTTTAATGATTAACAGATCCTGACGTCGTACCACACACTCAAACCGCCCCACAGATACCAGGCGTTGTCATAACCAACCGCGTTATAACCCGGTGTTTATCGTTGGTCTAACGGTGTTGGGTAGTAACCGCTTCGGTAAGCCACTTAAAAGCAAAATAATGTTCAATATATTGATTAAAATGGCCACGGTATTCAGATCTCAATACCCGAAATACTCTCTACTCTATTGCGGAAACATGTTACACGAACCGCCAGACAACCAAAAAAAGGCGTCTTAAATGTTAAAAAAGATAGTGCTGATAAGTTTATTTTCAATTACATACTTACCCGTTGCACAGGCATCATGGAAAACGGTTGTCGAGAACGATATATTCTCTTCTGGCAAAAAAGCTGAACTCATCGGAGAAATATCGAATGAAAATCAGTCGGTTGTATTTGATTGCTCTGAAGGAAAGTTAGCTATCAGTCAGGTTGAAGCAGATAGAAACACGGTTGTTACAGGAAAAGGGAGTTATCAGACTCTCATCAAAATTGATGAAAATCAGCCTGTCGCATTGAATACGACATTGATAAGAAGAAGCCCGGAGTCTATCGCTCTTACCAGCACTGAGAAAGATAAAATTATGACGCTTCTGCGGCAGGTACAGGCTCAAAACTCCAGACAGGACTTTTTAATTGGCGTTATGGATAGCAAAGGGAATCAGCTCTCATCAGGTTCTGGTTCCGTCTCGTTTGCCAAAAAATCTGTAAATAAATTCATTAAGGCCTGCAAAATCGAACTGTAATTCGAACTCTGGTTATTCTCCCTGAGCTATCGATATGCGGCTGCGCACGCCTGATATATTGCAGTAACAACCCGCCCGGAGGCGGGTTTTTATTTCGTCCAGGCCTTATATCGCACGGTTTAAAGCATACATAACAACACGGTGATACAGTAAACTGCCTTGTATCGCCGTTCGACAGACTGACGACGCGAGAAGGTAAACCTAACTAACTGTTTTTTTTTAAATGTTTCACAACAAACTACAGTGAGTCGCAGGCAACAAGTCCCGGAACAGGATGGGAAAACTCTCTATGCAACTTAGCGAAGCCGAACTGATTAAGCGCGCCCCTGTCTGGTATGCGTTATCGGAACTTTTCACCTGGCGTGATCTCCAGGACTATGACTACCGATGGATGGCGCAGGTGCTGAAGGAGTCCGGGCTAAGTCGGGAAAAGATCTTTACTATTCTGGATGAGGAAGTCGCTCCTGCCTTGCAGACAAACCTCCTATATAACCCCACTCCTGTTATCGATTGCTGGTCAGAGGACGATGTCAAAGAGCTCGTCTTACGTTATGTCAGCAGAAAACCGACCATTATTGAGAGGGTTATTCCTTCCCACTTTTTACGTAAACAGCGGCGAAAATACATTCAGGATGAAATCATAAAGCTCACTGCTGAGCTGGATAAACACACATAAAAAAACCGATATTCCAGCAAACTGAAGATTCGCCTGTCGGCTGAAAATTCGTTATTATCCGCCTTCACTCTCCATCCGGGCAGCCTGATGTCTACGATTTTCGATACCTTTATTGCCCCGCTGTGCCATGACAAGATAGAAATACTCTATCAGGACGAACACCTGGTCCTTATCAATAAACCCACAGGATTGCTCAGTCTCTCGGGGAAAAATCCGCAAAATATCGATTCGGTACATCATCGGCTGGTACAAATATTCCCCGGTTGCACCCTCGTCCACCGCCTTGATTTCGGCACGTCCGGCCTGATGGTGATTGCCCGCAATAAGGCGATCAATGCCGCACTCTGCCAACAGTTTAGTCAGCGTACAGTAACCAAAGTGTACAGCGCACTGCTATGCGGACATCTGGCCGACAATGAAGGTGTCATCGACGCGGCGATTGCCAAAGACCCCGCGCTGTTCCCGCTGATGTCGATTTGCGCAATCCACGGCAAGCCCGCCCGCTCCCGCTATCGGGTTATTGAGCGCTTAAATCACGAACAGGAAGATCAGACGTTACTGCCAGTGACGCGGGTAGAGCTAACCCCGGAGACCGGGCGTACCCATCAACTGCGCATCCACTGCCAGCAATTGGGTCACCCTATTTTGGGCTGCGACCTGTATGGTGGACGCCTGTTGCCAGGCACCGGGCAGACGCCACGATTGATGCTGCATGCCAGTGAGTTGCATTTTGTTCATCCCATTAATCAGGAAAAGATCACAGCTCACCATGCCAGCCCGTTCTGACCGCGGATATCTCTGAGCGCGAAATAGGTGCCCGTCTTACAGTGTTGTTATTTGTTCAAGAAATTCGCGTTGATATACCAGACCTAACAACACGACTAAATTCGCAATAACACTCACCATAAACCAGGTTTTGAACGGTTGTTTCTGGGTTTTATGCCGGAACAACTGCTGTGCGATCACACCACCAGGCCACCCACCGACAAGGCCAAAGATCAGAAGCGTTTTTTCCGGCACACGTTGCCAGCCGCTACGAGCAGCATATTTATCTGCGCCATAGATCAGAAAAGTTATTGTATTAACCAGCAATAACCACGCCCAGAACGAATGAAAAACGTAATAGCTGGCGATCAACGAGAGTGCCAGTACGCTATAACAAAGTTGATTAATTCTCATCTTGATGGTCTTCAGTATCCATAAATCCGCTACGAAGCATAATCCAGGAATGAACCACATTTCACCCGTTAATCTCCCTTCATCAGAATACGCCTAATCACCCTGGCAACAGCAATCAACCGGTTGATGAGGGGGATCCCCATGATAAAATGCCGCCGGATATAACCAATGGAAGCAAAACATGAAAAAAATCATCGCGATAGCGCTGGGAGCGCTTTTATTGTCAGGCTGTACGGTGCGCGTTGCGGATCTCACTGTCGCAAGCACCAAGAATTACAACCTGAACGGTGGGCATTTCTACAAAGGGAAGCGGGTAACTGCGGAAGATAGCTATCCGGTTATCATATTCCCGACAGGGATCCCGAACGTTAAAACAGCAGCAGATCGCGCTATTGAGAAAGACAAGTGCGCTGTTGGTTTAACCGATGTGGTCGTCACTCAATTAAATCACGCATTTCTGTTCGGCAAAATCGGCTTACGCGTCGAGGGTAATCTGATTATTGACCGCAGTTTACCCGGTTGCGAAAACGCCAGCTAATAGATTAACCCAGCCTACGTACGAGGATGACTCACGCCCACAAACCGGGCAAGTGATGGTCGTTGTTGACGCTCCAGACAAGGGTAAACAAAAACGGGCGGCAGTGCCCCTAATCACTGCCGCCACTCCCCCGTTTAGCGGACGGGATACGTGTTGTTAATCCACGCGTGGTCATCTTCCCAGGTAAAGCACCATTTGCGCACCGGACCGGCCATCACGTTCAGGTAATAGCTGTCATACCCCGCCATAGTGGCGACCGGATGGTAGCCTTTTGGCACCATCACCACATCGCGGTTGTAGACTGCCATACATTCATCGAGCGACCGATCGTCGGTATAAACCCGCTGCATGCAAAATCCCTGTTCCGGATTGAGCCGATGGTAATAGGTCTCCTCAAGGTACGTTTCCTGCGGCGGATTATCCGTATCGTGCTTATGGCTCGGGTATGAACTGGTACACCCTTCGTTAGTCCACACCTCCACCACCAGCAGGCTGTCCGCAAACTTATCTTCCGGCAGGATATTATGGACATAACGCTGGTTATTCCCTTTGCCGCGCTCCTGCGCGTCGATATCCTGCGGAGCAATCAGTCGCGTCGGCCAGTTGCCCTGACCCGGTGCGGCGCAGACGGCCAGCTCCAGTTTCGTCAGCGCTTGTACCCGCACTGTCTCCCCTGGCTTAACATAAACCGCCCAGGGCTTGATGCGCTCAAAGGGACTCATCCGCTCGCCGATATCGGAAAACAGTGCGGTTGGCGTACCGATGCTGGCGCGTCCAGCCACCAGTACCAGGCAGCGCTCCTCAGCCACAGCGGGCAGGTTCAGTTCCTGTCCCGCCTCCAGTTCAAAGGCTTCGAAACCGACGTACCCCCAGCCCGCCCGTTCAGGGGTGACTGACTGCGTTCGCCCCTGCGCGTCCGGTGTTTGCCAGCGCGATAGTAAACGTGACATTTCGCCTCCTCAGAGCAGCCCGGCATCCCGCGCCAGACGACTCAGATTGTTATATCCCAGCCGTGCGTAGGTCAGCGGATGCGCAACCGCCGGGTCCTGTTCTGCCTCTACCACCAGCCATCCCTGGTAGTTGTGCTGTTTTAGCAGTTGCATAATCGGCGCATAGTCGACACTGCCGTCGCCCGGTACCGTGAAGACGCCGCTCAGCACCGCATCCAGGAAGCTGGTTTTGCGGTTTTTCACATCCGCCAAAACGTCGGCGCGCACGTCTTTGCAGTGGACATGGTTGATACGCGCCGCCCAACGCTGCGCGACCGCCAGCGGGTTTTCGCCTGCAAACGTCAGGTGCCCTGTATCCAGTAACAGGCCGACTTCATCGCCAGTGTGGGTCATCAGATTGTCCACATCTTCCGCCGACTCAATCACCGTTCCCATATGGTGATGGTAGGCAATCTGCACTCCCTGCTGTTGGGTATAGCGGGCGAACTCGGTCAGCTTCTCGCCATACTCCGCCCAACGATCCTGTGGGAAGCGCGGACGCAGATGCACCGGCGTCTGCTGTTCGCCATGAATACAACTGCTCACCTCAGCGAAAACCATCACCTTTGCGCCCAGTTCACGCAGTAGCGTCAGGTGCGGCTGAACGGCGGCGATCTCCTCTTCAACGCTCCGCTCCAGCAGGCGACCGGAATACCAGCCAGACACCAGTTTCAGATCGTGTTGGTTGAGAATCGGCCCCAACACCCCGGCTTCACGCGGGAATTTGTTACCCAGCTCAAAGCCTTCGAACCCAGCCTCTTTCCCTTCGCTCAGGCACGTCTCAAGCGGCGTTTCCGCACCCAGTGAAGGTAAATCATCATTGGTCCATGTCAGTGGGTTAATACCTAATTGCACAGCCATCGTATTCTCCTTAGGTTATGCCTGCCCGCGCTCACGCCACCAGGCGATCAGCTGCAGGTAGTTATCCCGAATGCGCGCCACCAGCTGCGCATCGTCAATGTCATGTTTCAACCACGCGCGGGAGGCTTCGCCAAACAGCGTCCGCCCGACAGCGAACCCTTTTACCAGCGGCTGCCCAACGGCGGCTTTAAAGTCCGCCCGCAGTTGTTCTGCGGGGGCGTCCAGTCCGAGGATCACCACGCCGCGACAGTGCGGATCGCGTCGTTCAATAATTTCGCCGAGCGCTGTCCAGCCTTCAGCGGAGAGCGGTGGCAACTTCCACCAGTCGGGATAAATGCCGAGATTGTAGAAGCGGGAAATGGCGCGCAGATACAACTCGTCGCTACGCGGCATCCCCACCGGCAGGATCACTTCCAGCAGCAATTCATGCCCGGACTGGCAGCAGGCGTGATACACCTCGGCGATTTTCTGCTCCTGCTCCAGACGCAGCCCGTGCGCATCTTCCGGATGGAAAAAGACCAGGCACTTCACCACGTGTTCTTGCGGCCAGCTGATGAGCTGAGTGCCAATATTGCCGTGTTCCATCTCCAGCGGTCTTGAGCCTGGCAATTCAATCGGGCGACCAATCCACCAGCCTTCACCAGTGATGGCATTCAGTGCGTCCTGCCCGAACGTGCCGTCACACAGCAGCCCCGCTTTACCTTCCAGCCCTGCGCTGTTCGCCGCCTCGCGGCTGGCTTGCAGAATCAACGTCTTCAGTGTCGGAATACGCTTTAAGGACGCGCCGCACTGCATCGCCATCTCTTCAAGCTGGCTACGATGATCGAAGGCCATCACACACAGTTCCGGCCACTCACGGCGGCGAGTGGTGACGCGGTGCAGATGGTTAAGGCGCGGATCAAGATCCGGGCGCGGTACTTGTTCTGCGCGTGAGAGGTAATCATCCAGTTCGATTTTGCTCGGCATGGCTGGCGCACAGCCGTGGCGCGAAACCACCAGCGCACCGCAGGCGTTGGCGTAACGGCAGGCCTGCTCCCACCCTTCGTCATTGAGATACCCACGCAGCAACCCGGACATAAACGCATCGCCCGCGCCCAGCACGTTCAGCACGTCCACACGCACGCCGGTAACCGTCAGGCCATCGTCAAGCGAAGGCGGAATGGCATCGGTATAAACCGAGCAACCCAGCGCTCCGCGCTTACAAACCAGCGTTGCCGCGCTTACTTCCCGCACCTGCGCTAATGCCTGTAGCGTGTCGGTGCTGCCGCCCGCAATATGAAACTCCTCTTCAGTACCGACAATCACGTCGAACAAATGGAGCACCGCCTGCAGTTCGCGGGTCACCTGTTCTGCGGCGATAAAGCGCGTTTCACCGTCGCCCAGTGCGGTCAGTCCCCACAAAACCGGGCGATAGTCGATATCCAGCACCGTACGCACCCCGTGACAACGTGCGTAGTTCAGCGCCGTCAGTACCGCTTCACGGGTATGCGGATGAGAAAGATGCGTCCCGGTGATGGCAAGGCAACGGGATGAGGCAATGTACTGCTCATCAACATCGCTGGCGGTAATCGCCATGTCCGCGCAATTATCGCGATAAAAAATCAGAGGAAAGGTGTCCCGGTCTTTAATGCCGAGTAACACCAGCGCGGTCAGACGCTCTTTATCGGTGATCAGATGGCTGGTATCGCAGCCGACCTCGTTGAGTTCTTCGCGCAGAAAGCGCCCCATGTGCTCATCGCCCACCCGCGCCAGCATCGAAGAGCGTAGCCCCTGACGCGCAGTGCCATAAGCTACGTTCCCTGAGGAACCGCCGAGGTATTTGGCAAAACTTGAAACATCCTCCAGCCGGGCACCAATTTGCTGACTGTAGAGATCAACCGCCACTCGGCCCATGCATATCACATCAAACTGCTTTTCCACGTTGATACCTCGTCAGACAATATCGTTCACATTCAGCCAGCGGCCTTCCTGATGCGAAAGTGCAATGGCATCCAACACGCGCGACACTTTCCAGCCCTCTTCAAAGTCCGGCCACATCGGCACATCGGCGGCTATCCCATCGACCAGATCGCGGACCTCCACCGTCTTTTGATCGTTAAAGCCGATGCCATGACCCGCCCCCATACAAAACGCGGCGTAGTCCGGATGTGAAGGCCCCACCAGCAGCGTACGGAATCCCTGGCGATTGACCGGATCGTCATGCAGATACAGTTTCAACTCCGCCATTCGCTCCTGGGTAAAACTGATCGCCCCTTTGGTGCCGGTTATCACGTACGACAGTCCCATCTTGCGTCCACAGGCAACGCGGGAGGTTTCAATCACGCCCTGCGCGCCGCTGGCAAACCGCACCATCGCATGCGCCTGATCTTCGTTCTCCACCGTGACCATTTGCGATGAACCGGTATGCGCCGGGCGCTCCGGCACCACGATCTTCAGGTCGCCGCACACCTCGCGGATATCCCCCACCAGGAAGTGCGCCATATTGACGATATGCGCCGCCAGATCGCCCAGCGCCCCCAGCCCCGCCGTTTCCTTAAAGCAGTGCCAGTGAATGGGGGCCAGCGGGTCCGCCATGTAGTCTTCGTTGTGGGTACCGTAAAAATGGATAACGTCGCCAATTTCTCCGCGTGCGATGATCTCCTTCGCCAGCGCCGCTGTCGGGTTCTTCATATAGTTGAACCCCACCAGCGTTTTCACGCCGGCCAATTTTGCGGCCTCCACCATTTCGTGGGCGTCACGGGCGTTCAGCGCCAGCGGCTTTTCCGAATAGACGTGCTTGCCGTGGCGGATGGCTTCCAGCGCCATCTCTTTATGCAGATGGTTGGGTGAGCAGATATCCACTACATCAATATCCGGGTCGGCCACCAGCGCACGCCAGTCCCCGGTCGAGCGCCGGAAACCAAACGCCTGCGCCCGCTCTGCCGCCAGTTCTGGCGTCACTTCCGCTACCATTTCGCGCACCAGTTGACCGCGCAGGTTGAACACCGTCGACGCCTGGGCATAGGCAATGGCGTGCGCTTTGCCGATATACCCCGTACCAATTAATCCAATTCGTACTTGTTTCATTGTTAATCCCTCACAGTGCGCCGCGACGGCTCTTGGCATAAGTGTCAAAGGCAACCGCCAGCACGATAATCAGCCCGGTAATAATCTGTTGGTAGTAGGCGGAGACGTTCATCAGCACCAGACCATTAATCAGAATGCCCATAATGATCGAGCCGATAATGGTGCCGCCGATACGTCCGTAACCGCCCATCAGCGAGGTGCCGCCGATCACCACCGACGCGATAACGCGCAGCTCAAAAGTGATCCCCGCCACGGCTTCCGCACTGCCTAAACGGGCGCTAAGCACGAAGCCCGCCAGTCCTGCCAGACAGCCAATCAGCACGTACACGCTCACCAGGACCCGTTTAACATTCACCCCCGCCAGGCGCGCCGCTTCCGGATTGCCGCCGATGGCGTAGACGAAACGTCCCCAGCGTGTTTTATGCAGCGCCAGATAACCGCCGACCGCCACCAGCGCAAAGATCCAGATCGGTATGGAGATGCCGAGCAGTTCACCGCGTCCCCACCAGCGATAGCCTGGGTCAAACCCGGCGATTGGCGCACCGTCGTTAATCACCAGCGTCAGGCCACGCCAGATCGTCATCCCGCCGAGGGTGACAATAAACGGTGGCAGGCGCAGGCGGGTGACGCCGAGACCATGCAGAAAGCCAATCACGGTGCCCATAGCCAGACAGATGCCGAGGCCAATCAGCCAGCTCATGCCGCCCCAGGCGTTGGGATCGACCGTGGTGAAGTTGTCGCCTTTAATGACCCAGGCGGCTGTCATGGCGCAGACTGCCAGAATCGATCCCACGGAGAGATCAATACCGGCCGTCAGGATCACGAAGGTCATGCCGACGGCCATGATTCCGTAGATAGACACTTCAGTCAGGATGTTGAAAATATTGCGTTCTGAGAGAAAGTTACTGTTTTGCGTCTGGAAGAAAATCAGCAGCAAGAACATGAAAATCAGCACCCCGAAACGCTCGAAAAACGCGATCGCATCGATGCGCCCGGCACCTTTGGTTGGGGTTTGCGGTTTGGTAATCATCTGCGTCATGAGAAACTCCGTTATGCCGCGTTCAGGGCGTTGTGGTTGATGGCCATCATCATCATGAGCCGCTCTTCGGTCGCGTCGTCGCCGTGGATTTCACCGGTTACCCGGCCTTCGCTCAGGGTGATGATCCGGTCAGAAACCGCCATTACCTCGGGCAGATCGGAAGAGATCACAATCACCGCCACACCTTGTTTAGCCATATCAAACAGCACCTGATGCACTTCTGATTTGGTGCCAACATCGATGCCGCGCGTCGGTTCATCAACGATCAACACGCGGGGATTGAGCGCCATGCAGCGCGCCAGGATCACTTTTTGCTGGTTGCCGCCGGAAAGCTTGCGCACCTCTTGCTCGCTATTCACCATCTTTATCTGCAATGCCAGACGGTAGGATTCGATCAACGCATCCTCTTTGCGGGTGTTGACGAAAAAGCGCCAGCTCAGCAGCGAAGAGAGGCTGGAAAGCGACAGGTTGTCGCGGATAGACAGCCCGAGAACCGCGCCCTCTTTTTTGCGATCTTCCGGCACCAGCGCAATCCCTTTATCCAGGGCGTACATCGGATCACGTGGCTGGTACACTTCACCGTCAAGCTCGAACGAACCCGAGGTGAATGCATCTGCGCCAAAGAGACAACGCGCCACTTCGGTGCGCCCGGCGCCGACCAGTCCGGCAATCCCTAACACTTCACCAGAATGCACGTGAAAACTGATGTCATGCAGCGCAATACCGTGCGGGTCCAGCGGCGGCTTTTCACGGCATAACCCCTTGATGGCCAGCCGAATCGGTTTGTCCTGATGATGCGTTTCACTGGCCGGACGACGATTAAACGCCACGTCACGCCCCACCATCAGGCGGATCAGTTGCTCAACGTTGGTTTCCGCCACCGCTCCGGTACCGGTAAAGCGGCCATCCTGGAACACCGTGAAGCGATCGCAGAGCTGAAACACTTCGTGCAGACGATGGGTAACATAAATAATGCTCACCCCTCGTCCTTTGAGTTCCCGCACCACGCGGTGCAGGCTTTCCACTTCGCTGTCGCTTAACGCCGCGGAGGGTTCGTCCATAATGATAAGCTTTGCATTCAGCGTCAGCGCGCGGGCGATCTCCACCATCTGCTGCTGCGCCACGCTCAGGCGAGCGACCGCCGTAGAGGGGGCGATATTGAGCTGCAGGTAGTCCAGAATGACCTGCGCTTCCTGGTTCACCGCTTTCTCATTGACGATCAAATTGTGTTTGCGCGGTTCGCGCCCGAGAAACATATTTTCAGCGACGGTCATGTTGGGCAGCAGGTTAAACTCCTGATAAATCGTAATAATGCCCTTGTTTTGCCGCTCTACCGGAGAATCCTCCACCGACAGTGTTTCACCGTTAAACCAGATTTCACCACTCGTTTGTGGTTGTGCCCCTGCCAGTGCTTTGAGCAGCGTGGATTTGCCCGCGCCGTTCTCACCGAGCAGCGCATGAATTTCACCCCGCCCCACCGCCAGTTGCGCGTTACTCAGCGCCCAGACGCCAGAAAAACTCTTCGTCAGCTCGGTAACATTCAGTAAAGGTTGCGACATCAGTCTGCTCCTTCTTTATTGCGGGCCGACGCATCAGCGACGGCCCGGAGTAAATCAGTTACCGCCGGCTTCGCCGATACGCTCAGCCTGTTGCAGGTTCTCTTTGGTGATCAACGTCGGCGGATAATCCGCGCCGGTGATGGCTTTTTTCTCACGCACGCTTGCCACCAGCTGGCTCATCGCCGTCTGTACCGCGAATCCTGGACGCTGATCCGCCGTCACCGCCATCCAGCCATCACGTACCCTTTCCAGCGCTTCCGGCACCGCGTCAAAGCCGGTGACCAGAATCTCGCCAGGTTTCACGCCCTGTGCCTGCAATGCTTCAATCGCCCCCAGCGCCATGTCGTCGTTGGCAGAGAGGATCACTTGCGGGCGCTTCGGCAGCGAAGGCAGTACGCTTTCGACAATGCGCATCCCTTCAGAACGCATCCAGTTACCTGTCTGATCGGCCACGATGCGGTACTTCTCACCGCCCGCCTTCAGACTGTCGCGAATGCCTTTCGTACGTTCGATATTGGAGGAGGAGCCTGGCTGGCCCGTCAGCAGAATGATGTCCGCCCCGTTGGGGAATTTGCTTTTCACAAAATCACCCAACGCCTCGCCGCCTTTGTAGTTGTTGGCACCGAAGTGAGGGACTTTTTTCTGGCTATCTACCGAGCGATCGAGGGTGACGATCGGCAGTTTTGCATCCTGAATTTCATCCACGGCGCTGGAAACGGCGTTGACGTCATTCGGGGAGACGATGAACCCTTGCGCGCCACGGGTAATGGCGTTTTCGAGGTCAGCGACCTGTTTTGGCGAACTTCCCTGGCCATCCAGCACCTGTAGATTGACGCCCATCTCTTTTGCCGCTTTTACTGCAGTACGCTGCATATGAACTTCAAACGGCATCGCCAGGTTTGGGGTACTAAAGACAATCTGTTCGTTTTCTGCCATTGCCGTCCCGGATGCTACTGCGATGAGGGCGGCTAGAATCAGCTTTTTCATTGTTATGTCTCTCTGTGTAGGGTGTGTTGTTATCAGGTAAATCAGAGGAAGACTTCACGTTGGCTGTGCAACGATTCCAGCGCTTTATCGGCCAGGTACAGCGCGCGTTCGCCGTCATCGCCGCTGCACTCAGGCACCGTTTCGCCACGCAGAACGGCAACAAAATGTTCCCACTCGGCGGCATACGCGGCGGTGTAACGCTGCAGGAAGAAATGCTCCGGCAGCGCGCTGACGCAACCGTTCTGTCCAAAGTGCTGCACCTGGTTTTCGAGGATGTTGCCAGCGGTCAGCAACCCTTCAGAACCGTGCAGTTCCAGACGCTGGTCGTAGCCGTAGGAGGAGCGGCGGCTGTTGACGATGGTTGCCATCGCGCCGGAGGCATACTTCAGGACGATGAACGCGGTGTCGATATCGCCCGCCTCGCCAATAGCCGGATCGACCAGGTTGCTGCCCTGGGCGTAGACCGAAACCGGCTCTTCACCCATTACGAAACGCGCCATATCAAAATCATGGATCGTCATATCGCGGAACATCCCGCCGGAAACACGGACGTATTCAGCAGGCGGCGGTGACGGATCGCGGGAAATGATCAGCAGAGATTCCGGCTTGCCGATACGCCCGTCCTGCGCGTCGGTTTTCACCCGGCGAAACTGCGGGTCAAAGCGGCGATTGAAACCGATGAACAACGGTACGTTGTACTCTCTCACCACCTTCAGACAGTCGCGCACACGGGCAAGGTCAAGGTGGACTGGTTTTTCACAGAAGATGGCTTTGCCGTGACGCGCAGCCAATTCGATTAAATCGGCGTGGGTATCGGTGGCAGACGCAATCAGGACAGCGTGGACATTGGGATCGGCCATCGCCTCATCGATGCTTTGCACACGCGCCTGATATTGTGTGGCCAGGCGAGTAGCAAATGCTTCATTCGGATCAACGACTGACCAGAGGGTGGTCTCTTTGTGGGTTGCGATGTTAGCGGCATGTACCTGGCCGATTCGGCCAGCTCCCAGTAAAGCAATGTTAAACATAACGGCTCCCGGTGTTGGTGAATGCTGTGAACTAACGACCCCATGAATAAAACATTTATTTCATTTTCAAGAATAGTGAAAATTATGTTTTTTTGCGCACAAGTTAACACTTTGATGATATTTGAGACTGGTTTTGTTATCAGTCTCACAACATTTTCATCAGGATTACCGAAGCATGGAATGGAATAAAAATTTCATTGAACCAGGAATTGGATGAGTGATAGCGCCTTTGACGACATGTCATCGGCGCTATGGCGATCTTAATACTGACGGGCGTTCTTCAGTTGTGACTGCGTTTGTTCCGCGGCATGACGCACCTGCGGCGACTCTGCCACCTGTGCATCACCGGTTCGCCACCATGACGCATAATCATGGGTCATGGTTTTCGGCAACACTTTGATGTCCAGCAGTGTGGGCCCAGGGTGTGCGCGCGAGGCTTCCAGCGCCGCCAGCAGGCTCTGTTCGTCATTTACCCGCCACGCCTTGCAACCATAACTTTCGGCGTTTTGCGCAAAATCGACCTGCACCAGCGGGCCGTCCAGCAGCCCGGTTTGCGGGTTACGCTGGCGATTTTCGGTGCCAAAACTGCCCATACCGTGCCCCATCTGCAAATTATTGATACAGCCGAACCCGGCATTATCAAAGAGCAGAATGGTGATTTTCACCCCTTCCTGTACCGCGGTTTGCAGCTCGGAATGTAGCATCATGTACGAACCGTCGCCCACCATCGCATAGACCGGCTGCTGGGGTTTCGCCAGCTTTGCCCCCAGCGCAGCGGCTATCTCATACCCCATGCAGGAGTAGCCATATTCGAGGTGATAACTGTCGGGGGTTTTCACCTGCCAGATACGCTGTAAATCTCCCGGTAGCGATCCTGCCGCCCCCACGATAATGGCGTCGTCCTCAATATGCTGGTTGATAAGCCCGAGCACCCGCGTCTGGGTCATACGCGTGTTGAGCGCCCGACTGTACTCCGCCAGTTGCGCATCGAGATGCCCGGCAATTTCAGGTGCCTCGTCCGGTTGCCACTCGCGCGACCACAAACGAGAGCACTCCTCATGCCAGGCCGCTTTCGCCTGCGCCACCTCGCTTCCCCAGTCGCTGCGGTAATCCTGAAGACGCTCCGTCAGCGCCGTCATTCCGGCGCGAGCATCGGCCACCAGCGCCGTCGCATCCAGTTTCAGCGCATCGAACTCGGCGACGTTCAGCAGGAGGAATTCCACCTCCGGATGCGAAAACAGCGCTTTTGATCCGGTGGTGAAATCGGTCAAACGGGTGCCGATACCAATCACCAAATCGGCCTGGGGCGCCAGCCGATTCGCCGCCAGCCCGCCAGTCACCCCAATGCCGCCAAGATTCAGTGGGTGATCGCTGGTCAGCGCCCCTTTTCCGGCCTGGGTTTCCGCAAACGGCAACTGCAGAGTTTCGACAAACTGGCGAAACGCCTCGTGAGCGGCGGAGTAACGTACCCCTCCGCCACACACCACCAGCGGACGTTGTTTGCGGGCAATCAGCGCGCGCGCCTGCTCAAGCCTTTGCGGATCGGGCGGTCGTCTTTCAATATGGTGAACACGACGGGCAAAGAAGCTCAGCGGATAATCCCAGGCTTCGCCCTGCACGTCCTGCGGCAGACAAATCGTGACGGCACCGGTATTCGCCGGATCGGTCAGGACTCGCATGGCGCTCAGCATGGCACTCATCAACTGTTCCGGGCGATTGATTCGGTCCCAGTAACGCGAGACGGGACGGAAACAGTCGTTGGTGCTGATGCTGAGATCGTGATACTGCTCGATTTGCTGCAATACCGGGTCCGGCTGGCGGCTGGCATAAATGTCGCCCGGCAGCAGCAGCAGCGGAATACGGTTCGCGGTCGCCGTCGCGGCGGCGGTCACCATGTTTGCCGCGCCCGGTCCCACCGATGAGGTCACCGCGTAGATACGCTGACGCCGATGCTGTTTGGCGAATCCCGTCGCCATGTGCGCAATCCCCTGCTCATTACACCCCTGATGCACTTGCAGATGCCCGGCATCCTCCTCGAGCGCCTGGCCGATCCCGAGCACATTGCCGTGACCGAAGATGGTGGCGACGCCTTCGACAAAGGCCATCTCCTGGCCATCGACACAGACATACTGTTGGTTGAGGAACCTGATCAGGGCCTGCGCCATGGTCATACGTTCGGTTTTCATAAATCCCCCTGTCAGCCCAGTGTCGGCATGGAGAAGGCGGCGGCGCTGTCTTGCTGCATTTCGGGCCAGCGGGCAGTGACGGTTTTCATGCGGGTATAGAAACGCACGCCGTCGTTGCCATGCACGTTGAGCGGACCAAAAATGGAACGCTTCCAGCCGCCGAAGCTATGAAACGCCATCGGAACCGGAATCGGCACATTGATACCCACCATTCCCGCCTGAACCTCTTCACTGAAGCGCCGTGCGCAGCCGCCGTCACGGGTAAAGATGGCTGTTCCGTTACCGTATTCGTGGCGGTTGATCAGATCAATCGCGCTGGCGTAATCCGCCACCCGCACGATTGCCAGAACCGGTCCGAAGATTTCCTCTTTATAGATGGTCATCTCAGGCGTGACGTTATCGAAAAGGGTCGGCCCGACAAAATAGCCCTGCGGGTGGTCTTTAACGCTAAAGCCCCGACCATCCACACGCAGCGTCGCGCCCTGCTCTTCGCCGCTGTCGATATAGCTCAGCACTTTGCTACGGTGCGCCGCAGAAATTAACGGCCCCATTTCATTTTCCGGCGTCTGATCGAGCCCCGGTCCGACACGCAGCGCGGCAATTTGTTTCTCAAGACGGGCGCAAAGATCATCCGCCGTGTGGTCTCCGACCGCCAGCACCACAGAGAGCGCCATGCAGCGCTCGCCTGCCGCACCGTAAGCCGCCCCCATAATGGCGTTCGTCGCCATCTCCATGTCGGCATCCGGCATCAGAATACAGTGGTTTTTCGCGCCGCCCAGCGCCTGACAGCGTTTACCGTGCGCCGAGGCCGTCTGATAGATATATTCGGCAATGGGCGTGGAACCGACAAAACTCACGGCCTGTACGCGCGAGTCGGTCAACAGCACGTCCACCGCTTCTTTATCGCCCTGCACGACGTTGAATACGCCATCCGGCAAGCCCGCTTCTTTCAACAGCTTCGCCAGCGCAACCGCCAGCGAGGGATCTTTTTCCGACGGCTTCAGCACAAACGTATTCCCCGTCGCCAGGGCAATCGGGAACATCCACATCGGCACCATCGCCGGGAAGTTAAACGGTGTGATCCCAACGCAGACGCCCAGCGGCTGCATCAGTGAGTGGCTGTCAACGCCGGTGCCGACATTCGCCGAGTGCTCCCCTTTTTGCAAATGCGGAATGCCGCAGGCAAACTCCACCACTTCCAGACCGCGCGTCACTTCCCCTACCGCATCGGAGTAGACCTTGCCATGTTCTTCGCTGATAATTCTGGCCAGCATTTTCATGTTCTGTTCCAGCAGCGCTTTAAACCGGAACATCACCCGCGCGCGTTTCAGCGGCGATTGTTTTGACCATGTGCCAAATGCCTGCTGCGCTACCGCAATGGCGCTCTCTGTTTCCTGCGCCGTGCTCATCACCACCTGACGAATTTGCTCGCCCGTGGCAGGGTTAAAGATCGCCTGAAGGCGCTGGCCAGCACCAGTGACACATTCGCCGTGAATAAAATTCGCTACCGTCTCCATCCTGAACCTCTCGCTGTGAGTACATGACTATTTCCCAACCACTGTATATGAAATAAACGTTCTATTTTAAGTTGAAATAAAACAAATATTGATTATTGTGATCAGGGATGGATTTTTATGTTAACGATCTGCCGCACCATGGCAGGTATGACACTGGCATTTGAAATGTGTAATTTTGCGTTTAGAATCAGAAAACTAAGTTTAGAGAGAAAAAAATGACGACAGCATCCAGTCTGAGCGAGTTGCAGCAGCAAATTCGCGACCGTTACGACAGTTTAAGTAAACGGTTGCAGCAGGTGTCCCGCTACGTGCTGGATAATACGAACAGTGTGGCTTTCGATACCGTCGCGGTCATCGCCGAGCAGGCGGATGTCCCGCCTTCGACGCTTATCCGCTTTGCTAACGCATTTGACTTCACCGGATTCAATGAAATGAAACAACTGTTTCGTATGAATCTGGTGGAAGAGACGGCCAACTACAGCGATCGTGCAAGACTGTTCAGGGAGATGGAAAGCGAATCCGTACCGGAAACGCCGCTGGAAATCCTACAGGAATTTGCCCGCTCGAATGCGCAGGCGCTACAGCAATTAGCGTCACGTACCGATCCGGAGATGCTGCAACGCGCCGTTCAGTTACTGGCAGAGGCCGACACGATTTATATTGCCGGATTGCGCCGCTCGTTTAGCGTTGCCGCGTATCTGACCTATGCGCTGAGCCACGTCGAGTGCCGGCCCATACTGCTCGATGGTATGGGGGGAATGCTCCGTGAACAAATAAACCGCATTAAAACGCGCGATATCGTTATCTCCATTAGCTTTTCCCCTTATGCAGAAGAGACGCTGATGGTCAGTGAAATTGCGGCCAAAGCGGGGGCAAAACAGATTGTGATCACCGACAGCCAGATAAGCCCGCTGGCGACCTTTAGCGATCTCTGTTTTGTGGTGAAAGAGGCGCAGGTGGATGCCTTTCGATCGCAATCCGCCACCCTTTGCCTGGTACAGTCATTGGTTGTCGCCCTGGCTTACCGGCAGGGAAACGGTCACAAATAACAGCGGGATCGCATCAATCGCGCGGGCCGTATGCCGTCCGTGGCACTGGCGATGTTCCAGTCATACCTGGAACATCGCCGAACACTGAGCAAAACCGTGTTCAGACGGCCACTTTACGGCGAGGTTCGTGGGTGCGTTGCTGCGTTTCCCACTTATCTGCCAGGCCAACCTCAACCTCTGACGGCGCAAGCATCGTGCGACCCCGAACCAGATCCGCCGCACGTTCCGCCAGCATGATGGTCGGCGCATTCAGGTTGCCGTTCGGTTCCGTTGGGAACACCGATGAGTCGATCACGCGCACCCCTTGCAGGCCATGCACGCGCAGCTCAGAATCAACCACCGCCAGCGGATCTTCCCCCATCCGGCAGGATCCACACGGATGCATCGTGCTTTCCATGTTGGCGCGCACAAATGCATCGATCTCCTCGTCCGTGTTCACATTCGGGCCGGGGGCCAACTCCTCGCCACGAAAGCTGTCCATCGCAGGCTGACCGATGATCTCACGCGTCAGGCGGACGCAGCGGCGAAAGCCTTCACGATCCTCTTCGCGCTCCAGGTAATTAAAACGAATTTCCGGATGCTCATACGGATCGGCAGAACGCACCCGCACATAGCCACGGCTCTTCGGTTTGTTAGGACCGGTCAGCACCATAAAGCCGTGTCCCTTGAACGGCTTATCGCCATCGTAGCGCATTGCCGCAGGTAAAAAATGGAACTGAATATCCGGCCAGCGCAACCCCTTCTCTGAGCGGATGAATCCCCCCGCTTCGAAATGGTTGCTCGCCCCCAGGCCATCTTTAAACAGCAACCAGCGCAGGCCAATTAACGCTTTCGAAAACAGCCCCATTTTGCTGTTCAACGAGACCGGTTCTTTGCACTGGAACTGGATATAAATCTCGGCGTGATCCTGCAAGTTTTCCCCGACGCCTGGGAGATCGTGTTTCACCTCGATACCGGCTTTGCGCAGAACCTCGGCAGGACCAATGCCGGAGCGTTGCAACAAGTGCGGGGAGCCGATCGGACCGGAAGAGATCAACACCTCTCGCGTACAGCGCACAGTGTGAATTTCTCCCCCCTGCTCATACTCAACGCCAACAACGCGTTTACCTGCCAGCACCAGCTTACGCGTCATCGCATTGGTGACGACGGTCAGGTTAGGTCGGGTCATGGCGGGTCGCAGATAGGCATTTGCGGTAGACCAGCGCACGCCATTTTTGACCGTCATATGCATCGCGCCAAAGCCTTCCTGCATATAGCCGTTGGTATCATCCGTTTTGATGTAGCCCGCCTGCGCGCCAGCTTCAACCCAGGCGCCATACAACGGGTTCTGCATATTGTTGCCGTTGTTGGTGCTCAGCGGGCCTTCTGAACCGCGATAATCATCACCGCCAAACTTGTAGTTTTCCGCTTTACGGAAATAGGGCAGACAGTGGCGATAACCCCAGTTTTTGGCCCCTGTCGACTCCCATTCATCGAAGTCGTAAGCATGACCCCGGATATAGACCAGACCGTTGATCGATGACGATCCGCCCAACACCTTCCCACGCGGGCAGTGCAGACGACGACCGTCCAAATACGGCTCTGGCTCGGTTTCGTAGTGCCAGTTAAATTTTTTGGTGTTCATCGGCATCGAGAACGCACTGGGCATCTGGATAATGATGTTGCGATCGCTTCCGCCGTACTCGAGAACCAATACGTTCACGCGCGCGTCTTCGGTCAGGCGGTTTGCCAGTACGCAACCTGCCGATCCTGCCCCTACGATTATGTAGTCGAACTGTTTAGTAGACATCATTATCTTGCTCCATTTTGGTTCTGGACAATTGCGACAGGTACACCTTTATTACCCGTGGTGTACTCCGGCATGTGTAATTCGATATGCGAAATCACGGCTTCTTCATGATGCAGGTTCAGTGAACGGCAGGAGACGTAGTAGACGATACTGGAGGCGATAAGCCCCACCAGCCAGGCCAGATCAACGCTGCCCATCGCACGTGCTATCGGCCCGACAAACACCTCGCGACCGCCGTCGAAGATGCAGAAGAACGGCACCATTGCGAGAAAGCCCGCAAGGTAGGACAACAAACCACGCGCCCCCCAACGGCCATAAATATTGCCGTGCGGCTGGAAGAAGTGCGGGATGGCGTAACGCCCTCTACGGACAAAGAAATAGTCCGTCAGATTGACCGCCGTCCAGGGCACCAGGAAGTACAACATCACCACCAGATAGATGTTCAGCACGGATAACCCCGAGCTGGAGTTGTAGATGCTCATCGCCACGCCCAGTTGCAGGAACACCACAAAGATAATGGCCACGATGCGTGCTTTGGCCGTCGGTTCTATCTTCCTGAAGGAGTCCACGCTGGTAATGGCGGTCAGTTTGGCGCTGTAGATATTCATCGCAATCACCGGCAGGAACGCCAGGATAGTGATGGCCACGACGGCAGTCCCCAGATGAGGAGAAAAGTTGGCGCCAACCATATTGAGCGCCACCAGCACATCCGTCGCACGTAGATGAGACGCCAGCCAGCCGCCCACCGAGATCATCCAGGCCCCCGACAGCGATGCCCCGAGAAACACGGCAGTGATCAATTTACCGCTGGAGGTATTTTTCGGCAGATAGCGCGAATAGTCGGAGACATACGGTGCGTAAGCGATGTTGTAACTGGCGGCCGCCGCAAACTGCGCAATAAAGCCCGTCCAGTTGAAGCCCAAAGGCGGTGCCTTTGCCGCCCCTTCAACAACCGGAGCGTCATGAACCCAGCCCATCAGTACTGCCAGCGTCACCAGACCGTACAACGGCAGCGATAAAAACAGCGACCATTTGAAGGTTTTGTGCATCCAGTCATGGCCGAGAATAGCCAGAATGGTCGCCGGTACCGTCACCGCCAGCGCGACCTGGAACGGGTTCCAGCTAAACAGCGTTTTCAGCCCCTGCATCATCAGCACCAGGTTGACAATATTGAAGCCGGCAAACACAAACAGCGTGGCTAACAACACCAGCACCACGCCGCGATAGCCAAACTGCGCGCGTGACTGGATCATCTGCGGCAGACCCAGGTGCGGTCCCTGCGATCCGTGGAAAGCCATGAACAAGGTTCCGAACATAATGCCCAGAGTGCCTGCCAGCGTGGTCCATAGCGCATCAAGTCCGACGCTTGGCCCAACAAAGCCGATGGTCATGGTAAAAAAAGTAAAATTGCCGACAAACCAGAAGGGTCCCTGACTGGAGAGTTTATCGGTGCGTTCCTGTTCTGGCACAAAGTCGATCGAGCGTCCTTCTATTGGACTTTGTTGTTCACTGCTTGTCCCTTTCACTGCGGTTGATTCTGGTTGCATAAGGTCCCCCTGGGGAGATAAGGGTGAAGCAATAAGAATTCATTAAGCCAGGCGACTGCCGGCTCGTTAGCTCAGTGCGTTGTGCCATACCGGGCCGCATCCGGGCAGCATGATGCTGCGCCGGAAGGGCCGATAAGTCGGACTATGAAGGCAGGGTTATCCACACCGTTTTGGTTTCCATCAGGTAGTCAAGCTGCTCTGGACCCAGATCTTTACCAAAGCCAGAGTCCTTGAAACCGCCGAACGGTAACGCCGGATCAATAGTGCTGTGCGCATTCACGTACACCGAACCGGCATGAAGCTGAGGAATGAGGGTATGCACGCGGGCCAAATCGTTCGAATAGATCGCGGCCGCCAGCCCAAACGGCGAGTCGTTGGCAAGTTCCACCGCTTCTTCAACGGTATCGAATGGCGCGGTGACCAGCACCGGGCCAAAGATCTCTTCGCGCACAATGCGCATATCATTGCGACAGTGAGCAAAAATGGTCGGTTCGACGAAGAACCCTTCCCGATCCTGGGAACGTCCGCCATAGTAAACGGTCGCCCCTTCGCGCACGCCAGCGTCAATGTATGACAGCACCGTGTCCTTCTGTTTGGCGGAGACCAGCGGGCTAATAAAGCATTCCGGATCGAGGCCAGGAGCCATTTTCAGCGTGGCGGTATAGTCGGCGAGCGCCGCCAGGAAACGGTCGTAAATACTGCGGTGAATATAGGCGCGGGTCCCCGCGTCGCAGACCTGCCCGGAGTTAAAAAACACCCCGTTGGCCACCGCCTGGGCGGCGGCAGGGATATCTGCATCTTCCAGCACCAGAACCGGGGATTTCCCGCCTAACTCCAGGGTCACGCGTTTGATGTTTTCAACGGCAGTCTGTCCAACGGCACGTCCGACAGGCGTCGAGCCGGTAAAGGTCACTTTGTCGATCCCCGGATGGGTGGTCATCGCCGCGCCAATCACACTGCCGTACCCGGTGACGATATTCACCACGCCGTCCGGAATGCCCGCTTCCTGGACCAGTTCAGCAAAACGCAGGGTCGACAATGACGTCAGTTCTGCGGGTTTAATCACCGCAGTACAGCCCACCGCCAGCGCCGCCGCCAGTTTCCACGCCATGGTTTGCAGAGGGAAGTTCCACGGCACAATCGCGGCTACCACGCCGATCGGCTCCTTGCGGGTATACGCCAGATAATTGCCCGGCAGCGAAGGTTCTACCGTGCGGCCATGCAGCTTTGAGGCCCAGCCCGCGAAGTAGCGGAACGTGTCGATGGTGCCCTGGATATCAACGTCGCGCGCCTGCGTCACCGATTTCCCCATATCGATGGATTCGATCTGGGCAAGTTCTTCGGCATTGGCTTCAATCAGATCGGCGAGGCGATGCAGCATACGCTCGCGTTCCAGCGGTTTCAGACGACGCCACTCACCGTGGTCGAACTGTTGGCGAGCCGCCGCCACGGCGCGATCAAGGTCAGACGCGGTTGCCAGCGGGATCGTGGTCAACACGCCCTGGGTGGAAGGCTCGATAACGGCGCTGACCTCCCCTTCGCTACCGTCAACCCACTCTCCGCCGATAAACATCTTCTGCGGTTTGCTCAGAAAGCGTCGTGTCGCGTCTAAAATACCGTAACGATTGAGATAGTGCGTTACTGCTGCATCCATTTGATGTTCCTCTTTTTTTACACCCGATTTTTGACTCACGGGTTTTGCAGGTAGGGTTCAGAGGGTGGCTATACCACCACATGTTGCTTAGCGATTCTGGGATTGCTTACGCTCGTAGAAAATAAAACCAATGCTGTTCATCAGCAGTTGGGCCGCCAGAATCGAGGTCACGCCGGTGGGATCGTAAGCGGGTGCCACTTCGACCAAATCCATACCGATAATGTTGCCGCCACTGCGTTTCGCCAGCGCCTGAATAATCTCCAGCACCTCGTAGTACTGGAAACCACCGTGACTCGGCGTACCGGTGCCCGGCGCAATCGAGGGGTCAAAACCGTCAATATCAATGGTGAGATAGTAGTTGCAGCCCTGCGGGATCTGCTCCAGCACGCCTTCAACGCCTAAACGGCGCACATCGCGTACCGACAGAATATTGGAACCCGCCGCACGCGCCGCGTCGTAGTCGCTGCGGTTGGATGAGGAGACGTTGCGGATACCGAGTTGCGTCATGCCCGCGATGTGATTCATTTCTGACGCGCGGCGCAGCGGGCTGCCATGACCGTAGCGCACACCGTGGCGTTCATCGACGAAGTCGAGGTGGGCATCGAAATGGACGATGTGAATCGGCCCGCGCCCTTCATAGGCTTTAATGACCGGGGCATGAATGGAATGGTCGCCGCCCAGCACCACCGGCATCGCGCCGGAAGCCAGGATTTTACGCACCGCCAGTTCAATGTTCGCGTTACTGCTGTTCATATCGGTATGTACGATGTCAGCATCGCCCACATCGACCATCCGTACCTGATCTTGCGTCAGGTACAGCACATCATCTTCATGATCATAGGCACCGGCATGACCAAACGAAAATAACGTAGACGCCTCACGGATGCCGCGGGGTCCGAAGCGGGCGCCTGAACGCCATTGCGTCCCCATATCGTTGGGCGCGCCAAGGATCGCGACATCGGCATCAATCTCTTCCCAGTTGAGGCATACCGGCGCTTTCGCAAAAGTACAATGGCCGACAAACGGTAGATTCAATCGTCCGGACTCGTAATTATTGTTCCCCATACTTTCTCCCCCAGTCAGTGAATTTTCTGAAATGCCCTGGCACAGGTTGACTTGCCATAACAATGACTATGGACAACAATTTGCATGTTAAAAATAGAAAACATCAGATATTCATATCGGCTTTTCCGAAGTAACACATGAGGGGATAGAGACGTGAATCAACTGCAGAATATTGACCTAAAGCTACTCAGAATTTTCATGACCATAGTGAAATGTAACGGTTTTTCTGCAGCTCAGGCGGCGTTGAATGTGAGCCAGTCCACGATTAGCGAACATATGACCAGCCTGGAGACACGACTCGGCGTCAAATTGTGCGAGCGCGGGCGCTGTGGGTTTCGACTGACCGAATACGGCACCGCCACCTACGAGGCGGCACAACGGTTATTTCTGGCGGTGGATACGTTTTGTATGGATACCTCCGCCCTCAAACGACACATTTCCGGCAAGCTCTATCTGGGCATCATTGACAATACCGCCACCGACAGCGACAGCGTCTTGTCGCGTGCGTTGCGCAAGTTCGTCTCCCACGGTCACGATGTGCAACTGGATATCTACATTGGTACGCCCGCTGAGCTGGAAGGACGCGTCCTCGACGGGCGACTGCACGTCGCCATTGGTCATTTCCCGTTTGAAGTGGCAGGGCTCTGTTATACGCAGTTATACGATGAACCTGATGGTCTGTATTGCAGCCGCTATCACCCGCTTTTCGATAATCCGCCGGGCGGCGATGCCCTCATCGAGGCGATCCGTGAGAGTCAGATTGTCGCGCGCGGCTTTCTGCAACAACACGATCTGCAATTGCTCAAATCAAGCTATGCCGCGGCCACCGTCGACAATGTCGAAGCCCAGGCCATTCTCATTCTGACCGGCGCGTACCTCGGTTTTCTCCCCCGTCATTACGCCCGCCAGTGGGTCAACTCTGGTCAAATGCGCCAACTGGCACCTGAGCAATTTGGTTCAAAATGGCCGTTTGCTTCGATAACAAAACGGGGAGCCACGCAACCGGCAATCCTTCGCCTGTTTATGGAGGAGCTGATGAGCCATTCTTATTCCGCGTCAGCCTGATTGATTACGTTGAGTAAAAAGAACCACCGGAAATAACAGAATACCGGGCAGATCGGATAATTATCGCGGCTGTCCGGATTCTGTTCATCATACTGCGCACGGCCACGCCTCTCCTCCTTCAGCGCGCCTAATCATTCTCACCCATCGGAAATTATTCGGTTTCACTGACGTATTACCAACATCCTTGTTTTCCAAATGGGAAAGCAAACTGGATGCGACGAATGATTGATATCGCACGACAAATTACGACAAAAATATTAACGATTGTTTAGGGTATCTGATTCATATTTCAGGGAGAAATCTACACGATTTCCGGCAGCGGTTGACCGAACACGCCTGATGGTGAGGAAAACAACATGTTTGGACTCGAGACGCTCGATGTACTGATTGGGCTTATGACCGTGTACTTTTCGTTTGGCATTGCCTGTACCGCGATCGTTGAGGCCATTTCTTCCTGGGCCAATATCCGCAGCAAAAATCTTGACCTGGCGCTGAAAGAGTTATTTTCAGGAGAACTGGCGCCGAAGGAACAGTTTGTTAGCCAATTTTATGCGCATCCTTTGATTCAATCCCTCAGCAAAGGCAAAAATGGTCTCCCCTCTTATATTCCCCCGGAAATTGTCGGACAGGTCGTGGAATCGTTAGTGGTGGGAAAAAGCGTCATGGCGACGCTGTCCGCAGGGGTGAATTCGCTGCCGGGAACAGCGGAAAGTAACCGCATAAAAGGGATCCTTGAAACTGTCGTGATGCAGACCGAAAACGACGCACGCCAGTTTCGCAAAGCGGTCGCAAAACAGTTTGATGCCGTGATGGATCGCGCCTCCGGTTGGTACAAACGCAAAACGCAGGCCATTACGCTTATCGTCGCCGCGATTTTGGTGCTCAGCGGAAACGTCGACTCCATCCATATTGCGACAGTACTGTCCACCAATCCTGCGGCCCGCGAAAAAATAGTGAGCACTGCGCAGCAGGCTCTGACCAGCGCGGAAAATCAGGCTGAAAAAGCGAAGAACAAAACGACAGATCTCACCGTTGAAAAAGCAAACGCTCAAGTCGAAATAGCCACAACAAAATATACAGAGGCGGTATCCGCTCTGGAAACGTCCGGCCTCCCATTCGGATGGCACGGTTTACCGAAAGACGTTTTTGGATACCTTGCAAAAGTGGCGGGATTGCTGGTCACCATTTTCGCCGTTTCTCTCGGCGGTCAATTCTGGTTCGACACGCTTCAGCGCGTCATGCAGCTACGCTCTACCGGCCCAAAACCTCCCGATCCAGCCCAGCCCGCGCGTAAGAAAAAGTAAGCAATGTGCATTCACTCACTCTCGATAACAGGAGGGTTTTTATGCTACTCACACCCGTGCAAAAAAGTCTTTGTGAACGTGTCCTGAATGCTTTTGAAACCGGTTCAGCCGAAGGAAATTATTCCGTCATTGCCATATTCCCTGATGGCCCCCATCAGATTCGGCAAGTGACTTTTGGCCGTTCGCAAACCACCGAATACGGCAAACTGAAGGATCTTATTGCCCGATACGTCAATGCAAACGGGCGATTCAGCGCCGAACTTGCCCCCTTCGTGCCCATGATCGGAAATACACCGCTGGTGGATCATGAGCAGTTCAAAAGCTTGTTGCGGCGCGCAGGCAGCGACGATCCGATAATGAAGCGCGTTCAGGACCAGTTTTTTGATGAGCGCTATTTCGCTCCGGCACTGAAATGGGCACAAACGTTTGGATTTAAAGAAGCGCTTTCCATGCTGGTCATCTATGACTCTTTTATCCATAGCGGCAGCATCCTGCCATTCCTGCGCTCCCGTTTTCGTGAGGTTCCTCCGGCCAGCGGAGGCAATGAGCGCACGTGGATTTCCGAGTATGTCCGGGTACGCAATTCATGGCTTGCCAACCATAGCAATTCGGTTCTTCATCCGACGGTTTACCGCACCCAATGTTTGCGCCGCGAAATTGAACGCAATAACTGGGATCTTTCGCAGGTGCCGATTAATGCCAACGGTATCCCCGTAGGACCAGCACCCGACATACCGGCAGCTCCGATCGCAATTCCGCTCATGGAGCAAGGCACAGTGCCGTTTCTTGGTGAAGCGACTAGTGGAAACGGCACTATCCCCTCCACGTCGGACACCCAACCAGCGGTTCCTTCAGCTACCGGTTTTAGCGCCAGTGCGGCGTCAATCGCGACCGAAGAATGGCGATTTTTTGGCGATCAACGTTACAACCGCAACGGCGGCATTATCCATACCGGGCGTAAAGAGGGTGAAGATGGCTGGTGGCAGCGCGTCGGCCTGTATTGGGAGAAGATCGGACGCGACGATCTAGACGGGCGGGATCATGACTGGCCGTGGTCAGCGGCGTTTATCTCATGGGTGATGCGCCAGGCGGGAGCCGGGAATCGGTTTGCCTACTCTGCTTCGCATGCTACCTACATCAGTAAATCTATCCGCGACAGAAATCAGGGTAACGCCAATGCGTTGTATTGGGGCTACAGGCTGAATGAGCGAAAACCCCAGGTGGGCGATTTGGTGTGCTGGGATCGGGACCCCGATAAAGTCGTCGACTACGATCACCAGCATCTGGGCAATTACAGCAGTCATACAGATTTAGTGGTTTCCGTCGGTACTGATGAAATTGAAATTATCGGCGGCAATGTCGGTAATTCGGTGACACGACGCCCGTTAGCGCTCACTGCCGAAGGTTTTCTGGCCAGTGGCGCACAAGGCGGCGAAACGCTGTTCGCCATTATGGGTTATCGCGCTGGCTGAGAGTCCTCCTTTCCTGTGACGTATCTATGAGTACACCGCTGGAGCGTTCCTCCAGCGGTCATTTTTCATTAACACACTGTTTTAAATGACATTTATATAAAAACCGTCCCTCTCCCGCCATTATCCACACAATTCATATTGTTAAATATTTGTTGCCACCGATCACAAAAATTAAACAATTTGGCCGTTTTATATGCGTTTATTGAAAATGTAGATATTTTTAATTTATGGCTACGAAATGAGCATCGCCATGTCTCCCACGACAATCTACCGAGAGGATCGATTCCGATGAATGCACTGACTGCCGTAAAACCCAACGCTGGAGATTTAGACCGGAACTACACCGGTTTCACCGTCGCCCCGTCTGCACAATCACCGCGACTGCTGGAACTGACGTTCACCTCCGACACAACTCAACAATTCTTACAGCAGGTTGCGCAGTGGCCGGTGCAGGCGCTGGAATACAAATCATTTTTACGTTTTAAGGTGGGCAAGATCCTCGATGATCTCTGCGACAACCAACTGCAACCGCTGCTGATCAAAACGTTGCTGGAACGAGGCGAAGGCGCGCTGCTGATCGGCGCTGAAGGGATCGATAACGTGGCGCAGGCTGACGACATGGTCAAGCTGGCGACTGCCGTAGCGCATCTGATTGGGCGTTCCAATTTTGACGCGATGAGCGGTCAATACTATGCGCGGTTTGTGGTGAAAAATGTTGACAGTTCAGACAGCTACCTGCGCCAGCCTCACCGCGTACTGGAATTGCACAATGACGGAACCTACGTCGAAGAGGTAACCGATTACGTGCTGATGATGAAAATCGATGAGCAGAACATGGAAGGCGGTAATTCGCTGCTGCTGCATCTTGATGACTGGGAGCATCTGGAAGAGTACTTCTCGCATCCTCTGGCGCGCCGGGCGATGCGCTGGGCAGCGCCGCCGAGCAAAAACGTCAGTCACGATGTCTTTCACCCGGTGTTCGACGTCGACCAGCAGGGCCGTCCGGTCATGCGCTACATCGACCAGTTCGTCCAGCCGAAAGATTTTGAAGAAGGCACCTGGCTTAGCGATCTTTCCGACGCGCTGGAAACCAGTACAAACATCCTTTCCGTTCCGGTTCCGGTCGGCAAATTCTTGCTGATTAACAACCTGTTCTGGCTGCACGGACGCGATCGTTTTACCGCGCATCCTGATTTACGTCGTGAACTGATGCGCCAGCGCGGTTATTTCGCCTACGCCGCTCACGGCTACCAGACGCACCAATAAGCGCCACCCGAGGAACAGAGCGGATGTATGATTTTGTGATTATTGGCGGCGGCATCATCGGTATGTCGACCGCCATGCAGCTGATTGATGTCTACCCGGACGCCAAAATTGTGGTGCTGGAAAAAGAGTCCGCACCGGCCTGTCATCAGACGGGCCACAACAGCGGTGTCATTCATGCCGGGGTTTACTACACCCCCGGCAGCCTGAAAGCGCAGTTTTGCCTGGCGGGAAACAAGGCCACCAAAGCCTTCTGCGATCAAAACGGCATTCGCTACGACGAATGCGGAAAAATGCTGGTCGCCACCTCCGAACTGGAAATGGAACGGATGCGGGCGTTATGGGATCGTACGGCAGCCAACGGGCTGGAACGCGAGTGGCTCAGTGCCGAAGCGCTGCGCGAACGCGAGCCGAACATTAGCGGACTGGGCGGCATTTTTGTGCCTTCCAGCGGGATCGTCAGCTATCGCGAAGTCACCGCCGCAATGGCGAAAATCTTCCAGGCAAAAGGCGGCGAGATTGTTTATCACGCCGAGGTGAGCGCCCTGAAAGAGCACGCGACCGGCGTGGTTGTCCACACCCGGCAGGGGCATGAATTTGAAGCCTCGACGCTGATTAGCTGCTCCGGACTGATGGCCGACCGGCTGGTCAAAATGCTGGGAGTCAATCCCGGTTTTATTATCTGCCCGTTCCGTGGCGAGTATTTCCGCCTGGCGCCTGAGCATAATCACATCGTCAACCATTTGATCTACCCGATCCCCGATCCGGCGATGCCGTTTCTTGGCGTACATCTCACCCGCATGATCGACGGCAGCGTCACGGTCGGCCCCAACGCCGTACTCGCTTTTAAACGCGAAGGTTATCGCAAACGCGACTTCTCCTTCAGCGACACGCTGGAGATCCTCGGGTCATCCGGGATCCGTCGTGTGCTGCAAAACAATCTGCGTTCAGGCCTCGGTGAAATGAAAAACTCGCTGTGCAAAAGCGGCTACCTACGATTGGTACAAAAATACTGCCCGAGCCTGACATTAAAAGATCTCCAGCCGTGGCCTGCGGGCGTACGGGCGCAGGCGGTTTCGCCTGACGGAAAGCTTATCGACGACTTTCTGTTTGTGACCACGCCGCGTTCTATCCATACCTGTAACGCCCCTTCTCCTGCGGCGACATCGGCGATTCCGATCGGCGCCCATATCGTCAGCAAAGTACAGACGCTACTGGAGAGCCAACACAATTCCGGACGCACGCTGCGTGCGGCACGTAGCGTGGACACCTTACACGCCGCATTTACCCGTTAAACACCTTGAGACAGGAAGCAATCATGCAACTTAACGATCCAACCTTGTTCCGCCAACAGGCTTTTATTGACGGCCAGTGGCGCGATGCCCACAGCGGCGATGTGATCGCAGTGAACAATCCTGCAAACGGTCAACAACTGGGCAGCGTCCCCAAAATGGGGGCCAGTGAAACCCGCGAGGCCATTGAAGCCGCGAACCGCGCCCTTCCCGCCTGGCGTGCGCTGACCGCCAAAGAGCGGGCCAATATACTGCGTCGCTGGTTCAATCTGATGATGGAACACCAGGACGACCTGGCGCGTCTGATGACCCTGGAACAGGGCAAGCCGCTGGCTGAAGCGAAAGGTGAGATAGTCTATGCCGCTTCCTTTATTGAATGGTTTGCCGAAGAGGGCAAACGTATTTATGGCGACACCATTCCGGGCCATCAGGCAGACAAACGTCTGATCGTCATCAAACAACCGATTGGCGTCACTGCAGCCATTACGCCGTGGAACTTCCCATCGGCCATGATCACCCGTAAGGCGGGTCCGGCGCTGGCCGCAGGCTGCACTATGGTGCTCAAACCCGCCAGCCAGACACCGTTTTCCGCGCTGGCGCTGGCGGAACTGGCACATCGCGCCGGAGTTCCCGCCGGAGTTTTCAACGTCGTCACCGGATCAGCAAGCGCTGTCGGCAATGAACTGACCGGCAACCCACTGGTGCGCAAACTCTCCTTTACGGGCTCCACAGAAATTGGCCGTCAGTTAATGGAACAGTGCGCCAAAGACATCAAAAAAGTCTCTCTGGAACTTGGCGGCAACGCGCCGTTTATCGTTTTTGACGATGCCGATCTGGATAAAGCGGTAGAAGGCGCACTGGCCTCAAAATTCCGTAATGCCGGGCAGACCTGCGTCTGCGCCAACCGCCTGTATGTGCAGGACGGCGTCTACGAGCGATTTGCCGAAAAACTGCAGCAGGCAGTGAACAAACTGCATCTCGGCGATGGCTTACAGGCAGGCGTCACCACCGGACCGCTGATCGATGAGAAAGCCGTCGCCAAAGTGAAAGAACACATCGCGGATGCCGTCGAAAAAGGCGCGCGCGTGATCACTGGCGGTCAGGCGCATGCGCTGGGCGGCAACTTCTTCCAGCCCACTATTCTGGCGGATGTCCCGCGTGATGCGAAAGTGGCCAAAGAAGAGACGTTCGGCCCGCTCGCGCCGCTGTTCCGCTTTAAAGATGAAGCCGACGTGATTCATCAGGCCAACGACACCGAGTTCGGTCTGGCCGCCTATTTCTATGCCCGCGATCTGAGCCGCGTATTCCGCGTCGGCGAAGCGCTGGAGTACGGCATTGTGGGGATCAACACCGGCATTATCTCTAACGAAGTCGCTCCCTTTGGGGGGATCAAAGCCTCCGGCCTTGGCCGTGAAGGTTCCAAATACGGTATCGAAGATTATTTAGAAATCAAATACATGTGTATCGGCCTTTAAGTAAACCTTACCTGATTGAAGACTGGAGAAAATGAATGAGCACCAATAAAGAATTAATGCAGCGCCGCAGCAACGCCGTTCCTCGCGGCGTTGGGCAGATTCACCCCATCTTTGCCGATCGCGCAGAAAACTGCCGCGTCTGGGATGTTGAAGGCCGTGAGTTTCTTGATTTTGCGGGCGGCATTGCGGTGCTGAATACCGGACACCTGCATCCGGGGATCGTCTCAGCAGTAGAAGAACAGCTGAAGAAATTGTCGCACACCTGTTTTCAGGTGCTGGCCTATGAACCGTACCTGGAACTGTGTGAAATCATGAACCAGAAAGTACCGGGGGATTTTGCCAAGAAAACCCTGCTGGTGACCACCGGTTCAGAAGCGGTTGAGAATGCGGTGAAAATCGCCCGCGCCGCCACCAAACGCAGCGGCACCATTGCGTTTAGCGGTGCTTACCACGGCCGTACCCACTACACGCTCTCGCTGACCGGGAAAGTGAATCCGTACTCCGCCGGGATGGGCCTGATGCCTGGCCACGTTTATCGTGCGCTGTACCCTTGCGCGCTGCACGGTATCAGCGATGACGATGCGATTGCCAGCATTCAGCGTATCTTCAAAAACGATGCCGCGCCGGAAGACATTGCCGCTATCGTCATCGAACCTGTTCAGGGAGAAGGCGGTTTTTATGCCGCCTCCCCGGCCTTTATGAAACGCCTGCGCGCGATTTGCGACGAGCACGGCATCATGCTGATTGCCGATGAAGTGCAGAGCGGCGCAGGCCGTACCGGCACACTGTTCGCTATGGAACAAATGGGCGTCGCCCCGGATATTACGACCTTTGCCAAATCCATTGCCGGGGGTTTCCCGCTGGCGGGCGTGACCGGTCGTGCCGAAGTGATGGACGCCGTTGCTCCGGGTGGTCTGGGCGGCACGTATGCCGGTAACCCGATTGCCTGCGCCGCCGCGCTGGCGGTTCTGAAAATCTTCGAGCAGGAAAATCTGCTGCAAAAAGCCAACTCATTGGGCAAAACCCTGCGTGAAGGACTGCTGTCCATTGCCGAAACACACCCGGAAATCGGTGATGTTCGCGGACTGGGCGCCATGATTGCCATCGAACTGTTTGAAAATGGCGATCACAGTAAACCCGATGCGAAGCTGACGGCGGAAATCGTCGCCCGCGCGCGTGACAAAGGCTTGATCCTGCTCTCCTGCGGCCCTTACTACAACGTGCTGCGTATTCTGGTACCGCTGACCATTGAAGATGCGCAGATCCGCCAGGGGCTGGAGATCATCGCCCAGTGTTTTGATGAGGCTAAACAACGCTAAGGCTATACCTCGTTGCTAACGGAATGATGACGATGCAGTAAACACAACAATAATACGCGTGCCCCGACGCGGGAAATGTCGGGGTGCTCTCCCAAGTGACACACTTTCGAGAGGATAGAAGATGGGGCAAGCGTCAGAATCACATGCTTTAGGGGGCGGGCTGAAATCACGCCACGTCACCATGTTATCTATTGCCGGTGTTATCGGCGCGAGTTTATTTGTCGGCTCCAGCGTTGCTATTGCTGAAGCCGGGCCTGCCGTTCTGCTGGCCTATCTGTTTGCCGGTCTGTTGGTGGTGATGATCATGCGTATGCTGGCTGAAATGGCTGTCGCCACGCCAGACACCGGGTCTTTTTCCACCTATGCGGATAAAGCGATTGGTCCGTGGGCGGGATATACCATTGGCTGGCTGTACTGGTGGTTCTGGGTATTGGTGATTCCGCTGGAAGCCAATATCGCGGCCATCATCCTGAATTCATGGGTTCCTGGCATACCTATCTGGTTGTTTTCACTGGTTATCACACTCGCTCTAACGGGCAGTAATTTGCTGAGCGTCAAAAACTATGGCGAATTTGAGTTCTGGCTGGCGCTGTGCAAAGTGATTGCCATTCTGGCGTTTATCGCGCTGGGCGCGGTGGCGATCAGTGGTTTTTATCCGTATGCCGAAGTGAGCGGTATTTCCCGCTTATGGGATCAAGGCGGCTTTATGCCAAATGGCTTTGGTGCCGTACTGAGCGCCATGCTGATTACGATGTTTTCGTTTATGGGGGCGGAAATCGTCACCATCGCCGCGGCGGAATCCGACACACCGGGCAAACACATCGTGCGGGCAACTAACTCGGTTATCTGGCGTATTTCTATCTTCTATCTGTGCTCGATTTTCGTGGTGGTGGCGCTGATCCCCTGGAACATGCCAGGGCTTAAGAGTGTGGGTTCGTATCGTTCGGTGCTGGAGTTGCTGCATATTCCGCACGCCAAACTGATTATGGACTGCGTCATTTTACTGTCGGTCACCAGTTGTCTGAACTCCGCGCTGTATACGGCGTCCAGGATGCTTTACTCCCTGAGCCATCGCGGCGATGCGCCAGCGTTTATGGGCAAAACCAACCGCAGCAAAACGCCTTATGTGGCAGTGCTGCTCTCAACCGGCGCGGCGTTTTTAACGGTGGTGGTTAACTATTATGCTCCGGCAAAAGTGTTTAAATTCCTGATCGACAGTTCAGGTGCCATCGCGCTGTTGGTGTATCTGGTCATTGCCGTCTCTCAATTGCGGATGCGTAAAATTCTTCTGGCGCAGGGGAGCGACATTACACTGAGAATGTGGCTCTATCCGTGGTTAACCTGGCTGGTGATTGCCTTTATCGCTTTCGTCCTGATCGCCATGTTATTCCGGCCCGCACAGCAGCTTGAGGTGATTTCCACAGGGCTTCTGGGCTTGGGGATCATTTGTACGGTTCCGATTATGTCACGCTGGAAAAAGCTGCTATCGTGGCAAAAAGCACCGTTACAAAATACACGTTAGACCTGTTCCCGGCGCAAGCCGGGATAGTGATTTTATTCAGGAGTCGCACCCATGACCGCCACTTCCCAGCCGACGGCCATCGATGGATACCACTGGCTTAAAAATGACATCATTCGCGGTATTTATCAGCCCGATGAAAAACTGCGCATGAGTTTACTGACTTCGCGTTATGAGCTTGGCGTGGGACCGCTACGAGAAGCCCTTTCCCAACTGGTGGCGGAACGACTGGTGACCGTGGTCAATCAGAAAGGCTACCGTGTGGCTCCCATGTCCGGGCAGGAACTGCTCGATATCTTCGATGCCCGCGCCAATACGGAAGCCATGCTGGTACGGCTGGCTATTGAGCGCGGTGACGACGCATGGGAAGCAGAGATCCTCGCCAGAGCGCATATGCTGAATAAACTGGAATCAAGCGATGCCAGTGAAGGAATGCTGGATGAGTGGGATCAGCGTCATCAGGCGTTTCATTCCGCCATCGTCGCCGGATGCGGTTCACATTATCTGCTGCAAATGCGTGAACGCCTGTTTGATCTTGCCGCGCGCTACCGGTTTATCTGGCTGCGTGAAACGGTCCTGTCGGTTGAAATGCTGGAAGATAAACATAACCAGCACCAGACGCTGACCGAGGCGATTCTGGCGCGGGATGCACAACGCGCCAGCGAGTTAATGCGCCAGCATTTACTGACGCCAATCCCGATTATTCAGCAGGCGATGTCCGGGAAACTTCAGCAAGAGCAGACCTGAGGTCTGTTCTTGCTATACGTCAAAAATCAGTCGCGAGTTTGGATCCAGAAAGCATGGATAAGGCCGGGGATGTAGCCCAGTAGCGTCAAAATGATGTTCAGGATAAATGCCCAGCCGAATCCTTTCCCCAGCAGTACGCCGAGCGGGGGAAGAAGGATGGTAATCACGATTCGCCAGAAACCCATACACACTCCAAAAAGTAAAATTACTCATTGTTTAAAAAAGAGATTTTCTCTCTAAGCGTAGTCATTTTACCCAACTCTGCCAATTTACCCCGTTTCTTTTACCCTCTTTTACGCTCTTGACGCTGGCATACTGTTGCGCAGTATTTTAGAATTACCTTAATTTAGATAATACTTAAATAACCATGACTGAACTCGAACAACTTCAGGCCAGCGCTGAACAGGCCGCCGCCCTGCTAAAAGCCATGAGCAACCCAAAGCGGTTGTTGATTTTATGCATGCTCTGCGGTTCGCCGGGCACCAGTGCGGGTGAACTGGCGCGGGCGACAGGACTTAGCCCTTCTGCCACCTCTCAACATCTGGCGCGTATGCGCGAAGAAGGGCTTATTGACAGCCAGCGTGATGCCCAGCGTATTCATTACTTCATTAAAAATAAGGCGGTAGGTTCACTGATCGCCACATTGAAAACCCTCTACTGCCCATAAGGAGCCATTATGACAAGCGGGATGATTTCCCCACGTGAGGCGCAGGCGCTGATAGCGCAGGGCGCAATGCTAATTGATATCCGCGATGCCGATGAGTATCTGCATGAACATATACCTGACGCCCATCTGGTTCCGCTCCCCACCCTTGAGCAGGGCACGTTACCCGGCCATCTGCGCGGGGAGTGCGTTATCTTTCATTGCCAGTCGGGGAGGCGCACGCAAAACAATATAGCAAGGCTACAGGCGGTTGCGGCTCCGGCAAAAGTCTGGCTGCTGGAAGGGGGTATTGATGGCTGGAAAGCGGCGTCGTTACCCGTCGCAAAGGACACATCGCAGCCGCTGCCGCTTATGCGTCAGGTGCAGATTGCCGCGGGCGGGCTGATTTTACTCGGGGTTGTGCTGGGATATGCGGTGAGTCAGGGCTTCTTCCTGCTGAGCGGTTTTGTCGGCGCGGGGCTGATGCTGGCCGGATTCACCGGTTTTTGCGGGATGGCGCGTCTGCTCGATAAAATGCCCTGGAACCGTCGCGCGCATTAATAACCTGGCATGATGTACGTGTTGCGCCATTTCCGGGAGTAAACCGGAGGCAGTTTAACGCTGCCATCCGGCATATCACGCTCAGAATTAAATCAAGAAATCATCCAAAGATTTACCGGCTGCCAGCGCCTGAGCAATCGGCTTAGGCGTACGCCCCTGCCCGGTCCAGGTTTTCGTTTCACCATTAAAATCGACAAAACGGTATTTTGCCGGACGCGGCTGACGTTTTTTCGAGACACGAGGTGCCGTCATTTGCATTCCCAGTAATTCTTCTGGGTTAATGCCGTCCGCTTTCATCAGCTCCAGAAAAGTTTTAATTTTCTCTTGCTGCTCTGCACGTTGACGCTGCTGCTGTTCTTCTTCTTCACGTCTTTCTTTAGTGACAACCCTGAATTTTTCGAGCATTTCTTCAAGAACGTCAATGGAGAATTCGCGAGCCATTGCACGCAACGTACGAATATTATTTAAGTTCTGTAACATCACATTCATAATAATAAAAACCTTTTAACGCAGAAAACCAAAAACTGTATTACAGAGAGAAGTGTATTCGATATTTAATGATATTTCCAGCCCATGACATACTGAAGAATATTATGAAATATCACTTTATAATGATTATTTATCAAGCACCCTCAATGAGTATATTTTTTCCAGGTTGCAAATTATGAATAAATAAAAAAATATATTTTTCTGTGGTGTGTCAGACAATCCGTGCAAAATAAGCGACCGAAGGAATATGTCACTCATCCGCCACTGAAGCTTAGTGAATAGAGATGGATAAAAATTGAATAATTAGTCAAAGTGTTTAGATGGAATTTTATGCTGCTAAATTAACTTGCACAGCATTAAACCTGCTGGAAAAACAAAAACCGCCGGCACCACCGGATTCTCTGTCGAATCTGGCACATTTCACAATGACTCTCAAAAAAACCAAAAAAACAACCATTTATAACCAATTGATTTAAAATGTATTTTTTACAAACAAACACCGAAAATCCCGAAATGTACAAAAAACAGACTCACACAGAGCATTTTATCGACAAAAAGCGCATAAATAAAAATTTTACGCTAATTGCTAGTTATTATATAGAGATATACTCTATGCAAAAGCGAAAAGGCTTCGCTAATTCACTGCAAGGAAGTATTTAACGACGATTGTTCCCCTTTGACAAGGAGCATTAACATGTTCTCACCGCAGTCACGCTTGCGTCATGCTGTCGCTGACACGTTCGCGATGGTTGTTTACTGTTCTGTCGTGAACATGTTGATCGAGATATTCCTCTCCGGAATGACCTTTGAACAGTCACTTTCATCCAGACTGGTTGCCATACCCGTTAACATCCTTATTGCATGGCCATATGGAATGTACCGCGACCTGTTCATGCGCGTTTCACGCAAGGCAAGTTCAGCAGGATGGGTGAAAAACCTGGCGGATATTCTGGCTTATGTGACTTTCCAGTCGCCTGTTTATGTCGCTATTTTATTGACGGTTGGCGCAGACTGGCATCAGATCACCGCGGCGGTGAGTTCAAATATCGTGGTATCCATGTTGATGGGGGCCGTTTACGGCTATTTTCTCGACTACTGCCGTCGCCTGTTTAAGGTCAGCAGTTACCATCAGGCCAAAGCCTGAGTTATCATTTGCGACTGGCCCCGCCAGTCGCTTGATTAGTTTGAACTGAGTTTTGCTTCGCCAAACAATCCATTCAAATAACGTTCCAGCGCAATACGCGAGCTAAATCCGTGTGGAATACCATAATGCTCGTGCGTTTCGCCCGCTAAATACAGTGGAAATTGCTGGTAGTGATCGCAGGTTTTAATATCCGTTGCCGGCTCTGCCAGTGAAGAACTTCTTTCTTTTAATGTTGGATGAATCACCAATGCGGTTCGTCCCATACGCGCTTCTCGATTCACGTAGACATAATTTTCGCCACGTCGATAACCGTACGCTTTTTGTGTCACTACATCGACGGTAAAGCCCACTTTTTCAAGTACGCGCGCCACCTCATCAGGTCGTAAATACATATATTTTCCTCATCATCTTTTACCGCGGCCTTACCATACCTGATTCAGCATTAGCAGCGCTTTCAGAAAAGTCCATAAACAAACGAATACAGCGTGATGAACGTCGGAAGATAAAATTATGGTCTACACTGAAAGGCACATCGAAATCAATGGAGGATCATATGTTTAACAGACCCAACCGAAACGACGTCGATGAAGATGTACAGGATATTCATAACGATGCCAGCCGATTAGCTGACAGTCTGGAAGAGGTGCTTAAGTCCTGGGGGAGTGACGCCAAAGAGGAAGCGGAGGACGCACGACGCAGGGCGCAGGCTTTGCTGAGAGAGACTCGCGCACGTATGCATGGCCGTACTCGCGTCCAGCAGGCAGCCCGGGATGCCATTGGCTGCGCGGATACGTTTGTACGCGACAAACCCTGGTGCAGCGTAGGTACCGCAGCGGCGGTCGGTATTTTTCTCGGCGCGCTACTGAGTCGGCGTCGCTAAAAAGCCGGTGTGCCGGATGATGACGCCAAAACGTCTTATCCGGCATTGTCTCGCTACGCTATCGCCTGCCTGAGCTGTTGGGCGACCTGTTTTGCCATCGCGGCGGAGGTGATATTGGTAAACGACAGCAGCAATCCGCCCTGCCCTTCCTCCGTTATTCGCCAGCGACTTAACGCCTGAACCGCCAGCCCGGCGTGATTCGCCTTCTCTGCCAGCGCAACGTCATCACCCTCAACTGAAATCACCATCTGGATGCCCCCGTCCTGCGGCACCACGCGAAAGCCCTGTGCTGTTAACGCCTCTTCTATCCAGTGGCGGCGCCCGGCGTAATGCTGACGCATCTTTTTTAAATGTCGCCAGAAATGGCCGTCGCGAATGAAATCCGCCAACGTCAGTTGCCATAACACTGGCACGCTGCAGGCCATCAATGCCGCCTGCTCACGAAATCGCGCGACCTGATTCATCGGCACCACCAGCCATGCCGTGCGCAGCGCCGGAAAGAGTGACTTGCTGAACGTTCCGGCATACACCACACGCTGCGGCGCATCCAGACTTTTCAACGGAGGCAACGGCTTACCGTGGTAGCGGAACTCACTGTCATAGTCGTCTTCGATAATCCACGCCTGTGAACTGGCGGCCCACTCCAGCAGTTGATGGCGACGCGCCAGGGACAGTGACACCCCCAGAGGACTTTGATGCGCGGGCGTTAGCAGGACAAAACGCGCCTGCGGGTAATGACGGATCCCCACCGACACATCCAGACCATCGCCATCGACCGGCACGGGCAACAGTTCAACCCGCTCCTGCTTGATAACCGGGCGAATCAGGGGAAAACCGGGGTCTTCCACCCACATGCCGTCCCCCGGTTGTGCCAGCGCCCGCAGAATGAGCATCATTGAGGAGGCATAACCGGACGTCACAAACACCTGCTCCGGCTGGCACTCAATACTGCGCGATACCCGCAGGTAATCGACAATCGCCTGGCGCAGCACAGCTTCGCCGCAAACCTCGCCCAGCGCCAGGTCAAAACGCGTTTGGGTACGCAGACGACGGCCCATCACGCGTGCCCATATCTCTCGCGGGAAGAGATCCAGCGCGGGTAATCCCATCTGAAAAGGCTGCGGCGTCTGGCTTTCTCCGGCAAAAAAAGCGGGCGCGGCATGCGGTTTCTCCAGACGCAGATGCCCGCTGACAAACGTTCCGGCTTGTCCACGCCGCTCCAGCCAGCCCTGAGCCACCAGCTCACTATACGCATTTTCTACCGTTGAGCGGGATATGCCCAACTCCTGCGCCCACGTGCGGCTGGAAGGCAACCGCGCGCCAGGTTTGAGTTCACCTTGCTCAATAGCATTTTTTAACTGACGGGCGATTTGCTGATAGCGTGGCATCATTATGGTCTGCTTTTTATGTGAGAATATGGCTCTCTTTGACAGTCCATTATAGTGCTACCGTATAGTCATTAAAACGAGGAGAGACACCATGACCACATTACGCCAGCCCTATTATGAACTTAGCCCTGAGGTCTATAACGCGCTGGTTCAGGCGAAAAAAGCACTGGAAAACAGTGCGCTGGACACCACGTTGATGGAATTGATTTATCTGCGTATTTCGCAAATCAATGGCTGTGCGTTTTGCCTTGAGATGCACAGCAAAGCGCTGCGTCAATCCGGTGTTGAGCAGACCAAACTGGATGCGCTGGCGGGCTGGCGGGTAAGCCACCGTTTCAGCGAACAGGAGCGCGCGGCGCTGGCCTGGGCTGAATCCGTCACGGATATTGTCGGCACTCGCGCCGAAGATGAGGTTTATCTGCCGCTGCTTGACCATTTTAGCGCCAGAGAGGTAAGCGATCTGACCTTTGCCATTGGCCTGATGAACTGCTTTAACCGTCTGGCTGTGAGCATGCGGATGTAGCTTTTGCTGCCTGGTGGCGCTATCGCTTTTCAGGTCTACAACAGTGCGCCTGTCGTAAGCCGGATAAGATGCTTGCGTCACCCTTCCGGCAATTTACACCAATAACGCCCCTTCCCCGCTGAGCGATTCAGTGGGGAGTAATCCATCTGAAATTCCCATATCTTGTATGGTTGAATCTTTTTTCAACTACATCTAGTATTCTTTTTATCACAACACACACAACCCGACGCCTATCTTCGCGCCGTTCTTTTATTTTAATGAGAAATACGAATCATGCGCATTACTATTTACACTCGTGATAATTGTGTTCAGTGCCACGCCACGAAACGGGCGATGGAAAGCCGTGGATTTGATTTTGAGATGGTGAACGTCGACCGGCTTCCTGATGCAGCAGAAGCCCTGCGAGCACAGGGTTTTCGCCAGTTGCCGGTCGTGATTGCCGGGGAAACCAGCTGGTCTGGATTCCGCCCCGACATGATCAACCGTCTGCGCGCAGAACCCCGCGTATGAACCCGCTCGTTTACTTCTCCAGCAGCTCCGAAAATACACACCGCTTTATGCTGCGTTTGGGGTTGCCCGCCATCCGTATCCCGAACGATGAGCGGGAGCGGATCCGCGTGGATGCACCTTACCTTCTGGTGGTGCCCTCTTATGGCGGCGGAGGCACTGCGGGCGCGGTCCCCCGGCAGGTGATCCGTTTCTTAAACGATGAACACAATCGGGCATTCATTCGCGGCGTTATTGCCGCCGGCAACCGCAATTTCGGTGAAGCATATGGCCGCGCTGGAGACATCATTTCACAAAAATGCGGCGTGCCCTGCCTGTATCGCTTTGAGCTAATGGGAACGCCAGCCGATATCGACAACGTCCGAAAAGGAGTGGAAGCATTTTGGCAACGACAACCACAGAACGCGTGACGCCGACAACCACGGATCATCACGCCCTGAATGCCATGCTGAATCTGTATGACAAAGCGGGCCATATTCAGTTCGACAAAGACCGCCAGGCGGTAGAGGCATTCATTACCACGCATGTGAAACCCAACGCCGTGGCATTCGCCAGCCAGGATAAGCGGCTGGATTATCTGTTACGTGAAGGCTATTACGATGACCACGTGCTCAACCGCTATGCCCGCGCGTTTGTGGTAGCGCTGTTTGTGCGGGCGCACGCCAGCGGTTTTCATTTCCAGACGTTCCTCGGCGCATGGAAGTTCTACACCAGCTACACGTTGAAAACCTATGACGGTAAATGCTATCTGGAAGACTTCGAAGACCGCGTCACGATGGTGGCGTTGACGCTGGCGCAGGGTGACGAAACGCTAGCGATCCAGCTCACTGAGGAAATGCTCTCCGGCCGCTTTCAGCCTGCGACGCCAACCTTTTTAAACTGCGGGAAGCGCCAGCGCGGTGAACTGGTCTCCTGTTTCCTGTTGCGCATTGAAGACAACATGGAGTCGATTGGGCGGGCGGTAAACTCGGCGCTTCAGCTGTCTAAACGCGGCGGCGGCGTGGCGTTTTTACTCTCTAATTTGCGGGAAGCTGGCGCACCGATTAAGCGTATTGAAAACCAGTCTTCGGGTGTGATCCCCATAATGAAAATGCTGGAAGATGCCTTCTCCTATGCCAACCAGCTTGGGGCACGCCAGGGGGCCGGCGCAGTCTGGTTGCACGCCCATCATCCGGATATTCTGCGTTTTCTTGATACCAAACGTGAAAATGCCGACGAAAAAATCCGCATCAAAACGTTGTCGCTTGGCGTGGTGATCCCGGATATCACTTTTCAGTTAGCCAAAGAGAACGCCGAAATGGCGCTGTTCTCACCCTATGACGTGGAGCGCATTTACGGTAAGCCGTTTGGCGATATTGCGGTTAGCGAGCTGTACCATGAGCTGGTTGCCGACCCACGCATCCGTAAAAAAACCATTAACGCCCGCGACTTTTTCCAGCGCCTTGCGGAGATCCAGTTTGAGTCCGGCTATCCGTACATCATGTATGAAGACACGGTCAATCGCGCCAGTCCCATTGCCGGGCGTATTAATATGAGCAATCTGTGCGCGGAGATATTGCAGGTCAACAGCGCATCTACCTATGACGAAAATCTGGATTACGCGGATACCGGTCACGATATCTCCTGTAACCTCGGTTCGCTGAACATTGCTCACACCATGGACTCACCCGATTTTGGCCGCACCGTGGAAATCGCTGTTCGCGGTCTGACGGCGGTATCGGAGATGAGCCATATTCGTAGCGTCCCCTCCATTGAAGCAGGAAACGCCGCCTCACATGCCATTGGCCTCGGGCAAATGAACCTGCACGGCTATCTGGCGCGGGAAGGGATTGCTTATGGCTCTGTGGAGGGTCTGGACTTCACCAATCTCTATTTCTACACCGTCACCTGGCATGCATTGCATACCTCGATGTTGCTGGCGCGCGAACGCGGTAAAACCTTCGCCGGATTTATGCAATCCCGCTATGCCAGCGGCGACTATTTTGCGCAGTATCTGCACGGTGACTGGCAGCCAAAAACCGCGAAAGTGCGGGCGCTGTTTGCCCGCGCGGGCGTCACGTTACCGACCCGCGAAATGTGGTTACAACTGCGTGATGATGTGATGCGCTACGGTATCTATAACCAGAATATACAGGCGGTGCCGCCGACCGGTTCGATCTCCTACATCAACCATGCAACATCCAGTATTCATCCCATTGTGTCGAAAGTGGAGATCCGCAAGGAAGGCAAAACCGGTCGGGTTTATTATCCGGCGCCGTTTATGACCAACGAGAATCTGGAGATGTACCAGGACGCCTATGAGATTGGTCCACAGAAAATTATCGATACCTATGCTGAAGCCACAAAACATGTCGATCAAGGGCTATCGCTGACGCTGTTTTTCCCCGATACCGCCACCACCCGCGATATCAACAAAGCGCAGATCTACGCCTGGCGCAAAGGGATCAAGACGCTCTATTACATCCGACTACGCCAGATGGCGCTGGAAGGCACTGAAATTGAAGGCTGCGTGTCATGCGCGCTGTAAAGGAGAACGAAGTGAAACTATCACATATCAGCGCCATCAACTGGAACCAGATCCAGGACGATAAAGACCTGGAAGTTTGGAACCGCCTGACCAGCAACTTTTGGCTGCCCGAGAAGGTGCCGCTGTCTAACGATATGCCGGCCTGGCAGTCGCTGAGCGCTGTTGAACAGCAACTAACCCTTCGCGTCTTCACCGGCTTAACTTTACTCGATACCATTCAGAATATCGCGGGCGCGCCCTCATTGATGGCGGATGCGTTGACCCCGCATGAAGAAGCGGTGCTGTCGAACATCAGCTTTATGGAGGCAGTACATGCCCGTTCGTACAGTTCAATCTTCTCGACATTGTGTCAGACCAAAGACGTCGACGCCGCTTATGCCTGGAGTGAGTACAACGAACCGTTACAGCGTAAAGCAGACATTATCCTGACTTGTTACGCTGGCGAGGAGCCGCTGAAGAAGAAAATTGCCAGCGTATTTCTGGAATCATTTCTGTTTTACTCCGGCTTCTGGCTCCCGATGTATTTTTCCAGCCGCGGCAAACTGACCAACACCGCCGACCTGATCCGTCTGATCATTCGTGATGAAGCGGTCCACGGCTATTACATTGGTTATAAGTACCAGAAAGGGCTGGAGAAATGCTCAGAATTGGAACGTGAATCGCTGAAGGATTTTGCCCTTGAACTGCTGATGGAACTGTATGACAACGAAGTCCGCTATACGGCAGAACTGTACGCGGAAACTGGCTGGGTTGAGGAGGTCAACGCCTTCCTTTGCTACAACGCCAATAAAGCCTTAATGAACCTGGGATATGACACATTGTTTCCGGCAGAAATGGCCGACGTTAATCCGGCCATTCTTGCCGCGCTGTCACCGAATGCCGATGAAAATCATGATTTCTTCTCCGGTTCGGGATCATCCTATGTCATGGGCAAAGCAGTAGAAACCGAAGATGAAGACTGGGATTTCTGACAAGAGATATTGAGGTAAATATCACTATGATAATTGCGCTAATATTTTTAATGAGATCACATTTTTGTCATTCCATTATTATTGTGTGATCTACGCTCAATATCTTGCACATTACCCGCCTGAATTATGGCAATTCAGGCGCATTTCAATGCTCCTTACAAAAAAATATTAGCCTGTCATCACTGGCGCTCAGCCCTTATATCATGGGAAATCTCGCAGGATGACATTCCATTGCATTAACATCATTAACAAATTCAGGGTTGTCTCAGATTCTCAGTATGTTAGGGTAGAAAAAGGTCACTATTTCCATTAGGTAACATATAGACATATATAAATAACAGGAACCATTCTATTGCATGGCAATTAAATTAGAAGTTAAAAATCTCTATAAGATATTTGGTGAGCATCCACAGCGAGCTTTCAAATATATTGAAAAAGGACTTTCAAAAGAGCAGATTCTGGATAAAACGGGGCTATCGCTTGGCGTTAAAGACGCCAGTCTGGCCATTGAAGAAGGCGAGATATTTGTCATCATGGGATTATCCGGATCGGGTAAATCCACAATGGTACGCCTTCTCAATCGCCTGATTGAACCCACCCGCGGGCAAGTTCTGATTGACGGTGTCGATATTGCAAAAATATCCGACGCAGAACTTCGCGAGGTGCGCAGAAAAAAGATTGCGATGGTCTTCCAGTCATTTGCGTTAATGCCGCATATGACAGTACTGGACAATACCGCATTCGGCATGGAATTAGCTGGTGTGGCTGCGAATGAACGTCGGGAAAAAGCACTCGATGCATTACGTCAGGTCGGACTGGAGAATTATGCCCACGGCTACCCGGATGAACTTTCCGGGGGCATGCGTCAGCGTGTCGGTCTCGCCCGCGCATTAGCCATCAATCCTGACATCTTATTAATGGATGAAGCCTTCTCGGCTCTCGATCCGTTAATTCGTACTGAGATGCAGGATGAACTGGTAAAACTGCAGGCGAAACATCAGCGAACCGTGGTCTTTATTTCCCATGATCTGGATGAAGCGATGCGTATTGGCGACAGGATTGCCATTATGCAAAATGGTGAAGTCGTACAGGTCGGGACACCGGATGAGATTCTGAATAATCCGGCAAATGATTATGTCCGCACTTTCTTCCGTGGCGTTGATATTAGTCAGGTGTTCAGCGCGAAAGATATTGCTCGCCGCAGCCCGGTAGGATTAATTCGCAGAACCCCAGGTTTCGGTCCACGTTCTGCGCTGAAATTATTAGAGGATGAAGATCGCGAATTTGGCTACGTCATTGAACGCGGAAATAAGTATGTCGGTGTGGTGTCAATTGACTCCTTAAAATCGGCATTAAGTCAGGCGCAAGGCATTGACGCGGCATTGATCGAACATCCATTAGCCGTAGATGCGCAAACCCCACTCAGCGAATTGCTTTCTCATGTTGGTCAGGCGCCCTGCGCTGTACCGGTCATCGATGAGGAACAACAATATGTCGGCATCATTTCAAAACGCATGCTGCTACAGGCATTAGATCGCGAGGGGGCAAACAATGGCTGATCAAACCAATCCGTGGGATACCGCACCGGCGGCAGAGAGCGCCGCACAATCAGCTGACGCCTGGGGCAGTGCGCCTGCCAACGGCGGAGGCGCAGACTGGCTGAACAGCGCGCCTGCGCCAGCGGCGGAACATTTTAATATTATGGATCCGTTCCATAAGACGCTGATCCCGCTGGATAGCTGGGTCACAGAAGGGATCGACTGGGTTGTCACCCATTTCCGCCCCGTCTTCCAGGGCATTCGTGTCCCGGTGGATTACATTCTTAACGGTTTCCAGCAACTGCTGCTGGGCATGCCCGCACCGGTGGCAATCATCGTTTTTGCGCTGATTGCCTGGCAGATTTCCGGGCTCGGGATGGGCGTCGCGACGCTGATTTCGCTGATCGCCATTGGCGCTATCGGTGCCTGGTCGCAAGCGATGATTACGCTCGCGCTGGTGCTCACCGCCCTGCTGTTCTGCGTTATTATCGGGTTACCGATGGGGATCTGGCTGGCGCGCAGTCCGCGGGCGGCGAAGATAGTCCGTCCACTGCTGGATGCGATGCAGACCACGCCAGCGTTCGTCTATCTGGTGCCGATTGTCATGCTGTTTGGTATCGGCAACGTACCGGGCGTGGTGGTAACGATAATTTTTGCTTTGCCGCCAATAGTACGTCTGACCATTCTGGGGATAAACCAGGTCCCGGCAGATCTGATTGAGGCCTCGCGCTCGTTTGGCGCCAGTCCGCGTCAGATGTTGTTCAAAGTTCAGCTACCGCTGGCAATGCCCACCATTATGGCGGGGGTTAACCAGACGCTGATGCTCGCCCTCTCCATGGTCGTTATCGCCTCCATGATTGCCGTTGGCGGACTGGGTCAAATGGTTCTGCGCGGTATCGGTCGTCTCGATATGGGACTGGCCACCGTCGGCGGGGTTGGCATTGTGATCCTCGCCATCATTCTGGATCGTCTGACGCAAGCCGTGGGGCGCGATTCGCGCAGCCGTGGTAATCGCCGCTGGTATACCACCGGTCCTGTTGGGCTCTTTACCCGCCCTTTCATCAAGTAACTCCTCTGTTGCCCGGTAGCGCTACGCGTACCGGGCCTTCGAATCATTAAGGAACAACGATGCGACATCACATTCTTTTTGCCACAGCGTTTGCCACCCTTGTCTCTACCAGCACTTTCGCTGCCGACCTGCCAGGCAAAGGCATTACCGTTCAACCGGTACAGAGCACCATCACAGAAGAAACATTCCAGACGTTACTGGTCAGCCGCGCGCTGGAAAAACTCGGTTACACCGTCAATAAACCGAGTGAAGTCGATTACAACGTGGGCTATACCTCCATTGCCTCTGGCGATGCTACGTTTACTGCCGTGAACTGGCAGCCGCTGCATGATGATATGTACGCCGCGGCGGGTGGAGACAAGAAGTTCTATCGCGAGGGGGTATTTGTCACCGGCGCCGCCCAGGGTTATCTGATCGACAAAAAAACCGCCGAACAGTACAACATCACCAATATCGCGCAACTGAAAGACCCGAAAATCGCCAAAATCTTTGATACCAATGGCGACGGCAAAGCGGACATGATGGGCTGCTCACCGGGCTGGGGCTGTGAAGCCGTCATCAATCACCAGAACAAAGCCTTTGATCTGGAAAAAACCGTCGATGTCAGCCACGGTAATTATGCCGCGATGATGGCCGACACCATTACCCGTTTTAAAGAAGGCAAACCGGTGCTTTATTACACCTGGACGCCATACTGGGTGAGCGACGTGATGAAACCGGGTAAAGATGTGGTCTGGTTACAGGTGCCCTTCTCTTCCCTGCCTGGCGAGCAAAAAGATATCGACACCAAACTGCCGAATGGCGCTAACTACGGCTTCCCGGTGAACACCATGCACATCGTCGTGAATAAAGCCTGGGCAGAGAAAAACCCGGCGGCGGCGAAACTGTTTGCCATCATGAAACTGCCGCTGGCGGACATTAACGCCCAGAATGCGATGATGCATGAAGGCAAAGCCTCTGAAGCCGACGTACAGGGTCACGTAGACGGCTGGATCAAAGCTCACCAGCAACAATTTGACGGCTGGGTGAAAGAAGCGTTGGCTGCGCAGAAGTAATGTAAATGGTGTACCGGATGACAACGCGCCATCCGGTACTATTACCGCTCCCCGAAACAGCACGATCCATCACCTGAATTTATTTTCATTCGTTATGATTGTTGTCACTTAATCCAAACATACTGATAACAATGAATAACCCTACTCATCAACTCAGTCCGGCGCTGATTGTCCTGATGTCTGTCGCCACCGGTCTGGCGGTCGCCAGCAACTATTACGCGCAGCCGCTGCTCGACACCATCGCCCGCACGTTTTCGCTTTCTGCCAGTTCCGCCGGATTTATCGTCACAGCCGCACAGTTGGGTTATGCCGCCGGGTTATTGTTGCTGGTTCCGCTGGGCGACATGTTTGAACGCCGGACGTTGATCGTCTCGATGACACTGCTGGCGGCAGGCGGCATGCTGATCACTGCCAGCAGCCAGTCGCTTGCGATGATGATCCTGGGAACGGCGCTCACCGGATTATTCTCGGTCGTCGCACAAATTTTGGTCCCTCTGGCCGCCACGCTCGCCACGCCGGATCAGCGCGGTAAGGTGGTCGGCACCATCATGAGCGGTTTGCTGCTGGGGATTTTACTGGCACGGACCGTCGCCGGACTGCTCGCTAATCTCGGCGGCTGGCGAACCGTATTCTGGGTCGCCTCTGTCCTGATGGCGATGATGGCTATCGCGCTGTGGCATGGCCTGCCGAAGATGAAATCGGAAACCCATCTCAACTATCCGCAGCTGTTAGGCTCCGTATTCAGCCTGTTTCTCCACGACAAACTGCTGCGCACCCGCGCGCTGTTAGGATGCCTGACCTTTGCCAATTTCAGCATCCTCTGGACGTCAATGGCCTTTTTGCTTGCAGCAGCGCCGTTTAACTATTCCGAAGGGATGATTGGTCTGTTTGGTCTGGCCGGTGCCGCCGGTGCGTTGGGCGCACGGCCTGCTGGTGGTTTTGCCGATAAAGGGAAATCCCATCTTACGACGACCATCAGCCTGTTGTTGCTGCTGCTCTCCTGGCTGGCAATCTGGTATGGACACACCTCCGTGCTGGCGCTGATTGTCGGTATTCTGGTGCTGGATCTTACGGTTCAGGGCGTACACATCACCAACCAAACGGTGATCTACCGAATTCACCCGGATGCGCGTAACCGTCTGACGGCGGGTTACATGACCAGCTATTTTATCGGCGGTGCCGCCGGTTCACTAATTTCGGCATCCGCCTGGCAGCATGCAGGATGGACAGGCGTTTGTCTGGCGGGTATGACTGTAGCCGTCCTTAACCTGCTGGTCTGGTGGCGAGGTTTTCATCGACAAGAAGCTGTAAATTAAGCAGACGCTAAGCGTTTATGGCTGTTTGGGCACCTTAGGGTGTTAAGGTGCCCCCCAGTCTGTTAAGGTTATTAAAATTATTTACCCTGATTATTTTACATCGGTGACGAATCACAAAATTCTATGGAAAGCCCTGTCCCCCTGTCAGATCCCAGTCCGGCGATGTTCGCTGAGGGATGTGAAGACAGCGTACCGAGAGTCATCAGCGGTAACCCGCCCGCGTTTGCGTTTGGCCTGAATCCTACCCGCCAGGGGTTTCTCCCCGCCGGGATCACGTCAGGTTTCATGCCTCCCGTACTGTTTATTCGTTGTTTGCTCGTTCCCTACATCGTTGCGTTTCCCGGACTATGGATTAGCCCGGGAAAAACGAACGATTTTATAGTTCGTAAGAATTATTTTACTTTAATAATACATTTACTTTATTTGTCACCGTCGTTACTATATCGGCTGAAATTAATGAGGTCATGCCCAAATGGATAGTTCGTTTACGCCCATTGAACAAATGCTAAAATTTCGCGCCAGCCGCTACGAAGATTTCCCATATCAGGAAATTCTTCTGACCCGTCTTTGCATGCATATGCAGGGCAAGTTGCTGGAAAACCGCAATAAGATGCTGAAAGCTCAAGGGATTAACGAGACGTTGTTTATGGCGTTGATTACGCTGGAGTCTCAGGAAAACCACAGTATTCAGCCTTCGGAACTGAGTTGTGCGCTCGGTTCTTCCCGTACTAATGCAACACGAATCGCGGATGAGTTAGAAAAACGCGGTTGGATCGAACGCCGTGAAAGCGATAACGACCGTCGTTGTTTGCACCTGCAATTGACTGAAAAGGGGCATGATTTTTTGCGTGAGGTTCTCCCTCCTCAGCATAACTGCCTGCATCAGCTCTGGTCATCTCTCAGCACCGCCGAAAAAGATCAGCTTGAGCACATCACGCGTAAACTCCTGACCCGTCTCGATCAGATGGATAAGGATGGTGCCGTTCTTGAGGCCCTACGCTAACGCGTCGACACGCTCAAACATCCAGATTTATAAAAGAAAAAACTGACAGGCCAGCACGTGACACTGCTGGCCTTTCTGACAGACAGGTCGGCTCAGCCGATGTGAAAAAATAAGATCGTGGAGAACAACATGAGCGCAAATGCGGAGACTCAAACCCCGCAGCAATCGGTTAAGAAGAATGGCAAACGTAAAAGTCTGCTTATCCTTCTCACCTTGCTCTTTATTATTATTGCCGTGGCATATGGGATTTATTGGTTTTTAGTACTGCGTCATGCCGAAGAGACCGATGATGCGTACGTGGCAGGGAACCAGGTGCAAATCATGGCGCAGGTATCAGGCAGTGTGACGAAAGTCTGGGCTGATAATACTGACTTTGTCAAAAAAGGTGATGTGCTGGTCACGCTCGATCAGACCGATGCCAAACAGGCGTTTGAAAAAGCCAAAACCGCGTTAGCCTCCAGCGTGCGTCAAACACACCAGTTAATGATCAACAGCAAGCAGTTGCAGGCGAGCATTGAGGTGCAGAAAACTGCGCTGGCCCAGGCGCAAAGCGATTTTAATCGCCGTGTTCCGCTGGGTAACGCCAACCTGATTGGTCGCGAAGAGTTGCAACACGCGCGTGATGCTGTTGCCAGCGCTCAGGCGCAACTGGACGTTGCGATTCAACAATATAACGCCAATCAGGCGATGATCCTCGGTAGTCGACTGGAAGATCAGCCCGCGGTGCAACAAGCGGCGACTGAAGTCCGCAATGCATGGCTGGCGCTGGAACGTACGAAAATTGTCAGCCCGATGACCGGATACGTTTCTCGCCGCGCCGTTCAACCTGGCGCCCAAATTAGCCCGACCACGCCGCTGATGGCGGTCGTTCCGGCGAACAATCTGTGGGTCGATGCCAACTTTAAAGAAACTCAGCTGGCGCATATGCGCATTGGCCAACCGGCCACCGTCATCAGCGATATTTACGGCGATGACGTGAAATATACCGGGAAAGTCGTCGGTCTCGATATGGGAACAGGCAGCGCCTTCTCGCTGCTCCCTGCGCAAAATGCGACCGGCAACTGGATCAAAGTCGTGCAACGTCTGCCAGTGCGTATTGAACTGGATGCGCAGCAACTGGCGCAACATCCTCTGCGCATTGGTTTATCGACATTAGTGACGGTAGATACCTCAAATCGCGATGGGCAGGTGTTGGCAAGCCAGGTGCGTACAACCCCAGTTTCTGAAAGCGATGCACGGGAAATCAGTCTCGCTCCGGTCAATAAACTGATCGAAGAAATCGTCAAAGCCAACGCGGGTTAATCCTGAGGTGCGTGTGATGCAACAGCAAAAACCGCTGGAAGGCGCACAGCTCGTCATTATGACGATCGCGTTGTCGATGGCAACGTTCATGCAGGTTCTGGACTCCACCATTGCTAACGTGGCGATCCCGACTATCGCCGGAAACCTTGGCTCTTCGTTGAGCCAGGGAACATGGGTGATCACCTCATTCGGGGTGGCAAACGCCATTTCGATTCCGATCACCGGATGGCTGGCAAAACGCGTCGGCGAAGTGAAGCTGTTTATGTGGTCCACTATCGCCTTTGTCATTGCGTCGTGGGCCTGCGGCGTCTCCAGCAGCCTCAACATGCTGATCTTCTTTCGTGTGATACAGGGGATTGTCGCCGGGCCATTAATTCCGCTTTCTCAGAGCCTGTTGCTGAACAACTATCCGCCCGCCAAACGCTCCATCGCCCTGGCGTTATGGTCGATGACGGTGATTGTCGCGCCGATTTGCGGCCCAATTCTCGGCGGTTATATCAGCGATAACTATCACTGGGGTTGGATCTTCTTCATTAACGTGCCTATCGGCGTGGTGGTCGTCCTGATGACGCTGCAAACCCTGCGTGGACGGGAAACTCGCACCGAGCAGCGGCGGATTGATGCCATCGGCCTGGCGCTATTAGTGGTCGGGATCGGTAGCCTGCAGATTATGCTCGACCGCGGCAAAGAGTTGGATTGGTTTGCCTCGCAGGAGATTATCATTCTGACCGTGGTCGCCGTTGTCGCCATCAGCTTCCTGATTGTCTGGGAGCTGACAGACGATAACCCCATTGTCGATCTCTCGCTGTTTAAGTCGCGAAACTTCACGATAGGATGTCTGTGTATCAGTCTGGCCTATATGCTCTACTTCGGCGCTATCGTTCTGCTGCCGCAGTTGTTGCAGGAAGTGTATGGCTATACCGCGACGTGGGCAGGTCTGGCCTCCGCGCCGGTGGGGATTATTCCGGTGATCCTGTCGCCGATTATCGGACGCTTCGCGCACAAGCTGGATATGCGCAGGCTGGTCACGTTCAGCTTTATTATGTACGCCGTCTGCTTCTACTGGCGCGCATACACCTTTGAGCCGGGCATGGATTTCGGCGCATCGGCCTGGCCGCAGTTTATTCAGGGCTTCGCCGTGGCTTGCTTCTTTATGCCGCTGACAACCATCACCCTTTCCGGCTTGCCGCCTGAGCGTCTGGCGGCGGCGTCGAGTTTGTCGAACTTTACGCGAACGCTGGCGGGTTCCATAGGTACTTCAATTACGACCACCATGTGGACCAGCCGCGAGTCCATGCACCATGCACAGTTAACCGAGTCAGTGAATCCGTATAACCCTAATGCGCAGGCCATGTACGATCAGCTCCAGGGCCTGGGGATGACACAACAGCAGGCCTCCGGCTGGCTGGCCCAGCAGATAACCAGCCAGGGGCTGATTATTTCTGCCAATGAAATTTTCTGGATGTCAGCGGGGATATTTCTGGTGTTGCTCGGACTGGTCTGGTTCGCCAAACCGCCCTTTGGTGCGGGCGGCGGCGGCGGCGGTGCACACTAATAGAATACAAAAAGGGCCTGAGAAGGCCCTTTTTTATTGCCCGGTGGCGCTTTGCTTACCGGGCCTACATCAGCGCTACGCTGTACCAGCCTGCATGACAACTGCTAGATATGCAGTTCCTGCAGCTTCTCTTTTGGCAGGGCCAGCTCTTCATTGCTGTTCACGCGAACATCACGCTCCAGAATATGACGCGCGATCTCCTGCGCTTCGCTCAGAGAGTGCATCTGATACGTACCGCACTGGTAGACGTTCAGTTCCGGGATCTGGTTTTGATCCTGCACTTTCAGCACGTCCGCCATTGCCGCTTTCCAGGCATCCGCCACACGCTGCTCGTCCGGCGTACCAATCAGGCTCATATAGAAACCTGTACGGCAGCCCATCGGGGAGATGTCGATGATCTCAACACCGTTACCGTTAAGGTGGTTACGCATAAAGCCCGCAAACAGATGCTCCAGCGTGTGAATGCCCTTTTCCGGCATCACTTCTTTGTTTGGGATGCAGAAACGCAGATCAAACACGGTAATGGCGTCGCCATGCGGAGTGTTCATCGTTTTCGCGACCCGGACTGCAGGTGCTTCCATCCGGGTATGATCGACAGTGAAGCTATCTAACAACGGCATTTAGCCACCTCCGAGAATTATTTTAAAAATAAATGAACTCTTTGTTCCAGGGCGAGTCTGAGTATGTGAAAGACGCGCATTTGTTATCATCATCCCTGTTTTCAGAGATGAAATTTTGGCCACTCCCGAGTGGCCTTTTTCTTTTCTGTCAGGCGTGCTTTTTCAGCCACTCTGCAAACGACTCGGTATCTGCCGCCTCAACATCCTGCTGACGACGTTTCGATGCCTCGCGTTCGGCAATAAAGTCCTGCTCCTGCAAGACTTCCAGCGGCTCTTCACGCAGCAAATTACGATAAGCCTCGCCCAGCGCTTTGCCTGTTCCGCCAATCCCTGTGTCAATCATAGACCGCAGGATACGTGCCGAGAACGTCAGTTCCGGATTATCGAAGCAGGCGACCAGTTCATCGCACACTTTCTGATAATCCTCTCCACCGTGGATGCTGTCCAGCGTTTGCGCCACGCGTTTCAGATCGTGGAACAGGTCTTTACCGACTTTCGGCAGCGGGAACTGCGCCGTTTGGCAGCCAATACCTAATGTCAGACCCGGCTTACGTCCTTCCAGAATCACCCGATTCCAGTTAGTGCGCGTACACAGGAGCTCGTCGCTGCTCATTTCCGGCGCATCCGCCAATACGCACCAGACCATAAACAGATCAAGGAAACGCACCTGCTGCTCGTCCACGCCAATCGGCGAGAACGGGTTAATATCCAGTGAACGCACCTCGATATACTCAATACCGCCGCGCAAAAGCGCATCTGACGGCGATTCGCCACTACGCGTCACACGCTTCGGACGAATTGGCGCATAGAGTTCGTTTTCAATCTGCAGAACGTTATTGTTGATTTGCAGGCGCTTGCCGTCTTTCTCCAGGCCAATCTCCGCATACTCCTCGGAAGGCGTTTTGATCGCGCGTTTTAATCCTGCCACATACTCATACAGATCGTTAAACGTAATACCGAGATTGCTTTGCGACTTATTGGTATAACCGAGATCACTTAAACGCAGAGACGTTGCATAAGGCAGGTAATACATGCCGCAGTCCGTTTTTTCAAACGGCAGCGTGGTCGGTTTTCCCTGCAGGAACGAAGAGCAAATCGCCGGAGACGCGCCAAACAGGTACGGGATCACCCAACCAAAACGGTAATAGTTACGAATCAGACGGAAATAACCTGCGGAGATTTTTTCTTTCGCATCTTCGCCTTCCGTTACGCCACACTTCGCCTGCCAGAACGCCATCGGCAACGAGAAGTTATAATGCACGCCAGAGATGGTTTGCATCAACGCGCCGTAGCGGTTCTTCAACCCTTCGCGATACAGCGTTTTCAGACGACCGATGTTAGAGGTGCCATACTGCGCCAGTTCGATATCCTGCCCTTCGGCAATATAGCAAGGCATGCTCAGCGGCCACATCCGCTCATCGCCCAGGTTTCTGGCCGTGAAACGATGCAGATCGCGCATCAATGTCAGCATATGTTGAATATCGCCATCAACCGGAGTGATAAACTCCAGCAGCGCTTCAGCAAAGTCGGTGGTTATCCATTTATGCGTCAGCGCAGAGCCTAACGCCTCTGGATGGCCCGTTGTTGCTAACGTGCCATCAGCATTAACACGCAGTGTTTCGCGCTCTAGCCCGCGCTGAATCCCCTTCAACGCCTGAGGATGCTTTTCCAGCCAGGCCAACGCCTGTGATACGTCCGGGATCAAATTGACCTCCCGCCTGTCAAAATCGTTTTAATTAGCATAATTGTAATGGTGACTCTGGGTGTCTATCTACAATTAGTGCCACCACATCATGCCCTGAAGAGTAGCCGCTGCGACCACAACATAGCGCAACGTTTTACCAAGACATAAAAAAAAGAGCACTGGCCCCCATGAAATGCGCATCCATCCCGCCAGTAAGCACAGTAAATCCCCCACGACCGGCATCCAGCTTAGTAGCAGTGTGACTGCGCCATAACGTTTAAGCCAGCCCGTGGCTTTTTCTTGCCAGCGCGACGTTTTACGTAACGGGAAGAAACGCCCAAGGATAACGTTAGTTAACCCCCCAAGGCTATTACCCATTGTTGCTGTTAAGACTAAGAGCCAGGGCTGACTGACCCCGGAAACTAGCATCGCAGCTAAAACAACTTCTGAATTTCCGGGCAATAGCGTGGCGCTGAGAAAACTACTGGCAAACAGGGAAAGGAGCGACAGTCCATCACTCACAATAATCGAACGTCCACCGCATCCATCCCCGCTGCACGTGCCGCCTGCAGCCCAAAATCAGCATCTTCAAACACCACACATTGCGCAGGAATCACGCCCATACGTTCCGCGCACAGCAAGAACGTATCAGGGGCAGGTTTGTGATGCTGAACATGATCAGCCGCGACGACAGCATCAAAATAGCGACGTAAATCCAGGTGAGCCAACAACGCTTCAGCGATAGCGCTTTCGCTACCGGTTCCCACTGACATCGGGCGACGGCCATACCAGGCCTTCACCACATCAACCAAAGGCAACGGTTCGGCGCTGTCCAGCAGCATGCTTTTTACCGTATCGGTTTTTTCTCGCGCCAGCGAATGAGGGTCAAGATCGGCGTGATTGAGCTCAATGATCGACTGAGCAATGCGCCAGGTTGGGGAGCCGTTGAGTGCGACCATTGCCTGAAGATCAAAACGAAGGCCGTAGCGCCCTAATACTTCGCTCCACGCCTTACGGTGCGTCGGTTCAGTATCCAGGATGGTGCCATCCATATCAAAAATCAAACCCGCATAGCGTTCGTACATTGCGTTCTCACAAACCTAATGATCAGACGTTACTTTATCGTAATTGATTGATTTTGTCGCTGATGGAAAGAGTGAGGATTGTTCAGTGTGTGAAGCAAAGAAGTGTTTGTATGAAGAAGGGAAATGTTTTGCAGAAAATGGTGCTTGCGACAACTTCGCAGACCATGAAGAAAAACTGGCTATTATTTCAGAGAAGATGGTGCATCCGGGAGGATTCGAACCTCCGACCGCTCGGTTCGTAGCCGAGTACTCTATCCAGCTGAGCTACGGATGCATCAGGGAACTGCTGATTTACTACTGATACTTCTGAGAGAATGGTGCATCCGGGAGGATTACTCGGCTGCGCCTCGCCCTGCAGGCCGTTGCTGAAGCAACGTTATCCTCCCTGGTTCCTACGATATTCTCGCAGACCATGAAACAACAAACCGGTTGTTATTTCTGAGAAGATGGTGCATCCGGGAGGATTCGAACCTCCGACCGCTCGGTTCGTAGCCGAGTACTCTATCCAGCTGAGCTACGGATGCATCAGGGAACTTATTTTACTGCTGATATTGATATCGCCACAAAAGCCATATCAAGTAAGAGATGGTGCATCCGGGAGGATTACTCGGCTGCGCCTCGCCCTGCAGGCCGTTGCTGAAGCAACGTTATCCTCCCTGGTTCCTGCGATATTCTCGCAGACCATGAAACAACAAACCGGTTGTTATTTCTGAGAAGATGGTGCATCCGGGAGGATTCGAACCTCCGACCGCTCGGTTCGTAGCCGAGTACTCTATCCAGCTGAGCTACGGATGCATCAGGTAAACTTACTTTACTGCAGATTTTTGATACCGCTGCTAAAGCCGTATCAAGTAAGAGATGGTGCATCCGGGAGGATTCGAACCTCCGACCGCTCGGTTCGTAGCCGAGTACTCTATCCAGCTGAGCTACGGATGCAAATGGCGGTGAGGCGGGGATTCGAACCCCGGATGCAGCTTTTGACCGCATACTCCCTTAGCAGGGGAGCGCCTTCAGCCTCTCGGCCACCTCACCACACGCCTCTTACGAGTGCTTCGGAGAACTCGTTAAAAGCTCTTCGTCGCTGCGTGGCGCACATATTACTTTCTGGGACTTATAAGTCAAACAATTTTTCCTGCACTTTTATCGTTTGCACACTTCACGCGCAATTAGTCTGCAAAAACGGCAAAAAGAGTGTTTTATCAACAAGCAAATCAGTATTTAACGCGCTTCACTGAGAGGCAAAAAAACGAGGTGAACGAAAAAGCCGGTCGGTAAACGGAAAGACAGAATGAGAAAATGGCGCGTGTGAGATAAAAAAGAGGGTTTAGAGCGGGAATCAGGTAGCGCCTCACCGAACGAGATGAGACGCGAAAACCTTAGTAACTGGACTGCTGGGATTTTTCAGCCTGGATACGCTGGTAGATCTCTTCACGATGGACAGAGACTTCTTTCGGGGCGTTTACGCCAATGCGTACCTGGTTGCCCTTCACCCCTAAAACTGTCACGGTGACCTCATCTCCAATCATGAGGGTCTCACCAACTCGACGAGTCAGAATCAGCATTCTTTGCTCCTTGAAAGATTAAAAGAGTCGGGTCTCTCTGTATCCCGGCATTATCCATCATATAACGCCAAAAAGTAAGCGATGACAAACACCTTAGTGTAAGCAGTCACGGCATCACATTCTGTTAAACCTAAGTTTAGCCGATATACACAACTTCAACCTGACTTTATCGTTGTCGATAGCGTTGATGCGAGCGCCGTAAATCGAGGTCTACAGCGCTCGCTAACGCTTATTGTTATTACAGTTTTGCGCTGACCCAGCCTTTCACACTGGCTAACGCTGCAGGCAGAGCCGCAGCATCCGTACCACCGGCTTGCGCCATGTCCGGACGACCACCACCTTTACCGCCCACCTGCTGAGCGACCATACCTACCAATTCTCCGGCTTTCACACGGTCAGTCACATCCTTAGACACGCCCGCAATCAGAGAAACCTTACCTTCAGCGACCGTTGATAAAACGATGACCGTCGACCCCAGTTGATTTTTCAGACCATCAACCATGGTACGCAGCATTTTCGGTTCAACACCCTCAAGCTCGCTAACCAGCAGCTTCACGCCGTTGATATCAACCGCTTTGCTGGAAAGATTCGCACTCTCCTGCGCCGCAGCCTGTTCTTTCAACTGCTGTAACTCTTTTTCGAGCTGACGCGTACGTTCCAGTACAGAACGAACCTTGTCACCCAGATTCTGACTGTCGCCTTTCAGCAGCTGTGCGATATCGTTTAAGCGATCGCTTTCCGCATGCAGAGTCGCGATTGCACCTTCACCGGTGACCGCTTCAATACGGCGAACACCTGCCGCAGTGCCGGACTCGGAAACAATGCGGAACAGACCGATATCCCCGGTACGGCTAGCGTGCGTACCGCCACACAGCTCGGTAGAGAAATCGCCCATGCTCAGTACGCGAACACGATCGTCATACTTCTCGCCAAACAGCGCCATTGCCCCTTTCGCTTTCGCAGCTTCCAGATCCATGACATCGGTTTCAACCGGCAGGTTGCGACGAATCTGCGCATTCACCAGGTCTTCCACTGCACGGATTTCTGACGGTTTCATGGCTTCATTATGGGAGAAGTCGAAACGCAGAATTTTATCGTTAACCAGAGAACCTTTCTGCGCCACATGCGTGCCCAGAATCTGGCGCAATGCCGCATGCATCAGGTGCGTTGCGGAGTGGTTCAGACGAATACGCGCACGGCGCACATCATCCACATCGGCCTGCACGCCGTCGCCCACTTTCAGAGAACCCGCAGAGAGCTTACCGATATGACCAATCGCCTGACCGTATTTCTGCGTATCGCTCACCGCAAATGCGAAGCCTGCGCCTTTCAGTTCGCCTTTATCGCCAACCTGACCGCCGGATTCAGCGTAGAACGGAGTCTGATCCAGAACGACAACCGCTTCCTGACCTGCGTTAATCACATCCACCGCTTTACCATCAACGAACAGCGCGGTGACTTTGCCGTTCAATTCCAGATGGTCGTAGCCTTTAAACTCTGACGCGCCATCAACGCGAATCATCGCATTGTAGTCCGCGCCAAAACCGCTGGCCTCACGCGCGCGACGACGCTGTTCTTCCATAGCGGCTTCAAAGCCTGCTTCGTCAACTTTGATGTTGCGCTCACGGCAAACGTCCGCCGTCAGGTCAACCGGGAAGCCGTAAGTGTCATACAGACGGAAAGCCGTTTCGCCGTCCAGCGTGTCGCCGGTCAGTTTCGCCAGTTCGTCGTCCAGCAGCGCCAGGCCACGCTCCAGCGTGCGGGCAAACTGCTCTTCTTCGGTTTTCAGAACTTGTTCAACCTGAGCCTGCTGACGCTTCAGCTCTTCACCTGCAGAACCCATCACCTCTACCAGCGGGCCAACCAGCTTGTAGAAGAACGTCTCTTTCGCACCCAGCATGTTGCCGTGACGAACCGCACGACGAATGATACGACGCAGCACATAGCCACGGTTTTCGTTCGACGGGACAACACCATCGGCAATCAGGAATGCACAGGAGCGGATATGGTCAGCGATTACGCGCAGCGACTTATTGTTGAGGTCAGTCGCGCCAGTGACCTTCGCTACCGCCTTAATCAGCGTGCTGAACAGGTCAATTTCATAGTTGGAGTTAACGTGTTGCAGCACAGCCGCAATACGTTCCAGCCCCATACCGGTGTCCACAGAAGGCTTCGGCAGCGGTTCCATGGTGCCGTCAGCCTGACGGTTGAACTGCATGAAGACGATGTTCCAGATCTCAATGTAGCGATCGCCATCTTCTTCTGCGCTTCCCGGAGGGCCGCCCCAGATATGGTCGCCGTGGTCATAGAAAATCTCGGTGCACGGGCCGCACGGACCGGTGTCACCCATCTGCCAGAAGTTATCAGACGCATACGCCGCACCTTTGTTATCACCAATGCGGATGATACGTTCGCGCGGAATGCCGACTTCTTTTTCCCAGATTTCAAAGGCTTCATCGTCAGTTTCGTAGACGGTTACCCACAGGCGATCTTTTGGCAGGGCAAACCAGTTTTCACCGGTCAGAAGCTCCCACGCATATTGAATCGCGTCGTGTTTGAAGTAGTCGCCGAAGCTGAAGTTGCCCAGCATTTCGAAGAAAGTATGGTGACGTGCAGTGTAACCGACGTTTTCCAGATCGTTGTGTTTACCACCCGCACGCACGCAACGCTGCGAGGTCGTTGCGCGGGAATAATTACGCTTGTCGAGCCCAAGGAAAACATCCTTGAACTGGTTCATCCCGGCGTTGGTAAACAACAAAGTTGGGTCATTGTTTGGAACCAGGGAGCTGCTGGCAACTACCTGATGTCCCTTACTATGGAAAAAGTCGAGAAACGCCTGACGGATCTCAGCGGTGCTCTTGCTCATAATTATCCTGAAATCAATCTACACTTCATCCTTCAAACCGCCTCTGCGTTGGCTGCGCTTGTTCACCCTACTCACTTACTCCAGTAAGCTCCTGGGGATTCACTCACTTGCCGCCTTGATGCGGCTTGAAAGATTTTGTGTATTTAAGGAATATTCGTCGCAGACGTAGGTCGTCATAAAACAACCCTCGCCTGAACGGAAAAAAGTGGGAATAAGATAAGTTTTCTTTACGGGGAAGTAAAATCCCGTATGCGCTCAATCATCAAAATTTCGCCATATATCCTGAATATCTTCCATCAGGTAGCCACGATAGAGCAAAAAACGTTGAATCTTTACTTTTTCTGAAAAGTCTGTCGGCAGAGGTTCGCCGTATTTTCGAAAAGCCTGGTCGCGCGCACGCTCACACCAGTCAATCTCGCATTCACGCATGGCTTTTTCCGTTGCTTCCCGTGCGATGCCTTTCTGATTCAGTTCCTGGCGAATACGCGCCGGACCATAACCCTTGCGGCTACGACTGGCGATAAAGCGGGCGACAAACCGAGTGTCATCAAGATAATGGTGTTCATAGCACCAGGCGATAACCCGTTCATAGTCCTCTGCAGTCGCATCGATCTCCTCCGGCCCATTTTTGCCCATCACCGGCGCAGAGAGCTTTCGGCGCAACTCTTGTTCACTGTGGTCACGCACCGCCAGAATACGAACGGCACGATCCAACAGACGGGAATAAGCGGGTCGGCGCGGTGTAGATTCGCTCATAACAACCTTCGAAAAATAAAATGCAAAAAGGGCCGCATAAATGCAGCCCTCTGATTGTATGCCGGATATAACGCCAGAGCGTCACCATCAGGCAGAGTAACGATTAAAAATCTTCGTTGGTTTCCGCAACGTCTGCACCATCATCAACAGAGAAATCTGGCGTTGAATCCTGGTTGTTCAGCAGCATTTCGCGTACTTTTTTCTCGATTTCTTTCGCCGTCGCCGGATTCTCTTTCAGCCAGTTTGTCGCATTCGCTTTGCCCTGACCGATCTTCTCGCCGTTATAGCTGTACCAGGCGCCGGCTTTCTCGATCAACTTCTCTTTCACGCCCAGATCAACCAGTTCGCCATAGAAGTTGATGCCTTCACCGTAGAGGATCTGGAACTCAGCTTGTTTAAACGGTGCCGCGATTTTGTTCTTCACGACTTTAACGCGGGTCTCGCTCCCGACCACGTTGTCGCCCTCTTTCACCGCGCCAATACGACGGATGTCCAGACGAACAGAAGCGTAGAATTTCAGCGCGTTACCACCGGTGGTGGTTTCCGGGTTACCGAACATCACGCCAATTTTCATACGGATCTGGTTGATGAAGATCAGCAGCGTATTGGACTGTTTCAGGTTACCTGCCAGCTTACGCATTGCCTGGCTCATCATACGTGCCGCGAGACCCATGTGAGAGTCACCAATTTCGCCTTCGATTTCCGCTTTCGGCGTCAGCGCCGCAACGGAGTCGACCACGATAACGTCAACGGCACCCGAACGCGCCAGCGCGTCACAGATTTCCAGCGCCTGCTCACCGGTATCCGGCTGAGAACACAGCAGGTTGTCAATGTCGACACCCAGTTTACGGGCATAAATTGGGTCCAGCGCGTGTTCTGCATCGATAAACGCACAGGTTTTACCTTCACGCTGCGCGGCGGCGATAACCTGCAGCGTCAGGGTTGTTTTACCGGAAGATTCCGGTCCGTAAATCTCGACGATACGCCCCATCGGCAGACCGCCCGCACCCAGCGCGATATCCAGTGAAAGCGAGCCGGTGGAGATAGTTTCCACATCCATGGAACGGTCTTCACCCAGGCGCATGATGGAGCCTTTACCGAATTGCTTTTCGATCTGGCCCAGTGCTGCCGCCAACGCTTTCTGTTTGTTTTCGTCGATAGCCATTATTACTCCTGTCATGCCGGATGAAACCGGATAATGAATTCTGTTCTGTTGACGCAATTATACTGTATAGTCATACAGTATCAAGTGTTTTGTAGAAATTGTTGCCAGAGGGTTTGCAGCGCGTAAGCCGTCGCCTGACGACGCACTGCCTCGCGGTCGCCGCTGAAACATTCCCGACGCGTAATCCCTTCTCCGCTGGCGCTGGCAAAGGCAAACCAGACCGTACCAACGGGTTTTTCTTCGCTGCCGCCGTCGGGCCCGGCAATTCCGCTTATCGAGACAGCGAAGTGCGCTCTGGCGGCTTTCAGCGCGCCAATCGCCATTTCCACCACCACGGGTTCACTGACCGCGCCATGCTGGGCCAGCGTCTCTTCGCGAACGCCGATCATCTGCGCTTTTGCTTCATTGCTGTAGGTAACAAATCCGCGCTCAAACCATGCAGAGCTCCCGGCAATATCGGTAATGGCTTTCGCCACCCAACCGCCCGTACAGGATTCCGCTGTCGTTACGGTAGCGCCGCGTGCTTTTAACGCCTGCCCCACCCGTTCACTTAACTGCATCAGTTCACTGTCAGTCATTCCGACCTCTGTCAGTTAATAAATATGCCGAACAAGATACCACTTCCCTCAATGAGATGGGGATGAGGTGACGATTTTTCGAGCCGTATTCCGAAAAAGTTCCAACCGCCCATTTATGCAGGACAAGAGCGGTAAACCCACGCTTAGAAAGCGATATAGTGTGATTCAATTTTGCATGGATGAGGAGAGAGCACGAATGTCATTAGACAAAATGGAAGGCACTACGCACTCAAAATTAAAGCAATACCATCAACAGCGGATGTGCTTAATCATCGGTGGCGTATGTTCTTTAGTAATAGGCGTGCTGAACATTATATCATCCGGATATATTGAACCTTATGATGGCGGCCAAATTATCTTAGGTTTAGGGTGTCTTGGATACAGCATGGCAATATCAAAGAAAATATCCCAGTTGCGTGCAGAGAGTCAGTCGGAAAAACAGTGATAACAACAGCAGAGGGAAGCCCGCGCTTCCCTCCACAAAAGAGTATTACTGCACGCGTGCCAGCGCGACGGCCTGGCCAAGCTGCCAGACCGCCATTGCATAATGGGTGCTGTGGTTATAGCGGGTAATGGCGTAGAAGTTCGGTAAACCGTACCAATACTGGTAGCCGGTACCGATATCAAGACGCAACAAGCTGGCCTGTTGATGATGGCCCAGCGACTGCTGCGGCGTTAGCCCGGCAGCGGCAAGCTGAGAGACGCTGTACTGGGTTTTAAAACCATTCGCAAGTCCCGGTGCCTGGCCGTTAGCCATCACCGCAACCGTATCGCCTTTCTCCCAACCATGTCCTTTAAAGTAGTTTGCAACGCTACCGATGGCATCAACCGGATCCCACAGGTTGATATGACCGTCGCCATTAAAGTCGACTGCGTACTCTTTATAGGAGGACGGCATAAACTGTCCGTAACCCATCGCGCCCGCAAAGGAACCTTTCAGATCCAGCGGATCATCCTGCTCGTTACGCGCCATCAGTAAGAAGGTTTCCAGCTCGCTGGAGAAGTACTCCGCCCGGCGCGGGTAGTTGAACGACAGCGTCGCCAGCGCATCCAGGATGCGCGTTTTGCCCATCACACGCCCCCAGCGCGTCTCAACCCCGATAATCCCGACGATGATCTCCGGCGGTACGCCATATACCTGCCATGCGCGGTTCAACGCATCTTCGTACTGATTCCAGAACACCACGCCATTTTGCACATTATCGGGGGTGATGAACTGCTTGCGATAACGCAGCCACGCGCCGTTAGGTCCGGTAGGCGCTTGAGCCGTCGGGGCTTGTCTGTCCATCAGGCGCAGCACGTAATCCAGACGTTTAGCCTGTGACAGGATCTCCTGTAACTGTTGGCGGTCGAAGCCGTGTTTGCTCACCATTTTGTCGATGAACTGTTGCGCATTGGGGTTATTGGCGAAATCGCCGCCCATCTGCATCACGTTGTGCTGGGGCTCAAGCAGGAAACCGCCGGACGGCGTTCCCGTTGTCGTTTGAGTCTCTGAAGGTTTCGGTTTGCTGCTACAGGCAGCCAACAACACACAAAGGGGAAGTAATGCTACATAACGACGCTTGAACATGAGACATCCATTAAACAAATTCAGCCAGAGTGAAGTATGGTAAAGCATCCTTCGTCGCACAAGAAAGCGGTAGTCGCTATCGCTCCCTATTTTTAGCAGCAAAAATCGCGATTTCTTTTATCACGCCAATGAGGAATCCCTCTTCAATATGATCTTTTCCCATAATGCACGCTCCCTGAATGCACTATCATCGCGTACTGCTATTGCGTGAATAAGCGGGAACAGCGGCCATTTTCGTTGTCCCTGATCATCGGCAAAAGGGATTGAAGTGACCATAACCGGAGAAACCAATGAGTGATGCACTACTGAACGCGGGTCGTCAGACATTAATGCTGGAGCTACAGGAAGCGAGCCGTCTGCCGGAGCGTCTGGGCGATGATTTTGTCCGCGCCGCGAATACCATTATCCACTGCGAAGGCAAGGTGATTGTCTCCGGTATCGGCAAGTCCGGTCATATTGGCAAAAAAATTGCGGCAACCCTCGCCAGTACTGGCACTCCAGCCTTTTTTGTTCACCCGGCAGAGGCGCTGCACGGCGATCTGGGGATGATTGAAAGCCGTGACGTCATGTTATTTATCTCCTATTCCGGCGGTGCGAAAGAGCTGGATCTCATCATTCCGCGCCTCGAAGACAAATCGGTCGCCCTGCTGGCGATGACCGGGAAACCCACTTCTCCGCTGGGTCTGGCGGCGAAAGCCGTGCTGGATATCTCCGTCGAACGTGAAGCCTGCCCGATGCACCTGGCGCCAACCTCCAGCACGGTAAATACCCTGATGATGGGCGATGCGCTGGCGATGGCCGTGATGCAGGCGCGCGGTTTTAACGAGGAAGATTTCGCCCGCTCCCACCCGGCTGGCGCGCTGGGCGCTCGTTTGTTGAATAACGTGCATCATCTGATGCGTCGTGACGATGCAGTGCCTCGGGTTCAGCTTGCCACAAGCGTAATGGATGCGATGCTGGAATTGAGCCGTACCGGGCTGGGTCTGGTCGCGGTCTGTGACGATGAAGCCTATGTGAAGGGCGTCTTTACCGACGGCGACCTGCGTCGCTGGTTAGTGGGCGGCGGCGCGCTCACCACCCCCGTCAGCGAAGCGATGACCCACAATGGCGTCACGCTACAGGCACAAAGCCGCGCCATTGACGCCAAAGAGATCCTGATGAAGCGTAAAATTACTGCCGCCCCGGTGGTGGATGAAAACGGCAAACTCACCGGCGCGATTAACCTGCAGGATTTTTATCAGGCCGGCATTCTCTAATCTTTAAGTCCCAGACGCTTCGCCAGTCGGTGCAGATTGGCGACGTCTGTTTCAAGCGCCCGCGCGCTGGCCGCCCAGTTATGATTATTTTGCGCCAGCGCCCGGCGGATCATCTCCCGCTGGAAACTCTCCGTCGCCTCCCGCAAATTTCGATTGAGCGGCAATTCTGTCGTCGGTTCCGGCGAAGGTACAACCGGTTCATCCTGTAATGCAAAATGCGTGGCTTCCAGTACCACTTCATCCCCTGCTTTCGTTGCCCTCGCCAGCACCACGGCACGATGGATCGCATGTTCAAGTTCGCGCACATTCCCTGGCCAGCCATAGTGCAACAGGTGACGGCGCGCAGCAGGACTCAGCACCACGCGTGAAAGCCCCAGCCGCAACCGACACTGCTCGCAAAAATAGCCCGCCAGCAACACCACATCTTCACCGCGCTCACGCAGCGGCGGTACGGAAAGCGGAAACACGCTCAAACGATGGAACAGATCGGCTCTGAAACGCCCGGCCAGAACTTCTTCGCGCAGATCGCGGTTGGTTGCCGCCAGTACGCGCACATCCACACGCAGGCTACGATCGTCGCCGACGCGCTGAATATCGCCGTACTGCAAAACACGCAGCAGTTTGGCCTGCAGCGCTAATGACAGTTCACCAATCTCATCCAGGAACAGGGTGCCGTTATCAGCCATTTCGAACTTACCGCTGCGGTTGCTGATGGCCCCGGTAAATGCCCCTTTGACATGACCAAACAGTTCACTCTCCGCCACGCTTTCCGGCAATGCCGCGCAATTGAGATAAACCAGCGGATTCGCCGCCCGCGGTGAACCTTCATGAATCGCTTTCGCCACCAGCTCTTTGCCGGTCCCCGTTTCGCCGCTTATCAGCACGTTAAGATCAGAGGCCGCCACAATCTCAATCTCTTTTTTTAACTGCATCATGCCGGGCGAAAGGCCAATCATCTGCGTCTCTTTCACCGGCTCAAACGCGGAGGATGAACCCGGCAGCATATTCTGGCTTTCCAGTTGTTCAATCAGCAGCGCATTACTCAACGCCCCGGACGCCAGCGCGGCAATCAGACGCAGTTCTTCATCACTGAAAACATCAAACTGGTCTGGCGCCATGCCGTCGAGCGTCAGCGCGCCAATCAGGTTCTGCCCGGCAAACAGCGGCAGGCCAATGCAGGCGTGCACCTTCAGGCTCTCTTGTCCGGGTATCAATCCGTCGTACGGGTCGGGTAGATCACTGTCGGCGGGGAAACGCACCACATCCCCGGCGCGGGCGATGGCTTCCAGACGTGGATGCCCTTCCAGCGTAAAGCGTCTGCCGAGCACATCGCGGGCCAGACCATCAATCGCCAGCGGGATAAACTGGCGCGCCTCATAGCGCAACAATGCAGAAGCATCACATTCCAGCACCTGCCGCAGCGCCGTTACCAGCCGCTGAAAACGATCCTGATGACCGATACCGCGCTGTAATTCAATGGCGATGTTCGCCAGCACATCAACAGAAAAACGCATAACGTCCTCATTGTCATTTTGACCATTCATAGTGTCATACTGACCATTTTATGAATAGTCATTTTGACTACCAACTTAGGAGTATTATTTAAAAAACCGTTTAAGATCAAAAAATTAAAAAACTGGCACACAACCTGCAATCAAAGAGACATCTTTTTGGGAATACATTGAATTCATTGAGGTTGCTATGTCTATTCTGGTTAAAAATAACATTCATTGGGTTGGTCAACGTGACTGGGAAGTCCGTGATTTTCACGGGACTGAATATAAAACGCTGCGCGGCAGCAGCTACAACAGCTATCTCATCCGTGAAGAAAAAAATGTGCTGATCGACACCGTCGACCATAAATTCAGTCGTGAATTCGTGCAGAACCTGCGCAGTGAAATTGACCTCGCAGACATTGATTACATCATCATCAACCACGCAGAAGAGGACCACGCCGGCGCGCTGACCGAGCTGATGATGCAGATCCCCGATACGCCAATCTACTGCACCGCAAATGCCATTGATTCTATCACCGGCCACCACCACCATCCGGAGTGGAATTTCAACGTGGTGAAAACCGGCGACGCGCTGGATATCGGCAACGGCAAACAGCTGATCTTCGTTGAAACCCCGATGCTGCACTGGCCGGACAGCATGATGACCTATATGACCGGCGATGCGGTCCTGTTCAGTAATGACGCCTTCGGTCAGCACTATTGCGATGAACGTCTGTTCAATGACGAAGTGGATCAGAGCGAACTGTTCGAACAGTGCCAGCGCTATTACGCCAACATCCTGACGCCGTTCAGCCGTCTGGTGACGCCGAAAATCACCGAAATCCTCGGTTTTAATCTGCCGGTCGATATGATTGCCACCTCCCACGGCGTGGTCTGGCGCGACAACCCAACGCAAATTGTTGAGATGTACCTGAAATGGGCGGCGGATTATCAGGAAGACCGCATCACCCTTTTCTACGACACCATGTCCAACAACACCCGCATGATGGCGGATGCGATTGCCCAGGGGATTAACGAAGTGGATCCGAACGTGGCGGTGAAAATCTTTAACGTCGCCCGCAGCGATAAAAATGAAATTCTGACCAACGTCTTTCGCTCAAAAGGGGTGCTGGTCGGCACCTCCACCATGAACAACGTGATGATGCCGAAAATCGCCGGTCTGGTCGAAGAGATGACTGGCCTGCGTTTTCGCAACAAACGCGCCAGTGCCTTTGGCTCCCACGGCTGGAGCGGCGGCGCGGTTGACCGTCTGTCGACCCGCTTGCAGGATGCCGGTTTCGAGATGTCGCTGAGCCTGAAAGCCAAATGGCGCCCGGATCTGGATGCGCTGGAACTGTGTCGCCAGCATGGCCGCGAGATTGCACGTCAGTGGGCGCTCGCTCCACTACCAGAAACCCGCGCCACGGCGACCGCCAAAGAAGAAGCGTGCGCCTGTGCCGCCGCAGCGGCAGCCGACCTCGGCCCCAGCATGCAATGCAGCGTTTGTCAGTGGATTTACGATCCCGCCAAAGGTGAGCCTCTGCAGGATGTTGCGCCAGGCACGCCGTGGAGCGACGTTCCGGACAACTTCCTCTGCCCGGAATGTTCATTGGGTAAAGAGGTCTTCGACGTACTGGCAACGGAGGCAAAATGAGCCACGGAATTGTCATTATTGGTTCCGGCTTTGCCGCCCGCCAGTTAGTCAAAAACATCCGTAAACAGGATGCGGATATCCCGTTAACCCTGATTGCGGCTGACAGCATGGATGAGTATAACAAGCCCGACCTCAGCCACGTTATCAGTCAGGCACAGCGCGCTGACGACCTCACCCGCCAGTCGGCGGGGGAGTTTGCCGAGCAGTTTACTTTACGCCTGTTCCCGCACACCGTGGTCACCGACATTGATGCCGATGCCCACGTAGTGAAAAGCCAGGACACGCAGTGGTCATACGACAAGCTGGTACTGGCGACCGGTGCTTCGGCCTTTGTCCCTCCTGTTGCCGGGCGTGAGTTAATGCTCACTTTGAACAGTCAGCAAGAGTACCGCGCGTGTGAAACGCAACTGCGCGACGCGCATCGGGTGTTGATTGTTGGCGGTGGTTTGATCGGTTGCGAGCTGGCGATGGATTTCTGTCGGGCGGGCAAAACCGTAACGTTGATGGATAACGCCGCCAGCATTCTTGCTTCACTGATGCCGCCGGAAGTGAGCAGTCGCTTACAGCATCGTCTTACCGATATGGGCGTGCATCTGTTGCTGAAATCACAGCTTCAGGGGCTGGAGAAAACGGCGTCCGGTATTCGTGCAACGTTAGATCGTCAACGCAGTGTCGAGGTCGATGCGGTGATCGCCGCCGCCGGTTTGCGCCCGGAAACGGCTCTCGGGCGTCGTGCCGGTTTAACCCTCAATCGCGGCATTTGCGTGGACAGCTATCTGCAAACCCGTCATCCGGACATTTATGCCCTCGGTGACTGCGCGGAAATCAACGGTCAGGTACTGCCCTTCCTGCAACCCATTCAGCTCAGCGCGATGTACCTGGCGAAAAATCTGCTCGGCGGCAATGTTCCGCTGAAACTGCCCGCGATGCTCGTAAAAATCAAAACGCCGGAACTGCCGTTACACCTGGCAGGAGAAACCCAGCGTCAGGATTTGAACTGGCACATCGTGGCAGAAGCCGATGGGATGATTGCCAGAGGGATGAACGACGAAGGCCAGTTGTGCGCCTTCGTGGTCAGTGAAAACAGAATGAAGGAGGCTTTCGCCCTGTTGAAAACGCTGCCAGCATAAGTGACATTGTGCCGGATGGCGGCGACGCCTTATCCGGCCTACGGCATGTGACGCTTTGTAGGCCGGATAAGACGCTACGCGTCGCCATCCGGCATATCACGATGGTTCAACCAGCGCGCCGCAGCAATCACCCCCTGCCCCAATGACAATCCGCCATCACCTGCCGGTAATTGCTGTGGGAACAGCAGCGTAAAATCGGCAAGATAAAAGGCCAGTCGCGACGACAGCAAACGGTTATGCATCACCCCACCGCTGAAGACCAGCGTCGTGATCCCGCGCGATGCGGCCTGTTCACGCATCAGGGTGGCAAACCCTCGCGCCAGCGCGTCGTGGAACGCCCATGCGCGTTCAGCAGGTGTTGCCTGCCAGTTCAGCCACTGCGACCAGAACGTCGCCAGATCCAGTTGATTTCCGGACACTGGCACCGTCACCGGATGCGCAACACCAGCACATTGTGAAGCCAGAGCCTCCAGCGCGCATGCGGCCTCGCCCTCATAGCTCAGTGACGCTGGCGCACAGCCTAACGCGGCAGCAATGGCATCAAACAAACGCCCACATGATGAGGCCAGCGGCGCATTAATTCCGCGCTCAATTGCCCGCGCCAGCACACTCCAGTTCTGTTGCTGCACGCTGGCGGTTTCCGGATAGCGCTGCCAGTCCGGCACAAAACGCAGGCACTGCGCTAACAGGTTACGCCAGGGTTGCTTCGCCGCCAGATCGCCACCGGCAAGCGCCACGGCGGGCAGGCCACCCAGGTGCTCACATTCACGATAATTAACCCGTAAACACTCCCCGCCCCACAGCGCGCCGTTTTCGCCCATCCCGATACCGTCCAGCGTCAGGGCGATCACATCGCCGCCGTTCAGCGGCCAGCCGTGTTCGGCCAGACACGCCGCCGCGTGGGCATGATGGTGCAATACCCTGTCAGTCGGCAGATTCATCTCGCTGGCCCACTGGCTGGAGACGTAACCCGGATGCGCATCGCAGACAATGCGTTGCGGCGTAAAGTCATAAATGCTCTGGATCAGACGCAGCGCATCACGCCACTGGTGTTGAATTCCATCGTCGCTGAGATCGCCCAGATGCTGGCTCAGCACCGCCTGTTCGCCACGCACCAGGCAGAAGGTATTTTTGAGATCGGCCCCCAGACAAAGCATCGGTGGCACGCCCTGAAACCCGGGCGGTAACGCCAGCGCATCCGGCACATAGCCACGCGACCGGCGCAGCATTTCACCGCTTTCACGCACCACGGAATCATCCATCCGCTGTACGATGTCGCGGTTATGCAACAGGAAGCCGTCAGCAATATCCTGCAAATCGTCCAGCGCCTGTGCGTTGGTAATAGCGGGAGGCTTACCACTCAGATTGCCGGAGGTCATCACCAACGGACAGTTCATCTCCTGCAACAACAAATGCTGTAGCGGATTGGCGGGCAGCATCACGCCAACTTCAGTAAGTCCGGGCGCAATGCCGTCGCAGAGCGAATCAACGTACTGTTTATCGACCAGCACAATCGGGGCTGCGGGCATGGTCAGCAGACGGCGTGCCGCTTCCGGCAGACCTTCTTCTGTCGGCAGCATGACCGCCAGCGGTTTCGCCGGGCGGTGCTTTCGCGCCCGCAGCATTTCAACCGCATCGCGGTTGCGCGCATCGCAGGCCAGGTGAAAACCACCAATCCCTTTAATGGCAACAATACCCCCGGCTTTCAGCATCGCCACCGCCGCCTGCAACGCCTGTTCTTTTTCGGCCTGCACGTCGGCAGATCGCCACGCAAGATGCGGCCCACACGCCGGACACGCGACCGGCTGCGCGTGGAAGCGGCGGTCATACGGGTCGCGGTATTCCTTATCGCATTGCGGACAGAGCGGAAACGACGCCATCACGGTAAACGGGCGGTCGTACGGCATAGCGCGAATAATGGTGAAGCGCGGGCCGCAGTGGGTGCAGTTGATAAAGGGGTAACGGTAACGCCGCTCGCCGGGGGTACGCATCTCGAGCAGACAAGCGGGACACGTAGCGGCATCCGGAACGATCTGCGTGTTCATCGTTCCTCCCGCGCTTTGGCGAATGGAGAAGTCAGCGGGGAGTTGTGGCCAGACAAAGGGTTCGCTCTCAACGCTGTCGATACGCGCCAACGGCGGACAATGCTGATGCAGTTCAGCAATAAATGTCGTGGGTTCTTCCAGCAGGCGAACGACGACGCCATCACCGTCATTACAGACATCGCCGTGCAGTTGCAGTTGCTGCGCCAGTTGCCAGACAAAGGGGCGAAACCCGACGCCCTGCACTTTACCGCGAATACGCAGCTGTACGCCGGAGTGATTGTTTACCGTCATCAAATTGTTCTCACCGTCATCAAAAGTCATGCCTGATGGCGCGACGCTTATCAGGCCTACAAATGACGCGAGCTGTAGGCCGGATAAGGCGCAGCCGCCATCCGGCATAAATACAGCTCTATTTTACGCGGATTTTCAGAAATCAGAAAAGCAGCGATGCGGTAGAATCCAGTGCTGCACGGCGACGTTTTTCTGCGCTCAGTTGCTCAAGCTTGTTGCGATCCACGCAAATCAGCGCGTGAGTCGGACACACTTCCATACAGGCCGGGCCCGCATCGCGGTGATGGCACAGGTCACATTTATTGGCTTCTGCTTTTTCTGCACGTACGTTCAGACCCGCTCCGCTGTTGCGAACAACCGGACGGACAACCACTTCCATCGCGCCGTACGGGCACGCCACCACGCAGGTTTTACAACCAATGCAGCGCTCCTGCATAACGTGGACAAACCCTTTATCACGGCTTATCGCACCGTTCGGGCAGACATTCGCGCACGGTGCGTCTTCGCACTGACGACACAGCGTCGCCGTGGAGACATTCACCCCTTTAATAACATGGATGCGCGGTAAAAAGGTTTCAGGGGTCAGCGACGCGCAGTCCTGGTTTTCCTGATGGGATACCACACAGGCCACTTCACAGGTACGGCAACCAATGCATTTAGTCGCGTCAGCAATGATGAAACGGTTCATCAAATTCTCCAGCAATGACAGATGATGTGCCGAAGTATTCATAATTCGTGCCAGTTTTTAACTAGCTGTTATTGAAGTGATTTTTATTTATGCTGTGCGATTTTATGGTGTCATCGTCACTAGTGACGATGACAATTGACAACCCTTAACCCGGATGTGACAGCGCTAGCGAGTCGCGGCGGATAAGCGTGCCGGTAAAGGATTTGGGCGGCGTAAATGCCCCGCCGTCCAGCATGAAGATAAGCCGCCCTACCGTCTCCTGAATCATCTCGGTGACCGGAATTTTGACGCTGGAAAGCGCCGGAATGGTATACGGGGCCATCGCAATATCGTCGAACCCTATAACCGACACCTGCTCAGGTACGCTCATGCCCTGCTCGTGAAGTTGTTTGATGGCGCCAATCGCCATGTCGTCATTACTGGCGACCAGCGCTGTGAACCTGGCGTTACGTGAAAGCAGCGTGTTAACGCCTTCCGCTCCGCTGGCGGGCGTCCATTTTCCGTTCACAATCAGATCATGATTTAAGGCAATGCCATGATGCGCCAGCGCATCTTTATACCCGGAAAGACGTTCCACGCCCGTCGGGGAATCCATTGAACCGGTAATAAACGCGATCTCTTGATGGCCGGAAGCAATCAGCTGCGTGACGGCGTTAAAGCTGGTCTGTTTTTGATCGCACCAGACGCTGTGGCTGCTGTTTTTCCGCAACTGACGGTTAAGCACCATAATCGGCTGAGAATGGCTGTCGATGATCTCATCTATCTCATCGACGCTGAGAAAACGCGGGTAGATCATCACTGCGTCGCAGCGCAGATCGAGCAGATACTGGATCGCCTGACGCTCTTCTTCGGCGCTGTGCTTACCATCGGCCAGGAGCAACTGGCGGCCTTTGTCTTCCGCCATACGCGCCGTATGAAACAGCAACTCGCTAAAATAGACGCCGTGATACAGGGTGTTCGTCACCACCAGACCGAGCGTCTGCGTGCTCTTGGCCGCCAGACTACGCGCCAGCAAATTAGGGCGATATCCGCTCTCTTCGATAGCCTCAAACACGCGGTCTTTGGTCTCCTGGCTGACGTAGCCGTTACCTGAAAGCACCCGGGAAACCGTCGCCTTCGACACACCGGCGCGCTTCGCCACTTCCAGCATCGTCGTCATATTACTCATCCATTTGTACGCAATGGCACGCAGTGTACTTCACCCAATCAGGATTGTCCTGGATGGCAAATCCCCCCTCAAATAACGAGTGATCATCATCACATTTATAAAAATGACCACAAATTGATCTTGCCACAAATCTAAAAATTAATCATGATTTTGTGGAACCGGTTTCCTATTGTGTGTTTCCTCACCGCCAGATTCCAGGCAACGAAGCATGGCGATATAACGTACCTTACTGATAAAACAGGGTAAATTCCGATGTCCAAGAATTATGCGGCACTGGCGGGCTCCATCGTGTCGGCTTTGGGTGGTGTCGACAACATTACTGCCGTCACACACTGCATGACGCGTTTGCGTTTCGTCGTCAAAGAAGACTCACGTGTCGATAGCGCAACCTTAAAAGCGCTCAGCGGCGTACTCGGCGTGGTCCGCAATGACAACCAATGTCAGGTGATCATCGGCAACACCGTTTCACAGGCATATCGTGAAGTTGTGAATCTGCTGCCTGGTGAGATGCAACCCGCAGCGCCCGTCGGCAAACCGAAGCTGACGCTCAAGCGCATTGGCGCGGGGATCCTGGACGCGCTGATCGGCACCATGTCCCCGCTGATCCCGGCGATTATCGGCGGATCGATGCTGAAACTGCTGGCCATGATCCTGGAAATGACCGGTGTGCTGGTGAAAGGCTCTCCGACGCTGACCATTCTGACCGTGATCGGCGACGGCGCGTTCTTCTTCCTGCCGCTGATGGTCGCGGCGTCGGCAGCGATTAAATTCAAAACCAATATGTCGCTGGCCATTGCCATCGCGGGCGTTCTGGTGCACCCGAGCTTTATCGATCTGATGGCGAAAGCAGCGCAAGGTGAGCACGTAGAGTTCGCGCTGATCCCGGTGACCGCAGTGAAATATACCTACACGGTGATCCCGGCGCTGGTGATGACCTGGTGTTTGTCGTACATCGAACGCTGGGTCGATCGTATTACGCCAGCGGTAACCAAAAACTTCCTCAAACCGATGTTGATCGTGCTGATCGCCGCCCCGCTCGCCATCGTGCTGATTGGTCCGATTGGGATCTGGATCGGTAGCGCCATTTCTGCGCTGGTTTACACCATCCACGGCTACCTCGGCTGGCTTTCCGTCGCCATTATGGGCGCACTGTGGCCGCTGCTGGTAATGACCGGGATGCACCGCGTCTTTACGCCGACCATCATCCAGACCATCGCCGAAACGGGCAAAGAAGGCATGGTCATGCCGTCAGAAATTGGCGCCAACCTGTCGCTGGGCGGCTCATCGTTAGCCGTCGCCTGGAAAACCAAAAATCCGGAACTGCGCCAGACCGCGCTGGCCGCCGCCGCCTCCGCCATCATGGCCGGGATTTCTGAACCAGCGCTCTACGGGGTGGCCATCCGTCTGAAACGCCCGCTGATTGCGAGTCTTATCAGCGGCTTTATCTGCGGCGCGGTCGCCGGGATGGCAGGTCTTGCCAGCCATTCAATGGCCGCGCCGGGTCTGTTCACCAGCGTTCAGTTCTTCGACCCCGCCAATCCGATGACCATCGTGTGGGTGTTTGGGGTGATGGCACTGGCGGTAGTGCTCTCCTTTGTGCTGACGTTACTCCTTGGCTTTGAAGATATTCCGGTCGAAGACGCGGCTGAACAGGCCAGAAAAAACCAGGCTGCACAACCGAATACTGCGAAAGGCGCCAGCGTCTGACTGGCATTAATTGAGGTTTACTATGTCTGTATTTCCGCAAGGATTTTTATGGGGTGGCGCACTGGCCGCTAACCAGAGTGAAGGCGCATACCGTGAAGGCGGTAAAGGGCTGACCACCGTCGATATGATCCCGCACGGCGAACGCCGTATGCCGGTGAAACTGGGTCAGGAAAAGCGTTTCCAGTTGCGGGATGACGAGTTTTATCCGAGCCACGAGGCCACCGATTTTTATCATCGTTATAAAGACGATATCGCGCTGATGGCGGAAATGGGCTTCACGGTGTTTCGCACCTCTATTGCCTGGAGCCGCCTTTATCCTAACGGCGACGAACTGACGCCGAACGAGGAAGGCATCGCGTTTTACCGCGCGGTGTTTGCCGAGTGCAAAAAGTACGGTATCGAGCCGTTAGTCACGCTGTGCCACTTCGATGTGCCGATGCATCTGGTCACTGAGTACGGCTCCTGGCGTAACCGCAAAATGGTCGAGTTTTTCACCCGTTATGCGCGTACCTGCTTCGAAGCTTTTGATGGTCTGGTGAAATACTGGCTCACCTTCAACGAAATCAACATTATGCTGCACAGCCCATTCTCCGGTGCCGGGCTGGTGTTTGAAGAAGGGGAAAACCAGGATCAGGTAAAATATCAGGCTGCGCACCATGAGCTGATCGCCAGCGCGTTGGCGACGAAAATCGCCCATGAGGTAAACCCGCAAAATCAGGTTGGCTGTATGCTGGCGGGCGGGAACTTTTACCCGTACTCCTGCAAACCGGAAGATGTGTGGACCGCGCTGGAAAAAGACCGTGAAAACCTGTTCTTTATCGACGTGCAGGCACGCGGTGCGTATCCGGCCTATTCCGCTCGCGTGTTCCGAGAAAAAGGGGTGGTGATTGAGAAAGCCCCGGAAGACGATGCAATCCTCAAAAATACCGTCGATTTCGTCTCCTTTAGCTATTACGCGTCACGCTGCGCCTCGGCGGAGATGAACACCAGGAACACCAGTGCGGCGAACGTGGTGAAGTCCCTGCGTAACCCCTACATCACGGTAAGCGAATGGGGCTGGGGCATTGACCCGCTCGGTCTGCGCATCACCATGAACATGATGTACGACCGCTATCAGAAACCGTTATTCCTGGTGGAAAACGGCCTCGGCGCAAAAGATGAAATCGATGCTGACGGCAACATCAACGACGATTACCGAATCAGCTATCTGCGCGAGCATATTCGGGCAATGGCCGACGCTATCGAAGACGGCGTACCGCTGATGGGCTACACCACCTGGGGATGTATCGATCTGGTTTCGGCGTCCACCGGTGAAATGAGTAAGCGCTACGGATTTGTGTATGTCGACAGGGATGACGCCGGAAACGGTACGCTGGAACGGACGCGAAAGAAATCGTTCTGGTGGTATAAGAAAGTGATCGCCAGTAACGGAGAAGATTTGGCGTAACGGGCAGTGCCGGATGGCGCTAACGCTTATCCGGCCTACACGATTACGTGGTTTTGTAGGCCGGATAAGGCGAAGCCGCCATCCGGCGTTGTCATTCCTCAGCCTCTAACTGCGCAAACCCGCCGAGCCCTTCCCAGCCTTCCAGCCGCTGATACACCGTTTCTACGGCATCTTTGATTGGCTGAGTCATCGGATAGTAGAACCCAACGATGTCCGGCTGAATGCCTAAGAAAATCACCTCGCCAACATCCTCTTTAAGCTGATCAACCAGGTAGTTGAGCGGCATATTATGGGTGGTCATCATAAACATCTCGGCGATGTCGTCAGGATCGATGATGCGGATCTCACCGGGATTGAGCCCCATATCGGTAGCATCCACAATCAGCAAACGGCTCGGACATAATTCGCGAATCGCCACGATGTCGTTTTCCGGCGCGCTGCCGCCGTCAATAACGATCCAGTTACCTTTCGGCGCTGCGGCACACATTTCTGCCAGCAGCGGACCTGCGCCGTCGTCGCCCATCATACTGTTGCCGACACACAATAAAACGTCAGTCACGGTGTCTCCTCACCATCAGATAGATGGCGCTTTCCTGATGAATATCATGAAGCATACTGAGCACCAGCTTGCTCCACGCCTGTTGTGGCGGCGTCTGCACGGCGAGCGCGTTATCAAACGCGCGCGCCAGCATTTGCACATGGCTAAAATCAATGACGATTTCGCCGTACTTCGGCACACCTTCCATTTTACGGCGGGCTTCGCTGCCCTCTTCCAGCGTGGCTATCCACGCCAGATAGTCATCCCACGGGCAGGTCAACGCCGCTTCCAGGCAATCAATGACCCCCAGGTGGTGGCCAATCGCCAGGCTGTAATAGACGACCTGCTGCGCCTCGGCGGGCGTTGCATCATTCTCATCAATAAATTTACGGCTCAGTTGACTGAACACCACCGTTTCACTCATCGGATACGCGCCTCTTCAACAACATGGTTAAGATTCGTGACGATCTCGGTCAGACGCGGATCGTTTTCTGCTTCGAGCCAGCGCGCCACCTGATGCTCGCCCTGCCCTAACTGGCGCAAGTAATCATCGGCAATCTGGCGGCCATAGCGATAACCGGCCAGACGACGCGCTTCGCGATCAATCTTCACGCGCAGCGGCTGTACCATCTCCGGATGCAAAATCTCAGCGGGCTGTTCATCCAGTTCACCTGGCGCGCGCGCATGGATTTTCTGCTCCAGCAGACCCAGCGCCATCGCAAAGCCGTACAGCGTTGCCGCAGGTGTTGGCGGACAGCCAGGAATGTAGACATCCACCGGGACGATTTTGTCGGTGCCGCCCCAGACGCAATAAAGATCGTGGAATATACCACCGCTGTTGCCGCAGGCCCCGTAGGAGATACAAATTTTCGGATCTGGCGCAGATTGCCAGGCGCGTAACGCCGGTGAGCGCATTGCGCGGGTGACCGCGCCGGTAAACAGCAGAATGTCTGCATGGCGCGGCGACGGTACCACTTTGATGCCGAAACGCTCGGCGTCAAACAGCGGAGAGAGGGTGGCGAAAATTTCGATTTCGCAGCCGTTACAACCGCCGCAGTCCACGCGGTAGACGTACGCCGAACGCTTAATATTTTTCAGTAACGACGCTTTCATGCTGGCGATGGATTCATCCACCGTCATCGGTACCGGAATACCATTGGCGTCACGTGGGCCTAATAAATTGCTCATCAGCTGGCCTCTTTCATATGGCGAGTCAGTTCAATACGGTCGGACGGCACCAGGCATTTCTGGCGCTTACAGTCCGGGCAGGTCTCAAAGCTTTCACGGTGATTTTCCGCACGGCTGTCGCCGTTGTGCTTAAGCAGCGCAATGGCGTAATCGATCTCTTTCTGCACCGCAAAAGGACGGTCGCACACGCGACAGTTACACAGCGCAAAGCGAGACTGCTGTAGAAAGTCTTCTTTCTTCCATACCGCCAGTTCGTACTCCTGCGACAGCTTGATCGCCGCGGTTGGGCAGACTTCTTCACAGCGAGCGCAGAAGATGCAACGCCCAAGGTTGAACTGCCAGGCCAGCTCGCCTGTCGCTAAATCGGTCTCTACCGTCAGCGCGTTCGACGGACAGGCATTCACGCAGGCCGCGCAACCAATACACTGCTGCGGGTTATGTTCCGGTTTGCCACGGAAGTTTTTATCAACCGCGATCGGCTCAAGTGGATAAGACGAGGTCGGCGTGCCGGTTTTGATGACTTTTTTGATAAAGGTAAACATGGCGATTCCTTATTTCAGCGGCGAGTTTTTACGCTCAATGCTGTAGCGCTCAAGTTCTTTGTACGGCACGACTTTGCTCTTCTTCTTACGCACGTCGACGACGGTCATACGGTCAGTACAGGAGTAGCAAGGGTCGAGGCTACCGATAATCAGCGGCGCATCGGAAACGGTGTTGCCACGCAACATATAACGCAGCGTCGGCCAGTTGGCGTAGGTCGCCGCACGGCAGCGCCAGCGGTACAGCTTCTGGTTGTCGCCAGTCATGCTCCAGTGGATATCATCCCCACGCGGCGCTTCCGAGAAGCCCAGCGCAAAGCGATGCGGAATATAGGTAAAGCCTTCCACCGCCAGCGCGCCGCCCGGCAGGTTATCCAGGCCAAAGTCGATCATATTCAGCGCGGTATAAACTTCGTTAATACGCACTTTCAGACGGGAGATCACGTCACAGCCCTGCTCGCTGTGAACTTCCATCGGCAGCAGACCGTAACCGACAAACGGGTGATCGGCGCGGGTGTCGCGGGCGTGGCCGCTGGCGCGGACCATCGGGCCGACGTTACTGAAGTCGCGGGCGATTTCCGGGTCCAGACGACCGATACCGACCGTACGCTGTTCCATGTTCGGCGTGCTGAGCAGCATATCCACCAACTCCTGCACGTCGCGGCGCATCTGCTGCGCCAGCTGACGAGTCTGGATCATGTCCTCTTTCAGCAGATCGCGACGAATCCCGCCGATCAGGTTCAGACCGTAAGTTTTACGCGCCCCGGTGAGGATCTCCGCCATTTTCATGGAGGTTTCGCGCACGCGGAAGAACTGCATAAAGCCGGAGTCAAAGCCGGTAAAGTGGCACGCCAGGCCGAGGTTCAACAGGTGCGAGTGCAGGCGTTCAACTTCGAGCAGAATGGCGCGGATCATCTGCGCGCGTTCCGGCACCACAATCCCCATCGCGTTTTCAACGGAGGTGGTATAGGCGGTGCTATGGGCAAAACCGCAGATGCCGCACACGCGATCCGACAGGAAAGTCACTTCGTTGTAACCCATACGGGTTTCCGCCAGTTTCTCCATGCCGCGGTGGACATAGAACAGGCGGTAATCGGCGTCGATAATGTTCTCGCCGTCAACGAACAGACGGAAGTGACCCGGCTCGTCGGAGGTCACATGCAGCGGGCCAATCGGCACCACATTGTTTTTCTTGTCGCCCAGTTCGTTGATGAACTGGTAAGTCTCAGCGTCGGTGGTCGGCGCCGGACGCTGACGGTAATCCATGCTGTCTTTACGCAGCGGATAGAGTTCATCCGGCCAGTCATCCGGCAGAACCAGACGACGCTCGTCCGGCAAACCAACCGGGATCAACCCGTACATGTCGCGCACTTCACGCTCGCCCCAGACCGCCGCCGGAACACGTGGGGTAACGGACGGGAATTCCAGCGTATTGGCATCCACTTCAACGCGGACGGTTACCCAGCATTTAACGCCCTGCTCCATCGACAGTACGTAGTACACGGCATAACGGCCGCACAGCTGGCGTTCGTCGTTACCAAACAGCACGGACAACCATCCGCCCTGCTTGTAATAGAGGAACTCGACCACTTCCGGCAGGTAGTTCACCTTCACCGTAATCGTCAGCTGATCTTTGGTCTGCCAGGCTTCGTCCAGTACTACGCCCGGAAATGCCTGGTGCAGCGCCGCAAGGTATTGTTGACCTAATTTTTCTTCAGACATGCTCAAACTCTCTTAATCACGCCGCCAGCAAGGAGACGAAGGCTAAAAACGCAAACCCAAAACCGGCCCAGGTCACGCGTGAAGTGGCGCAAAAACGCAGACGCGCCATGCTGTTTTCAAACAGCGCGATCACCAGTACGCCAGCCACCAGCTTGACGACGGCAATCACCAGCGCCAGCAGCAGTCCGCCCGCACTGAAGGTTTCCATCTGTCCCCACGGCAGGAACACGCCGACAAACATTTGCAGCACCACCAGTTGTTTCAGGCTGATGCCCCACTTCAGCACCGCAAAACCGCTGCCGCTGTACTCTGTCAACGGCCCTTCCTGCAATTCCTGCTCCGCTTCCGCGAGGTCAAACGGCAGTTTGCCCATCTCGATAAACGTGGCGAAAGCGCAGGCGCACAGCGCCAGAATCAGCGGAATACTGCGGGCCACCGGCCAGTGGTAAATGGTGTCAGCGATATTGCTGATGTGCGTAGAACCGGCCACCTGCGCCGCAACCCACAGACCCAGCAGCAGAATCGGCTCGACCAGTACGCCGAGCATCGCTTCACGGCTGGCGCCAATCGCGGTGAACGGGCTGCCGGTATCCAGACCGGCGATAGAAAAGAAGAAACGGGCGATCGCGAAGAGATAAATCAGGGTGATCAAATCGCCCAATTGCGGCAGCGGAGAACCGACAGTCACCACCGGCAGCGCGGTAGCAATAGTCAGCATCACGCCGACCATCACAAATGGCGTCAGGCGAAAAACCCAACTGGAATCCGCTGGCGCAATGCTCTGGCGACCCAACAGTTTGATAATGTCGCGATATTCCTGCAACACGCCCGGCCCGCGACGGTTGTGCAAACGGGCACGCGCCACGCGGGTAATACCAGACAGCAACGGCGCAGCGGCAAACAACACCAGCGCCTGAATTAACGGATATAAAACACTCATTCTCAGGCTCCTCGTGAAACCACAATCACCACCAGTACCGCCAGCTCAATCAGCGCCAGGCGACGGAACAGCACCGGTGCGGCTGCGTTCTGCCAGCCCGGAACCAGTGAGACCGGATTGAGCCATTTACGCAGTTTAAGGATTGGCGCAAAGGCCTCTTTCACCGGCATGGCAAAACCGTGTGCGGTGACAACCATTGACTGTTCGTGATCGTAACCGCACACCCATGCCTTACCGCGTGAACGCGACGGCAGACGGTTGCCTTTGAAAATCGCCATGATGATGAAGGGCAGCAGCGGACAGGCAATCAACAACAGGGTGATCATCGGCTGAGAAACGGTGGTATTCGCGGTTTCCAGCGGCAGCGGAACGGCCGCAGAAATCATCGGCAGCAGCCACGGCGCGGCAACGCCGCCCAACACGCAGCAAATCGCCAACGCCACCACGCTCACCGCCATCAGGAATGGCGCGCAACAGGCGTTTTCGGCCTCTTTGGTACGCGGCGCGCCGAGGAAGGTGACGCCGTAGACTTTCGCCATACACATCACCGCCAGCGCACCGGTAATCGCCAGCCCAACCGCCAGCAACGGTCCTAACAAACGACCAATAAACGTGCCGCTGTTACCCAGTTTGAAGAAAGACTGATAGATAACCCACTCACCGGCAAAACCGTTCAGCGGCGGCAGCGCAGCCATCGCCATCAGCCCGACCAACATCGCCAGCGAGATCACCGGCATGCGTTTGCCGATGCCGCCCAGTTTTTCGATATCGCGATGACCGGTACGAAACCAGATGCTGCCCGCGCCGAGGAACAGCGTGCTCTTGAACAGACTGTGGTTCACCAGATGGTAGAGGCCGCCTGTCAGACCGAGTGCAATCAGCGCCGGTTGTTGCAGCGCAATACCGGTCACGCCAGCCCCAAGACCGAGCAGGATAATGCCGATATTTTCGAGGGTGTGATAGGCCAGCAGACGCTGAATGTTATGTTCCATCAGCGCATACAGACCGCCGACAAATGCGGTGATCATGCCCAACACCAGCAGCGCAATGCCCCACCACAGCGGCGCGTTACCGCCAATCAGCGACAGAGACAAAATCCCTAACAAACCGACCTTCATGACGACTGTTGAGAACAGCGCGGCAGCCGGTGCGCTGGCATTTGCATGCGCCTGCGGTACCCAGCCGTGCAGCGGGATAATCCCGGCCAGCAGACCAAAACCGGCAACGCCGAGCAGCCAGATATCGGAGCCCAGCGGCAATGCCTGCGTGCGCAGGTCGAGCAGTCGCAGCTCCAGCGTGCCATAGCGCTGCCACACCAGATAGCAGGCAACCGCCAGCAACAGCGTGCCAGTGCGGCCAAGCGCAAACCACAGCTTGCCTTCTTTACTGCCACCGGTCAGGAACACGGCGCACAGCGCCATAATTTCTGCCATCACCACCATCGTGCCGAGGTTGCTTGCGACCACGGCGCAGACCGCTGCCGCCATTAATAAATTCACCAGCAAACCGTTGGCTTTCACCTGCGGATGACGATGCCAGTCAATGTTGTACAGGCTGACAAACAGCCCGCACAGACCGAGTGTAATCAACCAGATAGCATTTAACGGCGTCACTTGCAGGGTATGTCCGATAAACGGCATCACACCGCTGACCGCTAATGCGTGAGTCAGCGCAAGAGCTCCCGCCGCCGCCGTGTACAGGCTGCCAATGGCCCCACCCACGCCGGCAATCCAGCCGCTCAACGCTTTGTGAAAGGAGAACAGAAACGCCAGAACCGCCGTGGCGGCAAACCAGGCCACGCCGCTATTAATCAGTGAAATTACGCTCATTTTGCCTCCCCACTCTGAGCCTGCTGAAACAAGGTGAGATCGCCAAAATCGGTATTGAACGTCAGCTCGCGCTTACGTTTGCTGGCGCGGGCGATATCGGTGTTTTCGACCAGGTGCAGCGCTTTGGTTGGGCACATCCGTACACAGGCAGGACCTTGTTCATCAAAACTGCACAGATCGCATTTCACGGCGATGGCGCGGACACCCGGCACCCAGTCCAGCAGCGTGCTAACACGCGCCGGGGCGGGAGGCGCAGGCGGCGCTTTCGGGGTATTGGCGTTGGCCGGAATATGCAGCGGACGGCTGCCGGAAAACTCTATCGCGCCGAACGGACAGGCAATCCCACACAGTTTGCAGCTTACGCACAGACTTTCATTCAACTGTACAGCGCCATCGACACGGTTGATGGCGTTGACAGGACACACGGTCGCGCACGGCGCATCTTCACAGTGATGGCAAAGTTGTGGCGCGGATTCTTTTTCATTCAGCATCACTTTCAGGCGCGGCATTGACTGCAGGCCATGCTGGCGATGCGTCTCTGAACAGGCGGCCTCACAAGTGTGGCAGCCAATACAGAGCGTGGAGTCAGCAATTACAAAACGATTCACCAGGCATTCCTCAGGTGATAGTCATTTTTGACGAAAACATGTCTATCAAGTGTCATTTTCGACACTCGTCGACACGCCCATCCCCAAAACAGTCGTGACACGGCTTCATACCGCATCGCGAACAAAACGGGCAAAACCTCTGGCTTACGCCGCCGGGATTTGTCCCTTTACCAGTTGGTGCATATTTACCGGAGTGTTGGTTTCCACTGCGGCATACAGGCTGTCGTAAACGCTGGCGATTTTCTCGAGATAGTGTTCCAACACCTGCTCGCGATCGCGGTTGCTGACATGCTCATCAACGATGCCGTCGATGGTCAGTTGCGCTTGCGCAATGAGTTGTTTTTCTTCGCTATCTTTCGTTTCAACGTAGTACTCAATGGTGTGGCTGTTGAAACCGTCAGCCAGCGTGACGTAGATCGTGAAGTGTTCAAAAAGAACGAAGCAAAGATCTTTCTCCGGCGCGCAGCTCATTGCGTGATGCAGGCGCGCTTTCGACAGGGTGATGCCCTGAACCAGCGAATTACAGTAGATACGCCACTGGTCCTGTAGGCGACGGTGCCGCTGCGCGATGTAATCGGCTTTTTCGCTTATTTCCCAAATTGTCATGTCAGGTTACCCGTTTACGTGAGATAGCCAGCCTTAAGCACGTTCCATGCCAACTTTAAATTCTTTATTTTTCATTAAGATAAAAGCAAATAACGCAGTGACGACATGTCATTTCGTCATCGTCGTCACTGTCAGCGTGCCAAAAATAATAACTGGCATGTTTATTGCTTTTACCGCAGCAATAGATGATGGGAGGCGATATGCACGAAATAACCCTCTGCCAACGGGCACTGGAATTGATCGAACAACAGGCCGCACAACACGGCGCGCAAAAGGTAACTGGGGTCTGGCTCAAAATTGGCGCATTTTCTTGTGTCGAAACCAGTGCTCTCGCCTTTTGTTTTGATCTGGTATGCCGCGGCACCCTGGCGGAAGGTTGTAAACTGCACCTCGAAGAACAAGAAGCCGAATGTTGGTGCGAGTCTTGTCAGCAATACGTCACGTTGCTGACACAGCGCGTCCGCCGTTGTCCGCAATGCAACAGCGACACACTGAGGATCGTGGCCGATGACGGCTTACAGATTAGAAGAATAGAAATAGACCAGGAGTGAGCGATGTGTACAACATGCGGTTGCGCTGAAGGCAACCTTTATATCGAGGGTGATGAACATAACCCCCATTCGGCGTTTCGTAGCGCGCCATTTGCCCCGGCGGCTCGCCCGGCGCTCAATATTACCGGCGTGAAGACCTCCAGTTTTACCCCCAGCCAGACGGAAGAAGGCGACCTGCATTATGGACACGGCGAAGCCGGAACCCATGCGCCAGGCATGAGCCAGCGCCGGATGCTGGAAGTTGAAATCGACGTGCTGGACAAAAACAACCGCCTGGCCGAACGTAACCGCGCTCGCTTCGCTGCCCGCCAGCATCTGGTGCTTAACCTTGTCTCCAGCCCAGGCTCCGGCAAAACCACACTGCTCACCGAAACGCTGATGAAGCTGAAAGGGAGCGTACCCTGTGCCGTCATTGAAGGCGACCAGCAGACGGTAAATGACGCAGCCCGTATTCGCGCCACCGGTACGCCGGCCATCCAGGTCAACACCGGCAAAGGTTGCCACCTCGACGCGCAAATGATTGCCGATGCCGCGCCACGTCTGCCTTTAGAAGATAACGGCATTCTGTTTATTGAAAACGTCGGCAACCTGGTGTGCCCGGCCAGCTTTGATCTCGGCGAACGTCATAAAGTGGCGGTGCTTTCCGTCACCGAAGGCGAAGATAAACCGCTGAAATACCCCCACATGTTTGCTGCCGCCTCGCTGATGCTGCTCAACAAAGTCGACCTGCTGCCCTACCTCAACTTCGATGTTGAGAAGTGCATCGCCAGCGCCCGTGAAGTGAACCCGGAGATTGAAATCATTCTGATTTCCGCCACCAGCGGCGAAGGGATGGATCAATGGCTGAACTGGCTGGAGGCACAGCGATGTGCATAGGCGTTCCGGGTCAAATCCGTACTATCGACGGCAACCAGGCGAAAGTCGACGTTTGCGGCATTCAGCGCGACGTCGACCTGACGCTGGTCGGTAGCTGCGATGAACACGGTCAACCGCGTTTAGGCCAGTGGGTACTGGTCCACGTTGGTTTTGCCATGAGTGTTATTAATGAAGCTGAAGCGCGCGATACCCTCGAAGCGCTCCAAAACATGTTTGATGTTGAGCCGGACGTCGGCGCTTTACTGTTTGGTGAGGAAAAATAATGCGTTTTGTTGACGAATACCGCGCACCGGAGCAGGTGATGCAACTGATCGACCATCTGCGTGAACGTGCGGTCCATCTCCCTTACACTGCCGAACGTCCGCTGCGTATCATGGAAATCTGCGGCGGCCACACCCACGCTATCTTCAAATTCGGTCTCGACCAGTTATTGCCCGACAACGTGGAATTTATTCACGGCCCAGGCTGCCCGGTCTGCGTGCTGCCGATGGGCAGAATTGATAGCTGCGTCGAAATCGCCAGCCATCCGGAAGTGATTTTCTGCACCTTTGGCGATGCGATGCGTGTACCGGGCAAGCAGGGTTCTCTCCTGCAGGCCAAAGCGCGCGGCGCTGATGTCCGCATTGTTTACTCCCCGATGGATGCGCTCAAACTGGCGCAGGAAAACCCGACGCGTAAAGTCGTGTTCTTCGGGCTGGGTTTTGAAACCACCATGCCGACCACTGCCATTACGTTGCAACAGGCAAAAGCGCGAGACGTGCAGAACTTTTACTTCTTCTGCCAGCACATCACGCTTATCCCAACACTGCGCTGCCTGCTGGAACAGCCGGACAGCGGCATCGACGCTTTCATCGCGCCGGGTCACGTCAGCATGGTGATCGGTACCGACGCCTATAACTTTATTGCCAGCGAGTTTCATCGTCCGCTGGTGGTCGCAGGATTCGAACCACTGGATCTGCTACAAGGCGTCGCCATGCTGGTTGAGCAGAAAATCGCGGCGCATAGCCTGGTCGAAAACCAGTATCGCCGTGTGGTGCCGGATGCCGGTAATGCCCTGGCGCAACAGGCAATTGCCGAGGTGTTCTGCGTGACTGGCGACAGCGAATGGCGCGGCCTTGGCGTGATTGAGTCATCCGGTGTGCATCTGATGCCAGACTATCAACGGTTTGATGCCGAAGCGCATTTCCAACCGTCGCCGCAACAGGTATACGACGATCCACGCGCACGCTGCGGGGAAGTATTGACAGGCAAATGCAAGCCGAATCAATGCTCGTTGTTTGGTAACACCTGTAATCCACAAACCGCATTTGGCGCACTGATGGTCTCTTCAGAAGGCGCATGTGCCGCCTGGTATCAGTATCGTCAGCAGGAGTCTGAAGCATGAATAGCGTACAACTCGCCCACGGAAGTGGCGGCCAGGCCATGCAGCAACTGATCAACAGTCTGTTTATGGAAGCATTTGCCAACCCGTGGCTGGCAGAACAAGAAGATCAGGCGCGTCTGGATCTGGCGCAATTAATGGCCGAAGGCGATCGTCTGGCCTTCTCGACCGACAGCTACGTCATTGACCCGTTATTTTTCCCCGGCGGCAACATTGGCAAACTGGCCATTTGCGGCACCGCGAACGACGTAGCGGTCAGCGGCGCAATCCCGCGTTATCTGTCTTGCGGTTTTATCCTTGAAGAAGGGTTGCCGATGGAGACGCTGAAAACCGTGGTGAACAGTATGGCGGCAACGGCTCGCGAAGCGGGTATCGCCATTGTGACCGGCGACACCAAAGTCGTTCAGCGCGGCGCGGCAGACAAGCTGTTCATCAACACCGCGGGAATGGGGGCCATTCCGGCCGATATTCACTGGGGCGCGCAAACCCTGACCCCTGGCGACGTTCTGCTGGTCAGCGGTACGCTGGGCGATCATGGCGCGACTATTCTCAATCTGCGTGAACAACTGGGACTGGATGGCGAGCTGGTAAGCGACTGCGCCGTACTCACCCCACTGATTCAGACGTTACGCAATATTACCGGTGTGAAGGCGCTGCGTGATGCCACCCGTGGCGGCGTAAACGCGGTCACGCATGAGTTCGCTGCCGCCAGCGGTTACGGTATTGAGCTGTCTGAAACCACCCTCCCGGTAAAACCGGCGGTGCGTGGCGTGTGCGAACTGCTGGGACTGGATGCTCTTAACTTTGCCAACGAAGGTAAGCTGGTGATTGCCGTTGAACGTCAGGCGGCAGAACAGGTACTGGAAGCGCTCCGTTCACATCCTCTGGGACGTGATGCCGCGTTGATTGGTGAAGTGGTCGAGCGTAAAGGCGTTCGTCTCGCGGGTTTGTATGGCGTCAAACGTACCCTTGATTTGCCGCACTCCGAACCTCTGCCACGTATTTGCTGATGATATTGCCCGGTAGCGCTACGCTTACCGGGCCTATAGCCGTAGGCGGATAAGACGTAACCGCCATCCGGCAGAAGCTTAAAAAGAATACCTATAATTCATGTACCTTGCCGCACTGCGGTACATTCCTGGAAAAGCAACATGTCGTATACACCGATGAGCGATCTCGGACAGCAAGGGTTGTTTGATATTACTCGTACATTATTGCAGCAGCCCGATCTGGCTTCTCTCAGTGAAGCGCTTTCCCAACTGGTCAGGCGTTCGGCCTTAGCCGACAGCGCGGCTATTGTGTTATGGCAGGCACAAACACAGCGCGCACGTTATTACGCGACGCGCGAAGAAAACAGTAAACCGATTGAATATGAAGACGAAACGGTGCTGGCGCACGGCCCGGTTCGCCGTATTCTGTCGCGTCCCGATGCATTGCACTGTAACTTCCATGAGTTTACGGAAACCTGGCCGCAGTTGGCTGCCTCCGGGTTATACGGTGAATTTGGCCACTATTGCCTGCTACCGCTGGCGGCAGACGGGCGTATTTTTGGCGGCTGCGAATTTATCCGCAAGGAAGACCGCCCCTGGAGCGAAAAAGAGTACCAACGCCTGCAAACCTTTACGCAGATTGTCTCGGTGGTTGCCGAGCAAATTCAGTGTCGGGTTTCGAACAACGTCGATTACGATTTGCTGTGCCGCGAACGCGATAACTTTCGTATTCTGGTGGCGATCACCAATGCGGTGCTCTCGCGCCTCGACATTGACGAGCTGGTCAGCGAAGTGGCGAAAGAGATCCATTACTACTTCAACATTGACGCAATCAGCATTGTCCTGCGCAGTCATCACAAAAATAAACTGAATATCTGGTCTACCCATTATCTGGATAAAACACATCCCGCTCACCAGCAAAGTGAAGTGGATGAAGCAGGCACCCTCACTGAGCGGGTGTTCAAAAGCAAAGAGATGTTGCTGATTAACCTGAACGAAAGGGATGCGCTTGCCCCTTACGAACGTATGCTGTTCGACACCTGGGGTAATCAATTACAGACGCTTTGTTTGCTGCCGCTGATGTCGGGTAACACCATGCTCGGCGTGCTGAAACTGGCGCAATGCGAAGAGAAAATCTTCACCACCACCAACCTGAAACTGTTACGTCAAATCGCCGAACGCGTGGCGATTGCCGTCGATAACGCCCTCGCTTATCAGGAAATCCACCGCCTCAAGGAACGCCTGGTAGACGAAAACCTGGCGCTCACCGAACAACTGAATAATGTCGACAGTGATTTTGGCGAGATCATTGGCCGCAGCGAGGCGATGTACAACGTCCTCAAGCAGGTCGAAATGGTGGCGCAAAGCGACAGTACAGTCCTGATTCTGGGCGAAACCGGAACCGGTAAGGAACTGATCGCCCGAGCGATTCACAACCTGAGCGGGCGTAACACACGCCGGATGGTGAAAATGAATTGTGCCGCGATGCCTGCCGGACTGCTGGAAAGCGACCTGTTTGGCCATGAACGTGGCGCGTTCACGGGCGCCAGCACACAGCGTATCGGACGTTTTGAGCTGGCGGATAAAAGTTCGCTGTTTCTCGATGAAGTGGGCGACATGCCGCTGGAGTTGCAGCCCAAACTGCTGCGCGTTCTCCAGGAGCAGGAGTTCGAACGCCTGGGCAGCAATAAGCTGATCCAGACCGATGTGCGACTGATCGCTGCCACCAACCGCGATCTGAAAAAAATGGTGGCCGATCGCGAGTTCCGCAACGATCTCTATTACCGACTGAATGTCTTCCCGATCCAACTGCCGCCGCTGCGCGAGCGTCCGGAAGATATTCCGCTACTGGTGAAAGCGTTCACCTTTAAAATCGCCCGTCGGATGGGACGTAACATCGACAGCATCCCCGCAGAAACGCTACGAACCCTGACCAATATGGAGTGGCCTGGTAACGTTCGCGAGCTGGAAAACGTGGTGGAGCGCGCCGTGCTGCTGACCCGGGGCAATGTGCTGCAACTCTCAATACCGGATGTGGGCATATTAACGCCAGCCACGCCGCCGGTCGCCACCGAAATCGCACAGGATGGCGAGGATGAATTTCAGTTGATTCTGCGCGTACTGAAAGAAACGAATGGCGTCGTGGCGGGGCCGAAAGGTGCAGCCCAACGTCTGGGGCTTAAGCGCACCACACTGCTTTCACGGATGAAGCGACTGGGTATTGATAAGGATGCGTTGGTGTAAACGAAGCGTTGCCGGATGGCGGTGCAAGCACCTTATCCGGCCTACAGGTGGGATTTGTCCGTAGGCCTGATAAGCGCAGCGCCATCAGGCATTTCACACTCACTTCTTACGCTGATATTTCTCTGGTAATTCCGGGACGGGACGTTTGTCGTCAATCAGATGACGCACGGTCAAAATCGGGTGACGCCAGAGCATTCTCGGCCCTGCCCAACGCATAATCTGCTTCATCTCTTCACGCTTTGCTGGCTGGTAACAGTGCACCGGACACTGTTTACAAGCCGGTTTTTCCTCACCAAACACACACTTGTCCAGCCGTTTTTGTGCATAGGCGAACAGCGCGGCGTAATGCCCCGGTTCATCTAACGCCTGTGGACACTGGCTCTCGTATAACGCGATCATTTTTTTGATCGTCAGTTTTTCACGCGCGATTCGCTTGCCGGACATAGTGCCTCCACACCATTAAAGTGTATTTATTCTACAACTTATTCCCCTTGCGGACTACCACCCGAAGGTGACACATGCTTAGCCAGCTACACAAATAAGAATTATTTTCATTTAACTATGCCGTGTGCTATATAACATAGCAAAGGCTATATTCGAAGAATAATTAACCACTTTTATATGAGGGATACTATGCCGAACCTGCCTCGTTTGACGTCATTTTTCCTTGCTGGGGTCCTGGCGACGCTTACGCTGACACCCGCCTGGGCCACAGAGAAATTCAAGGTGGTAACCACCTTTACGGTCATTGCCGATATGGCAAAAAATGTGGCGGGCGACGCGGCGGACGTCAGTTCGATAACCAAACCGGGGGCTGAAATTCATGAATATCAGCCCACCCCCGGTGACATCAAACGCGCGCAAGGCGCGCAGCTTATTCTCTCCAATGGCATGAACCTGGAGCTGTGGTTCGCTCGTTTTTACCAGCATCTTTCCGGCGTACCGGAAGTCACCGTCTCTGCGGGCGTGAAACCGATGGGCATTAGCGAAGGTCCGTACAATGGCAAACCCAACCCGCACGCCTGGATGTCAGCAGAAAACGCACTCATTTATGTCGATAACATTCGCGATGCGCTGGTGAAGTACGATCCGCAAAATGCGGCGATTTATCAAAAAAATGCCGAGAACTATAAAACGAAGATTCGCCAGACGCTTGATCCGTTGCGCGACAAACTGGCAACGCTTCCTGCCGATAAACGCTGGCTGGTCACCAGCGAAGGCGCATTCTCCTACCTGGCGCGGGATAACAATCTCCGGGAGCTGTATCTGTGGCCGATCAATGCCGATCAACAAGGCACACCAAAACAGGTACGCAAAGTGATCGATGCGATCAGACAGCATCAGATCCCTACCATCTTCAGCGAAAGTACCGTCTCTGATAAACCTGCCCGCCAGGTCGCCCGTGAGTCTGGCGCGCACTACGGCGGTGTACTGTATGTCGATTCCCTGAGTGGTGCCGATGGCCCGGTACCGACCTATCTGGATTTACTGCGCGTCACCACCGAAACCATCGTCAACGGCATCAATGACGGTCTGAGGAGTCAGAAATGAGCCACGCTGCCATTACCGCCAACCGTGTCACGGTGACGTATCGCAACGGTCACACCGCGCTGCGGGACGCCACGTTTCAGATCCCCGGCGGCTCGATTGCCGCCCTGGTCGGCGTCAACGGCTCGGGGAAATCCACGCTGTTTAAGGCGCTGATGGGATTTGTACGCCTCGCTAATGGAGAGATCTCGATCCTGCAACAGTCGGTGAGCAAAGCGCTGAAGCAAAACCTGATCGCCTATGTCCCGCAGTCAGAAGAAGTGGACTGGTCATTTCCGGTGCTGGTGGAAGATGTCGTGATGATGGGGCGCTACGGCCACATGGGATGGTTGCGTCGTCCAAAAGCTCGCGACCACGCGTGTGTTGATGCCGCTCTCGCGCGCGTGGACATGCTGGAGTACCGCCATCGCCAGATAGGCGAACTCTCCGGCGGGCAAAAAAAGCGTGTTTTTCTTGCCAGAGCGATTGCGCAGGATGGTCAGGTGATCTTGCTGGACGAGCCCTTTACCGGCGTGGATGTGAAAACCGAAGCGCGAATCATCTCACTGTTACGCGAACTGCGCGATGAGGGCCGCACCATGCTGGTGTCCACCCATAACCTGGGGTCGGTGACGGAGTTTTGTGATTACACGGTGATGATCAAAGGGACGGTGCTGGCGAGCGGCCCCACGGAAACCACCTTCACGGCTGAAAATCTCGAACTGGCGTTCAGCGGCGTCTTGCGCCACGTGGCGTTGAGTGGCAGAGAAGAGCACATCATTACCGATGATGAGCGCCCGTTTATCTCGCGCCGGGCCGCCAACGGAGGGGGTTAATCATGAACTGGCTTGTGGAACCGTTTGGTTACCAGTACATGCTCAATGCGATGTGGGTGTCAGCAATGGTCGGCGGGCTGTGCGCTTTTCTCTCCTGCTATTTAATGCTCAAAGGCTGGTCGCTGATTGGCGATGCGCTCTCGCATTCTATCGTCCCCGGTGTGGCGGGGGCGTATATGCTGGGATTGCCCTTCTCACTCGGCGCGTTTCTCTCCGGGGGACTCGCCGCAGGCTGTATGCTGTTTCTCAACCAGCGGTCGCGTCTGAAAGAAGACGCTATTATTGGGCTGATCTTCTCGTCGTTCTTTGGCATTGGGCTGTTTATGGTTTCGCTCAATCCCATGTCCGTTAACATCCAGACCATTATTCTTGGCAACGTCCTGGCCATCGCACCAGAAGATATTCTGCAACTGGCGATTATTGGTGCCGTTTCGCTGACGATCCTCCTGTTGAAATGGAAAGATCTGATGGTGACCTTTTTCGATGAAAATCATGCCCGTTCCATTGGGCTCAATCCGGGTCGCTTAAAGTTATTGTTCTTTACGCTGCTCTCTGTCTCCACCGTCGCGGCACTGCAAACAGTCGGCGCATTTCTGGTTATCTGCCTGGTGGTGACGCCCGGCGCAACGGCCTGGCTGTTGACTGACCGCTTCCCGCGCCTGCTCGCCATCGCCGTGGCGATTGGCAGCCTGACCAGCTTTTTTGGCGCCTGGCTCAGCTATTGGCTGGATGGCGCAACGGGCGGCATTATCGTCGTTCTGCAAACCTTGCTGTTCCTGACCGCGTTTGTCTTCGCGCCGAAACATGGCCTGCTGGCAAACCGTCGCCGTGCGCGAATGAACAAGGAGTCCTCATGTTCTTAACCACGCTGCTGGAACCCTTCCAGTTCGACTTTATGCTCAATGCGCTGGCCGTCTCCGCAATTGTCGCTGTGCCCTGCGCACTGCTCTCGGTATTTCTGGTGTTGAAAGGCTGGGCGCTGATGGGCGATGCGATGAGTCATGCGGTTTTTCCGGGGATTGTGCTGGCCTGGATAGCCGGTATTCCACTGGCTATCGGCGCGTTCATCGCCGGATTACTGTGTGCCGTTGCGACGGGTTATCTCGACGACAACAGCCGTATTAAGCGCGACACCATCATGGGGATTGTTTTTTCCGGTATGTTTGGCGCGGGGCTGGTGCTGTATGTCTCTATCCAGTCGGACGTTCATCTGGATCACATTCTGTTTGGCGACATGCTGGGCGTTTCGCTGACCGATATTTTGCAAACTGCGCTGATTGCGCTGGGGATAGCGCTGGTTATCGGTATGAAATGGAAGGATTTATTGCTGCACGCGTTTGATCCGAATCAGGCCAGAGCCAGCGGTCTGAACACCACGTTGCTGCATTACGGGTTGCTGTGCATGATAGCCCTGACCATTGTCGCCACGCTAAAATCGGTGGGTATTATTTTGTCGATATCTCTGCTGATTGCCCCAGGTGCAATAGCTATTTTACTCACCCGCCGTTTCGCCCACGCGCTGATACTGGCTACCGTGCTTTCGGTCATCACCTCATTTCTGGGCGTATATCTGTCGTTTTTTATCGACAGCGCCCCCGCCCCCACCATTGTCGTATTATTTACGGTGATCTTTGTCGTGGCATTTATATATACAACAATGCGAGACCGGCGCTCTGAAACTTATGGCTGAAGCATAGCTTTATCCAGGGTAATATCAGGTTGTTTATACATAAAAGGTCAATATTACCCTGACTTAGCTTTTTCAATTATTCAGCGTCACCAGGATAATTTCAAGTCTGTGTTTATTTGCCTCGAAGTGGTCATCATGATGATTGCGGTATCTACTGCCCCACTCTGGATAGCGCCCGTTTTTTCCCGCGCTGATAAACTACGGGAAAGCATAATAATTATTGGTGTTCATAAAACCTCTGCAACTCAGACCGTACGGCCAAACCAAATACCATATAAAATTGGCAAACTACCTAACGACACAATAACTTTCGAAAATAGTAAAAAACCTGATCCATGTTTCGTCACAAGAGATATTAGAAAATTATAATTCTTTTCAGTGTTATATTTTTTATGAAAAGTCATAATTCTCTCAAAAATAGTAACAATCATTACCACCGCAAATTTACAAGCCAGAATAGTTGTAAATGAAACCGCCAATGTGCTCGTAGCATGCTTAGCTGTGCTTACAGTGATGAATGGCCAGACTTTAAGTATCCCGCTAACCATTACCACAACTAAAACTGTGCCAATGAGCAACATCAGATATTTTACAAAAAACACAACCCATTCTTTTTTAGTGAAGGAATCTTTACCGTTCCATATATATGCAATGGTGGCGACCAAAAATATAACAAACCCAATCCAGCTCATATTCTCAATCCCTGATAAAATTAATCACCAATTAAAAAAGCAACACACCAGGTAATAATTACCTCATCCCCGCCACCTGCCTCGACAGCAGTGATAATTCAGCCCATACAGTGATAGACCGCCCCCGAAAATTCATTATTTATTCAACAGACTTTATTGCATGAGGAAGAAAAATACTGTAATGCAACATCTCTTTATCTGGAGATGTGTAAAGACATTTGCAAAATTTTTCTCGAATCTCTTTCACCTGTTTTTTGTTCTGTTGAGGGTAACCGTATTTTTATCTAAATCCATGTCATCACCTCACTCATCACTCTTATTTAAGCCAGAGACCTGAAAACATAAGAAAACTCCCAACAGAAACTGAGCCCTTTACGATGAAAAGTAAGCCAGGAGCGACTTTTCCAGAAATGGAGGATAGTCTCTCATAGTTTGCCGGATTGTGAATTCTATGGGCATCCATTATTCCAGAAAAAAGTGTGCAAAGTAGCACCACAACGACTTTCAACCCCCACATACACAGGAGTGACATTGAGAAAATAACAGAATACTGTTTGGCGGTTACGATTGAAAAAATTGAAAAAGATTGCGATAGCCATTTAAATGCAACGCTAATCACGACCGTCGCAATCAGTACGGCGACAAGCAGTATCCCCGTTGTGAGCCACTGTTTTTTTGAGAAGCAGTCTTTTCCGTCCCAGATAAAGACCAACGTCATAATTAAAAAAATCGTAAAGAAAAACCAATGCATGACACTATTTTCCATTAATACACTTTGATATCCGATAAGGTGCCTGTAAAGGCACCGGGTAAAACGATTACTGCTTTCTAAAAAATAGCGTCAGCCCTGTGGGCACGCTTACTTACTGGCATTAAACACAAAAAAACTGTCCACTTCATGCTGAAGCTCTGCCTGATGGGCAGCCCCTGGCGGATCGATAGCATTACTGCCGCCATTCGGGTTTAAATGCAGTTCGCCAGAAAGCGTATTAATTTGTGCCTGCTGTTTCGCGGTGAAATTGAAGTTATTACCGATAATATTAACGCTGCCATCTTTCGATAATTCAATCGCGCTTTCGCCACACTCCAGTCGTAAAGTACTGCCCGCAGAAAGCGTATAGTTATTCACGGCTTTATCGCTGCGACTTTTTCCTGCCAGACAAATGATGTCCCCTTTGATCCCCGCCTGCTGGTTTTTTGCTACCCGCAGGGTTTCATTTTCCCCCACATATTGGGTGCGGTTTTTTTCTGTCGAATGGGATTCATCATTTTTAACGTTAATGTCCAGATTACGTTCGGCCTGGATCCACACCTGTTCCTCACCCGCTTTGTCTTCAAAACGCAGGGCGTTGGCGTTGTCCGCTGCGCCGTCCTTGCTCCGGCTCATGAAACCCATCTGGGTGGCCGCTGCCGGTAGCGCCCACGGCGGCATACTCGCCTCGTTGTATACGCGACCAGTGATAATGGGGCGGTCCGGATCGCCATTGATGAAATCCACCACCACTTCATCACCCACGCGCGGAATTTGCACCCCGCCGTACCCCTGACCCGCCCAGGCGCTGGAAACACGCACCCAACAGGAACTGGTGTCATCGCCTTTCGCCAGACGGTCCCAGTGGAATTTCACCTTCACCCGACCGTATTTATCCGTCCAGATACTCTCCCCCTGCGGACCCACCACTTTTGCAGTCTGCGGGCCATAGGTGCGCGGCCACGCCGTGGTCTGCGCCGGTCGATACGCCACCGACGACGGGATAACGGTGAAGTCGGTGCGATGAAGGGTTTCCCCCTCCCCGCTCGCGTAGCGGTTCTCCTCAAAATGGTAACTCGCCGCCGTGGTCAGATACTCACCGTTATCGCTGAAGAACGGCGCGTTGCTCAGGGTGAAGGTGTGCCCCGGCGCAATACCTGTAGCCGTCGCCGTCGCCTGAATTTGCTGGTGCTCCACCTGCCAGCGCTCCTGGCGGATGCGGGCATAGAACTCGGCGTGACCATGATCCACAAAGCGCCCCGGCCAGTCGTACACGTCAATGCTGCCAGGCTGGGGTGAAGCAGGGTTCTGCTGCGCCTGGAACAGCCACGCGTTCGGTTTGCGGAAGTCGTAGTCGTCCAGGCTGTAAATCCCCGGCGTCACGCTGTCCTCCAGCGCCCACTGGCTGATGCCTTCTTCATCCGTGCTGCCACCCGACGGCGTCTGGTGGTAGGGAATAATCTCATAGCCACTGAACGGCAGATGTTGCGTCGCGGCATCGGTCAGCACCAGGGTATGTTTGTCCGCCTCGTGGCGGAAGTGGAAGGCGATACCCTCCAGCTCCATCAGGCGGCTGATAAAGTCCAGACTCGACTCCTGATACTGCACACAGTAGTCCCACACCCGATAGCTGCCGGTCAGTTTATCTTCGACATTGACCTGGTGTTCCCCCAGCAGCGTCTTAACGATCTGCGGCACCGTCTGCCCCTGGAAGATACGCAGGTTACGGTCACGCTTCATCGGCCACAGATCCGGCTCCACCGTCAGCTGGTAGACCGCATAGCGCGTTCCCGTCAGCTCCACGGCGCTGACCGCCACCCGCGTCACCTTACCGTTGATATAGCGCGGCGAGAGCAGGCTCTGCGTTGGGATCGTCACCGTCACTGGCTGTCCAAGCAGTTTACTGCGGTCAATGCGCGCGTCCGTACCGAGCAGCGTCAGCGTCAAGGCAAACGACTCGGACATCGCCTCACGGCCGGACAGTTTCCAGAACAGCAGCCCCTCAACCGGGAGCTGGACGGTAATTCGGTTAAGCATAATCATTATTCCGTAATGGTTTGTGCTAAGAGTGAGTGATAACCAGGAGATGATGTCTGACAATGTGATTCAAGGTATTCGCCTGTCATCGCCCCTCAACCTTAATAATATCTTCGCTATAAAATCCAAAATTCATTTGCTTGATTTAATCACATAAATAAGGGAAGCAATTTTCACCACTTCAGATACCACGAATAAATAAATATTTAAAAAAAGATTTCCCGGCTCTGACAAACCCGCTATTAATGGAAATACCGAAATAGAACATTGAAATGAAGTAAAACGAAGCACTTCTTGAATAAAAGCAAACCGGACTGCATAACGGTTTCGTGTGAAAAAAAGCCAGGCAGAAATGAACAGTGATACGAATAAGATCACGTTAAGAACAAAAAACAGTGTAACAATGGTGCTGTAGATACCGCTTCCTGTAACGGTCCCATTCCCACTGATGTGATTAAAAGACGAAATATCTGTAATAAATGGAATCCCACCTTGCCACAATACATGAGTGCAATATATCAAAATAGCCAGCACATCCATGCTTCCCCAAAAATAGAACACCTTAGTTTTTAGCTTCATATTATTTCTGGTATCCATTGCCATGACTTACTCTTATCCTTATCGGCGATAATTGATATTCACTCAGAATGTTATTTCACTGGCGCAGGCGGCCATTTCCCACCATGCTTGATCAGCGTCTCTTTGATTTTGTTCAGCATTTGATATTGTTCGCTGCCTTCTTTTGCGCTATCCAAATGGCGTTGCAGCAGGCTTCCCAAAGTCCAGCCACCGTGACCCCGAATTTCAGCATCGGCTCCGCGATCGAGCAATAACAAAACATGATCGTATTTGCCAAAATTTAACGCCTCAATGAGCAGCGTATTGCCTAACGAGTCTGTGATATTGATATTGGCGCCTTTATCGAGCATCGCTGCCAGCGTCCTGGTATTTTTAGCCTTGATCGTTTCAAAGATAATGGGCTCTTTATACGTTTTATCTTTCGCATCCGGCGATAAACCGCCGTCAAGCAACGCCTTAATCCAGTCATCACTGTCGGCTTTTAAAACGTATTCCGCCGGGCTGCTTTTTCCCGCAGGGCGCGGCTGGAGCGGATCGGCTCCGGCCTTCACCAGCACGGTAATCATCTTTAATTGCGTGGGGGTTTTCTTATTGTCGACAGCATTCATGATGGCCCAGAACAGGGGCGTCATCTCCTCTTTCCCGGGTTTGTTTAAATCTGTTTCTGACACAAGTTTAACAACGTCATCAACGTCGCCCTGCTCAATTGCGTGAGCCAGATTGAGCTGCTGGCCGCTAAAGTAATCCTGTGGATTTAAATCCATATCTTGTTTACACCCCTGAATCATGAACATAAAACACAGCGCGAAGCAGCCGAATAAAAACGTTTTCACAAGCGACTCCTGATGATTGAAATATCCTCATCCTTCTGCTGCTCAATACAGTTAATTGCCTGATCGATCCCATGACGGTCCAGCGCGCTTCCGGTCCCGCCCGGCAGATCGTGGGCAATCCCGGCCGCGTCAGGCGTGAGGGCAGAAATTTCTTCTTTGAGAATTAATGCTGGTACATGTCCCTTCACCGTTTTTAAATCTTCCCAAAGATTCACTTCCTGAATTTTGGTCAGCAGTTCACCTTCAACACGATAGGCCTGAATAGTGTCCGTGCTCCCCAGCACACTCCCGCCATATTGTTCAACGGTGTCACTGTTCAGTCCCGCAGCGTTGAATGTCCACCCCGCTTTACCACTGGTCATTGCCGTTGCAGACGCAAGCCCGCCGCCGAGCGAGTGACCTGCGATATCGATGTTTTGGCCCGAGCTCGCCAATATATTTCCTATGCCTACCGCATTTCGATAATAGGCAGACTCCATCCCCATACCCTGCGCGCCATTGTTTGCCCAGTCAGCGCCGTTTTTCACCGGTGCCAATTCCCCTTTGCTCAGTAGCGAGGAAACGTTGTCCTTTAATGATGCAAGCCCAGGTTCCCGTGATCCCCTGAAGACCAGCGTCGGATTCATGTCATTGCCAAAAACTTCAGGATCGGGCTGATAGACACGCGCCAGAAAATCCGGTGACGTTTCATTGTCGTAAAGCATTTTGCTTTTAAGACCAAACTTATTCAGTAACGCACTGTCATTACTAATATCCTTCCACCCTTCCGGCACGTTCGGCGTTGCTTCCAGCGGATTAACGGTCTTGTAAACATTCCCCGCGAGTTTGGCTTTTTCCACCGCGATATTATTGGCCGCCAGTCGTTTGGCCGCGATTTGCGCGTCCGGGTACAGGCTTTTACTGCCCTGACTAATCAGATTTTTACGCGCCTGCCAGCGTTGTGCCTTCGTCATCTCCTGCAACTGCGCGGCATAGGTTTTTCCCTCTTTGCCAGGCGTCGGCTGATCCGGCACCTGCGCCGCTTTAGCTTTCACCACCTGCGTCGGCAGCACCGTGGGCTCTGGGCGGGAACCATAGGTTCTCACCATCGTTTCATATCGGTCGACGATAGTGCTCACCGGATACCAGCCCAGTCCGGAGAGCGAGGCAGGCTGAAGCCTGCCTTTTTCATTGATGTAAAAAACGTCCGTCACCGATGACCAGTGACGATGGCTTTCATCAACGGCCACCACCCTGCCCATATCGAGATCCTGCACAATCAGTTTTCGCGTATCTCGTCCGGACTGATACGGATTAGCCCCGGTTATCGAATGGAGGAGATCGTAGCGCGTAAACAGTGAACGTAACGAGTGATCCGGTACTGACATAATCCACTGCCCGGCGACAGACGGGCGGATGATTTTTGCAAATAACGCGGGCGAAACATTCTCGTTAAAAAGGTAGATAAATTTGATGTTATACATGCGATCCGTCCTGTAACCAGTCCCTGTCTCGCTTCGTTTATGGGTTCACCAGCCAGGTGCCGGGTTTCGCGATGTCGAGGATTTGCGCTCGCGTCTTACCGCTTCCCTGCAATTCAATGGTGAATTGCCCTGCCGGGAGTTTCAGTGAGGCGTAGCCGTTGGTTGCCGGGCGCAGCGCTTTACGCTCGCCATTTACCCGCAGGTTTTCCCCCTCCAGCATACGGATATAGATCAGCGCGACAGGGCTGGCGTCAGTCACGGGCGACGGGCTGGATTGCGCAGCGGCAGGCGTCTGAGCCGCAACCGGTTCGCTGGCGACGGTCGCTGGCGGCGTGTCGGCCAGATGGACTTCCGCGGTCTGATTTTCCGTCTCATGACCGCCGCTAAACAGCATCGCACCCGTCACAATCCCCACGAGAACGCCTGCGGCGCCAATGGCGGGGATCCTGTAACGTCGCCAGTCAAACCCAGCGGTCGGCACGCTTTCCGCTTCCACCGGCACCAGCATGGTGCCCGGTTTTTTTGCGCTCAGCACATCATCAATACCCGCGACCGGCATTTCGATAAGCGCCGCAAATTCATCGATAGACTGTGGTCTGTCTTCCATGTGTAGCGCCAGCGCGCGGTCAATGGCCTGCAACAGTGGCAGCGAGTATCCCTGTGGCTGTAATTCCACCAGCGGCTTGCAGGTATCCTGAATCGAACGCACCACGCTGACCGGCGGCGGCGAGCCAACGATCAGGGTGCGCAAGACGGCGCCGAGAGCATAAATATCGGTCCACGGTCCCTGCTCGCTTTCGTTATCGTCGGTGTACTGTTCGATCGGCGCAAAGCCGGGGCGCAGCATGGTTTCCGTTTCGTCGGAGAGATTGCCAATGGTGCGGCGCGCCGAGCCAAAATCGAGCAGCACCGGCAGACCGTTCTCCTGGATCTGAATGTTATCCAGCGAGATATCACGGTGAAGATAGCCCTCATCGTGGATAGTTTTGATCGCCCCAAATAGCATCGGCAGTATGCGACGGATCCAGGCCTCGTTAATGTGATCTGGCTTCTCCTCGCGCAAGCGCGAGAGCGTGGTGCCGCTGTAGAACAGCGTACCCATATATGCCGTATCGTTCTGCACCCAGAATCGCAGCACGTGCAGCAAGTTGGGATGATTGAAGCGCGCCAGCAGACGGGCTTCCTGAATAAAACTGTTCAGGCCCGCGGAAAACGCTTTGCTGAATCGCTCGCTGCGCAGCACCAGGGTCATATCATCGCCGCGCAACGCCAGCGAGGCGGGCATAAACTCTTTGATCGCAATAGTGCGTTCGAGCTGATGGTCCCAGGCGCGATAAACGATGCCGAATCCGCCACCGCCAATCACTTCTTTAATTTCAAACTCATTAAAGCGATACCCGACAGGGAGCGCATTTGGGACAGTCCGATTGTTATCATTATCCGTCATCTTTAACAGTTCTCTTGATGATTGCATTACGCGGCAAACTGACAGTGAAACTCGCCTTGCTCGCAGGTGACATGTAGACGTCGGTACTGCGCGTCGCTGCGGCTGGCGGTAAGTAAAATCTGGCTCATCTGGGGCAGCAAAGTGTTGGTCAGAATCGCGTCCACCATGCGTCCGCCGGACTCCACCTCGGTACAGCGCTGAACAATCTGTTCCACAACGCTGTCGTCAAACGTCGAGAGGATAGTGTGATTCTCTTCGAGGCGACGCTGGATGCGTCGAAGTTGCAGGCGAACAATCTGCCCCAGCATCTCGTCGCTGAGTGGGTAATACGGCACCACCAGCAGACGTCCCAGCAGCGCAGGCGGAAACACCTGTAGCAGCGGCTGGCGCAGCGCAGCGCTGAGCGCGTCCGGTTCTGGCATCAGTTCAGGATCGGCGCACATGGCGCTGACCAGATCGGTGCCGACGTTGGAGGTGAGAATAATAATGGTATTGCGAAAATCGATGTGTCGTCCTTCGCCGTCTTCCATCCAGCCTTTGTCGAAGACCTGGAAGAAAATCTCATGTACGTCCGGATGCGCTTTTTCAATTTCATCCAGCAGCACCACGCTATAAGGGCGTCGGCGTACCGCCTCGGTTAACACGCCGCCTTCGCCATAACCCACATAACCCGGAGGCGCGCCTTTTAACGTAGAGACGGTGTGCGCCTCCTGGAATTCGCTCATGTTGATGGTGATGACGTTCTGTTCACCGCCGTACAGCGACTCCGCCAGCGCCAGCGCGGTTTCCGTTTTTCCCACCCCGGACGGGCCGCAGAGCATAAACACGCCGACAGGTTTGTTCGGATCGTCAAGTTTCGCCCGCGAGGTTTTGACGCGACGGGCAATCAGCTCAAGACCGTGGCGCTGTCCAATCACCCGCTGATTCAGCGTGTCGGCCAGGTTCAGCACCGCATCGATTTCATTTTTCACCATCCGGCCAAGCGGGATGCCAGTCCAGTCAGACACCACCGCCGCTACCACGTTTTCATCAACTGCGGCGAACAGCAGCGGCGCATCGCCCTGCAAGGTTTTCAGCGCCTGCTGCTGCCGAGCAAGCTGGCGGAGCTGTTCGGTTGTCTCGTCATCCCCGGCGGCAAATAACGCGGCGCGCAGGCCAACGATTTCGCTAACCAGACTGCGCTCTTCATGCCAGCGACGGGTCAGGGCGTCGCGCTGGGTTTCATAGTCACCGTACGCCACTTTTAACGCGGCGACACGTTCAGGTTCTCCCGCACCGACGCGCGCTTCGCGCTCTGCAATCTCCATTTCCACCTCCAGTGCAGCAAGGTGTCGCAGACAGTCTTCAAGCTGAGGCGGCGGCGCGCTCTGGCTGACCGCCACGCGGGCGCAGGCGGTATCGAGCAGTGCGACCGCTTTATCCGGCAACTGGCGCGCCGGAATATAACGGTGTGAGAGTTTCACCGCTGCGCTGACCGCTTCATCAAGAAGTAATACCTGATGATGCGTCTCCAGCGGCGACACGGTACTGCGCAGCATCAGAACGGCTTTCGCCTCGTCCGGCTCGTGCACCTGCACCGTCTGGAAGCGGCGGGTCAGTGCCGGATCTTTCTCAATATACTTTTTGTATTCCGCCCAGGTGGTCGCGCCGATGGTGCGCAGCTGTCCGCGCGCCAGCGCAGGTTTCAGCAGGTTAGCGGCGTCGCCGGTTCCCTGCTGGCCACCGGCGCCAATCAACGTGTGGATCTCATCGATAAACAGGATGATCGGCGTCGCGCTCGACTGCACTTCATTGATCAGCGCCTGGAGACGGGCTTCAAATTCGCCTTTCATCCCTGCGCCCGCCTGTAGCATGCCGATGTCCAGCAGCCACAGCTGAATGTTTTGCAACGGCTCCGGCACGTCACCTTCGGCGATACGCCGCGCCAGACCTTCGACCACCGCCGTTTTACCGACCCCGGCTTCCCCGGTCAGTAGCGGATTGTTCTGCCGGCGGCGCATTAAAATATCGACCATCTGGCGGATCTCTTCATCGCGCCCGACCACCGGGTCAATTTTTCCCTCCCTGGCCCGTGCCGTCAGATCCTGACCGTACTGAGCCAGCGTTCCCTGCGCGGCAGGCAGCGTACCGGCGGGTGCATCCACTGCGGCAGCGGCCTGTTGCGACTCTTTACTCTGTGCGCAGATCGCGTCGAACTGGGCGATCAACACCTCAACGTTGAGGCGGCCAAACTGGGCTGAGATGCTCTTCAGCACGTTCGCCAGATTCCAGGTTTTCAGTATGCCGATCAGCAGATGCCCGCCACGAATACGGCTGACGCCGAATTTCAACGAGCCAAATACCCAGGCGCGTTCAACGGCGCTATCAATATGCTCGGAGAGGTCAGAGACCGAGCTTGCCCCGCGCGGTAGCGCATCCAGCGCGGCGACAATATCCCGCGTCAGCTGTTGTTCATCGAGTGAGAAGTGACGGATCACCAGCTGCAAATCGCCATCCTGCTGTTGCATCAGCTGATGCAGCCAGTGCACCAGCTCAACGTAAGGATTGCCGCGCAGCTTGCAGAACGCGGTGGCGCTTTCCAGAGAGGTAAATAACAGCGTGTCCAGTTTGCCGAAAAGAACGGCACGGCTGATTTCTGACATGTTCGGTTCCGTTGATAACAATGTTGAAGAAAAGACTACCGCTCTGCGGGATAGACCAGATCGCCGCGCGGTATGGGCTCAGGCTGAATACCGAGCCAGGTGTTGTAGCCTAACTGCCCGCCGCGACCGAGCGCGGTTCCCTGCACCGCCTCAGCGCGCAGTATCACCCGCGTTTCCCATTCATATTCCAGGCCGGCGTACTGGCGAACCCAGTCGCGCAGCGCCGTCACCTGAGCGGTACCTGGCAGGAACTGGTTGTACTCTTGCGCGCTCAGCGGGCCTATCTCGAGACGAAACTTATGCTGTACGTCGCGTACCGCAATCCCGAGAAAGGCGGATTCGCCCAGGCGCGGCAGACGACGCCCTTCGCCCAGCTGCGCCTGTTCACGCCGGGTAAGCGGCATCCATTGCGCCACATTGCTGACCAGCTTCACCGGAACCCTGAAATAGTCGCGCAGGATTTTCTCCAGCCCTTCCGGGTCGCGTCCGTGGCGGGTCAGGTGCCCGGCGTGAGTAAAACGGGCGTGCGGACTGAGGCTGCCTTTTTCCATCTGACCTGGCTGCCCCATACCGATCAGCGAAGCCAGATAGCCCTCAAAGCGTCTGTTGTCGGCGCGGTCGAGCGAGACGGCAGGCTGCGCATCCGCCCAGGCGCGATAAAACAGTAACGTCAGGCGGTGGTGAAACAGGTCGGCGAACGCGCTGAAGCTATCGTCCTGATGATGATGAATACGCTCGCGGGCATATTCCGTCAGATGAACCGGCAGCGGGCCGTTGGGGCCAAACAGACCGAAGCTCAGGATCGAGACGTCATGCAGACCGTTTTCTTCGCGCTGGCGCACCTGTGCGACCGTCGAGGGCGCAAAACCCATTGACGGTTGCTGACCAATACGTAACGGCTCAAATCTGGGCAGCGGCGCACGCCCCAGCGGGTAACGTTCTCCGCCCTGCGCATCGATACGCCGTAGCAGTTGAAACAGATCGTAGCGCCACGGCGTTTCCCTGACGTCGCGCCAGAAGGCCTCCGGCAGCAGTGTCAGACGACGCACGCGCAGCGGTACGGAGGTCACGTCGCTCATATCAGCGCCCTTTTCCCCATTCGCGGCGCCCAGTAGCCAATCTCACCGCGCTGCTGGCTTTTCAGAGTGAACTCCGTGAAGCTGTTAATGGAGACCAGGCGGGCAAACAGGCGCTCCAGCACACTGCCGAAAAGCCACGGGCTGGCCCCGGAAAAGGCGCGCTCGTCCACCGTCAGCGTAATGCCAATTCCGCGTGCGAAAACCACCGGGCCGGGCTCCGGTACGCGACGGTGTACCGGCTCCAGCACGCAGTGGCGAATACCGTCCACCTGGCGCGCAACCGGTGTCTCCGCCAGGTTTGCATAGAGACCTAACAGCTGACGCAGCGCCGCTGCGCCCTCTTTGTTTTCGCTGTCCATCAGGCTGAGGTAGTTCATCTGTAGCTGGCTGATGAGCCGCCAGGTGCTAAACCCTTCCGCCAGCGCCGGACGTGGCGGCGTGGGACCGTTTCGCAGGTTCAGGGATTTGACCGGCATAGAGTCAGCCATGATGAACTGCCCCAGTTCTTGCTGCAGCATCAGGGGTAAATCACGGCTGGTGCACAGGACGTCAGCAGAGATATAGCGCAAGGTGTCCTGCCACGGCGCGTGCCGCTCGTCCACCAGCGAAACAAACACTTCAGAGCCGACATAGCCGGTACGCGTGCCGTAGCGCAGGGCATGTTCAGAGAGGACGCGCTGTTCGCGGCGCAGGGAAAAATAGGCGCCGTAGTTGCCCGCGTCCTGACTCCAGGTGCTCCAGAACGGACGAAATGTCTGGTCGTCACGCTGACCGTCGGCGCTGCCGTAAATCGCTTTTACCGCGTAGATTTCATAATCCAGCGGGCGAATGTTATCCACCACCAGATGGTATTCGTGCTGGCCTTCGCTGAGCTTCTGGCGCGCCGCGACCTTCGGGAACAGGTTGATGACCGGAGTGCAGTGCATGGCCAGATGGCTGGCATCCACCACCCGCTCCAGTTGCTCATCGGTTTTACCCAGCAGAATGAAAATATCGAAGGCTTTTTCGTTTTTGCAGCGTTGAATCAGCTTGCCGATCCCACTCAGGCTAATGAACCGGAAACGCGCCGGAAAGGCGAAGTATTCCTGCAACAGACGATATCCGTCAAAGTTGCGCAGATCGTCCGGAAGCAGCGCCTGTTCCGGCTCATAGCCTTCCTGGCGCAGCCCGTCTTCCGGGAGTAGCTGGCGCAATGGCTGCTCGCTCAGGGTCTGACAGACAATACCGACGTGATGCTCCATCACCAGTTCCAGCAACTTCAGCGCTTCAATGTCCGGGCCACTGAGGAAAAACGCCAGTCGGTCAAAATCGAGGTGTCCGAGGTTTTGCGGGCCATCGCAGGCGATGCGAATACGTAATGCGCTACAGGCGCCGCGCTGGCTCAGACCAAGTTGCGCCAGCGGCAGATCCGCAGGGATGCCGCCCAGCGCCACTTTTTCAATTTTCAGCGGCAGCAGCGTGACCTCATGGGCGGTGGTATAACTGCACGTTATGCCGTTTTTTTTCAGCGCCAGGCTATCCATCATGGTGCCGCGTGGAACACGAAAACCGTTGCTCAGGTCGCCACGACTGCTGTCGGGCTGTAGCTCTGCTATCGCCATTGACGGCGTGGGGGCCAGATAATTCGGCGCGATCATCTCCAGCATACGCTGGGAAAAGCGCGGAAACTCCGCGTCCATTTTCAGTTGCACGCGCGAGGTCAGAAAGGCGAAGCCTTCCATCAGCCGCTCGATGTAAGGGTCCGCCACGTCAATGCCGCGCATGCCCAGCCGACCTGCGACCTTCGGATAGCGTTCGGCAAACTCCGCCCCCATCTCGCGCAGGTAGGCCAGTTCGCGGTTGTAATACTCGAGCAGTTTACTTTCCATGATTACCCCGCGTCTTTGAGTTCAAAATGGCCGTTTTCCAGATCGACGTCCGTGCGAAACAGAAACTCCAGCGGATACGGCACGCACCACAGCCGCCCTTTTATCTCGATCGATAAAACGTTATGCAGATCCAGCGAGGAGGTGTCAGAGACGCAGCGCACCTGTAGTCCCTGGGGCAAAATGCGTGGCTCGAAGTGAATAATGGCTTCTGTCAGCTTGCGCTGGATATCGTGCCATTCAATATCCGACATCCGCTTTCCCGCCAGCGGGGCGACGCCAAAGTTGACGACGGAACGACTCACCTGCGGCAACGCGTTCAGGTTGGATGACGCGTCGTGATTGATGGTGTTAAACAGCCACTGCAAATCCCGCAGCACATGGCGACGCAGCGCGGCATGGGTAATCAGATTGCTGTTGGCCGACTCGCGTTTTTGCTCCGGCGCGTTATCCGTCAGGCGATCCAACAGCGAGGGCTGCATTTTGTCGCGCGCACCGACGTTTTCCTGCCCGCTACGGGCGCGCCAGCCGCTGCGCAACAGATCGCCTTCACCTGCGGGATTACTCATTGGCCGCATCCGGGGCAAACGTAACGAGGCTTAGCGAGAGCAGCGGATTTTCGCTCTGCTCGCTCAGCCAGGCTTTCTGCCCCTGCCCCAGATAAAGCAGACCGTCGTTATCAAGCGGCAGCCATTCGGTGGTACGTGCCAGCTTGACGGCGTCTGCCGCTTCACTGGCAAAGGGATAACGCGCGGGTATCTGACAGACCTGTTCGCTGCCGTCGGTCAGGCAGACCAGCGCGTGACGCCAGACCAGATCCGTGACGCTGGCGGGCGCCTGAAATTGGATCTTCGCAATGGCGCTAAACGGCAGCCAGAAATAGCGACCATTGACGATCGTTTCGCACACCGGCCCCAGACGGGCATCGCCGTCCATCAGCCATTCAAAGTCCTGCGTCTGTTCATTGTCGAACGCGAGCTGACCCGCACTCGCCTGCGCCTGTTCCAGCGCCGTCAGACGCAGCGCCCGGGCGTGCTCGCCGCTTTCCGTAAGCGCGGCGGCGAGCGTGGTCAGCCACGGCCACTGCGCGTGTGGCATTGCGGGAGCGGCCAGGCCTGCCAGCACCTGCGCACGTTGTTGTTCGCCCTGAATGGACTGATCAAGCAGCGTCACGGTGGGTTGCGCCTGAGGCTTCAGCGCCAGCCAGCTCTTAAGCTGGGTCAACGCCCGCGCCCAGTTTCCGCTTAGCGTTAAAAACTGCACAAAGGCGGCGCGCAAATCGGCGTCTGCTGGCCGGGCTTTGATCTGTGACTCAAGGCGTAGTAATGCGTCGTTAAGCGACTCGCCCGCCAGATGTTGATTAAGCGTATTCATAGCGGCTCCTTAATTCGTTGCACGCCAGGTGCCAACAGCGGGATCGCGCAGCTGAGGGCGCAGGGTGTCAATCAGGACTATGTTGAGAGAGGTGCCAGGGGCAAGCCACGGACTCCAGGTCTGCTTAACCGCCTTAATACGTGCCTGCAGCTTCGCATCGTCGCTGGCCATCTCGCGGGAAATCTCCACCGCCACCGTGCCGTCTATCTTCCAGCCGCCCAGCGCCGGGTCATAAGGCAGGAGCATCCAGCTCTGGTTGCTGTTTTGGGTGCTGAACACCATGCGCTCTTTATTGACAGAGGTGATCAGCGCCTTTTCCGGATCGACCTTCTCACTCAGCCCCATCACCGGGAAACCGTGGATCCAGGTAACGGGCATCTCTTTTTTAGCCCCGTTACGGGTCTGAGAGATGACCGTATGGCCGCTCAGCCAACTGCCGTTTTCACAGCGCGTGGTGTCGGAGTCCGGAATAAACAACGCTGGCGCGGAGGTGCCGCCCTGCCAGTAAGTACGCAGATGGCAGCCATCCTGCAGCGTAAATTCCTGCCACGGTGTGCGGTCTGCGGCAACCGAGTGCGATTCCGGGTTTAATTCAGGCGGTTGCAGTTCAACGCGAGCGGGGGCGGTCTTCTCTTGTTTGACCACCAATGCCCAGTCCTGAGCCTTGCTTGCCGTACCCCGCGCCAGCGTGACGCCCGCAGGATCGTTCAGCTTCCACGTCAGCTTATCCAGCTTGCCGCACTGGTTTTTCAGCAACGCGCCAAGACGCGGGACAAAATTTTCGAGGATAGCGACCTCTTTATTGCCGTTCGCCACAATGCGCAACGCCACCTCGGACTTACACCAGCTCTGCGGCGTTTTGTCTTTAATGTCGTCGATCCAGATATCCAGCTTTTGCGCAGGTGACTGTACGATGCGGTAGTTTTCAGCCTGCGCGGTGGTAGCCACCGCCAGAAGCGCCAAACCCGATAGCCAAATTTTCATATCAATCCTTGTATGTCTAATCAGTTCCGCAGGGAAGAAATTGCGTTGCGTCAGAGAGCGTATGCAGCAGGGTGGTGTCCTGAGGACTTCCCATCCACACCGCAATCGCGGTGTAGTTATCCTGTGCATTACCCTCCTGTTCGCCGTTCTTTTGAATAATTTGCTGCATTAATGTCAACCACTCCTGCGGCGTATTGACCATGTGCAGCGACTGCTGCATTTGTTCTTCGCTGACGCCATGCCAGAAGCCATCGGTGCAAAGTAAAAAAGCATCGCCGTCTTCAACCGGCACCACGTCGCTGTAGCTGGCCTCCGGCCCGCCGTTCTCAATGCCCAGCGCCAGATAAAGCAGATTACTGTTCAGGTTTTCCGTCTGATGACCGGCGTCTTTCATCTGCTGAATCAGGCTGTGATCGGTCGTCACCTGCCACAGCCAGCCACGGCGAAACAGGTACAGGCGGCTGTCCCCGGCGTGCGCCCAGTACGCCAGGCGATAATCTCTGTCGATAAACAGACTGACCAGCGTTGTGCTCATCCGGTGATAATCCTGCACAGCCTGCTGTTCACTGAGAATGGTGCGGTTCGCCGTCTGTACGTAGTCACGGATATGCAGGGCGTTAAGGTGCTTGTCGCCATCAAAGCGGGAAATAATGCTGTTACGGGCAAGCTCAGCGGCCATCTCGCCGCCGGGCAGCCCGGCGATGCCGTCGCAGACGACAAAGCAGGCTGAACGTTCCCCAATGGTTTCTCCCGTCTGATCCTGGTTGCTGGCGCGCGTTCCCTGGCGGGAGAGAGAAGCCGTTGCGATCTTCATTTTTCTTCCGATCCACTCTGTGAGTCTTTGTACTGATTCACCTCCATGTCATAAGCATGAAGGAAGGCTTCGCCAAACAGGGTGTGGAAGTCATCTTCAATTTCACCGGCCGTCTCGCCATAACTGCGGACAAAATAGTCCCACAGCGCGGCTTTGCGGCTGCCCGGCAGCGCCAGGCGGGAGCTTACGCCGTTCTGTTTTGCCTGCTCTTCAAGCTGCTCCGGGTTAAAAGATTGCAGCATGGCGGCAATAATGGCGCGGATACCGGAGATCATCCCCAGTTGATGCGCCTGCAAATCAATAAGCGCGTCACGCACCGATTTTGTCGGCGGCATAAAGCCCGGCATCGGGGTGCCGAACATCTGGATCAGCACCGTTTTACCGGAAGGCAGCAGCTTGAAGGGGTTGTTCGCGTCATCGAGCACCATCGTCATATCCGCTTTCACACCGCGCTTAAGAATGGAACGCGATGAGAGCAGCGCCACCGTCCCCTGCGAGAACATGCCCAGGATTTGGCCAAGCTGGCGCATATTTTCACGGTCAAACTGCGGCACCGGCTGCATTTCGCTCAGCCCCATTCCTTCAAGCAACGCGTCCAGTAATTCGCCCTGCAGGACGTCGCCCTTCTCGGTGTTATGAGCGATGGCCGACGGTGACGCGGCATTTTTTACCGGGTCGATACGCAGCCGTCCTTTTGGTGGCTGAGCGTTGCTGCGCGCGACGGCCTGCGGCGTCGGCATGGTGAAACCGGCGTAATCCTGACGCCCTAACACCTCCTCTTCAGCGCGCGGTTCCTCCTGCACGTCTGGCGCAAACAGCGGTGATTCCGCAAGGGCGTTATCTTCCTGCTCCATGACGGGCTGCTCAGCAATAATGTCGTCTGGGTGCGTTAACGGCGCGCCGCCCAGTAGCCCGAGCGGATCGTCACTGCGCGCGGCGGGCGCACTGGCAGAGTTGCCAAAAAGCGCCAGTGGATCGAGTTCATCCAACGCCTCTTCTTTTGGCAATGTCGGTGTGTTGTCTTCTGGCGCCACCAGTGTGGTTGGCGTGACGTCGTTAAAGATGCTCTCCGTTTTAAACAGCGCTTCATCGCTAAACAGGGCATCGGTATTGACGTTTTTGCGCTCAAGCTGTGGGTCGCTGTCACCGAACAGCGCCAGCGGATCGTCGGCATTGCGCTCTGGCTCGCTGGGCTCTGAGAACGGATCGTGAGATGCGGCGGGCTGCGGTTTCGTGCGGCCGCTGGAGATGCTGTCGGAGATAGAAAACTCCTGCATCAGGCTGTCCCAGATTTCCGTCGGCACCGCTGTTGGCGCGGCGTCAGCACGTTGCGACGCGCTGACTGGCTTCGGTTCTGCCGCAGGCACAGACGTCACTGTCGGTCGGGAAGGCTGCTGCATACTGGCCGCCATGCGACTGACTGGCTGAGTATCCTGAATAAGATCGGCCACTTCGATACGATAATCATCAATACCGAGAATATCGCCGTCCTGAAGCTCAACCTGACGGCCCCGCTCCAGCGGAATATCGTTCAGCACCACGCGGGTGACGCTGCCGCGATTGGTCATGCGGCATTCGCCCTGCGCATCCACATGGACGATGGCCTGCAGACGCGAGATGGTGCGGTCATTGTCCGGCAGAACCAGATTGTTATCCGTACCGCGACCAATGGTGCCCCCCGGGGCGTAAAAATCACAGCGGCTCTGCGGCGGCTGATGACCGGGTTTTGTCGAAATAATCGTAAATCGCATGGCGTATTCCTGCTGGTATGATTAGCGCTCAAACGCTGCCGCTCTCAGGGTGAGAACGGCGGCGTTTGGGGGCGAGAAATGCAAACCCTATAAGTACAGCGGTCTACAATTCTGAAATAGAATGACTCATTCCATTTGATAAAATAAAATCAAATGGAACACTAAACGGCATAAGTTATTTAATAAGCATTAAGAACATAGCACCAAGAATAATCCACAATGCAAAAATAACTGCCTGTAATTTATAGCGTCGATGCAGTTTCAACATCCAACCAATACGTTCTTCTGGTAGAGATTGTATAAATTGATACGCTTCATCCTGAACATAACGGTCTTTTGTGAACTTCATCTTCACTCCGTGATACAGGCGTACAAACCATATTATTTTTTGATAGTTCGCCAGAGAACCAAAGTAAGTAGCATAATTCGTGGTCAAATCCAGATCAAAACCAGTGCGTCGATAATCAGCTAACAGTTTTTTATAATCGCCCTGGTGTTTTTTAAATAATCTGGAGCTAAGCACATCCATAATGATGCCAATAAAAAACAGAATTATTATGACAAATAAAAGTACATTTTCTAAATTCACAATACCTTATCCATTATATATTCCGTTACTCCACCAGCCACTTCGCCTCCTGCATAACCTCCAGCCGCTGCGCCAACAACAGAGCAAGCCAGCAATCCTGCACCACCAGTAGCTACCCCGAGGGCTACACACAAACCAGCCCCTGCCATTGCCCCGTACTTGCCTCCATAGATGCCGCCTGCAAGGCTTGCTCCAAACTGACTGTATTGTTTTACAGCAACTGTAGAACAATCGTTCTCCCTCCCTATTGTACAAGCATGATACACTTCGTTTGTCGTATTCATTCCGGCGAACCCAATTGCGACCCATCCCCCCATTTTTAGATAGCGGGCTGCTTTTGAAGCATTTTCTACATAACTAGAATAGCCTCGAATTGCGCCAATACCAGCAGTACTCCACTCATGAACGATCGCTTTACTTGATAATCCCAATGCTCGCTTAAGCTCATTGTAGGGTTTAAATTTAAGCGTCAGTCTGGAAAATTTATTTAACAGCAAATTTAACTCAGCGAATAACTGCTGTCTTTCAATAAAAAATTGCTGTCCTATTAATGTACCTTGAGTCCTGTATTGGTTTTGATATGCCAACTCGATTGCTTTTAGTTTCTTTTCGATTTCACTAAAATATCGCTCTCCAGAATCACTCATTGTACCTAGTGACTTATCCATGAAATTAGTAATTGCGGCTATAGATTCATAGTGCTGATTGAAAAAATCAGCTTCACCTGAATCAAGCCCCTTAAGTGCGCTGTTGACCTTCTGTTTCGCCGTAGAAAGTTGCCCTAATTGAATCGTGTTATTGTCGTTTAGCACGGAAATTATTAAAATCTGCCCCGGTTTTAACCATGCAGTATCTTTATTAATTTGCATAAAATAGCGGGCAACTTCGCTATCAATATTGTTAAACAAAAGCCTTGTCTGAAATTCTAATGTTCCAGGCTGCTGTACTATGCAATAACCCGGAGCGATTCTTGATTGCCCACTCATTACTCCTCCTTTTTATAATGACTATTTAAAAACCATTTACATTGCAGGTTCGTAATTCGGCAATAATGCAATCACCAAAACCGCAGAGATCTCCATGAAAGGATAAATATTTATCTTTCAGTTACTATTCTTTAAGAAAAATAACGATATAAACTGTCTATGAGGATACAATACGCAGGCACTACATAGACAAGTTATGAAGATTGCACTTAGCACACTCCTCATAACCCAATCCGCCTGTGTACAAAATCCTGGCAACAATGACTTATACAAACTTTTAATCGTTATTTTTACGATAATGACCGGGGAGTAATCCCCGGCCACATATACACAGATTACGCTTCTTTGTTCTCTTTGATATTCCAGCCAGCGCTGCTTTCAGCACCTTTACCACCCGCGGTGGTCTGCTCCCAGTACTGCTGTTTCACTTTCGCAGCCTGGAATGCATAGGTCACACCAACGGTATCGCCGTTGTCTGCGCCGGTGTACTGAACCGCAGTTACCAGCACATCTTCCAGCGTGATACGGGTGTATTCAACCTGCTGACCGCCCGCTTTACAGACAGACAGTTCAACTTTGGTCAGGTGCTTACCGCTCGCACAGTGTTTCAGAATTGCTGTAGTGGATTTGTCGATGAGTGCATTAACGTGCAGATCGTTAAAGTTAACTTTACCTGCACCGCCGCCGCCGCCGACACTCATATTTCCCGGCTGGGACGCGCCCCAGGAGAAAGAGGTAATATCAGTCCAGCCGGTGTGGTTAGAATCTTTAGATTCGCCCGTAACACCCTCGACCTTCAGGAACATATCAATAGCCATAATATCTACTCTTCGTGGATTAACATTATTGCTTTCGAAAAAGCACTTATATGGCAAACAGGAAAGCATGGGGCTGAATAAAACCGTCCATATTTTACCTCTGCCTCATATCAAATGATATTGACTCATTTGATAGCCTTAACATTCGTCTTTAAAAAAAGAATGAATGTGAAGTCTTTACTGCCGTGGATTATCCTGAATCCAGCTTCGTTCAGGATTACCCATAATTATTTGTGGAATTAGTTGCTCCAATTCGTCACTATGATAAAGACGTAAACAATTTAACGTTACGCCCTGTGCAGTAGGTTTTCGTTCTGAATGAAAAGTATTGGTTGCACGTTTATATTTATCTATGAGGGCATTGATTTTGTCATTGCCATTTTCAATATCAAAAGGCACCCATTCCAGGAGTGCACTTGCACTACGCGCCGCGTCGGAGGAGAACTGACTCTGTTTATCTGCCACCTGAGCTAAACATCTCGCGAGAACAAAGTCTTTTATGACCTGGCGATAGGTTTGCTGTTGATAAAAATCAGGATAGTTATTACCACCATTAGCCACAAAACTTATAAAAACCAGAAACAGGCGACTCCATTTAAAAATAACATTGGGAATCATGCCAATTCCCAGAACCATATTTCCCGACAATAAGGAAAGCAATCAGAGTTACAAATAAACGAATTACTACTTAGCGGCTCTATAAGATCGATATGTCCACCACCGTAACCATCAATCTTATTAAAGAAAACTACGCCCTTTCTTCCAAGCATAGATCGCGCGCCCGCCTGACGGTCAGTATAAACCTCAGCTTTTCCAAACACATGTGATTTATACAACTGATCAGCCAGCAATTTTGCACCCGCCTCAATTGTTTTGCCTTTATACGGACCCGACTTTACAGGTAAACGCCCCGTAAAATCGATATTGCATTTCAATAATGCCAGGCTCATCCGGACCGCACATGTATTTTCGTAAGCGGGTTGCTGTTTAATTATGGTTGAGTAATCGTAGCCAATTTCTGAAAAAAGCTGTTCTGCGGATGCAAATCCAGCACGAGTCTGATTTGCAGAGTAATGCTGGCGTTTCAGTTGCTCATATAATGGTCTCATTTATTATTCTCCCGCTTGCAGGGCCGCAACTCTTGCATACCGTCAGTGATGACTTTAGAAGCACGTAGTTCCCCCTCCTGCTTCGACAGGTTGGCAAAACGAGCATAAAGATGTTCATGGAGGGTATTGGGAAGAAAAGGCTTACCCTTGCACCACGCTATGCCTTCTGATGCATCAACCACACCCAGAAGATACATATCAGCTTTAATACGTTCACGTTCGTTAGTTTTTGAAAGCCATGCTTTCGCAAAACGTTCAGCACTCAGGTTCAAATCAAAACCGGTTAATAACGCGGGATCACGGAGAAAATTAGCCGTGTCATCCTGAGGTAACGCATCAGCACGCGGATAAGAATAGGTTTCGCTATCAGCAATCGCCAGAGTAGAGGCGGCCAGCAAACTGGCTGCGATTAAAATATTACTTTTCATCGTATATCCTTATTTACTGGCGGTAATCTCTACCAGATAGATAACCGGCCCCGCAGAGCCGGTTATCTTCATTACGCGTCCTGCGTCTTCAGCGACGGCAGTTTAGAAACCAGACGCAGCGAAACGGTCAGGCCTTCCAGCTGATAATGCGGGCGCAGGAAGAATTTCGCGGCGTAGTAGCCCGGATTGTCTTCGATTTCCTGCACCTGCACTTCCGCCGCCGCCAGCGGTTTACGCGACTTGGTTTCCTGGGAGGAGTTGGCCGGATCGCCGTCCACGTAGTTCATCACCCAGTCATTCAGCCAGCGTTCCATCTCTTCGCGCTCGCGGAAGGAGCCGATTTTGTCGCGCACGATGCACTTCAGGTAGTGCGCAAAACGGCAGCAGGCGAACAGGTAGGGCAGACGTGACGCCAGACGGGCGTTAGCGGTGGCATCCGGATCGTGGTACTCCGCCGGTTTTTGCAGCGACTGCGCGCCGATAAACGCTGCAAAATCAGAGTTTTTGCGATGAATAAGCGGCATAAAACCGTTTTTCGCCAGCTCTGCTTCACGACGATCGCTGATGGCTATTTCGGTCGGACATTTCATGTCCACGCCGCCATCATCGCTTGGGAAGGTGTGGCACGGCAGATTTTCGACTGCCCCGCCAGACTCCACGCCGCGAATTGAGGTGCACCAGCCGTACTCTTTGAAGGAGCGGTTGATGTTGGCGGCCATTGCGTAGGCGGCGTTCGCCCAGGAGTAATTGTTGTGGTTAGCGCCGTCGGTTTGCTCTTCAAAATCAAAGCTGTCGACCGGGTTCGTCCGAATGCCATACGGCAGACGGGACAGAAAACGCGGCATCACCAGTCCCAGATAGCGGGCATCTTCCGATTCACGCAGCGAACGCCAGGCGGCATATTCAGTGTTCTGGAAGATTTTGGTCAGATCACGCGGGTTGGCCAACTCCTGCCAGGACTCCATCTGCATTACGCCAGGTGCAGTACCGGTAATGAACGGACAGTGCGCCGCAGCACCGATACGCGCCATTTCCCCCAGCAGCTCAACATCTTGCGGGCTGTGGTCGAAATAGTAGTCGCCGACGATGCAGCCAAACGGTTCGCCGCCAAACTGCCCGTACTCTTGTTCGTAGATTTTCTTGAAGATTGGGCTCTGGTCCCAGCCCACGCCCTTGTAGCGCTTCAGGGTACGGCCCAGTTCCTGTTTGGAGATGCTCATAAAGCGGATCTTCAGCATCTCGTCGGTTTCCGTGTTGTTGACCAGGTAGCTCAGGCCGCGCCACGCGCTTTCCAGCTTTTGAAACTCGTCATGGTGAATAATTTGATTCACCTGCTGCGAGAGTTGCTCATCAATACCGGCAATCAGATTTTGGATGGTGCGGTAGGTGTCGTTTGAGAAGGTGACGGTATTTTCCAGCGCCTGTTGCGCCAGGGTTTTGACCGCGCTCTCTACTGCCGAACGCGCCTGATCGGTCTTAGGACGAAACTCTTTGTTCAGCAGCGCGCTGAATTCGTCCTGGCTGAACGCCTGATCGGCCTGCAGCTCTTGTTGTTGAGTCTGGTTGCTCATCGATTATTCCTCGCTACCTTTCGCGCTATCGTCATTTTTCGGCAACTGGCTCAGGGATTTGAGCAGCGTCGGATCCTGGAGAATTTTAGCAATCAGCTCTTCCGCACCGTTTTTGCCGTCCATATAGGTCAGCAGGTTGGAGAGCTGAGTACGCGCCTCCAGCAGCTTGTTCAACGGTTCAACTTTGCGAGCCACCGCGTCCGGCAGGAAGTCATCCATGCTGTCGAAGGTCAAATCGACGTTGAGCTTACCTTCGCCGGTCAGCGTGTTATCCACGTGGAACGCCACGCGCGGCTTCAGCGCTTTCATACGTTCGTCGAAGTTATCGATGTCGATTTCAAGGAATTTGCGCTCGTCGACCGCCGGCAGGTTTTCAACCGGTTTGCCCACCAGATCGGCCATGACGCCCATCACAAACGGCAGCTGAATTTTACGTTCTGCACCGTAGATCTCTACGTCGTACTCGATCTGCACGCGGGGGGCACGGTTACGTGCGATGAATTTCTGCCCACTGTTACTCATTGCCATGATGTTCTCCGTCAAAGATGCGCGGTGAAGGTGAAACGACAGACGCCATGCCTGTCGTCATAATGCCTGGACGCATCATTCGCGGCGTCCAAAGATGTTTTCCAGCTGATTTACGCCGTCCGGCGCAAGATCCCGAATAATGTCCATAAAGTTGAGTTCAGACAGCCGCTGTACCCGTTCAATCATCAACGGTGCGGGGTGAGTCGGTTCATATTGCGCAAAATACTGCTTCGCTTTCTCCAGCATCAGTTGCGCGTCGGCGCGGCTGGTGACCTGCACGCTGTGCCAGTCCGTGACCTGCTGGACGGGCGCGACTGCGGCGGTCGGCGGCGTTGCGCTTTGTTCAACCGACGCCTCAGCGCCCGGCAACAGTGTGCTGATATCGGTTATCTGACAGGCGCTGGCGACCAGCGCAACGGTCTTCAGCAGTTGCTCCATTTCCGGTACACCGCTCTCCCCGAGGTGCCCGACCAACTGATCGCGAATGGCCAGCAGCCGTTCGTTAATCAGGATCACTGCTTCGGTGCCGGGCTGGCCGCCACGGGCCAGTTCGTCAATTAGCCTTGGACGACCACCGGGATAATCCGGGCATTCGGTTTTGCTGCCATCGAGCAGCGCCTGGGCATCGCGCAGCGAAATCTCGTCGCCGTTTGAGCGCAACAGCGAGGCATTACGCAGTGCGAAAGTGAGATCGGATTTATCGCCCAGCCCCGCGAGGGCGTTAATCCGGTAGAACGGATCGGTTTCGCCATACTCTTCCAGCCGCGGATACAGCGGTTCCCAGTAGCGGGAAAGCGCCTGCTGTACCAGTAACAGTCCGTCCGCGTACCCTGCTAATCCCCGGCGTCGTGTCCAGGCGTGGGTTAACGCCAGCATGACGCGCAGATCTTTGGTACGCCCCAACAGACGGGTGGCGAGCTTTTCTACCGTATTCCAGTCAGCTGGTTCCGCAGGAATAATGGTGTCGCCGAACTGCTGTTCAGCTTTGCCCTGGCTGGCTTGCCCCATGGCCTGAAAGTCGGCGTCGTACTCGAGGTTTTCGCCGCAGGGGTTTTCGGGGCTTATTGGCGCGAGAATGTCATCAATATTCATGGAGTCCCTGCTTATTCAAACATCGGCGGATAGAGACCGTGGCGACCTGGCCGGGCGCCGCCAGCCGGATCAAACAGCAGCGTAAAAAGCTGTCCGGTAAAGTTTCCGCTGTGAAGATGGGTATAAAGCGGGTAGCCATCGCAGCGGTTGGTCCACCAGAAGCTGGTCTGGCGCTGCGGGTCGAAGCACTCTGCCGCCTGAGGCCACCCCAGGGTTATCGGGTCATCTTCGGCATACCCAATCACGTCCAGGATGTCGGAGCGCATCTGCGCCTCAACGGGTTGCGGCGGCGGAATCATCATCAACGCCTCATCCAGTTGCGCGGCGGAGTAACCGTTGCGCACCGCGTGTAATACCACCCGGCCAAGCTGCTGATACCAGCTTTCGGCCTGACCCAACATGCGCGGCGACCACTCGGCAGGCGTAAAGCTAAGCTGAACGCAGACCGGATACTGCCGGCCAACGCTGTCTCGTGCGGGCAGCAAGCAGCCCATCTGGATCATCTGGCTACCCAGCATCGGCGGCACGACAAAATTCCACACCGGGGCTTTGCCGAACTGACGTTCGCCGCTGCGCTGCTCTTCTTGTTGCCAGGCCAGCAGACCGACCTGAAACCAGTGAGACCACTGGCGTTGTAACGCGTCCGGAAAACGACGCTGCAAAAAGTCGCCTGCGCTGGGTAATTTGCCATACCAGCTGTAGAGGTTCATCGCAGGGGGATTCGTCATACGGCTGTCCTTGCGGTTATGGGCATGAGAAACGGGGAAGCTGGAACGGATTGCGAATACTGTTTGGCGCAAACTCCAGCGTGACCTGATGACCGTCCACGCTGAAGGTCGCCTGACGGCTCAGGCTGCCCGAGCCGGGGCTGGTGCGCGCTTTATCGAAAAAGCGGTTCAGCGCCCAGGCACCGTTGGTCACCAGTGTGGCCGTGCTGCCATTCGCCAGCCCTAACTGCATACGCACCTGATTTGTACCGCCCGGCCCCGGCCAGTTCATAATCTGCACCGCCTGGGGTCCGTGGCTGTAGCGCAATTGCTGCCCGTCCACGTCCAGCGTCAGGTTCAGAATGCGGTTGTCCATCTGCACAGTGCGCACCGTCACTTTGAAAGAAGGGGTGGTCGCGCCGTTGGCGAAAAACGCATCCCGGATCGATTGCGCCTGCTGGAACGGGCGCAGCAGCCCTTCACTCCCCGGCAGGGTTTTGCCATCGATACCCGGCATAAAGCGCCAGTTCGCCTGGGTGGTATCTACCTTGTTAGTCAGATTGTCGCGGAAAAAGGTGTCCATCAGCCCGGTGCCTGGCGCGAACATACGGGCGAGATCGTCAGGCGTGACCTCTGTGCTGGCGCTGCGCACCAGTGGGTAACGACCGGCAATCGCCTGGCGACAGAAACCGCCGACTTCCACGTTAATCCGCTTGCGGACATTCTCCAGGTCACGGCGCTGGGTGTCACTGCTGGCGCCCACGGCCATATTGCTGAACATGGTTTGCAGCCCGCCGGGCAGACGACCTGCGCTGGCCTGCAGGCGGCTGATTGCTTCGCCGCCCGGTGCCGGCATGCCGCTGTTGGCGGCGTCCTGGACCGCTGTCAGATAGCGATAAAGCTCATCCACCTGCTTGAGGAAATCATCAAAGACGAGCGTTTTTCCGCCCTTCTCCAGCGGCTGCGCCAGCTCAATCATCGGCGCATAATGCTCGGTGACCCGCTGTTCAGGGGTTTGCGTCATAACCGCGCCCTGTATCGGCGCTGCGTCATTGTTGCTAAACAGCGCTTCCAGGGTGCGGGTTGCCCGGTTGCCCTGCTCCTGGGCTTTCCCGGCATCCTCAGGCGCTGGCGCAGCGTGCGACAGATCCAGCACCTGGCTTAGGTTCTGAACCAGACGGCGCAGCGGCGAGTTAGCGCTTGAGAGCAGGCGCGCCGTATTGATGCGTTGAGAAAGATCGGCGCTGTTGTTGAGCTGAATATCGGCAAGGAAGCGATCCCAGTTCGCAATAAAGTCACGCATGTAGAGCTGGCGTACGGCGTTATCGATTTGCGGTTTGTCTTCCTGCGATGACGTCGCGCCCAGCACCCAGGCATCATCTTCGTGTAAAGCGGTGGTCACGTTGTCTATCTGACCGTTAAAGCTTTTCCAGTAGCCGTTCGGGGTGTAGAGGCTCGGCACGCCTTCACTCACCGGTTTGCCGCTTTTACGTGAAAAAACCAGTTCGCTTTGCGGGCCGCCCAGTGCAGCCAGCGAAACCGGCTGCAGATTTTCATCATGCTCAAGCAGACGTTTCAGGCGACCATAGACACGGGTGGAGAGCGGCTGCTGGTTGATCAGCGCCCGCTCGCGCGCCACCAGCGCCTCGTCCTGCGCATACGGCGAAGACTGAATTTGCGGCTCCAGCAGTTGCGTCAGATGCCATTCGAGCTGCTGAAGCTGCGCCTGGGTGACGTTTTGCGGCAGATTGCGTTGTAAATTCAGCATCACCCACGAGTGCAGAAACTTGCCGTCGTAATGCTTCGGCTGATAGAGCATCTGGTACGCTTTCAGCGCCTCGTAGCTATATTCCACATCACTGCCGTTATCGTTACGCAGCCAGGTGGTGATGTGCATCGCCACGGCAGGCAGCAGCATCTGATCCAGCGCTTTCTGATACAGAGACTGAGAGGCGTCGCTGACGTCATCCCCACGATAAAGCCCCATACGGCGAGTCACCGGAGGATCATTGACGTCAAACGCGTCGCTTTTTGGCAGTTCCACCAGATCGTTGAGCAACGGCAGGAGGGCAAACAGATCGCGCTGTGGCTGCTGTTGCAACGCTTTGCTCTGCTGCTCCAGACGAGGCACTTTTGCATCCACCTCGTCCAGATACGCTTTATTTCGGTTAAAACTGATGAGCCACAGCCCGCTAAGGATAACCAACAGAGCGAGGATCGCCGCATAGCCAGACCAGGTAACGGCGCGATTGCGCATTTCCCACCAGCGGTTTTCCCCGGCGATACCCGCTTCCTGGAAAATGACGTTTTGCAGCAGGTTTTTGATAAAGAAACTCTGGCCTTTCGCGCCCGGAATTGGCGACGCCTTGCTGACGGAATCCCAGCTATCGCTTTCCTCACCTTCCGGCAACGAGAGCGCGCGGTTCAGTTCCCCCATCACGCGGTCGAACGGCATTCCCTCCTGAGTCCCGCTGGCAAAATAGATCCCGCGCGGTGAGAACTCAGTTTCAAAGTTAGAACGGGCGAAGACTGTACTCAGGTAGTCCGCCAGTAATGGTCGCAGCGCGGCGAACTCTTGCGGAAAGAGATACGCGTCGGCACGGGTTTTCGCATCGTGCTCCTTCAGCATCGTTTCTGGCAGACCCGCATCCAGACGCTGCTGCAAAAGCGAAAACTCCCGGGTGAAGTTGCCCATCAGATCAAAATCAGCGTGTTTGGTCTGCTCCCAGGGGAGCGTAAAACCCCAAATTTGATCGCGCTGCGCTTTGTCGTAATCCGCAAACCAGGCGCGGAAGCCTTTGAGCAGGTCGGCCTTGGTCACCATCACGTAAACCGGGAAGCGAATGCCCAGTTGCTCATGCAGTTCGGAAAGACGCTGGCGCAGATTCACCGCCTGCTGGCGGGACGCCTCGGCGGACTGGGTCAGCAAGTCGGAAATACTGATGGTGATAATGACGCCGTTAATCGGCTGACGGCGGCGGTATTTACGCAGCAGCGCGATGAACTCCAGCCATTCGCTGGCGTCCTGTACCTGCTCACTCTCTTGTGTGGTGTAGCGCCCGGCGGTGTCCAGCAGCACCGCTTCGTTAGTAAACCACCAGTCGCAGTTTCGGGTGCCGCCGATGCCCCGCAGCGCGGTTTTACCGAAGCGGTCCGCCAGCGGGAATTGCAGCCCAGAATTGGCCAGCGCCGTTGTTTTACCGGAACCCGGCGCGCCAATGATCACATACCACGGCAACTGATAGAGATATTGCGTACTGAAGCGCTGCGCCCACTGCGCGCGGTTACCCGCTTTGCTGAAGTGCGCTTTTTTCAGCATCTGCGCCGCTTCGTCGAAACGTCCTGCAAGGATCTGCTCCTCGCTGTTCAGCCGTTTCTGGGGATCTGCCGCTTCCGGGCTGGTGGTATTCTCATTGAGCTTGTCCATCAACTTGCGGTTTAGCCAGGCGTTATACAAACGCGGCAGGATGTGGCTCTGGGCCCAGATCAGGTAGACCACCGCGATGCTGATGATGCGGTTCTGTTCCGATTCGAGCGGCCGGGTATCCACGATGGAGAGCAGCGGGCCAATCATCCAGATCACCGCAGCGAGCGCCGTCACGCCGAGCAGGCTCCACAGCACGCGGTTGGTGAGAATGGAAAGAAGAGTTGTCAGCATCCTTAGTTTCCTTGCGGCAATCCGTTCAGCTCAGCCTGGGTATTTTCAGGCGACACCAGCAGAGTAATTTCCACACGGCGGTTACGGGCGCGGTTTTCTGGCGTATTGTTTGGCGCGACGGGATTGATCTCGCCTCGCCCTTGTGCTTTCACACGTTCAGGTTGCGAGAGTCTTCCCTGCAGTTGTTTTTGTACTGAGCGTGCGCGCTCCAGCGAAAGCTCATAGTTGGAGGCAAAGCGCGCGCTGCGAATCGGCAGGTTGTCGCTGTACCCCACCACCAGAATTTTGCCGCTGACGTTATTCATCGCCTGGGCGATGCGGTCGATGACCGGTTCATAGCGCTCACGCACGACCGTAGAGGCAGAAGCGAACAGACCGTCACCTTTCAGGATCACCACGCTGCGATCCGCTTCATCCTTCACCACCACCAGCCCGGCATCAATTTCAGGTTTCAGGAAACCACGCAGGTTCAGCACAGCAGGCCGCTGTTGCGCCGGATGTTGAATCGTGGTTTCCGGCAGTTGAGACTGGTAGATCTTCGCCAGCACCGGATTAGTGCTGTCACCGAGGCGCCAATTAAGAACGATATAGAACAGGCAGGCGATAAAACCGCCCAGCGCCACGCAGGCCCACAGCGGCACCATCGGCCGCCAGAGTTTGCGCAGCACCGGGCTATCTTCCGGATGCGGAGAGAGCGCAGGCGGATAGCTACCGCGCACGCCACGAATCATCTGCCACAGCCGCTGCTTGATGGTTTCAAGCTGGGTACGGCCGTTATCCAGCACCCGATAGCGCCCTTCAAAACCGAGCAGCAGACAGTAGTTGATCATCTCCAGCAACAGGAGATGTTCACGCGGGTTCTGCGACAGACGCGCCAACAGCTGGAAGAACTTCTCCCCGCCCCAGGTTTCGTTATGAAAAGTCACCAGCAGTCCGCTGCTGGACCAGACGCCGCTGCTGCCCCAGGGGGTGAGCGCGGCGGCTTCGTCCAGCGCCGTGCACAGGCAGTAGCGTGCGCCGACGATCACTTCATACGGCAATCCAGCCTGCTGGCAGCGCACTTCGAAGCGGCGAATTTCGTCGATTAAGCGCTGGCGTAATGCCAGTTGATCATCGTGGGAGACCGAATGACGGATTTGCGCAATCGCATTGAGCAGCGGATTGGCGGCTGCCACCAGCGGGTTATTTCCACTCGCGGTGGTAAACACGGCATCACTGCCGGGTTCCTGTCGTTCCTGCATAGTTTGCGCTCGCTTAATTATTCTGTCGGGCTACGGATGGCCCAAAACGCCATATCGAGTCCCGGGAACTCCCCCGCAAGATGCAGGGCGAACGCGCCGGACTTCTCCATCTCGTTCCACAGTTCGCCCCCCTTCTCCAGCTCGAAATAGCTGTAACCGGCATGCCAGGGGATCTGCGGCGGCGCGACGGGCATCGCGCGCAGCATGATGCCCGGCAGTTGAAGCTGTACCAGATCGCGGATTTTAGAGACGGGCGCCACTTTCATTTGCGCAGGGAAATGGGTTTGCAACTGCTCGCCCGGTACGTTGGCTTTCACAGCCAGCACGAAACCGAACTCACGCACCATGCTCGTTTCCGGTACGGTGGCAATATTCAGGCCGTGGGAGCGTTCGTTGAGCGGCAACTGAATCGCATGGTCTTCCATCACCAGCGACAGACCCTGACGGAGCATCAACATCAGTTTGCTAAAGCAGTCCGCCAGGTCGTCATGATCGTAGACGGGCAGTATATTTTCTGCGGCGCGCTGTGCCGTCCAGGTGGCGAGTTCGGTGGCAAATGGCAGCCAGCTGCGCCAGAGCGTTTCCGGGTGAAGCAGCGGGAGCGTTTTGAAATGCGACACTTCGCCAAAATGGCGATTCACCAGTGAAAGCAGCGTAAATTCAATCAGTTCAGACGTGTTAAAACGCCCAGGCTGACGCAACCGACCGCCTACCTGCATGCTGCGCTGAACCAGTAAACCGTGGAGATCGTTAATCATGCTGTAAAGCTGCGGGCTGTTGTTGGCATTCAGCATCGGCGGGATATAGGTGTTATCCAGCCGCACGTGATTGTCGTTACGCTTCTCAGTGACGAATGCCACGCCGATGGCGGTCCATTCCGCCGTCAGATCTTTTTCCAGCATCAGTTTCAGACGCAGACGACCAAACTGTACCGTGGCGTCGCCTACCGCCATCGCGTTATCGTCTTCAACGTCTTGCTCATAGGCCATGAAGCGCGCCAGCGAAGCATGCTCTTCACTAAAGATGACTTCGTCGCGCTCACCCCGACGAACCGGCAACGCCAGCACCACCTTTTCATTGGTGAGGTTATCAGGGATTTTCAGCGGCGGCGGCGCGTTGCGACCATTACGCACGTGGAAAAAGGTGCCATCGGGAAGCAACCCGCTCGCGTAGCTCAGGGCAATGCATCCCTGACGGAGCATCGCCTCGTCCAGTTCAACATCGAGAAATCCCCACAGATACGAGCGTTGCAGCGCTCCCCATTCACGCACGTGGTTGAGCAGGTAACTTTCTGTCCGCTGAAAATGGTGTGGACGCAGAAACATCCCTTCGGTCCAGACGACCTTTTCTGCTTTCGTCATGATGATGTGATTCCTGTAATGAAGCGCGTTACTGGCTGATAACCCGGATCCCGTTTACGTCAAGAAAGACGCTGGCCTGCAGTTCGTCTGCAGAGCTTTTCCAGAACTGGTAAAGATGATTTTCGCCAGGGACAGGCAACGGGAGAGAGACGCGCCACTTTTTTCCATCCAGCATCTGGTATTCCGCCATCACACCGATGTAGCGCGCTTCAGGCGAGCTTTGTCCGGTCAGGGTTTTCGAAAGCTGGCCGGGCATCAGAAAGAACACATCGCTGTTAAGCAGATTCGCGCCAAGCGTGGCCGACGCGTTGTTCTGTAGGGAATAAAAGTCGCTGGACATGAATTCCGCATCAGATTTCAGCAGCAGTACTCTCACTTTGAGCGGTGCCGAATTATTGATTTGCGGATGGGCCTGAAATTGCAGATTGTAGCGGGAGGGATCGCTGTGTGAAGACGATGAACAACCGCTCACCAGGGTGAATAGCACCACGTAAAACGCCAGCCACATCCTGTGAAAGTTTTTATTATTCATAAAAATACGCTCGTGAAGCCCGCTTAGTTCAGGATCCAGGTCCCGTTGGCGTTGTCTTTACAGGCTTTACTGTTACCGTCCACGTCTACGCAGGTCGTTTTCTTACGCGCTTTGGGTCGCATGGCCTGCTTACGTACCGTCGCGTCATACTGGTCGGCCTTAATCACGGCCCGCATTGGCACATAACCGATCAGTTGTTCGTTGCCCTCGTCAGCGAGCGCCATCCAGAAGGACTCCACCTGTCCCAAAACCGTGTAGGTTTTACCGGTCTCAAGGGTACGGATGACTTTTCCGCTGTAGTCAGGACGGCTCATCAGCGAAGCCGGATACATTGCGCGGTAAGGTTCGTTCACAGGCGTAAATTCCGCAGGCGGAACGACGACGTGTCGGTGGGTTAACGTGACGCCATTCACCTGGCTTGTCACGATGGTATCGTCGGTAATCACAGGTTTCTGCGGCGCTTTACAGCCCGCCACTGCCATTACAAACAGAAGTGAAAACAGTACGCGCATTTTCATATGCTTTTCCGTAGCGATATTTAGATAATGGTCAATATGAGAGGTGAGTTTGATTTGAATACTATCGTCAAGAATATTCCAGACTCTTTATAAGGGTTACTACCCTTTGGGTATAGCTACCGCAAAAGCCTTACGGAGTAAGACCCTATTTTATTCTGTATTTTTTAACAAACAGGAAACAAGTGTACATAAGCTTTTCATCAATTCAATATTATCCAGTCATTACCCACCATATTTAGAGGGTTTCAGACCATTATAGGATTAATCCTGGAAAAGGTTTTTAAAAGGTCTTACTC
>NZ_JANEWG010000030.1 GCF_028069725.1 Citrobacter sp. Awk 4
GTTGAACATTTGCAGTTGCCAGACCGCAAGGTGTTTTAACAAATCAAAAGGGGTTTTAATAACTGGCTCAAAGCTGAAAGCTTTACTGAACCCCCAGCCTAGCTGGGGGTTTTCTATAGACAAAAAAAACCATCCCTAATTTGGATGGTTTTTCTGCACAACAAACGCCTCAACTGCGCTGGCGTACGGCCTCAAACAAACAGATCCCCGTCGCTACAGAGACGTTAAGCGACGAAACGCTACCCGCCATGGGGATACTGATCAATTCATCACAATGCTCGCGGGTCAGACGACGCATACCTTCACCTTCCGCGCCCATCACCAGCGCCAGACGGCCGGTCATTTTGCTCTGATACAGTGTATGGTCGGCTTCACCGGCCGTACCCACGATCCAGACGTTCTCTTCCTGTAACATGCGCATGGTGCGCGCCAGATTGGTCACACGGATCAGCGGTACGCTTTCAGCTGCGCCGCAAGCGACTTTTTTGGCTGTCGCATTCAACTGCGCAGAGCGATCCTTCGGCACAATCACCGCATGGACGCCAGCCGCATCGGCGCTACGCAGACACGCCCCCAGGTTGTGCGGGTCGGTCACGCCGTCAAGAATTAACAGAAACGGTTGATCGAGTGAGGCAATCAGATCCGGCAGATCGTTTTCCTGATACTGACGACCGGGCTTCACACGCGCAATAATTCCCTGATGTACCGCACCCTCACTTTTCTCATCCAGAAACTGGCGGTTCGCCAACTGGATGACAACACCCTGCGCTTCCAGAGCATGGATCAGCGGCAGCAGGCGCTTGTCTTCACGGCCTTTCAAAATAAAGACATCCTGAAAACGCTCAGGAGCACGCTCCAGCAGGGCCTGCACCGCATGGATGCCGTAAATCATTTCACTCATGAATGTACTCGTTAATGGTTAATGTTGCCGTCATCGGCATGTAACGCCGGGCGGCGATGCTCGCGCCCGGCCTACAGTGTCATGTCGTTATTCAGCGACTTTCTTCTTTGCTGCGCGTTTTGCCTTCGTGGCAGAAGCGATTTTAAGCGTTTTTGCCGACGGTTTTTTCGCTTTTTTATCGCCTTTTTTCTCCGCTTTCGGTTTAGCCGCTTTGCCTTTCTTCTCACCACGGAAGGCGCTATCCGGCTCGAAATTCACCTTTTTGCCAACCTGACGGCGTTTGCCTGCGGGTTTCCCGTTATCGCCTTTTTTCGTTTTCTCACGCGCCGTTTTCCCAACGTTGCGCGGCGCGCGCTCGCTGGAGATCAGGCTAAAGTCGATTTTACGCTCATCCATATTGACCGCTTCAACCTTCACTTCCACGCGATCGCCCAGACGATACATCTGACCACTGGATTCGCCGGTCAGACGTTGCCCAACCTGATCAAAACGGTAATAGTCGTTATCCAGGGAAGAGACGTGGACCAGGCCATCAATAAACAGTTCATCAAGACGAACGAAGAACCCAAAGCCTGTTACGCTGGCAATCACGCCCTTAAAGACGTTACCTACCTGATCCAGCATAAAGTCGCACTTCAGCCAGTCAGAAACGTCACGTGTGGCTTCATCAGCACGGCGTTCGGTCATGGAACAGTGCTGGCCCAGTTGCAGCATTTCTTCCATCGAGTAATGGTAGCCGCCCGTCTCGGTGCTGTTACCTTTATGGCCCTGCTCTTTCGCCAGCAAATATTTGATTGCACGGTGCAATGAGAGGTCCGGATAACGGCGGATAGGCGACGTGAAGTGCGCATATTGCTGCAGCGCCAGACCAAAGTGCCCGCGGTTTTCTGGATCATAAATCGCCTGCTTCATTGAGCGCAGCAGCATGGTTTGTAGCATTTCTGCGTCGGGTCTGCCTTCGACCGACTCCAGCAACTCAGCGTAGTCACGCGGCTCTGGTTTGTTACCGCCAGGTAGTTCCAGTCCCAGTTCTGACAGTACTGAGCGGAAGGAGTTGATCGCTTCCGTCGTCGGTTTGTCGTGGATACGGAACAACGCAGGTTCTTTGGCTTTCTCAACAAAACGTGCCGCTGAGATATTTGCCAGAATCATGCACTCTTCAATCAGTTTGTGTGCGTCGTTGCGCTGCGTCTGCTCAATGCGTTCGATACGGCGTTCGGCGTTGAAGATAAACTTCGCTTCTTCGCTTTCAAAAGAGATACCGCCGCGTTCTTCACGCGCGTTGTCCAGCACCTTGTAAAGGTTGTGCAGCTCTTCGAGGTGTTTTACCAGCGGCGCATACTGTTCACGCAGATCCTGATCACCCTGCAGAATATGCCAAACTTTGGTGTAGGTCAGTCGCGCATGAGAGCTCATTACTGCTTCATAGAATTTATAGCCGGTCAGGCGCCCTTTGGTAGACACGGTCATTTCGCAGACCATACACAGGCGATCAACCTGCGGGTTCAGCGAACACAAACCGTTCGAGAGCACCTCTGGCAGCATTGGCACGACCTGCGACGGGAAGTAAACCGACGTCCCGCGATTGCGCGCTTCCTGATCCAGCGGTGTTGGCGGGCGCACGTAATAGCTAACGTCAGCAATCGCGACCCACAAACGCCAACCGCCGCCGCGTTTTTTCTCGCAATAGACAGCATCGTCAAAGTCACGCGCATCTTCACCATCGATAGTCACCAACGGCAAGTCACGCAGATCGACACGGCCCGCTTTCGCCTCTTCCGGTACTTCTTCTTTCAGCCCGGCAACCTGTTTTTCAACTGCTGCAGGCCAAATATAAGGGATTTCATGGGTACGCAGCGCCATATCGACAGCCATGCCGGTACCCATATTGTCACCCAGCACCTCGACAATTTTACCCACGGCTTTGGTGCGACGGGTCGGGCGTTGGGTGAGTTCCACCACCACCACAAAGCCCATGCGCGCGCCCATCACCTCTTCAGGCGGGATCAGAATGTCAAAGCTCAGGCGACTGTCGTCCGGCACCACGAATCCCACGCCAGCATCGGTAAAGTAACGACCAACAATCTGGCTGGTTTTCGGAACCAGCACACGCACGATACGCGCTTCACGACGGCCTTTGCGGTCGGCGCCCAACGGCTGCGCCAGTACCTGATCGCCATGAATGCAGGTTTTCATCTGCTCGCTGGAAAGGTACAAATCATCTTTGCGACCTTCGACGCGTAAAAAACCGTAGCCATCGCGATGACCAATAACGGTGCCTTTCAGTAAGTCGAGGCGTTCCGGCAGCGCATAACACTGGCGGCGAGTGAAGACCAGTTGCCCGTCACGTTCCATGGCACGCAGACGGCGGCGCAGGGCTTCCTGCTGCTCTTCGCCTTCAATATTCAGTTCAATGGCCAGTTCATCACGGTTGGCCGGTTTTTCGCGTTTAGTTAAATGTTCGAGGATATATTCCCGGCTCGGGATAGGGTTCGCGTATTTTTCAGCTTCGCGTTCCTGGAAAGGATCATGTGACATCTCGGTTCCTCCGTTGTCAGCTCCAGTGGAGTTTTACGTCACTCCACCAGCAATAATTTATAAAGTGGCTGATTCTCTTCAACCAAATCGGCAAGCGTATAGTTGTCCAGTTCCGTGAGAAAACTGTGCACTGCCTTAGAAAGCGCCTGTTTGAGTCGACAGGCTGGGGTTATATGGCAAAATTCGCTGCTGCAGTTCACCAGCGACAGGGGCTCCAGCTCGCGCACCACATCACCAATACGAATTTTATCAGCAGATTTACCCAAGCGGATACCGCCGTTTTTTCCTCGAATGGCAGTCACATAGCCCGCCCGGCTAAGCTGATTGATTATTTTGACCATATGATTACGGGACACGCCGTAGACTTCTGTCACCTCAGAAATACTGGTCATACGTCCATCCGGTAGCGACGCCATATAGATTAGCGCGCGTAATCCGTAATCGGTGAAACTCGTTAACTGCACATTAACCTCAGGAAAAGGGAAAACGGGATATACCTGGTAGTATTAATTATATTGATGATAAACCAGCCACCAGCCAGGTCGCTAATTTATTTCAGTGCGGGAAGGAAAAAAGCGAGGATCTTGCGAATGATTAAGCCGGATGGCAGCGCTTTGCGCCTTATCCGGCCTGGAACAACGGACAAACCGTAGGCCCGGTCAGCGCAGCGCTACCGGGCATTACCATAGATTATGCGTCGAACGGGTCGCGCAGAATCATGGTCTCAGTACGATCCGGACCGGTAGAAATAATATCAATCGGCACACCGGTCAGTTCTTCAATACGTTTGATGTAGTTCAGCGCTGCCTGCGGCAGACCGCTGCGCTCCTTCACGCCAAACGTGGTTTCAGACCAGCCAGGCATGGTTTCGTAGATCGGCTCAATGCCTTTCCAGTCATCAGCTGCCAGCGGAGTGGTCGTGACTTCACGGCCATCCGGCATACGGTAAGCCACACAGATTTTCACCTCTTTCAAACCGTCCAGTACGTCCAGTTTGGTCAGGCAGAAGCCAGACAGGGAGTTGATCTGTACAGCACGACGCACAGCAACGGAATCCAGCCAGCCAGTACGACGACGACGACCAGTGGTTGCACCGTATTCGTTACCCTGCTTGCACAGGAATTCGCCGGTTTCATCAAACAGTTCTGTCGGGAACGGACCCGCGCCCACACGTGTAGAGTAAGCTTTGATGATACCCAGAACGTAATCCACAAAACGCGGGCCCAGGCCGGAACCGGTCGCGACGCCACCCGCGGTGGTGTTAGAGGAGGTTACGTACGGATAAGTACCGTGGTCGATATCCAGCAGAGTACCCTGCGCACCTTCGAACATGACGAAATCGCCACGTTTGCGCGCCTGGTCCAGCAGGTCGGAAACATCAACAACCATCGAGGTCAGGATGTCGGCAATCGCCATCACATCATCCAGCACTTTCTGGTAGTCAACAGCTTCAACTTTGTAGAAATTCACCAACTGGAAGTTGTGATATTCCATCACTTCTTTCAGTTTTTCAGCGAAGGTGGCTTTGTCGAACAGGTCGCCAACGCGCAGACCGCGACGAGCAACTTTATCTTCATACGCCGGCCCAATACCGCGCCCCGTAGTACCAATCGCTTTCTCACCACGAGCTTTTTCACGCGCGTTATCCAGCGCAACGTGATAATCCAGGATCAGCGGACAGGCTTCAGACAGCAGCAGGCGCTCACGAACAGGAATGCCACGGTCTTCCAGTCCTTTCATCTCTTTCATCAACGCGCTCGGAGACAGCACAACACCGTTACCGATGATGCTGGTCACATTTTCGCGAAGAATACCTGATGGAATAAGATGGAGGACGGTTTTTTCACCGTTGATTACGAGAGTATGGCCTGCGTTGTGACCACCCTGGTAGCGCACAACATATTTAGCCCGTTCAGTCAGAAGATCGACGATCTTTCCTTTACCTTCGTCACCCCATTGGGTGCCCAGTACGACGACGTTGTTACCCATTTTTCAAAATCACCGTTTGCTTAAAAATGGATTCTACCATCGCTTTTTCAGATATACAGCACTTTTTGCGGGCTAAAAACGGGTAATTAGCCCACTTTTTGATCAGCCAATCGTTTTCCTCAACATGTAGTAGACAACGATGCCCGCAACCACAAGACCTCCGCCAAAACGGCGTAAAGTATTTTCAGGCAATTGCGTCATGGCAGAGATCATTTTCTTCCAGGCCCTGGGATAAAGCATCGGACCCAGACCTTCAAACACCAAAACCAGGGCGAGCGCCAGCCAAATTGTTGAGTTCATCCGTTGTCCTTATAAAAAAGAAAACCACCGCATCCCTGGGGATGCCGGTGGTTTTGCTTATCTAAAACCGCGAACGTTATTTTAACGTGCCGTGGTGCTCGGTGTCTTCATGTAGCGGAAGAAATCGCTGTCCGGACTCATCACCATGACGTCCTGATTTCCTTCAAAGCTCTTCTCGTAAGCACGCAGGCTACGAATGAACGCGTAGAAATCGGGATCCTGGCTAAAGGCATCCGCAAACAGTTTCGCCGCTTCAGCATCGCCTTCACCGCGCATAATGCGGCCCTGGCGCTCGGCTTCCGCCAGCGTTTTCGTTACTTCGTAATCCGCTGTTGCACGCAGTTTTTCCGCTTCTTCCTGACCCTGTGAACGGTGACGGCGTGCTACCGCTTCACGCTCGGCGCGCATACGGTTGTAAATCGCCTCAGAGACTTCCGCAGGCAGGTTAATCTGCTTGATACGCACATCGACCACTTCGATACCCAACGCCGCCATACTGTTCGGGTTAATGACTGGCACTTTACCGTTGGTTTCAGCGGTTACGCGCTCAGCGGCCTCGGCAATCGCGTTATCCGCGGCTGGCGTCTCCACTTCGTCATCAGTGCCTGCTGTACCGGAGTTCAGTGCGTCACGCACTTCCAGGGTCAGACGACCACGAGAATCGGTGACGATATCTTTCACGTCCAGACGACCAATCTCAGAACGCAGACGGTCAGAGAATTTACGTTTCAGCAGCACTTCGGCCTGAGAAACGTCACCACCGCCCGTTGCCAGGAAGTAGCGGCTGAAATCACTGATACGCCACTTAATATAAGAGTCGACGATCAGGTCTTTCTTCTCTTTGGTGACAAAACGATCGGCCTGGTTATCCATCGTCTGGATACGCGCGTCGAGCATTTTAACCGACTGAATGAACGGAACCTTGAAGTGCAGGCCCGGCTCATAAATCAGCGGTTTCTTGTCGCTGTCGCGCACAACGCTGCTGAACTGGAACTTGATCCCGCGCTCGCCTTCTTTGACCACAAAGAGAGACGTGTACAGCACTACCAGCACGATGATGATAATCGCAATAACTGACTTACGCATCGTTATTCCCCCTGACGCTGGTAGTCGTTACGCTGCGCGTTAGCGCGGCGTTGGTCCATAATATCGCCCGGGCTGGTGGACGAGGTGTTGCTAGCTCCGCTGTTGCTGGAGGAAGACGCCGGCGGCAGACGCAGCAGGTTGTTTGCCCCGCTGTTATCGCTCTTTACCCCGGTGGTGTTCCCGCCTTTCAGCATCTGATCCAATGGCAGAACCATCAGATTACCGCCTTTGTCGTTGACCAGTACTTTACGGGTATGGCTCAACACTTTTTCCATCGTTTCGATATACAGACGCTCGCGAGTAATTTGCGGCGCGGCTTTATATTCCGGCAGGATCTTGGCAAAGCGAGCCACTTCACCCTGTGCTTCCAGGATGGTTTGTGTTTTGTAAGCACGCGCTTCTTCAAGAATACGCTGCGCCTGACCGTTTGCACGCGGCTGAACTTCGTTGGTGTACGCTTCAGCCTCACGGATGTATTGCTGCTCGTTTTCACGCGCTGCGATAGCATCGTCAAACGCGGCTTTCACCTCTTCCGGCGGACGCGCAGCCTGGAAGTTGACGTCCAGCAGCGTAATACCCATGTTGTAAGGACGAATCGTCTCTTCCAGTTCGCGCTGGGTATCGCTACGAATCACAGTACGGCCTTCGGTCAGAATGCGGTCCATGGTGTATTTACCGATAACCCCACGCAGGGCGCTGTCGGTTGCCTGACGCAAACTGTCATCGGCGCTGGTCACGCTAAACAGGTAACGCTGCGGATCGGTCACGCGATACTGCACGTTCATCTCAACACGGACGACGTTTTCGTCAGATGTCAGCATCACGCCGGATGCAGCAAGTTCACGCACCGCTTCAACGTTCACCGGGGTGACAACATCGACAAATGTCGGTTTCCAGTTCAGACCCGGCTCAACCAAATGGCTGAATTTACCGAAGCGTGTCACCACGCCGCGTTCCGCTTCTTTAATGGTATAGAAACCACTGGCCGCCCAAATAATGACGATAGCTGCCGCAGCGATGGATACGACACGACCACCCAAATGCGGGCGAGGGCCTTGCGATGAACTGCCGCCGCCAGAGCCAGTACCTTTACCGCCACCCAGACCACCGAGTTTTTTACTCAGTTTGCGGAAGATATCATCCAGATCAGGAGGCCCCTGATCGCGGCCACCTTTGTTTCCATTTCCCTCAGGGTTGCCGCCAGGTTTGCTGCTTCCCCACGGGTCGCGGTCTTGTCCGTTATTACCGGGCTGATTCCACGCCATGTTTGTGCTCCATATTTGTTATGCGGTGATATACCCCGTTTTTTGCACTACAGGGGCGTTGCCGCCGTCCTGCAACCCAAAATCCGATAAGTATTGGGCAAAAATCCTCAGGCCTTTCGTCCTGGTCAGATTACGTAATCCACCAGGGTTGGTTCTTGTTTACAGAGGCGACGCCAGTCAACGATCGGCATGCGAACTTGCAAACTTACGCTGCCGTCCTCCTCCATCCACTCTTTTTCTATTGCCTGAAGTTGATAAAACCGGCTTCTCAGGCGGCCTTCCTGCGGCGGTAAACGCAACGTGTGCTGCGCCACCTCACCGGAAAGTCGTTCAGTCAAAGCCTGAAAAAGCTGTGGTATGCCAATTCCGGTCTGCGCGGAAAGCCAGACACGGATTGGTTTATTCTCTTCATCTCTGTCGATACGCGGCTCAAAGTCGTCCAGCATGTCGATCTTGTTCATCACCATCAGGGTCGGGATCTCGTGAGCATCGATCTCTTCGAGCACCGTATCCACTGCTTCGATGTTTTCCTGTACGCGTACGTCAGCAGCGTCCACAACGTGCAATAACAGCGTGGCCTGACGTGTCTCCTGCAAAGTAGCTTTAAAGGCTGCCACCAGGTCATGCGGTAAATGACGGATAAAACCAACGGTATCCGCCAGCACGGTTTCACCGACATCCGCAACGTCTATGCGACGCAGCGTCGGGTCCAGGGTCGCGAACAGTTGATCTGCTGCATAGACCTGGGCTTCGGTTATCTGGTTAAACAGGGTGGATTTTCCGGCGTTGGTATATCCCACCAGAGATACGGTTGGGACATCCGCTTTCTTGCGCGACTGCCGCCCCTGCTCACGTTGCTTCTCAACTTTCTCCAGGCGCGACTGTATTTGCAAAATACGATTACGCAGCAAACGACGGTCGGTTTCGAGCTGGGTTTCCCCCGGACCGCGCAAACCAATCCCGCCTTTCTGCCTTTCAAGGTGGGTCCAGCCACGGACCAGCCGTGTGGCCAGATGGCGCAACTGCGCCAGCTCAACCTGCAACTTACCCTCGTGGGTACGCGCACGCTGGGCAAAAATATCTAAAATAAGACCGGTCCTGTCGATAACAAGACACTGGCACAACTGTTCCAGGTTTCGTTCCTGGGCAGGGCTTAAAGCATGATCAAAAATCACGACCGCAGCGCCAGTCGCTTTCACGGCTTCCGCAATTTCAACTGCCTTACCTTCACCAACAAAATACTTCGGGTGCGGTGCTTTACGGCTACCGGTAATCACCTGCATTGCTTCGACACCGGCGGAAGAGACAAGAGATTCAAACTCTTGTAGGTCTTCCATATCTTTGTCTTGCGAAAAATAGATGTGTACCAGTACCGCCTGCTCACCGGCATCATAACGGTCAAACAAGCGTAAACCCTCATAAATAACCAGCGGGGGCCGCTATTATGGCGCCCCCGACATGGATAAACAGCGACAAACCTTATTCGGTTTCTTCGCTGTCCTGTTGCGCAGAAGAACCTTGCGCGCTGCTACCGTGATGATAGTTACTGCTGGTGCCGCCGGTGGCATTATTGCTGTGATGAGAAACCGGGCGAGACGGGACAACAGTAGAAATCGCGTGCTTGTAAACCATCTGGCTGACCGTGTTTTTCAACAGGATCACGAACTGATCAAAAGACTCGATTTGACCTTGCAGCTTAATACCATTCACCAAATAAATAGAAACCGGAACACGTTCCCGACGCAATGCGTTCAGGAACGGATCTTGTAAAGATTGCCCCTTAGCCATTCTCTCTTTTCCTTATATGCTTATTTGTACTTTGAACCTTTCGATTCTGAAAATTGCGCACGATACGTCTCAATTGTACACATTCAGTCTGCGATAGCACCAACAACCTGTAATACTTCGTTTCGCGCCTGGTCAGGGTTTTCACTGTCAAGCCAGTGCACACCTTCCCATCCTCGTAACCAGGTTATCTGACGCTTCGCCAACTGCCTCGTGGCGCAAACACCTCTATAAACCATTTCATCGTATGATATTTCGCCTTCAATGTATGACCACATCTGGCGGTATCCCACGCAACGAATGGAAGGCAAATCCGTATGCAAATCTCCACGGGCAAAAAGCGCCCGTACTTCTGCCTCAAAACCTGAAGCCAACATCTGATGAAAACGCTGCTCAATTCGCTGATGGAGCAGTTCACGGCTCGCCGGGGCGATGGCGAACTGATGCACCTGGTACGGTAGAGCGTCTCCTGACGTTTGCGTCAGTTCCGTTAAAGTTTTACCCGAAATGAAAAAAACTTCCAGTGCCCGGGAAAGTCTTTGCGGATCATTTGGATGAATTCGCGCAGCCGCAACAGGGTCAATCTCCTGAAGCTGTCGGTGCAACGCGTCCCATCCCTGCTCTGCCGCCTGTTGTTCAATTCTGGCTCTGACCTCAGGATCCGCCGACGGTAATGGCGATAATCCCTCAAGCAATGCCTTGAAATACAACATCGTACCGCCAACTAACAGCGGAATACGTCCCGCCGCAGTGATGTCAGCCATCTCCGCCAGGGCATCACGACGAAAATCCGCCGCAGAATACGCCTGCAAAGGATCGCGAATATCCAGCAATCGGTGCGGAGCGGCCTTTAACTCTTCAGCGTAGGGCTTGGCCGTACCAATATCCATCCCTTGATAAATAAGGGCGGAATCGACGCTTATCAACTCTACTGGCAAAACTTTACGCAATTCAATTGCTAATGCGGTCTTGCCGGAGGCCGTCGGCCCCATCAAAAAAATCGCCTTTGGCAGGCTCGCCTTACAGATATCACTCATGTTTCAGGGCGTTCATCGCCGAATGTAAATCAACAGGTTGTAATAGACCACCCGGCGGTGCCTTCACAAGTTGAGGACATAACCGCTCAACATCAGCCAGCAGGGTAATGGCCTGCGCCATAGTCCATTGCGGATGTTCACTCATCAGATTACGCGCAATCCACTGGGCAATGTTGTCTGCCTCATAGCCAGATTGCTGCGCCAGGTAGCCTATCAGTTCAGGAATCAAGATTTGTAAATTTTGTTGGCGTAAGGGTAAAGGCACAGCTCGAATGGTCACATGCTGCGCATCCAGCTGAAATTCAATCCCTAAATCCGCCAAACAGGGAAGCGCGTTTTGCAGCGCCACCTTTTCGTCAACCGCCACTTTTAAGCGCAGCGGGATCAGCAACGGCTGGGCACAAACCGGCGCTTTTCCGGGCGTCAGTTGCGCCTGTCGCAGCCAGCGTTCAGCCACTGGCAGCGACAGTAACTGGATGCGACCATTGGCTTCGAGTAACGCGCAATCGGCGCCAATAATCGTAAGTACGCGACCAAAACTCTGGCTGTGTCCGGCAAGCGCTGGCTCGACAGCATCAGGACGTTGTTTTTTTTGCGCCGGAGCAGGCGTCTGTAGCAATTGACGATAAACCTCCCCCTCCTGCTTTTGATAACCCGGCTGAGCCTGCGGCCAATGGGCGGAGGCCTGACGGCCAGTGTGACTCACCGGGGAAGGAGAAGAATAACGCAGTGTCGCAGGTTCACGCGCGACTGCAGGTTCTGCAAAGTGATTGCGTCCGGCCGCCACACGGTTTTCCGGAATAGGTCTTGGCGTCGGCTCATCGTCTTCTGCCAACGGCAACAGTGTCTCAAGCTGCTGTTGCAGCACACTGAGAACCCCCTGATAGATAAAATCATGCACCAGGCGCGACTGGTGAAACCGCACTTCGTGTTTGGCGGGATGCACGTTGACATCAACCTGATGAGGGTCAATTTCCAGATACAGCACAAACGCCGGTTGCTGATCGGCGCCAAGTTTGTTTTCACAGGCCTGGCGAATGGCATGATTGATCAACCGATCGCGCATCATACGTCCGTTCACATAGCAGTACTGAATTTCCGCCAGCGCCGCCGTTGTGTGATGAGGATCAGCCACCCAACCGTGCAGCAGCAAATCGCCATGCTGCCACTCAATCGCCAGCGCCTGTTCCAGAAACGAGGTGCCGCAAATTGCGCCCAGTCGACGCTCTTTCTGCCCATCCTGCGCTACCGCACGATACTGACGCACCATTTTGCCGTTGTGCGACAAATTGATCGTGACGTCAAAACGCGCCAACGCTATGCGCCGAATAATCTCATCAATATGGTTAAATTCGGTTTTCTCGGTACGCATGAACTTGCGCCGCGCCGGGGTATTGTAGAACAGATCCAGCACTTCCAGCGTCGTGCCCACCGGATGCGCGGCGGGTTTAACCGTCACGTCCATGTCACGCCCTTCGGCATACGCCTGCCAGGCTTCAGGCTGTTCTGCGGTGCGGGAGGTGAGCGTTAACCGCGACACCGAACTGATACTCGCCAGCGCTTCACCGCGAAACCCGAGGCTGATAATCGCTTCAAGATCGTCAAGCGTGGCGATTTTACTGGTCGCGTGACGCGCTAACGCCAGCGCCAGTTCGTCCTTTTTAATGCCACAACCGTTATCGCGAATGCGGATAAGCTTTGCGCCGCCGCGTTCGATATCGATATCAATTCGCGTCGCGCCAGCATCAAGGCTGTTTTCTACCAGTTCTTTGACCACTGACGCAGGTCGTTCCACCACTTCACCTGCGGCAATTTGGTTCGCCAGTTGCGGCGGAAGAACCTGAATCGGCATGACTATTCCTTAGTTTGTTAGCATCTCACCCGGCGCTGTCGCGCTGGCAGTTTGCGCAGGCGTCCCCTGCGGCCCGGATTGCACCGGGTGCGCCAGGAAGTAGTTACGCAGGCCTTTATAGATGGCATCAGCCAACTGCTGCTGATAATCATCGCTTGCCAGCAAACGCTCTTCGCTGCGGTTGCTGATAAAGCCCGTTTCAACCAGCACCGATGGAATGTCTGGCGAGCGCAACACGCCGAGGCTGGCGTGTTCAGGACGACGCTTATGCATCGAACCAATACGCTGTAACTGACTGATCATGTTGGTCGCCACATCATACCCTACCCGTTGTGAATGACCGAATTGCAGATCCAACACCGCCTGACTCAGGTAAGGATCAGACTGACTGTTTGCCAGTACATCGCCCGCGCCGCCTAACAGTTCGGACTGCTTCTCATGCTGCTCCAGCCAGCCCGCCATTTCAGTGTTTGCACGTCGGTTTGACAATACCCACACCGAAGCCCCTGTCGCATCGCGATTTGGCGCGGCATCCGCATGGATCGACACCAGGAAGTTGGCATTTTGCTTCCGCGCGACGTCCGAACGCCCCATCACCGAGATGAAGTAGTCTCCGTCACGCGTTAAGACGCCCTTGAACATCGGATCATCGTTGAGCAGCGTACGCAGTTTGCGGGCGACGGCGATAGTGACATTCTTCTCACGAATACCACCGGGACCAATGGCGCCAGGGTCCTGGCCACCATGACCGGCATCAATAGCAATAACGATCTTGTCGCTATTACTCACCGGAGCACGTGCTGCAGGACGCGTCGCCGTGTTGCTGCTCACCACAGCCGTCGTGCGATCGTTACTGGATTTAAACGGATTACGTGCAGGTTCACTCGGACGCGGCGCGATCTCCGGCGTCTCAACGCGTTTCACCACCACTGGCGGCGGGGGTGGCGGCGGGGCATCAGCGTTAATCGTAAAGACCACGGTATAATTACCGCCGTTTTGCCGCTTCACGGCGTCGGTTTTCCCGTTCTCGGTTAAATCCACGACCAGCCGCAGCGACTGCGCATCCTTCGGTGTTCCCGAGCGGATCGCCTTCACCAGGTTATTTCCGCTAAACAGCAGCGGCAATCCCTGAATCACGCCGCTCTGTTTAATATCCAGCGCAACGGTACGTTTACTGTCTTGCGAAAAGGTATAATCCGGATCGCCGATAAAACTCAGCGTAATCCGCGCCTGTTGTTCGCCGTTGGAAACCTGAATATCGGAGAGGCTGGCGGCCCCGACCTGCGCGCACAGCAGGGCCAGTGTTACCGCCAACCAATTTCTGATGCGAAAAATCATCCCGCCACCCTTGAAGTTAACCGGCTAAACGCGCCAGCAACAAATTACCTGATGAGGAGACCGCGCTAATGCGCGCCTCACGACCTTGCGCCTGGTAATCTATGTGTATTTCGACATCCGGGTCAGGCAGTACACCTTTACCTTGTTGCGGCCATTCCACCAGGCAGATGGCATCATTGGCAAAATAATCACGGATCCCCATAAATTCCAGCTCCTCAGGGTCCGCAAGACGGTATAAATCAAAGTGATATACCATTAGGTTATCGAGTGAATAAGGTTCGACCAGTGTATAGGTTGGACTTTTCACGTTGCCTTTATGGCCTAATGCCTGCAGGAACCCGCGGCTAAAGGTGGTTTTACCCGCACCTAAATCACCGTACAAATAGATAACAGTCGCACCCGCACAGGCTTTAGCTACCCGCAGTCCCAGGTCTAATGTTGCCTGCTCATCAGGTAGCGGAATTACTCGATTCATCATGGTTTACGTCAATCACATCAGGGTTAACAATACGCTGGAGCGTGGAAAAGAGATCGGACGCCAGCATGCCGCGAGTGCCGAAACGCGCAGCAAGCACATCCGCTGCCGCGCCGTGGGCAACACATCCCGCACACGCTGCATCATACGGGGTAAGCTTCTGTCCGAGCAATGCGCCAATCATCCCGGAGAGCACATCGCCCATACCGCCGCTGGCCATTCCCGCATTACCGGCATCAATAATAGCTGGCACAGCTGACTCTGCGTCAACAACCGTTCCCGCGCCTTTTAGCACTACAACACCACCGTACCGTTTTACCAGACGGCGGGCTGAAAGTAAGCGATCACTTTCTATTTCTGCAACAGAGCAGCCCAGCAGCCGGGCAGCTTCCCCCGGATGCGGGGTGATCACGCGATTGTGACGTTTATCGGGATTGATTGCCAGCAGGTTGAGCGAATCCGCATCCCAGAGCATTGGTTTACGAAAACTCTCAACTTTCTGCAGCGCCTTTTTACCCCACGCCTGTTGCCCAAGCCCGGGGCCAATTACCACCACATCGGCCCATGCCAGACTTTCCTCAAGAGACTGCGGGGTCAGTTCATGAACCATCAGCTCTGGCCGGGCCGTCAGCAGCGGTGCAATGTTTTCAGCGCGCGTCAGCACTCTGACTAACCCGGCGCCGGTTCGTAGCGCCGCCTCGCCTGCCAGACGAATCGCTCCGGCAGTACCATAATCACCGCCAATAATCACCAGCCGACCGTGATCACCCTTGTGCGATGTCGGACGACGCGGTGGCAACCAGCAGCTGAGCTGCGAGGCATCAACGCGTTGGATTTGCCTCTCCTGTCTCGCCAGCCAGTTTTCCAGACCCAGCGCATCAAAATGCAACTGCCCGGTGACATCCCGCGCGTTTCCCGTCAGCAAACCGGGTTTCAGCGCAATAAACGTGACCGTATGCGCGGCATTAATCACCGCGCCGGGCGTCGCGCCCGTCTGCGCCAGCAGGCCGGAAGGAATATCCACCGCCACCACGGGAGCGGGATGCGCATTGGCGTGCTCGATCAATGCGGCAAGGGACTGGCGCGGTGCCTGCATAAGGCCAGTCCCTGAAAGCGCATCAATAATGACGTCAACTCCCGCAGGCCAGACGATATCTGGCGCATGAATCACGCCTCCCGCGTTCAGCCAGGACTCGCGAGCCTGCGCGGCCTCATCAGGGAGTGGCTTCTCACTTACTTGCGCCAACAGCGTGACAGTCATGCCTGCGGCTTTCGCAAACCTTGCCAGTACATAGCCATCACCGCCGTTATTGCCGTGCCCACAGAGCACCAGCCAGTGGCGGGCCGCTGGATATGCACTGCGGGTGACCTGAAACGCCGCTTCGCCCGCACGCAACATCAATTCGTACAGCGTTAATCCTGAAGCGTCTGCCGCTTCGCGCTCCACTCTCTTGATGTCATCGGCGGGCCAAATGGAGTGTGGTATACTTGTGGGGTATTTCTTCATTGTATGGTCCGTCATGTCAGAGCCCCTCAATCTCAATCAGTTAGCGCAAAATATCAAACAGTGGGGGCTGGAACTGGGCTTTCAGCAGGTCGGTATTGCCGATACCGATCTCAGCGAAGCCGAACCCAAACTGCAGGCATGGCTGGACAAACAATACCACGGCGAGATGGACTGGATGGCCCGCCACGGCATGATGCGCGCCAGACCACATGAATTATTGCCCGGTACTCTGCGCGTGATCAGCGTACGCATGAACTATCTGCCCGCTAACGCCGCCTTCGCCAGCACGCTGAAAAATCCCCGGTTGGGCTACGTCAGTCGTTATGCTTTAGGTCGCGACTACCACAAGCTCTTACGTAACCGCCTCAAAAAACTGGGCGAGATGATTCAGCAACATTGTGTTTCGCTGAATTTTAGACCGTTTGTCGACTCTGCGCCCATTCTTGAACGCCCGCTGGCTGAAAAAGCCGGTCTCGGCTGGACGGGTAAGCACTCACTTACACTTAACCGCGAGGCAGGTTCATTCTTTTTCCTTGGCGAGCTACTGATCGATTTACCCCTGCCCATCGACGCTCCTCAGGAAGAGGGATGCGGAAAATGCGTGGCCTGTATGACAATCTGTCCGACCGGTGCGATTGTAGAACCTTACACTGTCGATGCCCGCCGCTGTATCTCGTATCTCACGATCGAGCTGGAAGGCGCGATCCCTGAAGAACTTCGCCCGCTGATAGGAAACAGGATTTATGGTTGTGATGACTGTCAGCTTATTTGCCCGTGGAATCGCTACTCGCAGTTGACCACTGAGGATGATTTCAGTCCGCGTCAACCGCTACACGCCCCGGAACTGATTGAACTGTTCAACTGGAGCGAAGCTCGATTCCTGAAAGTCACGGAAGGATCAGCGATCCGCCGCATTGGTCACTTACGCTGGTTGCGAAATATTGCTGTCGCACTCGGAAATGCGCCGTGGGACGATGCGGTGATTCAGGCGCTGGAAAGTCGCCGAGGTGAGCACCCACTTCTTGATGAGCACATAGAATGGGCGGTTGCCCAGCAAATTGAGCGGCGCAATGCTTGTGTGGTAGAAGTGCAATTACCGTCGAAACAGCGTCTGATCAGAGCGGTTGAAAAAGGTCTGCCACGTGACGCCTGAATCATCCACAGCTTGTGTATAAAAATAAAAATGCATTGTGATTCAAGAGGGAAAAAATCGTCAAGTGATCGCATTAACATTTCGAAATGTTAATTAATCAAGCATTTTCAACTAGTTATATTGTTACTATTCACCCGACAAAGTTTTTCGCATTCCAGGAATTATACCCTGACCTGTGGATAAGTCTGTTTACAAGAGTGTGTCAGAAGCAAAAGAAATCGTCCCCAACGTGATAACGCGTTGTGGATAATTTTATTGAGATAAGAATTTGGAGCGGGAAACGAGACTCGAACTCGCGACCCCGACCTTGGCAAGGTCGTGCTCTACCAACTGAGCTATTCCCGCTTGGGTGGTGCGTATCTTGCGATACTTTCAAATTTTGGAGCGGGAAACGAGACTCGAACTCGCGACCCCGACCTTGGCAAGGTCGTGCTCTACCAACTGAGCTATTCCCGCTTAATCTTCGTCTTTCGAACCGCTACTGCGTTGGACTGCCTTCATTCACCTTAGTCACTTACTTCAGTAAGCTCCCAAGGATTCATTCAGTTGCCGCCTTGTCGCAATTCGAAATCCTGCGATTGGGTGGTGCTGTATCTTGCGATACTTTCAAATTTTGGAGCGGGAAACGAGACTCGAACTCGCGACCCCGACCTTGGCAAGGTCGTGCTCTACCAACTGAGCTATTCCCGCAAATTTGTTGCTGTCGTAATTTGCATTTCTGCGTCGTTACGGGAGGCGCATTATACGAGAAATCCTTCCTGCTGCAACCCCCCTAAAAGCGATTTTTTTGTTTTTTTGTTTAAGTGCCGAATAATTCGCCAAAGCGCACAATTTAGCGGCAAAACAGCGATGACGCAAGCTGATGGGCCGGATAAATGCGCAATCCGCCCCACTCGATTACAGCTTAATAAAATGCTCGCGGTAGTACGCCAGTTCTGCCACCGACTCACGGATATCATCCATCGCCTGGTGTGTGCCCTGCTTAGTAAAGCCATCCAGAATTTCCGGCTTCCAGCGGCGCGCCAGCTCTTTCAACGTACTCACATCCAGATAACGGTAGTGGAAGTACGCTTCCAGTTCCGGCATGTATTTAAACAGGAAGCGACGATCCTGTCCGATACTGTTACCGCAAATAGGTGATTTTCCGGCGGGCACCCACTCTTTCAAAAATTCAATCGTCGCCAGTTCCGCTTCGCGATCGCCCACCGTACTTGCCTTCACACGATCCACCAGACCACTTCCGGTATGAGTACGCACGTTCCAGTCATCCATCAGCGCCAGTTGTTCGTCGGACTGATGCACGGCAATCGTCGGCCCTTCTGCCAGGATGTTCAGGTTGGCATCGGTCACCAGCGTCGCGATCTCAATGATGCGATCGCGCTCGGGATCCAGCCCCGTCATTTCAAGATCTATCCAAATGAGGTTGTTTTCATTGGCACTCATGCTATTTTCCACCCTTCAGAGGTCACGTTCAGTGTGACTATATTCATCTAAAATAGCGTGTATCATAGATGTTTTGCCCACAATGGGCGACCAGGAGCCAGTACGATTGAGTAAAAATAAACTCTCCAAAGGCCAACAGCGCCGCGTGAACGCCAATCACCAGCGTCGTCTTAAAACGTCCACGGAGAAGGCCGATTACGATGACAATCTGTTTGGTGAAACCGCTGAAGGTATTGTTATCAGCCGTTTTGGTATGCATGCCGACGTCGAATCCACCAACGGCGAAGTACACCGTTGCAATATTCGTCGAACCATCCGTTCGCTGGTCACTGGCGATCGCGTGGTCTGGCGTCCAGGAAAAGCGGCGGCGGAAGGCGTAAACGTCAAAGGCATTGTCGAAGCCGTGCATGAACGCACCTCGGTGCTCACTCGTCCGGACTTTTATGACGGCGTAAAACCCATTGCCGCCAACATCGACCAAATCGTAATTGTCTCCGCCATTTTGCCGGAGCTGTCGCTCAATATTATCGACCGATATCTGGTGGCTTGCGAAACGCTGCAGGTTGAACCGATTATCGTGCTCAACAAGATCGATCTGCTGGACGATGAAGGCATGGCCTTCGTAAACGAACAGATGGATATCTATCGTAACATTGGCTATCGCGTATTGATGGTATCCAGCCATACAAACAATGGTCTGAAGCCGCTTGAAGAGGCATTAACCGATCGTATTAGCATTTTTGCTGGTCAGTCGGGCGTAGGCAAATCCAGTTTGCTTAATAACCTGCTCGGTCTGCAGGAAGAGATCCTGACCAACGATGTCTCCGACAACTCCGGTCTTGGACAGCACACAACCACGGCTTCTCGCCTGTACCACTTCCCGCACGGCGGTGATGTCATCGATTCCCCCGGCGTTCGCGAATTTGGGCTGTGGCATCTTGAGCCGGAACAAATCACGCACGGCTTTGTCGAATTTCATGACTATTTAGGGCATTGCAAATACCGCGACTGCAAACATGATGCGGACCCAGGCTGTGCTATCCGTGAGGCAGTAGAGAAAGGGGTGATTGCCGAGACCCGCTTCGAAAATTATCACCGGATTCTGGAAAGCATGGCGCAAGTAAAAACGCGTAAAAACTTTTCTGATACGGATAACTGACAACTAAGCTAAGCGTCGCTAGAATCGACCCCCTTTTTCAGGATCCGCTAAATGTACACAAAATCATTCAAAATGCATCGAGGCGGCAAGTGAGTGAATCCCCAGGAGCATAGATAGCTATGTGACTGGGGTGAGCGAGCACAGCCAACGCAGAGGCAGTTTGAAGGATGAAGTGTAGAACGACAAAACAATGGCCTGGAGGCTACCTTGTTAAACTCATTTAAACTTTCGCTACAGTACATTCTGCCGAAACTATGGCTCACTCGCCTGGCGGGTTGGGGCGCAAGCAAACGAGCAGGATGGCTGACTAAACTGGTTATCGACCTGTTTGTGAAGTACTACAAGGTCGATATGAATGAAGCACAGAAACCGGACACCGCCAGCTACCGCACATTCAACGACTTCTTTGTCCGTCCGCTGCGTGACGATGTGCGCCCGGTAGATACCGACCCGAACATCCTGGTGATGCCGGCAGACGGCGTGATCAGTCAGCTAGGTCGCATTGAAGAAGACAAAATTCTGCAGGCAAAAGGGCATAACTATAGCCTCGAGGCGCTGCTGGCAGGCAACTATCTGATGGCCGACCTGTTCCGCAACGGTTCGTTTGTCACCACTTACCTCTCCCCGCGCGACTATCACCGCGTACACATGCCGTGTAACGGCATTCTGCGTGAAATGATTTACGTGCCGGGTGATTTGTTCTCCGTCAACCATCTGACCGCGCAAAACGTCCCGAACCTGTTTGCCCGTAACGAGCGTGTCATTTGTCTGTTTGATACCGAATTTGGCCCGATGGCGCAGATCCTGGTCGGCGCAACCATCGTCGGTAGCATTGAAACCGTGTGGGCGGGAACCATCACGCCGCCACGTGAAGGCATCATCAAACGCTGGACCTGGCCTGCGGGCGAAAGCGAAGGTTCTGTTGCACTGTTGAAAGGCCAGGAGATGGGTCGTTTCAAGCTGGGCTCTACTGTCATCAACTTGTTTGCGCCAGGTAAAGTGAATCTGGTCGAACAACTGCAAAGTCTGTCTGCGACCAAAATTGGTCAGCCGCTGGCCATGTCTACCGAGATTTTCACCCCGTCAGACGTAGAAACTGCGCCGGTTGCAGAAACGGAAATTGCCGCAGAACACGACGCCAACCCACCGGTTGACGACAAGACAGAACAAAGCTAACGACAAGGGTAGACTGACGTGCGCCTGATTATCACTTTTCTGATGGCCTGGTGCCTCAGCCTGGGGGCGTACGCCGCGACAGCCCCCGACGCCAAACAAATCACCCAGGAACTGGAGCAGGCAAAAGCGGCGAAACCCGCCCAGCCGGAGGCCATCGAGGCGCTCCAGTCTGCGTTGAACGCGCTTGAGGAACGTAAAGGCTCCCTCGAGCGCGCCCAGCAATACCAGCAAGTCATCGACAATTTCCCCAAGCTGTCTGCGACATTACGCGCCCAGCTAAATAATCTGCGCGACGAACCACGCGACGTAACGCCGGGGATGACCACCGAGGCGCTGAACCAGGAGATCCTCCAGGTCAGCAGTCAATTGCTGGACAAAAGCCGCCAGGCTCAACAGGAACAGGAACGCGCCCGGGAAATTGCCGACTCGCTGAGTCAACTTCCGCAGCAACAAACCGATGCCCGTCGCCAGTTGAATGACATTGAACGGCGACTCGGTACCGTGAGTGGCAACACCCCGCTGAATCAAGCGCAAAATATAGGCATGCAGGCCGAATCCGCCAAACTCAAAGCCCTGGTGGATGAACTCGAGCTGGCGCAGCTTTCAGCAAACAATCGTCAGGAACTGGCGCGTATGCGCTCTGAACTGGCGGAAAAACAAAGCCAACAACTTGACGCTTATCTGCAAGCCTTACGCAATCAACTAAACAGCCAGCGCCAACGCGAAGCCGAACGCGCGCTGGAAAGTACCGAACTGCTGGCGGAAAACAGTGATGGTCTGCCAACAGGTATTGTCGATCAGTTCAAAGTAAACCGCGAATTGTCGCAGGCACTCAACCAGCAAGCGCAGCGCATGGATCTGGTGGCCTCGCAACAGCGCCAGGCGACCAGTCAGACCCTACAGGTACGCCAGGCGCTCAATACACTGCGGGAGCAGGCACAATGGCTGGGCGTCTCCAATATGCTTGGCGAAGCGCTACGCGCCCAGGTTTCACGCCTGCCGGAAATGCCCAAACCGCAGCAGTTAGATACGGAAATGGCGCAATTACGCGTGCATCGTATGCGCTATGAAGACCTGCTTAACAAGCAGCCTCAGTTGCGTCAGATTCATCAGGCTGACGGCAAGCCGCTCACCGCCGAACAAAACCGGATTCTGGATGCGCAACTGCGTACCCAGCGCGAGCTGTTGAATTCCCTGCTACAGGGAGGAGACACGCTGATCCTTGAGTTGACCAAACTGAAAGTCTCCAATAGCCAGTTGGAGGATGCGCTCAAAGAGGTCAACGAAGCGACGCACCGCTACCTGTTCTGGACATCCGATGTGAGTCCGATGTCGCTCTCCTGGCCGATTGAGCTCGTTCAGGATCTGCGTCGGTTGATTTCACTGGATACTTTTAACCAACTAGGCAAAGCCAGCATCATGATGCTAACCAGCAAAGAGACGCTGCTGCCGCTGTTTGGCGCGCTGATCCTGGTTGGCTTTAGTCTTTACTCACGTAAGCACTTCACCCGTTTTCTGGAACGTTCATCCGCCCGCGTTGGAAAAGTCACGCAGGACCACTTCTGGCTAACATTGCGTACCGTGTTCTGGTCAATACTGGTCGCCTCACCGCTTCCGGTGTTGTGGGCCACATTAGGGTTTGGGCTGCGGGAAGCGTGGCCTTACCCGCTGGCCGTTGCGATAGGCGATGGCGTCACCGCCACCGTACCGTTACTGTGGGTGGTGATGATTTGCGCCGCCTTTGCGCGTCCAAACGGTTTGTTCGTGGCGCATTTTGGCTGGCCGCGTCACCGGGTGGCCCGCGCGATGCGCTATTACCTGATGAGTATCGGATTTATCGTGCCGCTCATCATGGCCTTGATTATGTTTGATAATCTTAATGACCGGGAGTTTTCCGCTTCATTGGGACGTCTCTGCTTCATGTTAATTTGCGGAGCGCTGGCGATAGTCACCCTTAGCCTGAAACGAGCAGGTATCCCGCTGTATCTCGACAAAGAGGGCAGCGGCGATAACATAGTCAACCGGATGTTATGGAATCTGCTAATGGGCGCGCCGCTCGTCGCGATTTTTGCAGCTGTCGTTGGCTATCTGGCGACCGCGCAGGCGCTGCTGGCGCGACTGGAAACCTCAGTCGCCATCTGGTTCTTGCTGCTGGTGATTTATCACGTCATCCGCCGCTGGATGCTGATTCAGCGCCGCCGGTTGGCGTTTGATCGCGCCAAGCATCGCCGCGCCGAAATGCTGGCGCAGCGTGCGCGGGGGGAGGAAGAACAAGCGCATTCGAGCAGTCTTGAGGGAAGCGTTGAGGTCGATGAAAGCGAAGTGGATCTCGACACCATCAGCGCCCAGTCGCTGCGCCTGGTGCGTTCGATTCTGATGCTCATCGCTCTGTTGTCGGTCATCGTGCTGTGGTCGGAAATCCATTCCGCTTTTGGATTCCTTGAGAACATCTCACTCTGGGATGTCACTTCCACGGTTCAGGGAGTAGAAAGCCTGGAACCGATTACGCTGGGCGCGGTATTAATTTCGATTCTGGTGTTCATTATCACCACGCAACTGGTCCGTAATTTACCTGCGCTGCTGGAACTGGCGCTGCTCCAGCATCTGGATTTAACGCCCGGCACGGGCTATGCCATCACCACCATCACCAAATATCTGCTGATGCTGATTGGCGGGTTGGTCGGTTTCTCAATGATTGGGATTGAGTGGTCAAAATTACAGTGGCTGGTTGCAGCGCTCGGTGTCGGTCTGGGTTTTGGCTTGCAGGAAATCTTCGCCAACTTTATCTCGGGCCTGATCATTTTGTTCGAAAAGCCGATTCGTATTGGCGACACGGTGACTATTCGTGACCTGACGGGCAGCGTGACGAAAATCAATACCCGCGCGACCACCATCAGCGACTGGGACCGTAAAGAGATTATCGTGCCCAACAAGGCGTTTATCACCGAGCAGTTTATTAACTGGTCACTCTCTGACTCTGTGACGCGTGTGGTGCTGACCATTCCGGCGCCTTCCTGCGCCAATAGCGAAGAGGTCACGCAAATTCTGCTGACGGCGGCGCAGCGCTGTTCGTTGGTGATCGACAACCCGGCGCCGGAAGTGTTCCTGGTCGATCTCCAGCAAGGGATTCAGATCTTCGAACTGCGTATCTATGCCGCAGAGATGGGGCACCGTATGCCTCTACGCCATGAAATCCATCAGTTGATTCTGGCGGGCTTCCATGATCATGGCATTGATATGCCATTCCCACCGTTCCAGATGCGTCTGGAAAGTTTGAACGGGACGAGGACAGGGAAAACGCTGACGTCTGCCGGTAAGAAAGCACGTCCGGCGGGGAGTTTGTAAGAATACCAGAAGCCTTCTCTTGCAGGAGAAGGCTTCTGGTTTAAAAGCACCAATGGTAGCGGAAATAAAAACGCCATAACCAATAAGCAAAAACACTTAACATCAAGAACCACAAATACCAATGATGGATTTTTTTCCAGAAAATAACGTATAACAGAGGAAGAAAGAGCGGTAGCGTCATTGGCACACCGAAAACTCGCGTATCGTCCTCCAAAATAGCACGAGTCAACTGGCAGAAATTTTTAATTTCACCACTGCCAATCATCCACTCTTTATCTCGTATCGAAAATAACATGATATGAACTATCGAGGCCCAGAACCAAATAAATCCTAAGGTAAACATTTTCCATGTCATTTATCGCTCCTCCAGTATATTCAGCAGCGATTGCTTTTTTTGAAGAATACGGCGACCATATTCGCTGTACTCTCTCGTAGGTGAACCTATTGGGTCATGAATAGAGCTGATAATATCGTTTGCACTTCTTTGGGTTCCACGATTATAACGAGATCCTGCAAGTATGATCTGCTCATCGGTAAGAATAGTGGTATCGATTCCTGGATTATCATAAAGAATTAAATCACGTAAATGGAAAGCAACCACTCTAATGTTAAAGCTGTTGTTCAAAAGGCACTGAGAAAGGCGAAACTGCTGGAAGTGATCGAGTGTAGTAGGATCAATTCCCAGTGTTTGGGCCGCGACGCCTAATTGAATGGCTATAGAGCCTACTGATGTTGTATTTGAGTATTTGTTCTTTTCGCCTATGATTTCATCTATCACCTGTTTGGCTTGTAAGACACCAATGCTTTTTGCTCTGTCTGGCATACCTCCTACCTCTGAAACTGCGACACCAGCAAGTAATAGAGCAGGTATTTGTGCTTCATGGGCGTATTGTTTTATCATACTTCTGTAATGCACCAGCCATGCTGTTTTATAGAGCCAAAGATACGCGCTTCCTATTTCCAAATCCCAATCTGTCGGTAATACCATCCAACGAAGAAAATCTATCCCATCCCAGTGCGGAAAGCCAAACTCATCCACCTTACAAAAAATTAAGTTATCCATAACAGCATTCCGTTAACTCAAAAGAATAACAAAATACCGTCTTGCTTTTATTCCACGCTGAGATCGCTCTCTCAAAGAAGAGAATATCTGAAAATAACTAGCCATATCATTTATAGAATAATTCAAAACTATAAATGATATGGATATATGAAGGATAATAACGCTATTTTACAGCGCCAAATAAATCAGGCTCTGTCCACCGTAAAAGCAATCACGTCTGCAAGGCTTTCAGCCCCTAATGCCAGCATCACCAGACGATCTACGCCCAGCGCCACACCGGAGCAATCCGGCATCCCCACTTTTAAGGCTTCAAGTAAGTTAGTGTCGATAGGCTGCTGCGGCAGACCGCGCGCCGCGCGCTTACGGTTGTCTTGTTCAAAGCGTTGCTGCTGTTCGCGAGCATCCGTCAACTCGTGGAAACCATTCGCCAGCTCAATACCTTTGAAATACACCTCAAAACGTTCAGCCACGCGGTGATCTTCCGTACTGATTTGCGCCAGAGATGCCTGACTCGCCGGAAAATGGTACACAAACGTGGGTTTCTCTTTACCAATATGCGGTTCGACGCCCATGGCAAACAGCAGTTGCAGCAGCGTGTCCCGGTCTCCTTCTGTATCCGCAATATTGCTTAAATCCAGTTTTGCTGCGGCTTCACGCAACTGGGTTTTATCTGCTGACAGCGGGTCAAGCTCGAGATGGCGTTGAAACGCCTGCTGGTAAGAGAGGCTTTCTGCGGGCTGGCAATCGAGCACCTGTTGCAGCAGGTCATCCACTTCATTCATCAGGCGGTACATATCGTAGTGAGGACGATACCACTCAAGCATGGTGAATTCCGGGTTATGGTGACGCCCCATCTCTTCATTACGAAAACTACGGCATAGCTGAAAGACCGGACCGCATCCCGCCACCAGCAGGCGTTTCATGTGGTATTCCGGGCTGGTCATCAGGTAGAGGTTCATCCCCTGCGAATGACCAGGTCCAACGAAACGCGTCTCAAACGGGAACAAATGAATGTCTGTTACCGTCGCCTGACTCATGCAAGGCGTCTCAACCTCAAGCACTCCGCGATCGGCAAAGAAACGACGAATTTCCGTCATAATTGCCGCACGTTTTAACAGATTGGGGATGGACGCGCTCGGCTGCCAGGTTGCCGTTTCGCTCATGGTTCTTTCTCCGATATATGACAAGGGCACGAAGTCTACTCGTAACCTGTCAGGGAGACAAATTTTGTGCGGAAGAGACTTATGCTGAATCGAGGGTTAAAAAACTGAAGATGGATGCTTTAGTAATTAAATTAATCAGAATCAATGATAATTAGCGCCATTGATACGCTAAAAAAATCGAACACGTCAAATTTCCCTTCTATACCTGCGACTATACTACTGTACCTATAAAGGAGCAGTGGAATCGCATTCGCCATCCGCATATCTCAGGGACTAAACTGACTGCGTGAGTGGCGAAATAACAACAATCTGGAGGAATGTCGTGCAAACCTTTCAAGCCGATCTTGCCATTATAGGCGCCGGTGGCGCAGGATTACGCGCTGCAATTGCTGCCGCGCAGGCAAATCCTAACGCTAAAATCGCACTGATCTCAAAAGTGTACCCAATGCGCAGCCATACCGTTGCTGCCGAAGGTGGCTCTGCTGCTGTCGCGCAGGATCATGACAGCTTTGACTACCATTTTCACGATACGGTAGCGGGCGGAGACTGGCTGTGTGAGCAGGATGTCGTGGACTACTTTGTTCACCACTGCCCAACTGAAATGACGCAACTGGAGCAATGGGGTTGCCCGTGGAGCCGTCGTGAAGACGGTAGCGTCAACGTACGTCGCTTCGGCGGGATGAAAATTGAGCGTACCTGGTTCGCCGCGGATAAGACCGGCTTCCATATGCTCCACACCCTGTTCCAGACTTCTCTGCAGTTCCCACAAATTCAGCGTTTTGACGAACACTTCGTTCTGGACATCCTGGTAGACGACGGCCATGCCCGTGGTCTGGTGGCGATGAACATGATGGAAGGCACGCTGGTGCAAATCCGTGCTAACGCGGTGGTGATGGCAACGGGCGGCGCAGGCCGTGTATACCGTTACAACACCAACGGCGGCATCGTAACCGGTGACGGTATGGGTATGGCGCTGAGCCACGGCGTTCCGCTGCGTGATATGGAGTTCGTTCAGTATCACCCAACTGGTCTGCCAGGTTCTGGTATCCTGATGACCGAAGGCTGCCGTGGTGAAGGCGGTATTCTGGTCAACAAAAACGGCTACCGTTATCTGCAAGACTACGGCATGGGTCCGGAAACCCCGCTGGGTGAGCCGAAGAACAAATACATGGAACTGGGTCCGCGCGACAAAGTTTCTCAGGCTTTCTGGCACGAATGGCGTAAAGGCAACACCATCTCCACTCCGCGTGGCGATGTCGTTCACCTCGACCTGCGTCATCTCGGCGAGAAAAAACTGCTCGAACGTTTACCGTTCATCTGCGAACTGGCGAAAGCCTATGTCGGCGTCGATCCAGTTAAAGAGCCAATCCCGGTTCGTCCGACCGCGCACTACACCATGGGCGGTATCGAAACCGATCAAAACTGCGAAACCCGCATCAAAGGTCTGTTTGCCGTTGGCGAATGTTCCTCTGTCGGTCTCCATGGCGCCAACCGTCTGGGCTCTAACTCCCTGGCTGAACTGGTGGTCTTTGGCCGTCTGGCGGGTGAGCAAGCGATGGAACGTGCTGCTACGGCGGGTACCGCCAACAGCGCCGCGCTTGATGCGCAGGTTGCAGGCGTTGAACAGCGTCTGAAAGATCTGGTGAACCAGGAAGGCACTGAAAACTGGTCGAAGATCCGTGATGAAATGGGTCTGTCCATGGAAGAAGGTTGCGGTATCTACCGTACGCCAGAACTCATGCAGAAAACGGTTGATAAGTTGGCTGAGCTGCAGGAACGCTTCAAGCGCGTGCGTATTACCGACACCTCCAGCGTCTTCAATACCGACTTGCTGTACACCATCGAGCTGGGCCACGGTCTGAATGTTGCTGAATGTATGGCGCACTCCGCTCTGGCACGTAAAGAATCGCGCGGCGCGCATCAGCGTCTGGACGAAGGTTGCACCGAGCGTGACGACGTCAACTTCCTCAAACACACCCTCGCCTTCCGCGATGCTGATGGCACCACTCGCCTGGACTACAGCGACGTGAAAATCACCACTCTGCCGCCAGCAAAACGTGTATATGGTGGCGAAGCGGAAGCAGCCGATAAGAAGGAGAAGGCGAATGGCTGAGATGAAAAACCTGAAAGTTGAGGTGGTGCGCTATAACCCGGAAGTGGATACCGCACCGCACAGTGCTTTCTATGATGTTCCTTATGATGAAACAACGTCACTGCTGGATGCGTTGGGCTACATCAAAGATAACCTGGCGCCAGACCTGAGCTACCGCTGGTCCTGCCGTATGGCAATCTGCGGCTCTTGCGGCATGATGGTCAACAACGTACCAAAACTGGCGTGCAAAACCTTCCTGCGTGATTACACCAACGGCATGAAGGTTGAAGCGCTGGGCAACTTCCCGATTGAGCGCGATCTGGTCGTCGACATGACGCACTTTATCGAAAGTCTGGAAGCCATCAAACCGTACATCATCGGTAATTCACGCACACCGGATCAGGGTCCGAATACCCAGACTCCGGCGCAAATGGCGAAGTATCACCAGTTCTCCGGTTGCATCAACTGTGGTCTGTGTTACGCCGCGTGCCCGCAGTTCGGCCTGAACCCTGAGTTCATCGGTCCGGCGGCGATTACGCTGGCGCATCGTTACAACGAAGATAGCCGTGACCACGGTAAGAAGGAGCGTATGGCTCAGTTGAATGGCCAGAACGGCGTTTGGTCTTGTACTTTCGTGGGCTATTGCTCCGAAGTGTGTCCGAAACACGTCGATCCGGCTGCGGCCATCCAGCAGGGTAAAGTAGAAAGCTCGAAAGACTTTCTTATCGCTACCCTGAAACCACGCTAAGGAGTGCAACATGACGACTAAACGCAAAGCCTATGTGCGGCCAATGACGTCCACCTGGTGGAAAAAGCTGCCGTTTTATCGCTTTTACATGCTGCGCGAAGGCACAGCGGTGCCGGCAGTTTGGTTCAGCATTGAACTGATTTTCGGCCTGTTTGCCCTCAAACACGGCGCAGAATCCTGGATGGGATTCGTTGGTTTTCTGCAAAATCCAGTCGTGGTGATCCTCAACCTGATCGCCCTGGCTGCAGCATTGCTGCACACCAAGACCTGGTTTGAGCTGGCGCCAAAAGCGGCCAATATCATCGTAAAAGACGAAAAAATGGGGCCAGAGCCGATCATCAAAGGTCTCTGGGCGGTTACTGCAGTTGCGACTGTAGTTATTCTGTATGTTGCCCTGTACTGGTAAGGAGTCCGGGATGATTAATCCAAATCCAAAACGCTCTGACGAACCCGTATTCTGGGGACTGTTTGGTGCAGGTGGTATGTGGGGCGCGATCATTGCGCCGGTCATGGTTCTTCTGGTCGGCATTATGCTGCCACTGGGACTCTTCCCGGGCGATGCCCTGAGCTACGAACGTGTTCTGGCCTTTGCGCAAAGCTTTATTGGCCGCGCGTTCATGTTCCTGATGATCGTTCTGCCGCTGTGGTGTGGTTTACACCGTATGCACCACGCGATGCATGACCTGAAAATCCACGTGCCGGCTGGCAAGTGGGTATTCTACGGTCTGGCTGCTATTCTGACCGTTGTGACGCTGATTGCTATCGTCACGCTCTGATTAGTACCATCGTTATTCCGGCCCGCCACTGGCGGGCCGTTTTATTTCTACCGTCTCTTCTCCCTGCCATCGTCGCAAATAGTGTAACCTACTGCCGCACTCTTCCCGGAAATCCCTCGGGCCCTTTGTTACGGAAATACGCCATGATGAACAAAACCCTCTGCAGTGTGCTGCTCCTTACTGCCTCCAGTTCAGCGCTTGCCACACCACACACAGATCAACACATCGCTGATGTTGTAAACCGCACCATTGCCCCATTAATGAAAGAACAGGCGATTCCGGGCATGGCCGTTGCGGTGATTTACCAGGGCAAGCCGAGATACTTTACCTGGGGTAATGCCGACATTGCCAAAAACTATCCCGTCACCCCACGTACTCTGTTTGAACTCGGTTCCGTGAGTAAAACGTTCACTGGCGTGTTGGCGGGCGATGCTGTCGCTCGCGGTGAAATCAAACTCAGCGATCCGGCAACAAAATATTGGCCTGCGTTGAACGGTAAGCAGTGGCAAGGCATCAGCCTGCTACATCTGGCGACCTATACTGCAGGAGGCTTACCGCTTCAGGTGCCGGATAGCGTGACGGATGACGCCTCGCTGCTTCACTACTATCAAACCTGGCAGCCGGAGTGGGCTCCGGGCAGCAAACGTCTGTATGCCAATGCCAGCATCGGCTTGTTTGGCGCGCTGGCGGTCAAACCTTCTGGAATGAGTTTCGAAGAAGCGATGACCACGCGCGTTTTCAAACCGCTAAAACTCGAGCATACCTGGGTAACCGTCCCCGCGTCAGAACAGAAGAATTATGCCTGGGGTTATCGCGAGGGTAAGCCTGTCCATGTTTCACCCGGCCCACTGGATGCAGAGGCATATGGGGTTAAATCCAGCATTGAAGATATGGCAAGCTGGGTGCTCGCCAACATGGACGCCTCCCATGTTCAGGATAAAACGCTGCAGCAAGGCGTGGCGTTAGCCCAGTCGCGCTATTGGCGCATTGGCGAGATGTATCAGGGGTTAGGCTGGGAGATGCTGAACTGGCCGGTAGAGAGCGAAACGGTCATCAAGGGTAGCGATAATAAGATCGCGCTGGCGGCACAGACAGCCGTGGAAATTAACCCACCCGCGCCTGCGGTCAAAGCATCCTGGGTACACAAGACAGGCTCTACCGGCGGTTTTGGCAGTTACGTTGCTTTTATTCCAGAGAAAAACCTCGGTATCGTGATGCTGGCGAATAAAAGCTATCCAAATCCTGCACGTGTCGCGGCCGCCTACCGGATTCTGGAATCTCTGCAGTAACCTGTTGCCGCCCACCCTTTCCTTGCTGTCATCTACACTTAACAGAAAACCAGCAAGGAAACCCTCATGCGCATCCTGCCTGTTATCACCGCGGTGACAGCCGCGTTTTTAGTGGTTGCTTGCAGCTCACCCACGCCGCCGAAGGGCGTTACTGTCGTCAATAACTTTGATGTGAAACGCTACCTCGGCACCTGGTATGAAATTGCTCGCTTTGATCATCGCTTCGAAAGAGGACTGGAAAACGTCACCGCCACTTACAGCCTGCGCGATGACGGCGGCCTTAATGTGACCAACAAGGGTTACAATCCGGATCGGGATATGTGGCAAAAAACACAAGGAAAGGCCTGGTTTACTGGCGATCCCAGTCGGGCCGCGCTGAAAATCTCGTTCTTTGGTCCGTTCTATGGCGGCTACAACGTCATCGCACTTGACAGAGAATATCACCACGCGCTGGTGTGCGGCCCGGATCGCGACTATTTGTGGATACTCTCGCGCACACCGACCATTTCAGACGAAATGAAGCAGCAAATACTCGCTGTCGCGATCCGGGAAGGCTTTGATGTCAGTAAGTTAATCTGGGTGAAACAACCCCATTAATGGGTGCTGAGCTTCAGACCGATAATACCCGCAACGATCAGCGTCAGACTGGCCAGACGCATCGGGCTGGCGGACTCACCCAGTAAGATAATCCCGGTGATGGCCGCGCCAACGGCGCCTATACCGGTCCAGATCGCGTACGCAGTCCCAACGGGCAGGGTTTTCATTGCCCACGAGAGCATCGCAATACTGACGATCATGGCGACGACGGTAATGACACTTGGGGTCAGGCGGGTAAATCCATGGGTATATTTGAGGCCAATCGCCCATACAACTTCAAGCAGGCCAGCAATTAACAAAACGATCCAGGACATTTTAGGCTCCAGAGAGATGGGGCCGTCCCCGGTGAAAGACACGTTTGCAGGTCGTCCCACAAAGCCGATGAATGAAAGGGTATTTTTGCCCGACAAAAAGTGAATTTCAATCTTTTTATTTCTGATCGCTTAAAAGCCTGAATTGGATGCAATAAGCAACGTAGTTCCGGCATTTAGTGCTCATCGGTCGTCTTTATGATGAAACGCTTTCTGAAGTCAGGAAGCCATTGGCCTTACTTCTTAATGCGATTATTTTATGTTGAAAATATTAGTGATTGATCGATGCCACTTTACCCGTACGGGAATAGAGGCCTGGCTTAATCATTCTGGTTTGTTTAGTGCTTCGTTCCTGGTGTCAGGGTTAAATAATCTCTTGCTGGCAAAAGAACACATTCTGCAATGGAAACCTCATTTGATTATCGCTGATTTATATAGCTTTCTTGATGACTCCCATCCATTTCAGCCAATTGCCCCCTTTTTTATGGCCTGTGGGATGGCCCCGCTTATCTTGCTGCAATCAGGTGGCGAATACAGTGCTTCGGCGTTCAGCTCACGACATTTTGTTCATGCCGTGTTATCAAAAACAGCCACACTGTATGAGCTCTCAAAAACGATCCACGCGGCATTACGCGTGAGACCGCCTTTAGACACAGCTAAAAACGCCACGTCACTGCTTACGCCACAGGAAGAGAAGGTGTTGACGATGTGGATGGAGGGAGCGGGAAACAACGCGATTGCCAGTGCGCTTGGTATTCATGGCAAAACGGTTTACACCTACAAACGCAACATTCGCATGAAACTGCACATGGATAATCGCTATTCGCCGTTTTTATCACTGCCAGAACGGTAAGATTAACGGCACGACACGCACAGCGGTCGTACCGTTCATGATTAATCCTGAGCTTTTGCTGCAGCGCCCGAGATAGCCTGGCCACCCTCAGAAATATCCTGACCAACGCCGCGCGTCGTGTTACAGGCGGTTAATAGAGAGGAAAGTACCAGAACAGAAAAGATTGCTGCAATTGTCTTCTTAACCATAGCGTCTTCCTTTTTAGCCAATGTTGTGCGTATAGCTACTTAATAATAGACAACATCCCGTAACTTGACGGGAAACAGACGGTTTTTCAGACGAAGCGAAAAGACTAGCTGGCAGCGTGGGAGATGGAATTGCCGAGATGTTTGATATCTTCGCCAAAGCCACGTGCGGTATTACACCCCGTCAACAAGGTTGCGGCCAGTAGGACGAGTGTTACAAGACTGAGAAGACGTTTCATCATTCCTGCCCTGGAAAATTGTATGGCGCAGCAAACGCTGCACCATGAGATCAAGTAAGGCGTATTACTTCACGCGGGATACGTATTCACCAGAACGGGTATCCACTTTGATCACTTCGCCGATCTGAACGAACAGCGGAACTTTAACCACTGCGCCAGTAGACAGCGTTGCTGGTTTGCCACCAGTACCTGCGGTATCGCCTTTCAGGCCTGGATCAGTTTCAATAATTTCCAGTTCAACAAAGTTCGGCGGGGTAACAGAGATAGGCTGGCCGTTCCACAGGGTCACGATGCACTCAGCCTGATCCAGCAGCCACTTAGCGCTGTCGCCTACCGCTTTCGCGTCTGCAGCCAGCTGTTCGAAAGTGGAGTTGTTCATGAAATGGAAAAACTCACCGTCGTTGTACAGGTAAGTCAGGTTCATATCTACAACATCTGCGCCTTCTGCAGAGTCGGTTGATTTGAAGGTTTTCTCTACGCGAGTACCGGTCAGCAGACGACGCAGCTTAACGCGCGCAAAAGCCTGGCCTTTACCAGGTTTTACGAATTCACTGGCTTCAACTGCATAAGGTTCGCCGTCCATCATGATTTTAAGACCGGCACGAAAATCGTTGCTATAGTAAGTCGCCATAAGGCCCTCTGAAATTGTTAACTGGTAGCTTAGCCACAAAATGGCGCATATTGTAACCCTAAACACCCCATCCAGAGAAGATTGGTTAGTACAACTTGCAGATGTTATAACCGATCCGGATGAACTGTTGCGTCTTTTAAATGTAGACGCTGATGAAAACTTACTCGCTGGTCGTGAGGCAAAGCGCCTTTTTGCCTTGCGTGTTCCCCGTGCTTTTGTGGCGCGGATGGAAAAAGGCAATCCTGATGACCCGCTTTTACGTCAGGTACTCACCTCGCGCGACGAATTTGCCGCAGCGCCGGGTTTTTCAACCGATCCGCTGGAAGAACAGCACAGTGTAGTGCCAGGATTACTGCACAAATACCGCAACCGGGCGCTATTACTGGTGAAAGGCGGCTGCGCGGTAAACTGTCGCTACTGTTTTCGCCGTCACTTCCCGTATGCGGAGAACCAGGGCAATAAGCGAAACTGGCAGGTGGCTCTCGATTACATCAGTGCGCACCCAGAACTGGACGAAATCATCTTTTCCGGCGGCGATCCGCTGATGGCCAAAGACCACGAGCTGGACTGGCTACTCACGCAACTGGAAGCGATACCGCACATTAAGCGCCTGCGTATTCATAGCCGTTTGCCGATTGTCATTCCCGCACGCATAACGGAAGGACTCGTCACCCGCTTTGCACAATCAACACTGCAAATTTTGCTGGTTAACCATATCAACCATGCGCAGGAAATTGGCGACGATTTCCGCCAGGCGATGCGTAAGCTAAAAATGGCAGGCGTCACGCTGCTGAATCAGAGCGTGCTGCTGCGCGATATCAACGATAATGCGCAAACGCTGGCGAATCTCAGTAACGCGCTGTTTGACGCAGGCGTGATGCCCTACTACCTGCATGTGCTGGATAAGGTTCAGGGCGCGGCCCATTTTCTGGTCAGCGATGACGAAGCGCGCGCTATTATGCGTGAGCTGTTGACGCTGGTTTCCGGCTATATGGTGCCGAAACTGGCACGTGAAATCGGCGGCGAGCCAAGCAAAACGCCGTTGGATTTGCAGTTAAGGCAGCGATAACCCCTCTCTTTTGGCCCTGCGCGGAGTGCTTCGCGCAGGTTTCAAGTCCGGATACCGACTCTCAGGAAACAACGCCGGGTGTTATTTTAGCCCCCATCATTTCGGGCAGAACAACCCTATCCAGAGAGACCCCAATGGCCTTAACACTCACCGGCATTAACAGCGGCGTCATTCGACACGGCAACCAGTTTCAGGCGCTGGCGCTTAACCTCAGGCATAAGCAGAACGAAACCTCGCTGATTTTTATTTCGGCACTCCAACTGCGCGATCTTTATCTCTACTTTGAGCACCGTCTGTATCTGCAAAATCAGCGGAATGCCAAAGAGAAAGCGGCTTTCAAAAAAAGCCAGGATACCGCCACACAGGCCATGCTTAACAATATTCCACCACTGACTCAAACACAGATGCTGGAAGCCGATCTCCGTCTACGGGTTGAGAAATTAGAGCCACACGCCAGCCACGCCAGAGGATTTCAGTTGGCGTTTTCACTGCAGGGCGGTCATTCACTGCTCCTCCAGCTTGAAGATACGCAGATTGCGGTCGTCATCAGCGCTATTTCCCACGCCATTAATAACGCAGGCATGCATCAATTATCGCTAAGGATCTCCTCACTACTGGATTTTCTGCCCATGTACGATGCCGATATTAAACGCAACGGTGAGATGGAATACGACAACTATCCCTATCCGGCATGGAAATTAGCGATGTTCACGCATTATCTGGCGTTGGTTTATCACTATACCGACAACAATGGGCAAGATTGCGCCTGCGGCACCATCGTGAAATCCCGTATTCGGGGAGAAATGAAAGACGTTGAGGCAATGGCCCGGCGTTTACTGGCATTCAGCCCGCGGATGAAAAAACTGGAAGGGAAGCCTTGCCGCATCACCATGGCGACTCTCGCATCTGGAGTGGGTCAGTTTCCTCGAGAACGTTGCCTGAAATCACTGTATCAGCTTTATCAGACCACATTGTCCGCAACGGCAGAATAACAAAACGCCCTCAGGTTCGGAGGGCGTTTTCAACTCTATTCGACACTGAATAAATCAGTTCGGGCACTTATAAACCTGACCGTTCATTTCACTGGCGGTCGGAACAAAACTGGATAACATGCCCTGAGATGGGCTACTCACACCATAAATCACGTTGCCGCCCATTGCTGCCGCCTGATTACGCAGGTCGTTCGCAGCTCCGCGCATGGAGCCGCCCTCTTCGCCATGCTGACCAGACAGCCAGTTACTTTGCTTACCGGTAGCAGTGCCAATCAACTGACACTCAGCGCCAGGCTTGTCTTCTACGAAGCGTACGCTTTGACCGGCAGCGCTCAGTTCGTTGCTGGAGCTACAACCCGCCATCAGTAGCGCGGCACCAACGATCCCTGCTAAATATTTCACGTGCATGCTATTCCCCATAATCAATGAGCTGGACGTAGATCGTCCGTGTGTGAATCTTATACTAAAAAGCTGATCAAAAGAAAAACCCCCGGGCATTTCTGCCCAGGGGTTTCTCTATTTCTGCGAGGTGCAGAACAACATGATGTCGGGTAGCAGCAGCGCATTACTGCGCCGCCGCCCCCTAAGAACCGTACGTGCGAGTTTCCCCGCATACGGCTCAAGCCTTAATAAGTTCAACCGATGGGTTGAACCAGCAGCAATGGTTAGCCTTTTGGAGGATATGGATCATTTCCGTAAGAATTTCTCTCACGAATTTGCCCATTTTCTCCGTGAATAAGAAGCTCACTCTGTTGATTTATCGCAATACCACGAGCAGCATCAATTGCTTCTTGCTGAGTGCGGTGGTGCGACGTGTCGCGAGAATTACCTTCTCCCAAAACAGCCCAACCATCATCCCGTTTCACTACATGTTGATTTTTACCCATGGATAAAACTCCATTCTCCGACTAAAGGATTACCTGCATCCCCAGAGAGTGAACAGGGATATAGGTGATTTATCATCCATAACGTACGGCTAAACCTATATGAATTCTCTGATGAAATTGTGACGTTACATATCAATTTCAACCCCTGCTTAATCGGTATTTTCAACATGCCACTGGATGTGACAGCCCGGATGCAACATTTCCAAATTCTCAAGCTCGTCACCGCCGCCCAGATGTTTCTGGTGCTTATGGTGAACGTGCCAGCCTGTTTCCAGAGTAATTAACTGGTTACAGAGCGGGCAGCGTTTCTCCTGCCTGAGCCAGAGCGCCAGCAACTTCTTCCTGCCCTGCATGGTTTCCTTCCAGCGACGCTCAAGGCGTTGCTCAAAGTACGGTTCCCATTCAGGCAGATAAGGGTTAGCCTCCGCCTTTATCTTGGTATGTCGTTTAATGACGGTGTCTTTTGCATAGACTAAAGTCACCGGATTATCCTTATCCTCCCGCCATTGAAACGTCCAGTGCCGGTTATTTACCGTATGAAAGTATTTATTTTTCACCCAGCGTTTATTGCGGTTTTTATGCCGCCTGCAACACCAGCGCCAGAGCAGCTTTCAGACACGGTAATCGACATAGCTGAACGTTTCCTTCGCCACCACATGCCGGTGATAGTTCGCCCAACCCCGTAATGCCGGATTGAGCTGGCGTATCAGCCAGTCTTGCGTTTGCGTCGGGTGACGCTTCACTATGTCCCTCACTTTCGCCAGAAACGTTCGCAGGTTCTTACGGGAAGGCTTTATCAGCATTTTCCCGCGATACTTGCGCACGTTCTGACCGAGGAAGTCAAAACCCTGCTCAATATGCGTTATCACCGTTTTTTCCGGCGACAATTGCAGCCCCCGTTCCGCCATAAAGGCCTCAACGAGAGGTTTAACTTCATTCTCCAGCAACTCTTGCGAGATACCGGTGATGATAAAGTCGTCTGCATAACGCACATAGTTGACCTTGGTCTTGTAGCTGGCTTTGGTATTCTTCACCCCAAATCGGGATTCAAGTACCGCTTCCAGTCCATCAAGCGCCATATTGGCCAGTACCGGCGAGATGATGCCGCCCTGAGGCGTTCCCGCACCGGTTGCATGGTAATGACCAGACTCCATGTAACCTGCCTTCAGCCATTTACCCAGCACCTGCTTATCCATCGGGATATGCGCCAGTAGCCAGTCATGACTGATGTTATCGAAACACCCTTTGATATCGCCCTCCAGCACCCATTGCGCCGAGTTGCCCCGGCTGAGCGCTACAAAGCATTGTTCAATAGCATCCGCCGTTGAACGCATCGGACGAAAACCATAACTGTTGCGGTCGGCTGTTGTTTCCGACACGGGTTCCAGCGCCAGCAGATACAACGCCTGCATAGCTCTGTCTCTCATGGTCGGAATCCCGAGCGGACGCAACTTGCCGTTCGACTTCGGGATATACACACGCCGCAGCGGTTTAGGGTGATATCCGGTTCTCTTCATATCGAAGATAGCCTCCCATTTGGTTTTCGGGGTATTCCATAACTTTCCATCCACTCCGGGGGTATCCCTGCCCCGGTTTTCCGTGACTCGCCTGACGGCTAATGCCTTAGCCGCCAGCGAACGGGTCAGCATTCGTTGCAACGCTTTTACCCGTCGCCACTCCTGCTGTTGCGCCGCCTTCGCAATGCGTACCTGTAGCTTTCTCACCGCTTCTGAGGTTTTGCGCCAGTTAATGGCGTGCCACCTTTCCGGGCGGGAAGATGCAGATACCGCCTGCGATTCAACTCGCATTTCGGTATTCACCTTGCTATCCTCCTGAATGCTCTTGCAGAGCACCCTGAGGACGGACGTGGATTCCCCCGAGGGAGAAATCACGTTTCGCCCCTCGGGGTACATTCAATAAGCTTTACAAGCCTTACTGCGATTTAAGACCAGCCGGAAGTCTGCCCCGTTTCCGGTGAAGCCCTGTTTCATGCTTCTGTCCGCGCCATTACAGCGCGGCATTTGCTTTCTCCGGCCTCCTCTACCCGCATACCCAACAGTTTGCCTTACGGCTCCCCTGCCTCGATGAGGCGGATATACGGGCTTACCGAGTTCCATACAGATGACACGTATCGGTTAGGTTCTGCCTATCCACCGGTGAAACAACATCAGCGTATCCCCAGATGTAAAAGAGATAACCTGTTCACCCACCTTTTGGTCAAAGCGTATCAACGACTTACGCTCAATGCGGCTGACGGTGTTTAACAGCAGTTCACGTACGTTAACCTTACGATACAGCCTGGCCTCTCATGGTCATGTCGTTAGACCAATCCAGATGGCGTCCTCGCGGATACCAGCCGCCGCTTGCGCGGGAGTACGTTGTCAGGAAGCTTCGCACCTCACCGTTACCAGTGACGCACTATCCTTAGGCTACCGTTGGCTGAACAACGGGTTCTTCTTCGCTGTTTCTGCTCAGGAAATAGCGACAGAACAATCACCCGTACAGCTTGCGCTGCATTCCTCTTGTGAAGATCGCGAGCAAAACGATCCCGCCCTGTTCATGAATCCATGAAAGGATGAAATGAAGATGTATGACACGAGGTGTCACAATCGTTGAGATGTAACGTCGATTTGGGATTCACCGACGTCTGCCCTGACGGGCACTCCGCGCAGAATTAACCGCTGCAGATAACTGAGTGAAAGTAATGGGCGCGTTACTGCTCATCACTGAAAGGTTACCCAAACTTCGGGGGCGTATTCCACCGTCGAAACGGCTCACCTTCTGCTACGCTAAACGGCTTTCGGGAGCGGGGACTGGCCCCGCTCTCCTGGGGCGCGTAAGTTAACTGTTAGAGAGGGAATTTCTCTGCTTATTCAGTTAGTTACGCAGAGGAATGCGACTCTCGTCGCACTACATCATGCCGCCCATGCCACCCATGCCGCCCATACCACCAGCAGCGCCTAAGTCAGCCGCATCGCCTTTCGGCAGATCGGTGACCATGCACTCGGTGGTGATCATCAGGCCAGCAACAGAAGCTGCGTACTGCAGAGCAGAACGGGTCACTTTGGTTGGATCCAGGATACCCATGTCGATCATGTTGCCGTACTCTTCAGTTGCAGCGTTGTAACCGTAGTTACCGTCGCCCGCTTTCACGGTGTTAGCCACAACAGACGGTTCTTCACCGCAGTTCAGTACGATCTGACGCAGTGGGGATTCCATCGCGCGCAGTGCAACTTTGATACCCACGTTCTGGTCTTCGTTCTGACCTTTCAGGTCAGCAATTTTGCTTGCTACGCGAATCAGCGCAACACCACCACCAGCAACCACGCCTTCTTCTACCGCAGCACGGGTCGCGTGCAGGGCATCTTCAACACGTGCTTTCTTCTCTTTCATTTCAACTTCGGTCGCAGCACCTACTTTGATAACTGCAACGCCGCCTGCCAGTTTCGCTACGCGCTCCTGCAGTTTTTCACGGTCGTAGTCAGAGGTTGCTTCTTCGATCTGCTGGCGAATCTGAGTCACACGACCCTGGATTGCTTCTTCGTCACCCACGCCATCAATGATGGTGGTGGTGTCTTTGTTGATCACAACGCGTTTAGCCTGACCCAGATCTTCCAGGGTCGCTTTTTCCAGTTCCATACCGATCTCTTCAGAGATAACGGTACCACCGGTCAGAGTTGCGATGTCCTGCAGCATTGCTTTACGACGGTCGCCGAAGCCAGGTGCTTTAACAGCAGCCACTTTCACGATGCCGCGCATGGTGTTAACCACAAGCGTTGCCAGCGCTTCGCCTTCAACATCTTCAGCGATAATCAGCAGCGGTTTGCCTGCTTTCGCAACGGCTTCCAGAACCGGCAGCATTTCGCGGATGTTAGAGATTTTCTTGTCAGCCAGCAGAATGAACGGGCTTTCCAGTTCTACTGCGCCAGTTTCCGGCTTGTTGATGAAGTAAGGGGACAGGTAGCCACGGTCGAACTGCATACCTTCAACCACGTCCAGTTCGTCCTGCAGACCGGTACCGTCTTCAACGGTGATCACACCTTCTTTACCGACTTTGTCCATCGCTTCTGCGATCAGTTTACCTACGGTTTCGTCGGAGTTAGCGGAGATAGTACCAACCTGAGCGATAGCTTTAGAGTCAGAGCACGGTACAGACAGTGCTTTCAGCTCTTCAACTGCAGCAGCGACAGCTTTGTCGATACCACGTTTCAGATCCATTGGGTTCATGCCCGCAGCAACAGCTTTCAGACCTTCAGTGATGATGGACTGAGCCAGTACGGTCGCGGTGGTGGTACCGTCGCCTGCAGCGTCGTTCGCTTTAGAGGCCACTTCTTTCACCATCTGCGCACCCATGTTTTCGAACTTGTCTTCCAGTTCGATTTCACGTGCTACGGAAACACCATCTTTGGTGATGGTCGGAGCGCCGAAGGATTTATCCAGCACCACGTTACGGCCTTTCGGGCCCAGAGTTACTTTAACTGCATCTGCCAGTACGTTTACGCCGCGCAGCATTTTCACACGAGCGTCGTTACCGAATTTTACGTCTTTAGCTGCCATTATCTCTTTTCCTTAAATTCGTATGTTCAGTGTCGTTCGCGGATTAGGCTTCAACAATTGCCAGGATGTCGCTTTCGGACATGATCAGCACTTCTTCGTTGTCGATCTTCTCGGACTTCACGCCGTAGCCATCGTTGAAAATAACGATATCGCCGACTTTCACGTCCAGCGGCTGCACACTACCGTTTTCCAGGATGCGGCCCTTACCGACAGCGATGATTTCGCCACGAGTTGATTTACCTGCTGCAGAACCGGTCAGAACGATGCCGCCAGCTGATTTGGATTCAACTTCTTTACGTTTGACGATCACACGATCATGTAACGGACGAATACTCATTGATAGCTCTCCTTTGAGAAAGTCTTTATCAGTTATGGGTGACGCCGGCCCGTAAACGGATTTCCCGGCTAGTGACCAGAGAGATGGGGATGGGGTTATACCCCTTCAAGGGGGCAACCAAAAAAAAATTCCTCTCAGGAGAAAATCCGGTCAAAACACCAACCCACCTCACATTTCGCACCAATTTCAGGGGCGTCGTCATCAGCAAATCTGATTGTGATACCATCGAAAATCTACGCAGTTGCCTGAATTTTAGGCGTAACCGGATAACGATTCATGAGCGGACTAAAACAAGAGCTGGGGCTGGCCCAGGGGATTGGCTTGTTATCGACATCATTGTTAGGCACCGGTGTCTTTGCCGTTCCGGCACTGGCCGCACTTGTCGCGGGAGATAACAGCCTGTGGGCGTGGCCGATACTCATCGTATTAGTTTTTCCGGTGGCCATCGTGTTTGCGGTACTGGGTCGCCATTACCCCAGTGCCGGAGGCGTGGCACATTTTGTTGGAATGGCGTTTGGAAATCATCTGGAGCGGGTTACCGGCTGGTTATTTTTGTCGGTCATTCCCGTCGGTTTACCTGCCGCGCTCCATATTGCCGCCGGATTCAGCCAGGCAATGTTCGGCTGGCACGGCGAGCAGTTGCTGCTGGCGGAACTGGGAACGCTGACCCTGGTGTGGTACATCGGTTCTCGCGGCGCCAGCTCCAGCGCTAACCTGCAAACACTCATCGCCGGCCTGATTGTGGCGCTGATTGTCGCCATCTGGTGGGCTGGCGAGCTGCAACTCGCGGAAATCCCCTTCCCGGCGCCAGGCGATATCGAAATATCGGGACTGTTCTCTGCGCTGTCGGTGATGTTCTGGTGCTTCGTCGGCCTCGAAGCCTTTGCGCACCTGGCATCCGAATTCAAAAATCCTGAGCGAGATTTTCCGCGCGCTCTGATGATTGGCCTGTTGCTGGCGGGTTCCGTTTACTGGACATGTACCGTCGTAGTTCTGCATTTTGGCGCTTACGGCGAGCAGATGGCGGCGGCGGCTTCACTGCCTGAAATTGTCGTGCAGCTGTTTGGCGTCAAGGCGTTGTGGGTTGCCTGCATCATTGGTTATCTGGCCTGTTTTGCCAGTCTGAATATTTATATTCAAAGTTTTGCCCGTCTGGTCTGGTCGCAAGCGCGATACAAACCTGACCATTATCTGGCGCGCCTCTCCTCCCGCCAGATCCCACATAATGCGCTGAATGCCGTACTGGTATGCTGCGTTATCAGTACGTTGTGCATTTATGCACTCGAAATCAACCTCGATGCACTGATTGTCTACGCTAATGGCATCTTTATTATGATCTATCTGCTGTGCATGCTGGCGGGATGCCGTTTGCTGAAGGGGCGCTTTCGCGCACTGGCGATTATTGGCGGTTTGCTGTGTCTGCTTTTACTGGCGATGGTCGGCTGGAAAAGTCTGTACGCCATTATTATGCTGGCGGCGCTATGGCTATTCTTGCCCAAGCGGAAAGTGCCGGATGGCAATGTGAACGCCTGATCCGGCCTGATACAAGAATTTAATCCCGGCGATCGTCTTTATGATCGATGCGGTCGCGCTCTTCGTCCTTGCGCTGAAACTCGCCGTCAAACGTCTCGCCACCACCGGTTCCGGCGCAAAAACCGCCGCCAGGCATCCGGGAGAAACGCAAATGCGGTAACAGTTTCATCGTCAGATGCTTCTGTACCGGCGGTAATAAAAGAAGAAGACCGAGGAAATCGGTGAAGAACCCAGGCAGGACTAACAACAGACCGGCAATGATCAGCGACACACTCTTGATCATCTCGGCTGCCGGGCTTTCACCCGCCGCCATTTTCTGCTGCATCAGCAAAAAGTTTTTAAATCCTTGATTGCGTACTAGCGACATACCGACGATCGAAGAGAAGATCACCAGAATCAGCGTCATCAGTACGCCCAACACCTGGGAGACCTGGATAAAAATAGAAATCTCAATGTAAACATAGAGAAAGATGGCAATAAGTGGTATCCAGCGCAAAGGGATCTCCTGTAGATAACCGCCGTTTCAGCACGTCGGTTTGAATAATTGTGCAATTTGCATTCGACTTATATTGAGGTACTCAGCAAAATTTCAAGCCATTTATGGATATATTTATGGGAGTAATCCAAAAGGGGTGATCTATCTCACAAAATAATAAATAAGGAGTAATAACCCACATTTTAAGTGATCCAGATTACGGTAGAAATCCTGAAGCAGCATATCATCTCGGACATCAGACCGATGCAGGGGATAATCGTCGGTCAGGAAACATTCGAAACCACATATATTCTGTGTGTTTAATGTAATTTTTTGGCAGCTTGAAAAAGAAGGTTCACATGTTAAACAACATTCGTATCGAAGAAGATTTGTTGGGTACCAGGGAAGTTCCAGCGGAAGCCTATTACGGTGTTCACACTCTGAGAGCGATTGAAAACTTCTACATTAGCAATAACAAAATCAGTGATATTCCTGAATTTGTTCGCGGTATGGTAATGGTGAAAAAGGCAGCAGCACTGGCTAACAAAGAGCTGCAAACTATTCCTAAGAGTGTGGCAAATGCCATCATCGCCGCCTGTGATGAAGTCCTGAACAACGGCAAATGCATGGACCAGTTCCCGGTAGACGTATACCAGGGCGGTGCAGGCACCTCCGTCAACATGAATACCAACGAAGTGCTGGCCAACATTGGGCTGGAACTGATGGGTCACCAGAAAGGTGAATATCAGTACCTGAACCCGAACGACCACGTTAACAAATGTCAGTCCACCAACGACGCTTACCCGACCGGTTTCCGCATCGCGGTATATGCTTCTCTCATTAAACTGATTGATGCTATCAGCCAGCTGCGCGAAGGCTTTGAGCGTAAAGCGGACGAATTCCAGGATATCCTGAAAATGGGTCGTACCCAGCTGCAAGATGCTGTGCCGATGACTCTGGGTCAGGAATTCCGTGCTTTCAGCGTACTGCTGAAAGAAGAAGTGAAGAACATTGGACGTACTGCAGAACTGCTGCTGGAAGTTAACCTCGGCGCAACAGCAATCGGTACAGGTCTGAACACCCCTAAAGAGTACTCTCCTTTAGCGGTACAGAAACTGGCTGAAGTCACCGGCTTTGCCTGTGTACCAGCAGAAGACCTGATTGAAGCGACCTCTGACTGCGGCGCTTACGTTATGGTGCACGGCGCGCTGAAACGTCTGGCTGTGAAGATGTCCAAAATCTGTAACGACCTGCGTTTGCTCTCCTCTGGCCCACGTGCCGGTCTGAACGAGATCAACCTGCCGGAACTGCAGGCGGGTTCTTCCATCATGCCAGCGAAAGTGAACCCGGTTATTCCAGAAGTCGTAAACCAGGTCTGCTTTAAAGTCATCGGTAACGACATCACCGTTACCATGGCGTCTGAAGCAGGTCAGCTGCAGCTGAACGTAATGGAGCCGGTTATTGGTCAGGCAATGTTTGAATCCATTCATATCCTGAGCAACGCTTGCTACAACCTGCTCGAAAAATGCATTAACGGTATCACTGCTAATAAAGAAGTCTGTGAAGCATTCGTTTACAACTCAATCGGTATCGTCACTTACCTCAACCCGTTCATCGGCCACCACAACGGCGACATCGTTGGTAAGATCTGTGCTGAAACCGGTAAGAGTGTACGTGAAGTCGTACTGGAGCGCGGTCTGTTGACTGAAGCTGAGCTGGACGATATTTTCTCTGCACAGAACCTGATGCACCCTGCCTACAAAGCAAAACGTTATACTGATGAAAGCGAACAGTAATCGTACAGGGTAGTACCACAAAAGGCACGTCAGATGACGTGCCTTTTTTCTTATTAGAAGTTACTTAAAAACAACAATTTAATATCAACTCGTTAAACAACTAGGAAGGCTAATATGATAGTTGTAGAACTTATCATCGTTTTGCTGGCAATCTTTTTGGGTGCCAGACTTGGGGGCATTGGTATAGGATTTGCTGGTGGGCTTGGCGTTTTGGTTCTTGCAGCCATAGGCGTGAAGCCCGGTAATATCCCGTTCGATGTAATTTCCATTATCATGGCGGTTATTGCTGCTATTTCTGCCATGCAGGTCGCCGGTGGTCTGGACTATCTGGTTCACCAGACAGAAAAACTGCTGCGTAAAAACCCGAAATACATCACGATCCTCGCTCCGATTGTGACCTATTTCCTGACCATCTTTGCAGGTACAGGCAACATCTCTCTGGCAACTCTGCCAGTTATCGCTGAAGTGGCGAAGGAACAAGGGATCAAGCCTTGCCGTCCGCTCTCCACTGCGGTGGTTTCTGCGCAAATAGCCATTACCGCGTCGCCAATTTCTGCGGCGGTGGTATACATGTCTTCCGTCATGGAAGGTCATGGCATCAGCTACATTCACCTGCTGTCCGTGGTCATTCCGTCCACCCTGCTGGCGGTACTGGTAATGTCCTTCCTGATCACCATGCTGTTTAACTCTAAACTTTCTGACGATCCGGTATACCGCAAGCGTCTGGAAGAAGGTTTGGTTGAACTGCGCGGCGAGAAGCAAGTTGAAATCAAAGCCGGTGCGCAAAAATCCGTTTGGTTGTTCCTGTTGGGCGTAGTCTGTGTTGTGGCTTATGCCATCATCAACAGCCCGAGCCTCGGCCTGGTCGCTAAACCGCTGATGAACACCACCAACGCCATTCTGATCATCATGCTGAGCGTCGCGACGCTGACTACCATCACCTGCCGCGTTGAGACTGACTCCATTCTGAACTCCAGCACCTTCAAAGCAGGGATGAGCGCCTGTATTTGTATCCTGGGTGTGGCATGGCTGGGCGACACTTTCGTTTCTGCCAACATTGATTGGATCAAAGAGACTGCTGGTAGCGTGATTCAGGGTCATCCGTGGTTGCTGGCGGTGATCTTCTTCTTCGCTTCTGCGCTGCTGTACTCTCAGGCTGCAACCGCTAAGGCACTGATGCCGATGGCGCTGGCACTGAACGTTTCTCCGCTGACTGCTGTGGCGTCTTTCGCAGCCGTTTCTGGTCTGTTCATTCTGCCGACCTACCCAACGCTGGTTGCGGCGGTTCAGATGGATGACACCGGTACTACCCGTATCGGTAAATTCGTCTTCAACCATCCGTTCTTCATCCCGGGTACTCTGGGTGTTCTGCTTGCTGTTTGCTTCGGCTTCCTGCTGGGCAGCTTCATGCTGTAAGTATTACCCGCGGGGCGTGTTATACGCCCCGCACTCCTTTCCCCGCTTCGACTAACATTTCGCCCCTCTCCGTTGTATAGTGACCAATCTCTTGCTGGTCTTTCTGTACTTTCGAGGTGTTTATGCTTGATGTTAACAGTCAGGATATGTCCATCCCCGATGCCGTTGTGGTGCTCTGTACTGCGCCGGATGAAGCCACAGCTCAGGATCTGGCAGCCAAAGTGCTGGCAGAAAAGCTGGCTGCCTGCGCCACGCTGATCCCCGGAGCCACTTCCCTGTATTACTGGGAAGGTAAACTGGAGCAGGAATATGAAGTACAGATGATTTTTAAAACCACAGTATCGCACCAGCAAGCGCTTCTGGACTGCCTGAAGTCTCACCATCCCTACCAAACCCCCGAACTTCTGGTTTTACCCGTCACACACGGAGACAATGATTACCTCTCATGGCTCAACGCATCCTTACGCTGATCCTGCTGCTGTGCAGCACATCCGTTTTTGCCGGATTATTTGACGCCCCTGGCCGCTCGCAGTTTGTACCTGCCGACCAGGCATTCACCTTTGATTTTCAGCAGAACCAACATGAGCTGAATCTTTCCTGGCAGGTGAAAGAAGGCTATTACCTCTATCGTAAGCAAATCAGCATCACGCCGTCTCAGGCAGAAATTGCTGACGTACAGCTCCCGCCAGGTGTCTGGCACGAAGATGAGTTTTATGGCAAAAGTGAAATCTATCGCCAACGGTTGACGATTCCGGTGACGGTCAACAAGGCAGCGTCAGGCGCGACATTAACTGTCGTCTATCAGGGATGTGCTGACGCCGGTTTCTGCTACCCGCCAGAGACCAAAACCGTGCCGCTGAGCCAGGTGATTGCCAGCACGAATGTGCAACCAGCCGCCCCCTCTTCAACAACGCTGCCAGAAAACGCGCCGCAACCAGCCAGCCAGTTGCCCTTTTCCGCATTGTGGGCGTTGCTGATAGGGATTGGCATTGCATTTACGCCATGCGTTCTGCCGATGTACCCGCTCATTTCCGGGATCGTGCTGGGCGGCAAACAACGCCTCTCTACCGGACGCGCTCTGCTGCTAACCTTTATCTACGTGCAGGGGATGGCGCTGACCTATACCGCGCTTGGCCTGGTCGTCGCCGCTGCCGGACTACAGTTTCAGGCGGCGTTACAGCATCCTTATGTGCTGATTGGCCTGGCGGTGGTGTTTACCCTGCTGGCGCTGTCGATGTTTGGCCTGTTCACACTCCAGCTCCCCTCTTCGCTGCAAACACGTCTCACGTTGATGAGTAATCGTCAGCAGGGCGGTTCGCCAGGCGGCGTATTTGCGATGGGGGCAATTGCCGGGCTGATCTGTTCGCCATGCACCACCGCGCCGTTAAGCGCTATTTTGCTGTATATCGCCCAGAGCGGAGACATGTGGCTCGGCGGCGGGACGCTCTATCTCTACGCGCTGGGAATGGGATTGCCGCTGATCCTGGTCACCGTTTTTGGCAACCGCCTGCTGCCGAAAAGCGGTCCGTGGATGGAGCATGTCAAAACGGCCTTTGGGTTTGTCATCCTCGCGCTCCCTGTCTTTTTGCTGGAGCGTATCATTGGTGACGAATGGGGGCTGCGTCTGTGGGCGCTACTGGGCGTTGCCTTCTCTGGCTGGGCATTTATCACCAGTCTGCAGTCAAAACGGCGCTGGATGCGCATAGTGCAGATTGTCCTGCTGGCCGCCGCGCTGGTCAGCGTGCGTCCGTTGCAGGACTGGGCGTTCGGTAATGCAACGGCGCAAACGCAGGCGCATCTGAACTTTACGCCTGTCGCCTCCGTCGAGGAGTTAACACAGGCGCTGGCACGCGCCAAAGGCAAACCCGTGATGCTGGATCTGTATGCCGACTGGTGCGTCGCCTGTAAAGAGTTTGAAAAATATACCTTCAGCGATCCGCAGGTACAGCAGGCATTGGGCGATACGGTACTTTTACAGGCCAATGTCACTGCCAACAACGCGCAGGATGTGGCATTACTGAAACACTTACACGTGCTGGGATTACCCACCATTTTGTTCTTTGACGCGCAGGGGCATGAACACCCACAAGCGCGGGTAACGGGCTTTATGGATGCGGCGACCTTTAGCGCACATTTGCGCGATCGGCAACCGTGAGCGACACTTGCAAAAGGAAAAACGGAGGAGAATACCGTGCAACGTGAAGATGTCCTGGGAGAAGCCCTAAAGTTACTTGAGACGCAAGGGATAGCAACGACCACACTTGAGATGGTCGCCGATAGCGTTGATTATCCGCTCGACGAACTGCAACGTTTTTGGCCGGATAAAGAGGCGATTCTCTATGATGCGTTGCGTCATCTGAGTCATCAGATAGAGACCTGGCGCCGTCAGCTAATGCTGGATGACACACTGAGTGCAGAGCAAAAGCTCCTGGCACGCTATAGCGCGTTGTCAGAATGTATGACTAATCACCGCTATCCTGGTTGCCTGTTTATCGCCGCCTGCACGTTTTATCCTGATCCCTCCCATCCGATTCACCAACTGGCGGATCAGCAAAAACGGGCCGCGCACGATTTTACCCACGAGTTACTGACCACGCTCGAAATTGACGACCCGGCAATGGTCGCCCGGCAGATGGAACTGGTGCTGGAGGGTTGTCTCAGCCGTATGCTGGTGAATCGCAGCCAGGCCGATATCGATACCGCGCACCGCCTGGCAGAAGATATCCTGCGCTTTGCGCAGTGCCGTAAGGCGGGCGCGCTGACCTGATCCGCCTATCACTCCCCTGATGATGCGCATATAATTTCAGCGACACTGATACGTAAAAGGAATTATATGCGCCGTCTCCTCCTCATTGCGGCAGCTGGATTATTTTCAATCCCGCTCTTTGCTGCGCCGTTAACGGGTTTTTCGTTTGACCACAAAGACTGGGAACTTTCCTGCGACAATACCGGCACCTGCCGTGCCGCAGGTTACGGCGTCAATACGGGAGAGGTTAGCGTCTTGCTGACCCGTCAGGCAGGTCCAGGGCAGCAGGTCAGCGGACTAGTGACCTTCGCACAAACCCAAAACGACATCCCCACCGATGCCAGTGTCAGTATGTTCATTGATGACCAACCTCAGGGAACACTTACGGCCAAAGACAGCGAGCATTTCCGTTTCAACAGCTCGCAAATCACCGCCCTGCTTCAGGCGCTGATTCAGGACAAAAAAATTGAGATTGCGCTTAATGGACAGCGTAAAACGCTCTCCAGCGCAGGTGCCAATGCCGTGTTCCTTAAAATGGATGAATACCAGAAGCGCATAGGAACCCAGAGCGCCCTGCTGCGTAAAGGCAAGGCCAGCGACGAAAACGTACTGGCGGCAGTCCCGGCGCCTGTCATTATTGCCGCCCCCGTGACGCCTTCAGCGCCAGCAACGCCATTAACCGCAAGTCAACGCAAGAGAGTAGAAACAAAACTCACCAACGACTGCGATGACTGGGATAACGAGAATATCCCTGCCGGGGACCGCCAGTTAACGCTCACCGCAATTGATAAATCACACACCCTGATCCAGGGGCTCTGTTGGCGCGCCGCGTATAACGAAGGATACGCCATGTGGGTAGTGGACAACGCACTGACCAGCGACCCGCAACTCATCACTACCGATGCCACCAGCTACACCGATGGCGTGATTACGTCCTTCAATAAAGGTCGCGGTATCGCCGACTGCGTCAGCGGAGAAGAGTGGGTATGGGACGGCAACACATTTGTGCATAGCCTGAAATACACCACAGGCGACTGCCGGGAAATCGCTCCCGGCGGCACCTGGATGTTACCGACCTTTGTTAGCCAGGTTGAGGCAGCGCAAAAAGTCAGTGAACAGAAAAAAGCGCGGTGATTTTAAGCAAAATGATGCTATCTGAGACAGAATCGCCGCAAAGATAAGCAATCAGACAACAAAACGAGAAATATGATTGACGGGGAATGCAGATTACGGTTTAATGCGCCCCGTTGCCCGGATAGCTCAGTCGGTAGAGCAGGGGATTGAAAATCCCCGTGTCCTTGGTTCGATTCCGAGTCCGGGCACCACTATTCTAAAGAACCCGCCCACAAGGCGGGTTTTTGCTTTTTAGCGTTCCGGTAGATTTCTGGCCATTATGGGCACAGGCTCTACTGCTTCCCCTCAGAACTACACCCGCACACTTTCCCTTAGCAACACACGGTCCTCACGGTATTTATGGGGTTTCTTTTTTTGCCTTATCAGTGGCTTGTTCCGGGGCGATTTCACTCATTGATTCCTCGGCGTCTTTCTCTTTACGCGCAACTTCGTCCATGATGAGCCGATAGGCGATGTAGTACTTGTAGATGTTACTCACATAGGTGACGGTCTCTGCCCCGATCTGCTCAGCGGCCATATATTCCACGTTGCCAAACCAGACATCAGGGTCAAAGCCGCGCATTTTTGTTTCGGCACGTAGCCGGGCAATACGGGCCGCACCCGCGTTGTATGAGGCGAACGAGAAGAGCGCCTTATCAAGCTGGGTCATCGGCTCGTCACCGTAGTAATTGTCTATCATCCATCGCATGTATTTCACCCCAGCATGAATGTTAGGATCCAGCTTACGGATATCGCCCACTTTCATTTCCTTGCCAGTGCGCGGCATCACCTGCATTACGCCAATGGCTCCCACATGGCTGCGGGCGGACTGATTGAGCCGCGACTCCTGATACCCCTGCGCAGCCATCAGCAGCCAGTCCACGTCGTAGCGCATTCCATACTTTCTGAATAAATAAACCATTTTCAGTAGCTTGCGACGCTCTTTCTCAGCAGCTGCACTTTTAACGTATTCTGCGTTCTTCAGGTAGCGGAACAAAAGGATGTTACCCAGTTTGCTGCCCTGGCCATTTTCCTTCACGAAGTCATTCAGCAACGCGAGAAGTTCCGGGCTATTTTTGCGTACAGCCCACGCGATATTGGCATCGTCGCGCAACACAATATCTTCGTGTATCTGGATTTTTGGAAACACTTGTTTCCAGAACTCAGCTTTATGGCGATCGACGACGATCAGCGGGATGAGCCCGGCATTCAGCATCTCTATCAGATCTTCATCCTCAAGCGATTCAGGGGCTTCCTCGAGAACAACGGGGGGAAGAGAAGCTTTAGCAAAGCGTGCATTAAGCGCCTTCAGGCTCTCGTAATAGCTTGATGAGGGACGCACAAACACCGTCTTGCCCGAAAGTTGCTCCAGGGTTTCTACCTTCGGGGAGTTGGGGCCAGAGAGCAGCAGTTCTTTGACATTGGGATACAGAGGGAGGGTGAAATCCACGAGTTTCTGACGATCCGGAGTGATGGTCAGATTGGCGGCGGCAATATCTCCCCTCCCCTCGTTGAGAGCCATGAACAGCTGATCACGCGCCACCGGCACGAAGATAATGCGTACTTTGAGATGACGTTGTTTGAGTTTGTCCTCCTTCAGTAACCTGGCGTTGAGTTCACGTTCAAACGCCATAAACACGTCATGGGTGACTCCGCGCTGAGTTCCCTTGGTGATGAAGAAGAACGTCTTACTGTAGGTCGTCAACACCCGGATCACCCGGCGGTCGAGCATCCCTGGCAGATCCCCCACCCAGGGTTGCAGCAGTTCATCCATGTTGACTTCGAGCACCTCTCGTTCCTCCTGCTGAGGCCTTTCTTGCTCAGCAGAATCAGCATGAGACCTTTCTTGTTCCGCAGTCACCGCAGGCGGCCGATTTTGCTCAGCAGAAACAACATACACAGGGGCGACGAACAGCAGTGCGGTAATAAGGGCGATGAGAAATCGGTACAACGAGAAGGCATTCATGGCGAGAAACTCCGCATGGCGCATCCTTTTATTTTAGCCAACGCCGGGACTCTCTGATGCATATCTGGCGTACTTCAACAGCATTCAGAAACTGCGTTACGCCACTGATGACGAGCGTAAAAAGCCAAATCTTGCGCCGCCCGGCAGAAATCATTGTCCTGACTTGCGTTTTTATACCTTGTGCACTGCACTCAAATTCAGGAAATAATCGACAGCGCCGGGTGAGAATGATGGTGAGCAGCGACACAGCGTGGGGGGGAACGTATCGGGTTCCGGGTGCCATCGATGGCCCCCGTTGTCATGGCATGTACCTGAATAAATCAGGAATGTCCTTGTGAGCCTTGCCATTGAATTTGTCGGTATCTGCAAAGCATTTGGCCCGGTGCGCGTGTTGCATGGGGTGAGTTTTACGTTGGCGCCGGGAAAAATATATGGCCTGTTGGGGGAAAACGGGGCCGGTAAATCGACCCTGATGAAAATTCTCGCCGGTTACGAGCAGGCCAGTGAAGGCGAAGTGCGCATTGACGGCGTGGCCCGTCACTTCCGTTCTTCTCGTGAGGCCGAGCAAGCAGGTGTGGTATTGATCCATCAGGAATTCAATCTTGCCGAGCACCTCACGATTGCCCAGAATATTTTCCTCGGTCATGAATACAAACGGGGCTGGCTGCTGGATGAGCGCGCCATGGAAAAGGCAAGCGCGCGCTGTCTGGCCGACGTCGGTCTCGGGATCTCGCCGAATACGCTGGTACGGCAGCTGATCGTCGCAGAGAAACAATTGGTCGAGATAGCCAAAGCGTTATCACGTCAGGCGCGTTTGTTAATCATGGACGAGCCCACCGCCACGCTGACCCCGGCGGAAACAGAGCGATTATTCGCGCTGATAGGCAAGCTAAAGGAAGATGGGGTCACCATCATCTATATCTCTCACAAACTTGATGAGGTCAAAAGCATCACCGATGAAGTCATCGTGATGCGCGATGGCCGCTTCGTTTCCCGTGCCTCCACCGCCGATCTCACCCGCCAGCAAATGGCGAACCTGATGGTTGGACGTGACATGTCCGACATGTTTCCCCCGAAGTGTTCACCAGCCAGAGAGGCCCCCATTGCACTGACCGTTGAGGGGCTGTCAGTACCCGGCTGGATCGACGAACTTAGCTTTAAGGTGCACGCGGGGGAGATCCTCGGCTTCGCCGGTCTGGTGGGTGCCGGACGCACTGAGGCTTTTGAAGCCATCATGGGGCTGCGGCCACGCAGTGCCGGCACACTGACGCTGGGGGGAAAAACAGTTCAGCCCGACAACCCACGCGATGCCATGCGTCATGGTCTCACCTATATGCCGGAAGATCGCAAAGGCAAGGGTTTGCATATCAACCTGGGGCTGAGCGAAAACCTGACGCTGATGACCCTGGAACGCTACGCCACGCCTTTGCTCAATCAGCACGCCGAGCGGGAAGCACTTGAGCAGGCGGTTACGACCTTTGGACTTAAAGTGGGTGATCTCAGCGCCAGGGCGCGCATGCTTTCCGGGGGAAATCAACAAAAGCTGGTGCTGGCCAAATATCTGCACCCGGACCCACGCGTTATCGTGCTTGATGAACCCACCCGTGGCGTCGACGTGGGGGCCAAAAGAGACATCTATTTTTTGATCCAACGGCTTGCCACAGAAGGCCGCGCCGTGATCGTCATCTCCAGCGAGTTGATAGAACTGATCGGTTTGTGCCATCGCGTACTGGTGTTACGTGCGGGGCGGTTGCAGGCAGAACTTAGCGCCGGAAATCTGAACGAAGAGGAGCTGATCACCTATGCTACCGGTACCCGCTGATCTTTTCGTTGTCTTCCGTCGCACCTGGTCGCACCTTTCGGGTTTGGGCCCGCTAATTGGGCTGATTCTGTTGTGCGTCGCTGGCACCCTGCTTAACCCGGATTTTGCCACCTTCGATAACCTGATGAATGTGCTGACCCGTACTGCGTTTATCGGCATCATCGCGGTGGGCATGACCTTTGTCATCATGTCCGGCGGCATCGATCTTTCGGTGGGTTCCATGGCTGCGCTGATCGCAGGTTGTGTGATCTTGTTTATGAATCACTTCACCGGCAATCCCCTGGCCGGCGTGGTGTTCGGAGCGCTGTTTGCTCTGGTGCTGGGCGCACTGTTTGGTACCTTACATGGCTTGCTGATTACCAAAGGGCAGATCGAAGCCTTTGTCGTTACCCTGGGTACCCTGGGTATTTTTCGGGCTTGCCTCACCTGGCTGGCGGATGGGGGAGCGCTCACGCTCGCTGACACTCAGGCGGATATCTACAGCCCTGTCTATTATGGCAGTTTGCTCGGTGTCCCCATTCCGGTGTGGGTGTTTGCCATCGTGGCGCTGGCGGGCGGGCTGTTACTCAATCGTACCGCTTTTGGCCGCTATGCACAGGCCATCGGATCTAACGAGCAGGTCGCTCGTTATGCCGCGATCCGCGTCGATCGCATCAAGATCCTGACCTACGCGCTGCTCGGTTTCTGCGTGGGGATCGCGACATTGCTGTATGTTCCACGACTGGGTTCCGCCACGCCGAGCACCGGCCTGTTGTGGGAGCTGGAAGCAATCGCTGCCGTGGTGGTGGGCGGGACGACCCTCAAAGGAGGGGAAGGCCGTATTGTCGGTACGGTGATCGGCGCCATCCTGCTCTCCGTGATCAGTAACATTCTTAATCTCACCAGCATCATCAGCGTTTATCTCAACGCCGCCGTTCAGGGGGTGGTCATTATCATCGTCGCTTTTCTGCAACGCGGGCGCTGAGGTAGTGGTAACAAAGGAAATCCGCGGGCACGCGGGCAAACCGTTTGATTTACTGGAGATAACTCGATGAATAACGCGCTTCGCATTATTGGTGCCAGTGTCCTTGCCTGCTCGCTCAACACCAGCTGGGCGGCAGAGAGTGTAACGCTGGGTGTCTCTATTCCCACGGCCACTCACAGTTTCACCTCCGGCATCGTCTGGTGGGCCAACAAGGCCAAAGCAGATTTAGAGAAGGAACATCCCGATCTCAAGGTCATCGTGAAAACGGCCGCTAACGCCCCTGAACAGGCGAATCAACTGCAGGATCTGTTAACGGTTAACAAAATGAACACCCTGGTGATTTTCCCCTTTGAATCCGCAACGCTGACCAAACCCGTGGCGCAGGTGAAAGAGAAAGGCGTGTACGTGACGGTCGTTGACAGAGGGTTGACCGACACCAAAGCCCAGGATGCTTACGTTGCCGGTGACAACACCGCATTTGGCAAACTGCCTGCCGAATATCTGGCGAAGGTTATGGACGGAAAAGGTGAACTGGTCGCCTTGCGCGGTATTCCGACCACACTGGATAACGAGCGTTTTGACGCCTTCACTGCCGTTATTAAACAACACCCTGAAATGAAAATTCTTGATGCCAAATACGGCAACTGGAACCGGGATGACGCCTTCAAAGTGATGCAAGACTTCCTTACACGCTATAAGCATATTGATGCCGTCTGGGCTGCCGATGATGATATGGCGGTAGGCGTGCTCAAGGCCATTGATCAGGCCAAACGAGATGACATCAAAATCGTCTTTGGTGGCGCGGGGGCCAAAGGGGCGGTCAAAACGTTAATGGAGGGAAGCGATCCGCGCATCCAGGCTAACGTCTCCTATTCACCCAAGTTTATCTACGATGCGATCAAACTGACCGCAGAGGCGCGCCTGCAGGGCAAGGAACTGCCTGCCAAAACCATTATTCCTTCGGTGTTGATCACCAAAGAGAATGCCAAAGATTTCTACTTCCCTGATTCACCGTTCTGAGTTTGTGTACACGCGGGGTGTATAGATCACCCCGCCATACCCACTTTCACCGCATGATGAAGGAGTTGCGCATGAAAACCATCAAAGGACCGGCTGTCTTTCTTGCTCAATTTATCGGTGACCACCCTCCCTTCGATACGTTGCAGGGGCTGGCTGGCTGGGCCGCAGGTCTGGGGTTCAACGGGGTGCAGCTTCCCACGAATCATCCTCATCTGTTCGATTTGAACCAGGCAGCACACAGTCAAACCTATTGTGACGAGATCGCCGGACAGCTGGCAGAACATGGGCTCGTCATCACAGAGCTTTCGACTCATTTGCAGGGACAACTGGTGGCGGTGCATCCAGCCTATGATTCTCTGTTTGATCAGTTCGCGGCACCAGAGGTGCGGGGGAATCCGACCGCACGTATCGAGTGGGCGGTTAATCAACTGATGGCGGCGGCGAAGGCTTCTCAACGTCTGGGGCTAACAGCACATGCGACCTTTAGCGGTGCCTTCGCCTGGCCTTACCTTTACCCCTGGCCCCAGCGACCGGCAGGGCTTGTTGATGAAGCCTTTGCCGAGCTGGCACGCCGTTGGCGACCTATTCTGGATACGTTTGATGAGCAGGGTGTTGACGTTTGTTATGAGCTGCACCCCGGTGAAGATCTGCACGATGGGGTGACGTTTGAACGCTTTCTGGCGGCACTGGATGCGCATCCACGCGTCAACATTCTCTATGACCCCAGTCATTTCATATTGCAACAGCTTGATTATCTGGATTTTATCGACATCTACCATCAGCGAATCAAGGCGTTTCACGTGAAAGATGCCGAGTTCCGCCCCTCCGGACGCCAGGGGGTGTATGGGGGGTATCAGGAATGGCCGGACCGTGCAGGGCGTTTTCGTTCTCCCGGAGATGGTCAGATAGACTTTACGGCAATTTTCTCGAAACTGACCCAGTATAACTATTCTGGCTGGGCCGTGATGGAGTGGGAGTGCGCCCTTAAACACCCACAGAACGGTGCTGCTGAAGGGGCGCAGTTTATTCGCCAGCATATCATTCAGGTGGCGGAGCATGCCTTCGATGACTTTGCCGATAGCCGTCTCGATCCGGCTCAGTTATCCACCTTACTGGGGCTGGGAGCGAAAACATGAATCGCCGTCTGCGTCTTGGTATGGTGGGCGGAGGGCAAGGCGCTTTTATCGGAGCCGTACACCGAATGGCCGCCCGGCTGGATGATCATTACGAACTGGTAGCGGCGACCCTCTCTGGCGATCCCGACAGAGCCGCGGCCAGTGCGGCTGAACTGAGACTGCCGCGCAGCTACAGCGATTATCGCGAGATGGCGCGACTGGAAGCTGCCCGTCCTGACGGCATAGAAGTCGTCGCTATCGTGACACCGAATCATCTGCATGCCCCAGTGGCGACCGCGTTTCTTGATGCCGGTATTCATGTGATCTGCGATAAACCGCTGGCACTGACGCTCGGAGAAGGAGAAGCACTGGCCGCGCTGGCAAAACAACAGCAGCGGCTGTTTGCCGTAACGCACACCTACAGCGGATACCCGATGGTGCGTCATGCCCGCGCCCTGGTCGCCGCAGGTGAACTTGGCGATCTGCGTTATGTGCAGGTGGAATATCTTCAGGACTGGCTGGCGGAACCCCTGGAAGCCAGCGGCCATCGGCAGGCGGCCTGGCGTACCGATCCCGCGCGAGCCGGTCGGGCCGGTTGCCTGGGGGATATCGGCACCCATGCCTGGCAGCTCGCCGCCTTTGTCAGTGGTCAGTTGCCGGAGGCGCTCAGCGCCGAGCTTCACACCTTTGTACCCGGCAGGCGGGTTGATGATCATGTTCAGGTCTGGATGCGTTATTCCAACGGCGCCCGTGGTTCACTGATTGCGAGTCAGATCGCCAGTGGCGAGGAAAACCGACTGGTACTGCGTCTCTACGGATCCAGAGCCAGTTTAGTCTTCAGTCAGGAGGAACCGAACCAGCTTTGGTTTACCCCACTTGCGGGTCAGGCGCAGCGGCTGACACGGGGACGCAGCATGAGTCCGGCGGCAACGCATGCCACCCGAGTGCCAGCGGGTCATCCGGAGGGCTATCTGGAGGCTTTCGCTCAGCTGTATACCGATGCTGCACTGCGCATTCATGCCATGCAGGCTGGGGTTCCTCCCCCGCCGGAGACAGACGCTCTTCCCAGTGTGGAAGAGGGGGTGAACGGCATGCGTTTTATTGATGCGGTGTTAGACAGTCACCGTGCAGACGGTGCCTGGATACCGTTATAAATCCACACCTCACCGAAATGGGAGCTTCTGGACAGACGTTTTTCAACCGTAGTGTGCATGAGTTATGGAAGAGTGGTTTTGTATCGTGCCAGATGGCGCTGTTCTTATCAGACCCGCAGGCCGGATAAGGTGTGCAAAAGTCACCCTCCGGCATTTTCCCCGCACCACAGACGCAAAAAAGCCCATCCGTCAGGATGGGCTTCTTCACTTGTCTGATGCCTGGCAGTTCCCTACTCTC
>NZ_JANEWG010000031.1 GCF_028069725.1 Citrobacter sp. Awk 4
GTATTGAGAAAGGCTTACCATCTATCTGGCCAATAAGACTTCCATTGCTATTTTTTAGAACGGTTTCATGTCCAGAAGAAATGTTATCAAGATCTAAGCTTTCAACACAACCATTCTTATCCAGTCTGATGGCGATTTTATAAGTGACTTTCCCATTCTCTTCAACATCAGTATCTAAGGATTTAACAGCCCCCTTAACTGGATTGAAATCAAACATAGTAGATAAATTATAGAGGAGAGGCATGTAATGGCTCTCAGCCAAAGCCATGCTTGAAAATAAGGAAGTACAAAGGAAAAGAGTAGATATTTTTTTCATTTTTAAATCTAAGCTCAAGTTACCCCATATTAAGTAAGCCCATTACAGCATGCTTACTGCTGATCTTCAACATAGATACCGGCGGAGACGATAGCGCCACCGATGCGCCGTTTACCATAAAGAAGTGGGACCGGATTGCCCTGGGCTGTGGTGTTAGTGACACCACCAAAGGCGTAGCTGGCCTGATTGTCTGCTGATTGTTTACTGGCAAGGCCTGCCGTCTGCGGCGACATCATTTGCACAACGCCGCCGATCATCATTGCAGCACCAAATTTAGCCGCACCATAACCAACAGCTGAAAGTGTACCGCCAGAAAAATAGCCAATTGCAACGCCGACGACTACCAGCACCGCGCCGAGTATGGTCTGGAATACACCTGCTTTCTTACTGCCGATTACGACAGGTGCAATACGTATATCTTCACAGCCTTTATCCATATCAAGCTCATCAGAAATCAGGTTGCGCTTTCCGCTGAAAACGGCATATGTAAGGCCGCGCTGCTTGCTTGTATTCAGGAAGCGTTCGAAGCCTGGCACGATCACGCAAAGCGCGCGGATGGCCTCTTTGGGTGATGCCACAAAGAGTCTGAACTCTCGGCCAAACGTAGCGCCGAGCACACCATACAGGCGCACAGTCCGTAATGGTTCAGTCATGATCACCCCGCACCGATAAAATCTTTGTACCTGACAATCTTCATTGTCCGTTCCATCCAGTACCCACCATACGGCACGCGCTGGCTCAAATGGCCGTACAAATGATGCAGGAGCATGTTGCCTTCTAAGAGAATACCGGCGTGGTTCCACTTGTTGGCCTGGACCTGCATAATCACCATATCGCCGGGCTGTGTTGCTCCTGCAAACTCTCGAAACCCGCATTCATACCAGCAGTCCTGATAGAAGTTGCCTGGATAGGTGTCCTCCCACCAGGGATAGTCGACGCGATAATCGTTCAACTCTATACCGTGCTCCTGCCGGAAATAGCTCATCACCAGTCCCCAGCAATCGTACACACCCAGCACGAAAGGACGCCCCACCAGCGGCAACTCATCGCGTGGCTGAATGGTGCGCAGATCACCCTCCGGCCAGCTCATGATATGCCAGGGCAGGTGCGTAACGTCACACTGAGCTTTATCGAGTTCACTCGGCTGCGTGGTTGCATCCGGATGGCTGTGTACAATGCCGGTAACCGTTCCCCAGTCTTCAGCCGCCGCGTAATCTTCGGGCGAAAGATGAAACTGCTCTGTTGGGTCAATTGAAAGATTGCGGCAGGGAAAATAGCGCTCCACCCGGCTTTTTTGAGCCACCACGCCACAGCATTCGCGCGGATACTCCTTCGCGGCATGCGCCATGATGGCGTTAATCGTTTTTTGGCGCATGATTAACTCCTGATAAGGGAAGTGCCTGGGAAACCACCGAAAGGTAATTCTTCATTCTCACCAAACCGCAACCTGCATGCGGTCAAAGTGCCATTGCAGGCATCGAGCGACGGATCGTCTACCGGGTTGTTGTTCAGATCGAAGTAACTGGTACCGGTATAATCACAGCCATCACCAGAGCGATAATTGTTGCGAATACACCAGGTGCATAATGAGTGGAGTTGCCGGGTTGGAATCATCAACCCCTGAAGATCCATAGGGCTGGTGAGAATGAACTCGACGCTTTCCCCCGCCAGTTCGTTATTCTTCCCATCGATGTAGAACACCCGTTTTCTTACCTGCAGTGGGTCAGCAGTAGCATTTCCCTCAGGAAAGTTTCTGGCATCAAGATAATGAGCAAAAGTATCGTGAATAGTGATCTTCGCCTGAAGCATATCGTCGTAAGCGAGGCAAAGCGCAGTGATCGAGCTGTCGATGTTTGCCACGGTCAGGGTCGGCTGCGCGCTGCTACCATCGGTTGATGCTTCAATCCCCTCGAACTGATAAGGCCAGGCAGCATATTCCTCTCCCTGCCACCAGATACTTTTCGCTGCAAGTTTCGATTCATCGCCGCCAGCTGCAGCAATCTCATCAGTTGTATGAGGTAAGTTGTAGGCATGGAAGCGCAGGACGTCATCGACACCAAATGTGGAGCCATCAACCTCAATGAGGCGGATTTTATTACCGGGTTCGAGGCGCTGATAATCTTCTGTGATCATGGGGCGTATGCCTGTTTGAAGGTAGCGGAAATGGTCATAACCTTGCTGGAAAGGGGTTGCGATTTCACTGAGTCAGCCTCAATCCGGTAAAGTCCCACCTCGCCAATAGGTGATGTCCAGATGAAGGACTTTGAGATGTGGGAACGGCAGAACTTCAGAGCAGCAAGCATGTCTGCTTTTTTACCGGTGAGTGTGATTGGCCACGACTGCTTCTCGGGGTTAGACGAACTTGAAGCCTTCAGGTGTCGTTGTGACGTCAATACCGTTTCGCAGACCCGGAACGTTGTAACGCATACGAGCGATGATTTTTCGCCACGCCTGCTGCGCTTTTGCCGCCGGCATTACGTCCAGTTCGTCGACCATCGCATTACCGATTTTGAAGCCGACAATCGAACCGGGTTTCTCCATCGATCGGCAGATCGTTGTTCCGCGATAGCGCCGCCCTTCGTAGAAATGGACCTCCTTGTTTCCCTCGTTGATTTTGACGGTCAGGCCCCAGTCATGGGCCACTTCCTCAACGGTGGGATAGAAGATGTCGCGGATCTGCGGGTACGTCGGCGCAAAGTAGCCCTGGTTAATCTTCGGGTACTCCCACATTCCCTTGCAGATACCGCCGCAGCCAACCCACGTCTTACCAGAACCGAACCCGGCCACGTAGGCTTTGAACTTGTGATGCATTGCGAGGAAGCGCGCCTGCGGAATATTAAGTGTCGGGCTGATCCCCATCATCTGCCCTCGCATCCACTACGTTGATATTGATTTGCACTGGGGTTGGTTCATCGTCGTCACCATCACCGGCCAGCTCTTTGCGGAGTTTTTCGATCTCCAACAACCGGCGGTCGATTTCGATCTGCTGCAGCCGCTGCGCGAACTCACTATCAGCCAGGCCAAGCCGCTTCATCACCGCTTCAAACATGCGCTCACGGCTGATGGCGGTTATCTCGACGCCATTCTTTCCAACCTTCACACCGGAGTAGGCGAGTCGGGATATCGCCGGAAGTTTGCGCGTATCAGGGAAGTAAGGCTGGCCAATGCCGTCGCCGTTGCAACGCGGGCATTCAGGGTTTGGCTCTTTGTTGTGATCGTAACCATAACCGCCAGTGTCTTCGGGTTGTCTTGCTCCCTCTCGTCCTTCAACCTTCGCCGTCTCTTCATCAAACTCAACTGCGTCACGCCACTGGTAGTGATGACCGAAGCCCCAGCAGTATCGACAGGCGCCGCGGCGGTATTGTGATAGATGGTTAGCGTCGAAGGTGGCGAGTTGCCACATCTGGGTCAACACCTCATCGGCATCAGCAAGCGTGCGCGCAATGGAGGCTTTCTGCTGCTGCGCAATTGCCTGCGCAACGTTAGGATTCGCTATTAGCTGACGACCGTAGTTTGGGTCACTATAACCAGCACGTGCAGCGGCTGCCGTGGCGTTTTGGTCCTTGAGATATTCAGCAACAAAGCGTTTTATCTTCGGGCTCAGTTTGCTATCCACCAACTCCTCTGCGCATTTTTCGGTTTGCGCACTGCGCATTTTCTTCTGCGCATTTTTTTGCACGAATTGCGCAGCGGGCTTTTTGATGTATCGGCGGGCGGTGGCGTAGTTCAGTCCCTGTGCTTCACACCACTCTTTGGGGGAGATGCCGATAGTGGCATGATCGGACAGAAACCGCTTCTGAAGCTCGCCCCAGTCCGGTTTTGCCATGTATAATCCTTATAAAACATTGAATTGATGAAGGACTAGAATGATTCGAGATTTACTGATGGAAGCAATAAATCATGAGCGCATGCTTCAAAAGCTTAACGAACTAAATACTTACTTCTATAACCGTAAGCATGAAACTCAGATTCGTGACGAATTGGTGGTAATTATTAATCAGATAAGCCCCGTGATTGCTATAAGTGAGTATCCAAAGCTTAGGATCGGTGCTGTAGATTTATCACTGTATGAATCACCATTATCGAGCTTTGAAGACAATCACAGCATCGCAACAATAGAATTAAAACATCACTATCCAAGAGATTTACTACTTGAAAAGGTACAAAATGACATTTTGTCTGACATATCCAGGACGATTGTCTCTCCTACCACTCATTTCCTTCATATTATCCAGCAAAGGGACGAGCGCGCCAGGCCTCTAATTGGTAAGGTTAAATACCTTGAAAGAAATGCCAGAGATATCAGTCCGTATGTAAAATGTCTGGAGGAATTGAGTACTTTCCCAAGAAATTACCGCAAAGAAAGCATAAGTATTGAAGTTCAGGGTGACATCATGTCGACATACACATTTAACATATATACCCTGTCAAAAATGAGAACCAAAAGTACTGAAGATTCAGCGACTCTCTGACCTGTACCACGTGATGATAAGACGCAGCGGTGCATTCGAAGAGAAGTGTCGCCAGAATTATGACCACTGGGTTCATATGATTTACTCAGATGACGGCATTATCGACACTACTCGTTGAATAGCTATCCGTATGTTATCTTTTATAATAAATTACAAAGAGAAATGTGATGCACTACAATACCAAAGTCAGGGTTGCGGTACTTTTATATCTTATGGCGGCATATGCTATTGCCCTGCCGGTGCTTGCCCTGTTCTCAGATTTGGTGATAAACGGTGGCATTATTGATATATGGAAGGGTTCATATTCATTTGTAGACTTGATTGATTTCCGTAAAATTCTTTTCCTTAAATTCGCCGGACTAGGCGCTATCCTTGGTTTTTTCTACTGGATCTTTTTTTTCAGGAAGTATAGATACCACTGCCCATTGGACAAATATTTTAAATAGTCACTGGCACTGTGTATTGATGTATTCCTGCAAATAGCCAACCTGCTTCGTTACTGTGACGATTCGCTCTCTGAGGGTGAAATAATCCCGTTCAGCGGCGTCAGTAAGTCTGGGACTGGAAGCATAGCCCATGCCGCCGGACTCGGTCGTTCCGTTCTCGGGGCATTTTGCGTTGACGTGCAGCCCGCACTTGCCAGTGCTAACACAACGCTGCAGATCATAAAGCTGCTTTTTCGCATCAGCCAGTTCTCCTATGTATTTGGCATCTAATGCAGCAACATCGCGCTGCCGGACCTGCATATCTCTGATGGCGGCTTTTGCCAAACTCAGTTTTTCAGTGGCCTTATCGCGCTGGTCTTTGAAGGTAATTGCGTTTCCACGGTAGTGGTTAATAGCCCAGGACATGGAAACCAGCAGACAGATAACGGCTGCGCAGATGATTACTGTAAGTCGGCTCATTGGTCTATCCCCCAGCACGTCAACGCGCTTTCCTGATCGCGTCGTTCCACCTGGCCATAACATCCGTTCTTCTTGCCTTTGGTCAGCCGGCAGTCGCGGCCACCGTCTTTAATCCACCAGCGTATCGCCTCACATGCGCCTTTACGGTCGCCTGCATTGATGCGCTTATAGAACGTCGATGAAAAGCACTTACCCGGGCCAATATTGTACGGGCAGAATGAAGCTATACCTGCCTTCTGCGGTTCGGTCAGCGGCACGTTGATGTTGCGGTCTACCCAGGCCAGCGCCTTATCGCGTTCAATGGCGTTTACCTGATCGCATTTCGCCTGCGTCAGCTTCATGCCCTGCACTACCGGCTTACCATCAACCATCGTGGCACCACGACAAATGGTCCAGAGCCCGCCGCCGTCGCGATACGCCTTCAGGCTGTTACCCTCTTTCTCATTCAAAAACTGGTCGAGAATGACAGATGCAGGAGCGCCGGCGAGAATAAGCCCCAGAACGGCAGCGCTCAGCTTTGTTCTGTTTCCCATCATTCACCTTCCTTTTGTAACGCTTCAACAACGACTCTTGCAGCCGCTGGCCGCTCATGAAGTGGTTTGTCATTAACGCCTTTCAGGTAGTCATTAACCATCTCTGTGCGCTTCTCATCTTCCCGGCGCTTCCTGTGCGCATCCACTCGTCCATTGATATAGGACGCGAGTGAGATAAGCAGACCTGCAGCACCAAAGAACATGAAGACCAGATCCTGTGTCGTGAATCCAATAGCAGACGCCAGAGCTGCGACCCACGCAAAGAATTGCGTGAAGATGTTCCCTGAATCATTCATTTTCATGATCTCTCACCTCGCTAAACGGCGGGTGTTGTGTGGTGGGGAGAATCAGGCGCACGGGCTGAGTTATAAAGAACGTCGTGGAGTTTTCCCGTGGCCTGATGTTGGTTGGCCACCACACCGTTAGGGAGTGATGGCCTTTTAGTTTTCCGCCCGCTCTCTTACCTCATTCACTGTCTGGTTAAACCGGTCAGGTTCAAGTTCAACCCCAATGGCGCACCGCCCTAAATCCATAGCTTCTTTTATCGTCGAACCTGATCCCATAAAGAAATCGGCAACGACCTGTCCCGGCCGGCTGCTGGCATTGATGATTTGCCGCAGCATGTCCGCAGGTTTTTCGCAGGGGTGCTTTCCGGGGTAGAACTGAACAGGCTTGTGTGTCCAGACATCGGTGTAAGGTACAGAAACAGAAACTGAGAAATGTCGGCGGAGGGATTTGTACTCCTCCAGCAACTCTGAATACTTACGATTCAAACACTGCCATTCTTCCACCAGCAGGTGATGGTCAGCATTAAGCTCGTTGCGTTGAAACTTCTCTTTAGCGATCCGTTTAAACAGCTGTTGCAGTTTGTCGTAATCCGCTTCGTTAGGCATCTGCCACTGGCTGGTGCCAAACCAATGAGAAGCCATATTCTTTTTACCCGTAGCCTCAGCGATCTCTTTCGACGTAACGCCTAGCGCTTCACGGGCATCACGGAAGTAGGAAATCAGCGGATTCAGAACATGTTGTTTGAGTTCTTTGGTTTTCTCTTCATAACCGCAGTCTTTTGGTTTGTACGGCCCTTGATAGTGTTCCGCGAAGAGTATTCTTTCAGTAGCCGGAAAATAGGCGCGCAGGCTTTCTTTATTGCATCCATTCCACCTGCCTGATGGCTTCGCCCATATGATGTGGTTCAGTATGTTGAAGCGCTCACGCATCATGATCTCAATGTCGGACGCCAGGCGATGCCCTGAAAACAGGTAAAGGCTACCAGTGGGCTTGAGAACGCGCCAGAACTGCGCCAGACACATATCCAGCCAAAGAAGATAATCCTCGTCCCCCTTCCACTGGTTGTCCCAGCCGTTTGGCTTTACCTTGAAATAAGGTGGATCGGTAACAATCAGGTCTATGCAATCATCAGGAAGGGAAGCAATGTACTTGAGGCTGTCAGCGTTGATTAATTCAACACTGTTTATTTTTACAGTATTTTTCATAGATCAGTAAGCGTGTCTCTGATAGGCTCACTGTGCTTTAGCGCTAAAGCGGTGGGCCTTGGTTCGCTTGTGACCTTCTACATGAGCAAATGGCTGGTCGGGTGCTACAACACCCACCAGCCGCCCATTTCCACAATAAAAAAAGCCCCCATCACTGGAGGCGCTTGTAACATCCGAACTGGTAGTGGGATACCCCCGCCATCACCATCTGCGTCAGTATGAACTGGCAGCGGGATGGGCTCAGATGTGTTTTTTCTGCAATTTCACCAGCGGTCGCTGGCGTGGTGCTTAGTTCGTTATAAACCGCCTTTGCTTCTTCGGTCATATACTGCTGATTTTGCATGCCTTTTCACCTTTAACAAGTTTCGTGACATACAGATAACTCTGGTTGCCCAGGGCAGCAAGAACTCTTTGCGAGGATATAAAAAACCTCGCACAGGCTGCGAGGCACAATAGCCTTCTCTCATTTGTCGCCCCCACACTCGGATAAACGAAGTGAAGCTTATCCGTGTCATCTCCAGCATTAGAAATACTTAATGATGGATGAAACGGATTGCTAATCGTCATCGAGAAGGTCAGTCAGTCACAAACGGATTAGAAGTCCGTTGCTCTTTCTGCGTTGTACGAACAGATGGTTATGTGGTCATCAATGTCAAAACAACTTAAAATTCAGTGTCATTGTTAATGAAATGGAATCCACATGAAAAAGGTTATTATTACAGCAGCCTTGATTTTGTCCTCTGCTGGTTGCTTTGCCTCTGATGAGGACGGGAAATATGAACAAGGCGACTGCATTATGGCTAATGACACTAGTTACAGCTGGTTTGGCGAGTTTGCAAAAGTCGAGGCCTACTCGAGGATCAAAGGGTTCGCAGGTCCTCAGTACATTCTGTACTTCCCAAGCTATAAAGCCAGCGCAGTGGTTTTTGGCCCTGAGATCGAAGATCATACAATCAAAGTTGGAAACAACTACTGCCAGCGATAAAAAAGCAAGAACCCGCTCATAGGCGGGTTCATACAAATACGGCATCATATCTGATTTACATGAAATATAGGCTTTTCAATCCAGTTTTGCAAGACTTCTATCTAAACTGGTCGCCTTCTGTTGTGAACGTGATCGCGTAACCTGCAACAAAGACCCACTATCCAGACACTCATATATGTGCTTCATCTCTAGCCAGCGCTCGGTGAATGTCTCAGACCAGTTCTTTGCTGTAACGCCAACCAGTACCGCCAAATCTTGATACTGATACACGTCACGCCCAGCCAGCTCAGCTTTGGTATCTTGCGCCGCCAGCCAGATTAGCTTCTTCAGGCGCTCTATTGTCTTACCAGCCATCTTTCGTGCGCCAATCTGTGCCTTGAACTCACCCCATGCCCAGTGAGTGATGGTTACCTGATATTCAAAGCGGATGTTCTCGCTGTAGCTCCATAGCAACCAAGCTTTCTGATGCTCATCAAGCGACAGTACCGCCCGGCGCCATGACGAAGTGGAGAACTCAACCGGATTGACTAGGGGGATATGTGAACCCTTCCCCCTAGACTGATGCCCGGGAATTGGTGGATTCGTCGGATTCATAAGTCGCCCGTTCACCGGGTTGACCACCTTAACGCGGGACCGGCTTCGCGGCGTGGAGGTGAACATTGCATTCTCAGCGAAAGCTACCAGTTGCCCTTTCGTCGCTCCGCTCAGATCGGCAGTGGCAACAATCAGTTGCTGGCGTACAAATTCCAGGTATTGAGTGTTCACTATACTGCTCCTGCTGTCTGGTAAATGCGGATGATGTTTTTCAGAATGCGGTAGTCGACCAACACAGATCCCGGGCGTCTGTAAGCGCGGAGACGATGCCAACGTATGCGGAATGTTTCGATCAACTCTGGACTCATGAGGCCTCCAGTTCTGTAATGGTTAGTTCGAGAAGGCCGCCTTTTACGACAGGCATTTTCACAACGCGGTAATCGACAACCTGGCAGTCATCAAGCCAAAAACCAGCCTTGGTTAAAGCGTCAAATGCAGCTTTCTGCAGGTTATCCAGATCGCGGCGCCGGCGATCTGGCATGTGGCATTCAATTCGGAGTTTGAGCGGTGCGGCCGTGTGGATATTCAGCTGACTTTTGCGAATGATCATGGCCACAGAGTTCCGGTAGGCGACGCCGTCCGCGCTGATATGCGTGCGCCCTCGGTTGTGCCGGTAATAGCGGTTATTACTCGGCGGCCAGGGTAATGTGATTTGATATGTATTCACTCTTACCCCCACATCCGATTACGCCAGCGACTATCCGGGCGCGCTGGTGCATTTGAAGTTGGCAGGAACGCACTGACGGTCCAGGTCAAGAAATCCTGGTTAAGGCTGCGCTCAGCACGCACTCCCCGCGCTTTATAACGCTTTATCAGTTCGTCGGCCTGTTCAGTGCTGCAATTGGTATGATAGAACCAGGTATACTTCATCCTTATCACCCCGCAAAGCCAAGCAGTTGTGCGGCAACGTTTTCAGCTTCGTCGCGGCTGCGGAATGAACGAGACAAAATCCAACGCCAAAGAACATCGAGCGCGGCTTTGTACAGCTGCTGGAACTCGACTTCGTCCATATTGGCGAAAGAAATGCTACGAGGATGTTTTTTGAGTGTACCGTCAGGCAGTTGAATGGCGACATAGTGCCCTGCCTCGATGATCACCCAAGATCGATAAGCATCAAACGATTTGCAAAGACTGATGCCATTCGTGACTCGGCGGTTGGCTACTTGCTCAAGATATTGCTCAGCGACATCAATGAGCACGCTCTCGTTTCCAGCGTAAGATGCGAGGTATTTGGCGTAGCCGGTGATCAGCTTGCGCTCGTTACTTGAGATCGCTCCGCCGGTTGGTTCCCAGTACTCGAAACCTAGATTGAGAAGCGCGAAGAAGCGCCGGTGGAATGCAGGATTCCTCACCTGACGAATTTCGGCCACCAGCACGGCGCCGAGTTTGATTTTTGATTGCAGAGTATCACTGCTCTCCGGTGTAGCGGGGATCAGTATTCCTGAGGACTGCTTGATGAGTTGTAATTCGTGCGCCATGGTTCCCCCGTGGCGCATCAAGTTGTCAGTTGTTCAGGCTGACACTGACATTATGTACAGTTGATAATCGAAAATCAATGCAAGAAAAAACCCGCCGAAGCGGGCTATTCATTTGAAATAATTCGTATGTACTGCGATGTCGCTATGAGTGCCTGAACCGGACTCGATCTTGTAGCGCATAACGATCGTGAATCGTACTCGCGTGACCAATGGCAGAGCCAATTTTCCAAGTCATCTACCGAATAATCCTTGCGCGCCATCCCCTCAGCAATAATAACTACCTCATCTCCAGGTGCCGTGAGTTCATACCCATTAAGCAGCAGAAAAACGTACCCAGCCATTATAGCTGTACGTTTGTTGGCATTCGCAAAGGGATGGTTCTGAATGAGGCTCTCTATCAGGACAGCAGACAGGCGAAACATGTCGTCTGTCTGCTCGTAATATCTGATTGTGCTTGGCCTAGATTGAGATGAACTAAGATTGTTCTGATTAAGAACTGCTATAGGTTCATTTGGAGTCTGAGTTTCGATCAGAGCTTTATTGATGTAAACAATATCCTCAAGCGAAAGATAGTTAATCCCTTCAACGTGCTCTGTCATCCGTAATCACTCAGACTTTAGAAAGATCTTCCATCGCCTTTTCGTATCGAGCAAAACCAAACTCAAAGGCATTTTTTACCTGATCAGTATGTGAACATGTTTCGCTGATCGCTGCACGAGGTTTCGCCACCGTGGATTTGTCACGAGGCGGAATGTACAAGCGATCTGCCTTTTTTAATGCGTGACCCATGATTTTCCCCTCATGCACGTCTGGCAGTGCTTCATCAACTTAAAGGATGTAAAGTACATCCAAAGAAATCATAGCCACTGAAGACTATTCAAGGCTATTGAAGTCTATTTAATACCATCGGTAATATTTCAGCAATCGTCGAGCGTTAAAGAAGTCGTCACGTTCGGCGACGTTTTGAATGACGGCTATTCACGATGCATGCACGTTCGCCGATTATCAACCTTTAGTTGAGTGATGTAGATAGACGATACCCGCATAATAAATGGTAACAACGGATATGCTAATCTTGCAGAAATAGCACTTTTTGCACAAAATCATAGTGTATTGGTTATGCCATTTTCCTTTTATTGCTGTAATATTCGCGCCCCCACGACAAGAGGGTTTCTTTTGAAGCAGTTGCAAAGGCAAAAAAATCATTGATGAAAGCCCACTTACGCGGGCTTAGTTATCATCTAGAGTTATGCTGCCTGCTCTCTTCTGTCACACAACTCCGGCAAGTTAGCTCTCACCAGCGCCTCAGCAAACGGCGGCGGGATTGCATTGCCGCAGCGCGCAACCTGCTTGTCCTTCGCGTACCTCTTGCCCCGATAGTCCTGGTCGATAATGTACCACTCCGGGAAACCCTGAGCGCGGTAGAGTTCATGCGCTGCACCATGCGCATGCCGATATCTACAATACGGTTCATAACGCTATCTACTTCCACAAATTCGAAAGCATCTTCGCCGCAATATTCACGAAGAAAATCACGTACTGACTCGGCGTGTGGGTAGTAAAGGAGAATTATCCCATCTAATCTTGACATTTTTCTGTGTCAATTCACCTAAAATTTATGAGGTGATTATGTTTAATCACTCATAAGCTAGGAGGATGTAATGATGAAAAATTTACTTCACTTTTCAATAGCTGTGATCCTGATAGCCCTTCCGATAACGACCTTTGCTGTTGATTCTCTTACCAATGGGAACTCTGCCAGTCACATGAGCGGCACCCTCACTGCAAAGGGAAACAGTGTTGAAGAAGTTGAAAGCACCCTTAAATCGGAAGCAATGAACAGCGGTGCATCAGCATATACGATTACTACTGAGAGTAATGATGCTGGGCAGGTCTACGGCGAAGCAACCCTCTATAAATAAATTTTGATCAACACGAAGAATGTATCATCTGAAAAATTAACGGCTCCCTCAATAGAGCCGCTATACCCAGAAAAACTAAGCCCTGTATTAGTGGGGCTGATTGAGTTACACCTTAAACCGGTGCGTGGTGGTGCGCGCACCTGGCGCCATTTCTTGCTTGATGGCTTCACGCCTGCGTTCGAACTCATTCGGCACCACCACAGGCGACGGCGTGACGGCGTAAAGCGGAATTAGGTCCTCACCAGGATTTCGCCACATCCACTCCCTCCAGGCCTCTCCAGCCTGAAAGTTTATGAATGCTTGCGGGTCAGCGTATGCCACAGGCTCAGCGCCAAACGCTGCAATAGCCTCATCGATCAGCTTCACCGCGTCAGACATCGCATAGCCAATGTCTCCGCCGCCACGTTGTGCTGCGGCTTTGCTGAGTGTTTCGCGTATCTGGTGCAAGCGACGGGATGTCAGCGGAGCGTGTGCTGGGTGTTTGTTGTGGTCTTTGGTTAATGTGGTCATGGGTTAGTCCTTCACAAAGATAATCCAGTGGGTTTTGTCGTTTTTCCCAGTGCGTTGGCCTATTGCAGGTTTCACATCTGTAAGAGCCAGAATCTGGCTAACGGGGATTTGCGTCTCGTTCCATTTGAATATGAGAACGCCGTGTGGCCGCAGTACACGGAAAGCCTTTTTGAATCCTGTTCGCAAATCAGATCGCCACGTTTTTTTGTTTAGTCGCCCGTATTTTTTACCCATCCAGGCAGACTGGCCCACACGCTCCAGGTGCGGAGGGTCAAACACCACAACCGGAAAAGACGAATCAGCGAACGGCAGCGAACGAAAGTCGGCAATCAGGTCGGGACTGATAACCAGGCGGCGACCGTCGCACAGGTCGTGTTCTTCAGAGCGAATATCAGCGAACACGGCGCGGGTGTCCTGCTTGTTGAACCAGAACATGCGAGAGCCGCAGCACATATCGAGAATCGTCGTTGTGTCGGTCATGCTGATGCCCTCCCGTAAAACGCCAGAACTCGCTTCATCGCCGGACTTGTGCGGCACACTGAAGTAACTATGTTTTTTCTCATGTTCGATTTGAGATGCTTAATATTCAGTTCCCCGCCGGGCTGAAGCGTGTAGACCGGTCGATGCGGCTCGCCAGTGCGGATTACTACCGCTCTGCGTGTCAGGTGAAGCAGCAAGTTGTGTGCTTTCTTGCAGTCGCATCCCAACAGGTTCTGAACCTGACGCGGCGTTACGGTCTGGTTAACCCGAAGGAAATCGACAATTGCCCACAGTGATTTGCTTGCCATAGTGTTTTTCCCTCGAGGTTATTTAACGATCTGGAGATGGCTAACATTCTTGCGGTAGCTTCCCCAGTCAAAGTTCACCCACATTCCGCCATCCATCTGGAGGCGATCGATAACGCGCGCGCCCAGAGCACCGAGAAGTTCGTCATGGTTCAGATTCGTCAGAACGCCTACCGGACGCATTGACGACAGACGACGGTCAATAACCTGATTGAGAATGACTTTCTCGCCACTGCTTCCGCGCTGAATACCGACTTCATCCAGCACAAGCAGATCGACTTTACACAGGTCATCCAGAAGTGCAGCCTCTGACTGGCCGCCGTCGTAGCACTCGCGAACTCGTAGCATCAGGTCAGGGATAGTCACCACCAGCACGCTATGCCCGCCAGACAGCAGATGATTTCCAATTGCCGCAGCCAGATGGTTTTTCCCGGTACCAGGAGTACCACTAAACACGAAGCTCGCGAACCCGGCGCCGAAATTCTGTGCGTAACTCTTTGCCATCGTGAAGGCTTTGCGCTGCCCTTCCCCGGATACCTGGTAATTCGCGAACGTGCAGCTGCGATGCAGACTCTGGATACCAGAGCGACCAAAAATTTTATCTGTCCGGGCTTTCTGGTTCAGCCTGTCCAGTTCTTCACAACGCTTGAGACCTTCTTCGCGCTGCCACGCCAGTAACTCTGCTGCGCTGGTGAACTTCGGTTGAACGCCAGGCGGAATGAGTTTCTTCAGGCGCTCGAGCGCACTACCAGAACTAACAATGTTTTTCATCGCTACCCCCTGAATCCGGTTGGGATGGTTTTATCTGGCTCAGAAATGCGGTTCACATCCCTGCCCGCTTTGCGGTCATTGAGAGCGAACTTCGGTTTGAACAGTCCCTGGTACCCGTTGGCGATACTGGTGTTGATCACGTCAACCGGATCGTGACCGTCGTCCAGGCATGCCTTCAGCAACTTGAATGCTTTGTTGACCGTCAGCTCGGTTTTTATGGCTTTTCCAGACTGCTGGCGATAGGCAACCCACTCACTCCAGGACACAGAGTCAAGCCATTCAGGAACAGGAATTGTCAGCGGATCAAACTTCACCTTCCCCCCTGGGGGATTAGAGGGGGTTAGATCTGTATTTATATTTGTATTTGGAAGAATGTCTTTGGTGTTCCCTGTTTTCAGGGATACCTCTCCCTGTTTTTGGGGATGGTTATCCCCGTTTTCAGGGATGGTTGAAGGGGTAAAACTGCTATCTCTGAATTCAGGGATGGTAATAACCCATGTAACAACTTCAGCAGGCGGGAAAGCTGCTGGACACTTCGTGCAATTTGGCTTGGTATACGCCCATTTATCCAGGCTGGTATTAATCCCAATGTATCTGGTTTGCCCAATTCGGCGCAGGATGATGATGTTCCGGTAGGCGAGGCTCAGCACGGCTTCAGATACGTGTTTAACCTTCAACGTCGTTTTGTCTGCAATGAGGCTATTGGCGATGCGATCCGAAGCCTTAGACCAGCCATAGGTCAGGCGAACGATAGCATTCAGCACTCGGAACTCACGCCCGGATAGCTCGACGATACACAGGGCATCCTGAATCTGGTTGGCTAGGCGCAAATAGCCTTTCTCCAGTTCAGCCATGCTGCTCTCCTGTTTCCCCTGTTGCGTGGGGAATTTGAATATTTCAGCGGTATTTGACATACTGTTCTCCGCAATTACGCACAGTTTTTGCACCTGAAGGCCGTTGGTGTTCCCGCACCGCGGCTTTCGCCATTTTTGAACCCGTCATACAACCCCCAACATCAGCTGCACCATCTCCATCAACGGACCGGTTAAGCCAGGGTCAACGCGGTACATCTCCACGATCCCCTCACTCAGTTCTTTCAGCTTCTGATGACGTGGCGCATCCATCGCGACGGCTATTTTCGCTTCGCTGGTTTCTTTCTCCATACGTGCCAGGCGAGCCATGATGTTGTCTTCTGGCAGCAGGCGGTTGCGGTACTCAATCGGCAGGACTGCAAGAATTGCCGGAGTCAGCTGGCGAACGTTCTCGCGATACCGCTCGCTGTTGAAATGGTTATCCAGGAAGCGGAAAAGCTTCTGGCGCTTTCGGCAGAGATCATCAGGAAAAGTGATGTCACCACCACCCTGCGCCTGGTACTCTTCGATGATCAGAGCCGTAACTACATCCTGACCATCGGCACCTGCCCACGAACGAACTGCATCTCGAATATCTTCATGACGTGGCCCCTGACGCGTTTGAGCGCGATTTATCACCGCCTGCTGCGGCGATCCTGTATCCTGGTAAAACGTAAGTGATTGCATGATGCTTTCCCTTTCGATGTTAGGCAGTTGAGTTGCGCGGTGCCGCAAATACCAAGCTCTCTTTCAAAACCGGTGCCTGACGATGAAAACTATGGGTAGCAGTTTCGATCGCAGATGCTTTTTCCGGGGAAGCTCGGCGATTCCCGTAAGCAATCTGGTCAAGGTAGCCAACGGTTGTTTTAGCCAGCTTTGCTAGCTGGGACCATTCGTCAGAGGTGGCGCCTTTGCGCCAGCGAAGAAGCTCATTACTCATCGGTGTCTCCTGTGGGTATGTTGGATCGGAGTTTAGCGTTATGCTAAATAACACGCAAGAAAGATTTAGCAATTTGCACATTTATCATTTTGCTATAAGCAGTGAAAATGAAGGGATGGAAAATAAAGAGATTAGAAAAGCCAATCTTGAGGCGCTGTACGAACAACGGCATACAGATAGCGGAATGACCAAAGCGCAATTTGCTGAGCTCATTGAAACCAGCCCTGCCGCTCTTAGTCAGTTACTTGGGGTAAATCCAAATCGCAACATTGGCGATAAATTGGCTCGAAAAATTGAAACTGCTCTAAATCTACCGTTTGGTTGGATGGATGTGCTACACGTCCCTGAAAGCGACGGTAACGTCAAATACCGTGGAATTAATGAGACAAAAGGAAGCTATCCTGTAATAAGTTGGGTAAGCGCGGGACAATGGATGGAAGCTGTAGAACCTTATCACCGCAGAGCTATTGATCGCTGGTACGATACCACCATTGCTTGTTCTGAAGACTCATTTTGGCTTGACGTTAAAGGCGACTCCATGACCTCGCCGGCGGGACTAAGCATCCCAGAGGGAGCAGCAATTCTTGTTGATCCCGAAGTCGAACCTATCAATGGCAAATTGGTAGTTGCTAAGCTTAATGGCGAAAACGAAGCTACGTTTAAAAAGCTCGTCATTGATGCAGGCCGTAGATTTTTGAAGCCTCTAAATCCTCAATATCCCATGTTAGAGGTTAATGGGAACTGCAGAATCATAGGTGTTGTGGTTGATGCGAAAATTTTGAACATTCCTTAACACCGCACTAAATAGTGAGCCCGCACAACGCGGGCTTTTTTTACCTCGCATCCTGTCCAATACGAAATTTAAGCGCTTATTAATCAAAGTGCTAAATTCCTCGTGTCGATTATTTAGCACTTTGCTATTGCTAATAATTTAGCAACACGCTAAATTCACCTCATCACGAAACACTAAGCGCATCAAGTTCAAATGTTCCGCTGGCCGGCGATAAGGCAAAAGAGGGTGAGAATGATTGATTACGCACGCAAACCAGGACGGCAGCAGGCCGTAAAACTGAACTTCATGGAGGTGATTCTTCGCCGTATTTGCTACCTGCTGGCGCAAAAGGGGAATCCAGATGTGTGACTCAACGAAATGCGGGTACTGCGGCAAACCGGTTAAACCGGAGGAAATAGTCAAAAGTACCCTTCTCTATCGCAACGGCTCACAGCTGGCGCGCAAAGAAAAAGAATACTGCTCTGAACGTTGTGCTTCGTACGACCAGATGGCCCACGAAAGCTAACGTAAAAGCCGCGCAAGGCGGCCCGTACGTCCGGTGACACCGACCAAAGTTCCACCGGAAAACTACACAAAAACCAAAGTTCACCCAATGGGCGCTATCTCTGGCCCGGGGATCTTACATCCAAAAAAGAGGATCTCACATGGAATTTTTCTATGTAGTTAAAGCTACGCAGAAATCCGGCAAAGAAGATGCAGTGGTCTGGTTCACTGCCAAAACCGAGGCTCGCGCCAACCTGATGCTGGATGTTGCGCTAGAAGATGCTGGCATCGAAACGGGCCGTGGCAAGGACTATGCCAAACCGATTCGCACTGATTTCCCGGTTGTTGACGATCTTCCGGAAGAAGGTGAAATTGATTTCACTTGGTGTGATCGTTACACACTGCAGGACGACGGGCGCACCTGGTTGCCGAAAGCTGCTGGTGAATCTACTGGCGCCGTCGAATCCCCCACCACCACTACTCCGGCAGCAATCGTTGAAGACGCGACTGCGTTCGAAATTGTCCCGGTTGAAAACCGCACTCCAGCCGTCCGTTTTGCCTTCCATCTGATGAGCGATAAATACCAGACTCACGTCACTAAAGAGCAGCAACTGGCTGCCAGCGAAATGTCGCTGGACGAAGGCAATATCTATCTCCAGAAACTGCTGCAGGCTAAAAATGATGTTCCTGAAGTTGGCGAACTCAGCCTGAATGCCGAGTGGAAAATGGTTCAGGCGATTAAAGACATCTTTGTACAGGATGTGGAGCACGAGCTCCGGGTAATCACTGCATTCATGTCTGAGTGGGTGAACGCGGATGCCGGTGACCGCAATCAACTGGTAGAAGACTGGCGCAGCGGTAAGTTGCAGCTGCTTAAATCTGAAACCACCAGCGGTGCTGACGTTACAACGGGTCAAGATCTTACCGTTGATGACGGTACCCAGTTTGACGAGAACGGCCAGGCCGAAGATGGCGTCGTTGATGGTGAAGTCGGTACCGAAGAGCAATCTCAGCAGACAGAGCAACCAAACCTGATCGTCGTCGCCACCCTGCCATTCCGTCAGCGCGTATTAGCTCAGTTCATTGGTGATGGCGAATATCTTTATCACGTTGATGCCGACCAGAAAAACGAAATTGTTCGTCTTGAGATGGACACCGATGATTCGTACGTCCAGAACCTGCTGCTGGCAGCTGAGAATGTAGAAGCATTCAAAAAAGCAAATGAGCATGACATTAATAAAGTCGTGAATTCCGTTAAGAAAGTATTCCCTGTCGACGGCAAAAAATCGGAGCTGGCAACAGTTATCCAGTTCCTGACTGTGTGGTTCAAAACTGAATACATCGACCGTGGCATTCTGGCGCGCGAATGGTCCGCCGGTAACCGCATCAGTAATGTGCAGCGCACTGATTCCGGTATCAACGCCGATGGTGGATATGTCACTGACCGTGGCGAAAGTGCTCACCACACGCTGGATACTCTCGATTTAGAGATTGCCTGCGCCCTGCTCCCGATGGACTTCAACCACTTCGAAATCCCCGGCAGTATTCTTCGTCGCGCTAAAGAAATCGTGACCAAAAAAGAAGAACCGTGGAAATCATGGAGCAGCATCCTGCGCAATCAGCCTGGCGTTCTGGGCGTTAACCGCACGGCCATTTTTAACCTGGTACGTATCGCGCCTGAGAATATTCACCTGACACCTGTTGCCCACCTGGAATTTATTAACCAGACCATGACAGCTGAGTTCAACGCTGCGGTTGAGTTGTTGCCATTGTCTGAAGCAGCACCTGCAGCACCGGAAATTACCTCTGCCCCTGAAAGCATGGAACCTTCGCGTAAATCCTTCTGCACTCACGAAGAGAACCTGCAGCGCGTGCGTGAAGAAGGAGCACGCCGTCGCGCTGAGGAAGTAAATTCACAACCTCAGGTCACGAGCCTCGGCTCCGGCGTGTTCTCTATTGATGGTCTGATGGGTAATCAACAAACACAAATAGATGACCGTTCATCACTTGATGAGGAAACCACCAGCGATGTGCAGATGGAAGAAACTGTCAGTGATGAAGAACAGGCTGGTACTGAAATGCAGTCAGGCGAAAGCAGTCTGGAATCTGGTGAAGATCCACATACCGGCCAGAAAACCGATGTGAAACAAAAACCAGAAAACGCACATCAGAATGATGAATCTGCGCGTCAAAATACCCAAAAAGTGAATCAAACCGAGCCAGAAGCGCAATCTGACGAACCAGCTGTTGTGTACCCCGCCTACTTCGAGCCAGGCCGCTATGAAGGTCTGCCGAACGAGGTTTATCACGCAGCGAACGGGATCAGCAGCACGCAGGTAAAAGATGCCCGCGTCAGTTTGATGTATTTCAACGCACGACACGTCACCAAAACGATCACCAAAGATCGTTCTCCGGTACTGGACATGGGTAACCTGGTACATGCGCTGGCGTTGCAACCAGAACAGCTTGATGACGAGTTCAGCGTTGAACCGGTGATCCCGGAAGGTGCTTTCACCACAGCGGCAACAATCCGCGCGTTTATCGATGAGTACAACGCAGGCCTGCAAGTACAGCTGAGCGCCGACGACATCAAAGCATTGCTGGAAGAATACAACGCCACCCTGCCAGCACAGATTTCCCTGGGCGCTTCAGTCGAGGAAACTGGTCAGAGCTACATGTCGCTGCCAGAAGAGTACCAACGCATCGAAGCGGACCAAAAACAGACCGCAACGGCGATGAAAGCCAGCATCAAAGAGTACAACGCCACTCTGCCAACGCCAGTGAAAACCAGCGGTAGCCGTGATGCGTTGCTCAACCAATTGTCGCTGATTAACCCAGACCTGGTGGCACAGGAAGCTCAGAAGCCGGTTCCGCTGAAAGTATCAGGAACCAAAGCTGACATGATCCAGGCGGTTAAAGCGGTTAAGCCCGATGCCGTATTCGCCGACGAACTACTGGATGCCTGGCGCGAAAACCCGGACAACAAAATCCTGGTAACTCGCCAACAGCTGGCGACTGCACTTGCCATTCAGTCTGCGTTACTGGCGCACCCAACTGCCGGAATGTTACTCCAGCATCAGAGCCGTGCCGTTGAGGTCAGCTATTTCGGCTTTGACGAAGAGACAGGGCTGGAAGTGCGTGTGCGTCCCGACCTTGAAATTGACCTGGACGGCGTTCGCATCGGTGCCGACCTGAAGACCATCAGCATGTGGAACATCAAGCAGGAAGGTCTACGAGCCAAGCTGCACCGGGAAATCATTGAACGCGATTACCACCTAAGCGCGGCCATGTATTGCGAGACCGCAGCGTTGGATCAGTTCTTCTGGATTTTCGTCAACAAAGACGAGAATTACCACTGGATCGCCATCATCGAGGCATCCGCAGAACTGCTGGAACTGGGCATGCTCGAGTACCGCAAATCCATGCGCGCTATCGCTACCGGCTTCGACACTGGCGAATGGCCAGCGCCAATCACCACCGATTACACCGATGAACTGAACGACTTCGACCTGCGCCGCCTTGAAGCGCTGCGTACTCAGGCATAAGGGGGATTGATGCAAAACACTAACGTAACCGTTGCTGATCAGAACACCGTTGTTAACTCCAACGTGGCCCTGTTCGATTCCCAATACCTGAATGCTATCAGTTCATTCGCGCAGATTATGGCTCAAGGGGCCGCCACAGTTCCTAAACACCTGCAGGGCAATCAGGCTGACTGCATGGCAGTAGCGATGCAAGCTGCCCAGTGGCAGATGAATCCCTTTGCCGTTGCGCAGAAAACCCACCTGATTAACGGTGTACTCGGGTATGAAGCGCAGCTTGTTAATGCCGTGATTTCACGCAGTGGTGTGCTTGCTAACCGGTTTGAATATGAGTGGTACGGGCCTTGGGAAAAAGTGGTAGGTAAATTCCAGATTCGTAAGGGTGATAAAGGTGAATACCGTGTACCCGGCTGGAATCTTGCAGACGAAACGGGTATTGGCATCGTAATCCGCGCGACTCTTAAAGGTGAAGACCAGCCAAGGGAACTGGATTTATTGCTGGCTCAGGCCCGGACCCGCAATTCAACCCTTTGGGCTGACGATCCGCGCCAACAACTCGCTTATCTCGCAGTGAAACGCTGGGCGAGACTGTTCTGCCCGGATGTAATTCTTGGTGTTTATACCCCAGATGAACTGGACGATCGCCGTGTGGAACGGGAGGTAAACCCGGCTCCAGCCCAGCACGTAAGCCTTGCGGAGATCTCAAGTGACAACGTAACAACAACGCATAGTGCTCAGGAATCGGCACAGAACATCGATGCACTTGCAGATGAATTCCGCGATCGCATCGAGGCCGCTCAGGATGTCGATAGCGCCAAAGCTCTTCGTGCCGACATCGAAACCGTCAAAGCAACGCTAGGTTCCGCCCTGTTCACCGAACTGAAAAACAAAGCGGTGAAGCGTTATTACCTGGTAGATGCTCGCAACAAGGTCGAAGCGGCGATCAATTCACTACCATCTTCGGATGAGCCTGATGCGGTTGACCGGTTCGGGGAAGTCGAGCGTGTTCTGGCATCGGCGAAGCGCCACCTTGGCGACGAGTTGCACGATCAGTTCAGCATCACCCTGGCGGATATGAAACTGGAATATGTGGCCTAACGAAACCGGGAGGGTTGCCCCTCCCGGCAAGGAGACGATATGCAACTGATTAATCGAGGCAGCAAGCAATCCCCTTTAGCCCGTCAGGCATGCGACATCGCGCTTGCCGCCCACCAGCAACGCTACGGTGATTATGGGCGCAGCAAGATGAAGGAGACGTACACGGTGAGAGTTGAAGGCGTGAAGGTCTGGGTTGAAGTGGTTAACCGTAAGGCGAGTTACGTAGCCACGGCAATGACTGGTATGCGCAGGTTGCGCGCGCTGCCGGGTCAGGTGAGTTGATATCAAAATATCAATGCTAAGCAACAGGTCTGTTTATACTCGACCTGTTGCATGCGAGGTAAGCATGGCAGACGTAGTATTCAATGAAGAATGGGTCGTAGAGAGAAAACTCGAGTATAAAACCGGGCTTGATAAGCGACAAATTGAGAATTACCGGCAAAACTGCTGGATTGAAGGCGTTCATTTCAAGCGCGTATCCCCGAAAGGAAATGTCGACAGTAGACGTGGAACGACCTGGTATAACTACCCAAAGATCAACAAATTTATTCAGGATTCATAGTTATGGCTGCTTTACCAACGGGAGTCGAGATCAGAGGCAGCAGCCTCTGCATCTGGTTTATGTACCGGGGTAAACGATGCCGCGAAATTCTCAAAGGCTGGGTAGTCACGGCATCTAACATAAAGAAAGCAGGAAATCTTCGTTCGCTTATCCTGAGTGAGATCGCCATGGATGAATTTGATTACCGGTTCCGTTTCCCGGCATCAAAAAAAATCTCCACGGTGGAGACAACAGTAAACATCCGAACGATGGGTGAGTTGAGCACTCTCTGGCTAAACATAAAAGAAACGGAGTTGGCTGCAAACACCATGCGTAAAACCCGTTCGCAGCTGGACACATTGCGGCATATTGTTGGCGAAGAAACCCCAATCATTACGATCAGGCACAGTGATATTCTCAACTACCGCAATGAGCTCCTTAGCGGAGAGACATTATATCGGAACGCCAGGCGAGGAAATAAAATCGGCAGAACGGTCAGAACCGTTGATAACTATATTTCTCTACTGTGCACCGTTTTGCGCTTCGCTTATCAGTCTGGTTTCATCCGGCATAAACCTTTTGAGGGGGTTAAAAAACTGCAGAAATCCAGGGCAAAACCGGATCCTCTATCTAAACAAGAATTTGACCAGCTGATGGCAAGTGAAACCGGGCAAAGTCAAAATATGTGGCGTTTCGCTGTTTATACCGGTCTGCGTCACGGCGAGCTGGCTGCTCTGGCATGGGAAGATGTAGATCTGGAAACTGGAACCGTCAGAGTATGTCGCAACCTGACTATCATCGGGACTTTTGGACCACCAAAGACAGATGCCGGGATCAGAACGATAAAACTACTGGAGCCTGCACTGGATGCGCTCAAAGCTCAGAGCGAAATGACTGCCCTGCAACCAAAGACAAAAATAGTGTTCCAGCATAGGGAGTACGGTAAGACGGAAAATCAACGCGTACACTTCGTGTTTATGCCCCGGATGCGGAAAGGAGAGCAAAAACCTTACTACTCTATGAGTAGCATCGGTGCCAGATGGAACGCAGCTGTAAAACGTGCTGGTATTCGTCGCCGTAATCCGTACCATACGCGGCATACTTTTGCCTGCTGGCTGTTATCGGCTGGAGCAAACCCATCATTTATAGCTAATCAGATGGGGCATGAAAACGCGCAAATGGTGTACGAAGTCTACAGTACATGGATTGAAGAAATGAACGGCGATCAGGTTGCAATGTTGAATAACAAACTAGCCCTGTAATGGAAGTTTGCCCCTTATATGCCCCTTTTGGTTTTTGAGAATGGTAATAATGCAAGATAATCAAGAAGTTACAAAGAAAGAACAATACAACCTGAACAAATTACAAAAACGGTTGCGTCGTAACGTGGGCGAAGCGATTGCTGACTTCAACATGATTGAAGATGGCGACCGTATTATGGTGTGCCTTTCCGGCGGCAAAGACAGCTACACCATGCTGGAAATTCTGCGTAATTTGCAGCAAAGCGCGCCGATCAGTTTTTCCCTGGTTGCCGTTAACCTTGATCAGAAGCAACCCGGTTTCCCGGAACATATTCTGCCGGAGTACCTGGAGCAGTTAGGCGTAGAGTATAAAATTGTTGAAGAAAACACTTACGGGATCGTAAAAGAGAAAATTCCGGAAGGGAAAACGACCTGTTCTCTCTGCTCGCGCCTGCGCCGCGGCATTCTTTACCGTACGGCGACTGAACTTGGCGCGACAAAGATTGCGCTTGGGCATCATCGTGATGATATTTTGCAAACGCTGTTTTTGAATATGTTCTACGGCGGCAAGATGAAAGGTATGCCACCAAAGCTGATGAGCGATGATGGTAAGCACATAGTCATTCGTCCGCTGGCCTATTGCCGCGAGAAAGATATTGAGCGCTTTGCGCAGGCGAAAGCCTATCCGATCATTCCGTGTAACCTCTGCGGCTCACAACCCAACCTGCAACGTCAGGTGATTGCCGACATGTTGCGCGACTGGGACAAACGTTACCCTGGACGAATTGAAACCATGTTCAGCGCAATGCAAAATGTGGTCCCTTCTCACCTGAGCGATATCAACCTGTTTGACTTCAAAGGAATCAAACACGGTTCCGACGTTGTGAACGGCGGCGATCTGGCGTTTGATCGCGAAGAAATCCCACTGCAACCGGCGGGATGGCAGCCAGAAGAAGATGAAAATCAACTGGATGAGTTACGACTGGATGTCGTCGAAGTGAAGTGATTTTTTGGCGTCTCGGGTGTGATACCTGAGACGCCCTCTTAATGCTTATTTCAACAAACGAACCCGGCAAGTCTTACCTTTGATCTTACCGTTTTGCAATTGCTTCCACGCTTTGTGCGCTACCGCCTGGCGAACCGCCACGTAGACATGCGCCGGATGCACAGCAATCTTACCAATATCAGCGCCATCCAGACCGATATCTCCGGTCAACGCCCCCAGCACATCGCCAGGACGCATTTTGGCTTTTTTACCGCCATCAATGCACAACGTCACCATCTCAGCCTCCAGTGGTACAATCGGGCTGCTGCCCGGCGTCACCAGCCAGTTGAGTTTAAGCTGTAACATTTCAGACAAAATATTCGCACGCTGTGCTTCTTCAGGGGCGCAGAAACTGATCGCCAATCCACTTTGCCCCGCGCGGGCGGTACGGCCGATACGGTGTACGTGAACTTCCGGGTCCCACGCCAGCTCAAAGTTGACCACCAGCTCCAGCGATTTGATATCAAGACCACGGGCGGCAACATCGGTTGCTACCAGCACGCGCGCGCTGCCGTTGGCAAAACGAACCAATGTCTGATCACGATCGCGCTGCTCAAGATCGCCATGCAGCGCCAGAGCGCTTTGCCCTGCGGCATTCAGCGCATCGCAAACTGACTGGCAATCTTTTTTGGTATTACAGAACACCACACAGGATGCCGGCTGATGCTGGCTAAGCAATTTTTGCAGCAGCGGAATTTTGCCCTGCGAAGAGGTTTCATAAAATTGCTGTTCAATCGCAGGAAGCGCATCGACGGTGTCGATTTCAATGGTGAGCGGCTCCCGCTGCACCCGACCGCTAATGGCGGCGATGGCATCGGGCCAGGTAGCAGAAAACAACAACGTCTGACGCGAAGCGGGGGCAAAACGGATCACCTCGTCAATGGCGTCGCTGAATCCCATGTCGAGCATACGATCAGCTTCGTCCATCACCAGTGTATTCAGGGCATCCAGCGAAACGGTGCCTTTTTGCAGGTGGTCGAGCAAGCGCCCCGGCGTGGCCACAATAATATGCGGCGCATGCTGGAGAGAATCTCGCTGAGCGCCGAAAGGCTGCCCGCCGCAGAGGGTTAAAATTTTGGTGTTGGGCAGGAAACGCGCCAGACGTCGCAACTCTCCTGCGACCTGATCGGCCAGTTCGCGGGTAGGGCAAAGCACCAGGGACTGCGTCTGGAACAGACCCGCATCAATATGCTGCAGAAGTCCAAGACCAAACGCGGCCGTCTTGCCACTGCCGGTTTTTGCCTGCACGCGGACATCACGCCCGGACAGAATGGCTGGCAGCGCGGCAGCCTGTACCGGCGTCATCTCAAGGTAACCCAACTCGTTAAGATTCTCGAGTTGGGCATCAGGCAAAACATTCAGGGCTGAAAAAGCAGTCACAATTCAATCTCATCGTATATGGCTTATCGGTAGCAGGCGCGTATCCTCGCAGATCTCCGCTTACGATGCGACATTTTAATCGGTTCTTCATCTGGCGGCGGGTCTGGCATGGGCTGCGGACGAGGAATGGGATCGGGCATCGGTATTGGGTCGGTTGGCAAGGGTTCTGGCTGACGCGTATGCAGGTGCAGCAGGGTTAAAAAACGGCTCATGTTACCCTCCGGTCATTCAGGCTGACACTTTTAGGGTAGTCCCGCAGGCAAAAAAAAGCCGACTAATCTAAGTCGGCGTCGTACGAATCAATTGTGCTATGCAGTAATTCAAAAAAGGAAGTAAGACAATATGGAGCGCAACGCCCATCGCTTGACGTTGCATTCACCTGCGAGAGAGATATTGCCCCGAATAGGTAGACGGTTTATTGACTTCGCTCAAACTATACCGCGTTTCCATACACATACATGAAGAAAAATAGTTGATGTTACAACCATTTACTACGATGCAACCATAAAGTAACACCACCAATCAGCACCACTAACAGAATGCAAAACAGGGAAAATCCAAATCGCCACGCCCCGCCAGGAATTCCGCCGAGGTTTACGCCGAATAAACCGGTCAAAAATGTACTTGGCAGGAAAACCATTGCCATTAATGACATGGTGTAGGTTCTGCGCGACAGTGACTCCTGCATCACCTGCGCAATTTCATCGGCCATGATGCCTGTGCGCGCAATACACGCGTCAATCTCATCCAGCCCTCTTCCCAGGCGATCGGCAATGTCTTGCATCCGACGGCGTTGATCGTCATTCATCCACGGCAGCCGCTCGCTGGATAGCCGCGCGTAAACATCTCGCTGGGGCGCCATGTATCGTCGCATCACAATCAGTTGTTTACGTAGCAACGCCAGAAAACCCCGCGGCGGAATTTGCTGATCGAGAAGATTGTCTTCCAGATCGATAATTTTATCGTGAAGCTGTTCAATAAACTCGCTGGCGTGGTCGGTTAACGCGTCACACACATCCACCAGCCAGCTCCCGCAATCTTCTGGGCCAGTGCCTTCCTGCAAGTCGCTCACTACGTCATCCAGCGCCAGAACTTTACGCTGTCGGGTAGACACAATCAGACGCTCATCCATATACAGACGCATCGCAACCAGTTGGTCGGGGCGTTCGTCGGTACTGCCGTTGATACAGCGCAATGTGATTAACGTCCCTTCCCCCATCCGGCTCACTCGTGGGCGTAGGCTTTCGCCCGCCAGCGCGTTGCGCACATTATTGGGCAGTAACGGCGTGGTCGCCAGCCACTGCGCGCTGTCAGGATGGGTGTAATTAAGATGCAGCCAGCAGGGGTGCGCGTTGTCAATAATGTCGTTATCTTCTAACGGTTTCACGCCACCATTGCCGTCCAGCAGCCAGGCAAAGACAGCATCCGGCACGTTAACTTCCGATCCCTTAATGGCTTCCACAATGCCTCCACACTCATTCATTCATTCTCACCGATAGTCTAGCCTTCAGTGCATGTTAAGCAATATCTCTTTATCCCATTGTGCTGAAATGATTCAGAAATATCACTCAACTTGTCCGCAGTGTCCCCTTCGTTTGAGCATCCCCTCTGGATCCGTGTTTTCTACCAGTTTAGTGAGTGCAATGTGGTTGTTCTATGTGAAAAAAATGTTATTAGTGGCGTGTTTTGCCAGGCCGTTAACACAAATTACTGCTAGATTTATCTGCACGATATTCTCTCAATGGAGAGCCCGATGTTGCAGGTTGCCTGGGACCCCGTTCTGATTGGCATTTCTTTTTTAGTCGCTTTTATCGCGTCTTTCGTTGCTCTCGACAGTGCCGGTAAAGTGGCGATCTCCAGTCGTCGTGGTTCGGCTTTCTGGCGTTTTTCTGGTGGAGCGACACTCGGCATGGGCATCTGGTCAATGCATTTCATCGGGATGCTGGCGATGAAAATGAGCATGCCAATGAATTATCATTTTCCCCTCACTGCGTTGTCTTTTCTGATCGCCCTCGTGGCCGCCACGCTGGCGATCACTATCGCCATTTCCGGCGATACGCTTTCAAGAAAAAGACTCGTTGTTGCGACGGGAATTTTGAGTTCTGGCGTGGTGAGTATGCATTATGTCGGGATGGCCGCCATTCTGGAACATTCCGCTATTGTCTGGGATGCGAGCCTCATTCTGCTCTCCGTCGTCATTGCCGTGATCGCATCCGGAACTGGCTTGTGGCTGGCATTTCATCTACGACAACATTCCCGCAGGGTATTGATTAATCGCCTTATCGCCGCGCTCGTAATGGCGCTGGCGATTTGCGCGATGCATTACACGGGGATGGGAGCTGCCACATTCACGCATTATGCGCATACACCGCATATGGGCATCAATACGGTCGAGTTATCGGTCTGGGTTTCCGCCATTACACTGATGATTCTGGGCATTATGCTGATTATTTCGATGGTCGATTCTCAGTTGCGAACCTCGCGACTGGCCGACAATTTACACCAGTTAAACTCCCGTCTTGAATATCAAACCCAGTTTGATTCCCTCACAGGCCTTGCCAACCGCACCCAAATCGATATGTGCCTGCAGGCTTGTCTGCACCATTCGGCCCTGCACCAACAACATTTTGCCCTGGTGTTTATCGATTTAGATCGGTTCAAGATGGTAAATGATACCTGGGGCCATCACATTGGCGATCAACTGCTGATTGCCAGCGCACAGCGGATCAGCAAATGCCTTGACGACACGATGACGCTTGCCCGATTGGGCGGTGACGAATTTATTCTGCTCGTACCAGGTAGCACGAAAGAATTGCTATCTTCCTTACTGGCGAGGATTGCCGAAGAAATCAATGCCCCCTTCCCACTCTCCGGGCATATGATTCGTGTCTCGCTCAGCGCCGGAAGCAGCTTTTATCCTGAACATGGTTCCACGCTGCACGACCTCAAAGTGAAAGCCGACGTGGCGATGTATCATGTTAAGCAGAAAGGTAGAAATGGCTGGGCCATTTATTCACCGGAAATGGAAGCTCTTGTGACTTCTGCGCCAGGAATTTTGCAGGAGCTCCCACTGGCGCTTGAGCAACATCAATTCGAGTTGTGGTTTCAGCCTAAATACACGGCCGGAGATCATGCCCTGACCGGTTTTGAGGCCTTACTTCGCTGGCGACACCCTAAACAAGGTCTGCTGCTACCAGGTGTATTTCTGCCAGCGCTGGAAGAGACCGGGCTTATCATCCCGGTAGGTAACTGGGTTATTCAGCAAGCCTGTTTCCAGCTTTATCAATGGAAACAACAAGGACACCCTGAATGGTCACTTGCCATCAATCTCTCCCCCACGCAATTTGAACAACATGATATCGTCGACATTGTTTCTGAGTCACTGAAACGTTATCACCTCTCCCCGACACAATTAACGCTGGAAATCACTGAAAGTGTTGCCTTTAAAAATTTATCGCGCAGCGTAGAAATATTGAATACATTCTCTGAAGCAGGGATCATCGTTTCTATTGATGATTTCGGGACCGGTTATTCAAATATGTTGATGTTAAAATCACTTCCGGCGCGTGAGTTAAAAATTGACAGAGTATTTATTAAAGATCTCGCTGAAAACAGCAAAAATATGAAAATAGTGTCTACTATTATCGACATTGCGCATTCTATGAATATGCGTGTTGTTGCTGAAGGCATCGAAACTCCGGAGCAAGAAATGCTGTTAACCCGCATGGGCTGCGGTGTTCTGCAAGGTTTTTTGTTTGCAAAACCGATTCCAGCGAATAGAATCCCAGAATTAATCCAAAAAGACAGTATCGTAAAGCAGTTGAAAGCTGTGCCCCCATTAGCTCCGCAGCAAACTATTTCGCTGTAAGAGATTGATGATAAAAATGATCTGCCAATAATTGGCTGCACAGCATGTGAAGATAACAGGATTATCAATGATTGCACACGAACTCAATGCCCTGAATTTATTAACCGTTCCTGTTTGGATCGTCTCACCGCATAAAGAAGAGCTGGTATTTGCCAATACCGCAGCGCGGGAGTTAATGCAGGAAAATACATTCGGCCAACTGCGGAAGGGGTTATTTTCGGCACATGCGCAAAATGAATTGTCCATGTATATCACTGACCTACGAAATCAGCGGGATATTGTAGAAATCCTGACGATCTATTGTAATGGTCAGGAAAATGCGCTGTCCTGCCGACTTTCTATCAAAACACTCGCAACCGGAGACGATGTGATTCTCTTTGAGGGTTTTGAAGTACAGGCGGTACAGGGGCTGAAGGCTAGCCGCTCTGCAAACTATCAACGCAAGAAACAAGGCTTCTATGCCCGTTTTTTCCAGACAAACACCGCGCCCATGCTGCTGATCGATCCTTCCCGTGAGGGGCTAATTGTGGATGCTAACCTGGCGGCGATGAACTTCTACGGCTACAGCCACGAGGTGATGTGCCAAAAACATACCTGGGAAATTAATGAATTAGGCCGTCATGTGTTGCCTGTTATGCATGAAGTCGCACGCCTGCCCGGCGGGCATAAGCCGCTCAATTTTGTGCACAAACTGGCTGACGGCTCCACCCGTCACGTACAAACGTATGCAGGCCCTATCGAAATATACGGCGACCGGCTTATGTTATGTATCATCCACGACATCACCGAACAAAAGCGGCTTGAGCAGGAGCTGGAGCGCGCCGCAATGCATGACGAGCTCACCGGTTTATTAAACCGAAGGCAGTTTTATCAAATTACCGAGCACAGCCAGACGCCCCATTTAGCACTGACGCAGGATTACAGTTTGCTGCTGATCGACACCGATCGCTTTAAGAGTATCAACGATCTTTATGGCCATCTGAAAGGCGATGAGGTGTTGTGCGCCCTTTCTCGCACGCTTGAAGCCCACGCCCGTAAAGGTGATCTGGTTTTTCGCTGGGGTGGCGAGGAGTTTGTGCTGCTGTTGCCGCGCACCCCCCTGGATACGGCAATGGCCATCGCCGAAACCCTGCGCGCCAGTGTCGCCAAAATCAGTATTGCTGGCTTACCGCGTTTTACGGTCAGTATTGGTGTGGCGCGACATGAACAGAATGAAAGTATCGACGAATTGTTTAAACGCGTGGACGATGCGTTATACAAAGCCAAAAATGACGGACGTAACAGGGTGCTCGCCGCCTGACGTCGCATGATACTGCTGATGCGTCATGGAAGACGCTGTGTTCTCTGTTCCCATTTTACCGTCCGCTCCTGGCGGTGCAGGCGAATTTTTGCCGTGATGTCGCTAGCGGCTGCGCTTGGCGTGACGTTCCCAGTTTTCTTGTTTCGCCTGCGCGGTTTTGCGCAACGCAACATAGCATGCACCGCTGCCGCCATGATGCGCTAACGCCGTACAATAAGCCTGAACATCGTCGAACTCTGTCAGCCATCGCGCGACATAACTGCGAACGACATTGGCATGTGAACGGTCTTCACGTCCTTTACCGTGGATTATCAGCACATTACGTAAACCGTCCTGCAATGACTGCGAAATGAAACTGAACAGCATCTTGCGACACTCTTCAACAGGTTGGCGCAACAAATTCAGGCTTGCCTGCTGGCTGTACTTACCTAAACGCAGTTTGTCGGTAACCCCTTGCTGCAAACCTTCCCGACGAAATTCCAGCGGTTGACTGAGCGGGATAACATCCAAAAAACCGGTGGTGAGAAAATTATCAAGCTGGAGTGTATCCAGATGCTGCGGGGCGCGTTGATTACGCGTGGGCTGCCAGTGTATATCCGTACAACGCTTTAGCGGCTGGACATCCTCCATGGCGTCAAGAAATAGCGATGTGTCGTCAGGGTTCATGATTCATCCTCCAGCTTTAGCCTCCGCACTATCATAACCGCACGATATTATGCCGACAACGCTTTACAGTTGTTTCCAAAAACAGGTCATGATGCTCTGCGGTGTGGGCTACGGAGCAGTGCCTCCTTCTCTTTTTAGGGTATAGATGCCGATCATCGTCGCATGATATCGTGTCATTTTGCCGACTGTGTCGGAAATATTTCCGTGCTGAATAAAGGGAAACGGATGCTGAAATTACTTCAAGACAACATCGCGACTCCGCTGGGTCCGCTATGGGTGATTTGCGATGAACAATTTCGCCTACGGGCGATCGAGTGGGAGCAACACAGCGACCGTATGGAGCAATTGCTGGATATCCACTATCGCAGCGAAGGGTATGAGCGTGTTGTCACCAAAAACCCCGGCGGCTTAAGCGACAAGATCTCTGACTATTTTGAGGGCAATCTCAGCATCATCGATACGCTGGAAACCGCCACTGGCGGCACCGATTTTCAACGTGAGGTGTGGCGGGCGCTACGTTCCATTCCGTGCGGACATGTCATGCATTACGGTCAGTTAGCGGAGCAGTTAGGTCGTCCTGGCGCCGCACGCGCGGTCGGAGCCGCCAATGGCGCGAATCCCGTCAGTATTGTTGTGCCCTGTCACCGCGTCATTGGGCGTAACGGCACGATGACCGGGTACGCTGGCGGCGTGCAACGAAAAGAGTGGCTACTGCGCCATGAAGGCTACCTGCTACTTTAAAATCCAGGCATTTCGTGCCATCTGACTCACACTTTGCTGTAAAATAACCGCATATAAATTAAGTATTTTCAAAGAGATAGAAATATTCACTTCGCTTATGTCTGAATTATCCCCTATTGACGGTAGCTCAGACTTACGTGCTCACCAAAAAGATGTTAAAATTGACAAATATCAATTACGGCTTGAGCAGACCTATGATCCCGGAAAAGCGAATTATACGGCGCATTCAGTCTGGCGGTTGTGCTATCCATTGCCAGGATTGCAGCATCAGTCAGCTTTGCATCCCGTTCACACTTAACGAGCATGAGCTTGACCAGCTTGATAATATCATCGAGCGTAAAAAGCCTATTCAAAAAGGCCAGACCCTGTTCAAAGCAGGTGATGAGCTGAAGTCACTCTATGCTATCCGTTCCGGCACGATTAAGAGCTACACCATCACCGAACAAGGCGATGAGCAGATCACCGGTTTTCACCTTGCAGGGGATCTGGTTGGTTTTGACGCCATCGGTAGCGGTCATCACCCCAGTTTCGCCCAGGCGCTGGAAACCTCAATGGTATGCGAAATCCCGTTCGAGACGCTGGATGATCTGTCGGGCAAAATGCCGAATCTGCGTCAACAGATGATGCGTCTGATGAGTGGCGAGATCAAAGGCGATCAGGACATGATCCTGTTATTGTCGAAGAAAAATGCGGAAGAACGTCTGGCGGCCTTTATCTACAATCTGTCTCGCCGGTTTGCACAACGTGGTTTCTCACCCCGCGAATTCCGCCTGACCATGACGCGTGGCGATATCGGTAATTACCTTGGCTTAACGGTCGAAACCATTAGCCGTCTGCTGGGGCGTTTCCAGAAGAGCGGAATGCTGGCAGTTAAAGGTAAATATATTACGATCGAAAATAGCGATGCGCTGGCAGTCCTGGCCGGTCATACGCGTAACGTTGCCTAATCTTTTCGCCAACGTGTCAGTTATCCTTCTGTCAAATCGGTAGATTTTCCCGGTTTATTGATCTGGCAGAAGGTTCTTTGCAATTTCACTGATTTAGTTATGTTTCAGTTGCATAAAGATGACTAAGGTCAGACGATAGCAGTGAATAGCGGCAACAAAACATCCCCCCTAAATCTGGGTATCAAAAGCCAGATATGTGTGATTTTCAAAGCGCTTCTCTGGTCATCCCTTCTGTTTCAGCTAATATCAGTTGAAGTATCGTATGGCTTCCTTATTCTGAGTTCACTTCATCTAAAGTCCAGAACCGTTTTAATTCCCTTCATTCCCGCTTTTTGTTGATATATCCCCCTGACTTTATCGCAAACCAGGAAGATGGTTTTTTTGATGAACTGAGGGTAAAACGGTACGCGATAGGTGGCCTACCATACAAAGATAGGCTAAGAAGGCACTATGGCAAGTGTTGAAATATTCACCTTGCAAATAGTGGATATCACCTATGATGTAGAACAATACTCACTCTGATACTGCGTGGAAAAATTACAGTTTTTCCTGAGAATGTCGTTGTTATATCTACAATTCATTGTAAAGGAATCAAGTGATGAAATTACTCTTTTGTCATGTTGGATGGATGACCAGTTATCACGGCTCTACTGATGAAGATTACCCTCTGAAAGGCGGAAAATACAACGACAGCTATATTGGGCACGAAGCCTGCAACTTTGTGGACATTAATGGCTATTTGTATGGATATGTCCAGGTTACTAAAGGAAAGAAGATTAATATTGGGAGGCTCGGGGCAGGTCGCGGTGAACAATCTATAGAAAATATAACCGTTGTATGGCTGGCAACGGCCCCGGATGGTGGAATTGTCGTCATCGGATGGTATAAATATGCAACGATTTATCGTCAGTACAAGAAAACACCAACGCCTTCAGAACTTCATCTCAAGGATGATATTCTGTATTACAACATCAAGACCGAAACCAAAAACGCATTCCTCCTGCAACCTGGTGAACGAACTCTTGCACCGGGAAAAGGCAAAGGTTGGCCCGGTCAGTCCCCACTATGGTACGCATCAGAACCAGGAAACCAGCAATTTATTAAAACAGTAAAAAAATTAATAAACGATAAATCAATAGCACATTCCATACAGTCATACGATGTTACAAATGCTGCAGGGGTCACGGATCTGGATTTAATGGGTTCTGCCACTGAAGGCCGGGGGGTATTAGTTACGCATATCAAGAAAGAACGCAATCAGGTAATAATAAATCAAAAGAAAAGACATGTTCTTAACACCACCGGATATCTCAAGTGCGAAATTTGCAATTTTAGCTTCAAGGATGTCTACGGAGATCTTGGCAGTGATTTTTGTGAAGTACATCATATCAAACCGTTATCCGAAGCAAGCGACAAAATAGAAACCTCATTGGACGATCTTGCGATCGTTTGCTCAAATTGCCATCGAATGATTCACCGTATAACGCCAGTACCCGATATTGAAGAGTTTAAATCCCGGTTTGGTTTTGATAATACAAAAAATTAATGTCACTCCCAGAACTGGGGCCATTTCCCCCAGTTCTGTCTTCGCTCCATTGCTTACCCGTTGAATAGCCCGCTGCCGTAGCAGTGATTCCTGCTGGATAGATCAGTTCAGTTACGCTCATCAGTTCCCAGAATCGAAAGCACTCAGCAATTTCGGCACCACAAAGTGGATCACCACATTCAAAGAACTGTGTGATCTGATTAGCGAATTAACATTTCTTTAATCGCCAGCCCGATGAGACATGATGATACCAGTACAGTTTAATGGTTTGGGGATATGCACCAGGATCAGGTCAATATGCTGAATAACCTCATGCCGACGGCATTGCCTCCAGAGCGACACCACTCCTGAAGAAAGTTGTTCAATTTAAACGGTATAGAGTCAAAAACCATAGATTTCCCCAATTTATTGATCTGGCAGAAGGTTCTTCCCTGTTTCAATTACCATATATGGGTTACTCTTTTAAATACAGACTGCGGTGACAGTTGTAAGGAGACCCTGTATGGCTATGTATCAAAACATGCTGGTAGTCATCGATCCTAACCAGGACGATCAACCCGCATTACGGCGAGCTGTTTATTTGCATCAACGGATTGGTGGCGCAATCAAAGCCTTTCTGCCGATCTATGACTTTTCCTATGAGATGACTACCCTGCTGTCGCCTGATGAGCGCACGGCAATGCGTCAGGGTGTTATCAGCCAGCGAACAGCATGGATACGTGAACAAGCAAAATACTATATTGATGCAGGCATTCCTGTTGATATTAAAGTGGTCTGGCACAACCGTCCCTTTGAGGCGATCATCCAGGAAGTTATCAGCGGCAAGCACGACCTGGTCCTGAAAATGGCGCACCAGCACGACCGGCTGGAAGCCGTCATCTTTACCCCTACTGACTGGCATCTGTTACGGAAATGTCCAAGTCCGGTGTGGATGGTGAAAGATCAGCCCTGGCCTGAAGGGGGTAAAGCCCTGGTTGCGGTAAATCTGGCAAGTGAAGAACCGTACCATAATGCGCTGAACGATAAACTGGTCAAAGAGACGCTACAACTCGCAGAACAGGTCAACCATACCGAAGTGCATCTGGTTGGCGCGTATCCTGTTACGCCTATCAATATTGCCATTGAATTACCTGAATTTGATCCGAGCGTTTATAACGATGCGATCCGCGGCCAGCATCTGCTTGCGATGAAGGCGCTGCGGCAAAAATTCAGTATTAATGAAGATGTCACGCACGTTGAAAAAGGCCTGCCAGAAGAGGTCATTCCTGATTTAGCAGAACATCTGCAAGCGGGGATTGTGGTGTTAGGTACGGTCGGACGCACGGGTATCTCCGCAGCGTTCCTTGGTAATACAGCGGAACAGGTCATCGACCATCTGCGTTGTGATCTGCTGGTCATCAAACCCGATCAGTATCAGACGCCGGTTGAACTGGACGACGAAGAAGACGATTAATCAGTACATGAAAATGCCGGATGGCGGTGTAAACACCTTATCCGGCCTGCAATCAAGGCCCGGCCAGTGAGTCGGGCCTTTTTCTGATTAGTGTTTATCTTCACCGCCCAGGAAATAGATCCCCAACGGGATCGCCAGTAAAACCGTAAAGACCAGGCTATAGACGAAAATCATTGAAGATTGAATGACATACATTGACGTCGTCCAGTCAGACAGCGGGATATCGTATTGCTCTATCACCCCGCCGATGGTCGCTCGCGTCACCACTGACGCTGCGATAATAAATACCCCCAGCAGGCACAACAGAAACTTCTTCCCCTTTGCTGTCTTCAGCGTTGTCATGATCATAGTGTCGTCCTTTTGCAGATGAAAGCTCTGTTACTTGTGCGCAACAATACCATGACAATGAGCGATTGTCTGCCCAAAAAGCTGTGACATTGCGTTCACATTAACGCTACGTTTCTGAACCTGGCACTAAATGCACTATTTTTTCGCCCATTTAATTATCCGCTGTCCTTTCATTCTGATAAAATATTGTCCCTTCGGGTTGGCCTTAATGCATAAATAGCCCTCCAGGAGTAATAGTGATACCTATGACAACGGATTTCATTTTAAAAAACGCTTTCAATCTGGCGGTGATTTTCAGCTGTAGCGCCGCACTGGTACTGACGCGATTTTGGCTCTACCGTAAATTAAAATGGCAGAAAGGTTTTATTTTTCACGCTGCCCAGTTCTTTATTTACGCAATTATCATCGGTACGGTGGGTCGCATCATCAATAACGTCATTGCAAGCTACAAGCTGACGTTCATTTCAGCCAGCGTAATCGACTTTATCTGCACCTCACTCATTGCGATTATCCTGACGATAAAACTGTTTTTAGTAATCAACCAATTTGAGAAAGCGCAGATCGATAAAGGTCGGGATGTGACCAGCGCCAGAATCGTGTCGCGCATTATCAAGATCGCAATTAGTAGTTCGATTGTTTTACTGTACGGCGAACACTTCGGTATGAGTTTATCAGGTCTGCTAACCTTTGGCGGGATTGGTGGTATCGCCGTCGGAATGGCGGGTAAAGATATTCTCAGCAACTTCTTTTCAGGCATTATGCTTTATTTTGACAGACCTTTTAGCATCGGTGACTGGATCCGTTCTCCCGACAGAAATATCGAAGGTACGGTGACTGAAATTGGCTGGCGGACCACCAAAATTAATACATTCGATCACCGCCCACTGTATGTCCCGAACTCTATATTCTCTGCTATTAGCGTCGAAAACCCGGGCAGAATGACCAACCGACGGATTAAAACGGTGATCGGGTTACGTTATGAAGATGCCGGGAAAGTCCGCGAAATTGTCGAGGCGGTCACAAGCATGCTTGAACACCATCCTGATATTGACCAAAAGCAGACACTGCTGGTTTATCTCAACGAGTTCGGAGACTCATCACTGAATATTCTGGTCTATTGTTTTAGCAAAACCACGGTATGGAAAGAATGGCTCGCGGTCCAGCAAGATGTTTATCTGAACATTATTGATATCGTGCAGAGCCACGGCGCTGATTTCGCGTTTCCCAGTCAGACGCTTTATCTTGATGAGCCGGAAAAAATCAGTCATTAACCTGATCGACTATTTTCGCCAGATACGCATCAAGATGATGTCGGCGTAAATAGTCCCCCAGTTCTTTTACCCAGGCTTCACCTTCCCCGAGAATCGCGCGACTGTGGGTCGCCGCATATAAATAGCGGGTATCGTACAGATTTATCAGTGTTTGATTTATCCCTTCGATATTAACACCCGGGTTTTGCTGCTGTTTCTCCAGCGCTCTGACAATACGAGTTCGTTCTTCAGGGGACGACGGCAGCTCCCGCTCATTGAGTTCACTAAGTACCAGAAATTCGGGAGGGCTCCCCTCTTCAATGGCAGCCTGCAGGCGATAATGACCATCGAGGATCACATACGATCCCAGCCCGGCAATGTACCAGACCAGTATCGGCGGCAATGTCCCCTCGCGGCATTTTTTACGCCACCATTTCAGGCGCCCGGCTGCGGGTTGTAGGGGATAACGTCCGAGCAGCAAATTCCCGCCCCACCACCAGTCAACTAATGTGACGCGGTGGGGATTGGCCAGTTCGGGAAAATCGTCGCCGTAAAGACTCCAACAGCAGCCAAAATTCCCGCTACTCTCCGGCGATTCAAATCGCCAGTCTTTCACCGCGACGGGCTGTTGACGGGTATAAGGCGCAGTACGTCTGGCGGCTGACATTGGCCGTAACAACCAACGGCGCGGTGACAGGAGCGGAACAGGTGCAGTCATCAACTGACGGGCAAAATAGCGACACCACTCGCCAGTCCAGTCCCCCTGCGGCTTGCGTTTGATGAACTCGACATCTTCCGATGTCACGGGAGGTAATAAATCTCGCCGTCCGGCGTAATCGGTATTCAATACCAACCAGACGCCAGAGTGATCTTTCAGCATGGCGCCCCAGAACAGGGTCTCACCATAAAGCGTTAACGCCATCCGACCATGATGGCCACTCAGTATTTCGACTGCCTGCCCTGCCCGCGAATCCTCCCGCACCGTCAGCGTTAAACCCTGCCAGTGGTTATCGCGGTCAAAAAGATCTTTCCACCAATATCCTGTCATTTCCCTCTTCCCTGAAAGCCCGGTGATAACACCTGGATGATAGTGGGATAGTAAGTGAAAAGGAGCCGCTGGCGCCAGCCCTGGAAACCGGTGCAAGTTCGCATTCCCGCTTCCTCCAGGCTATATCTTAGACATCTTTATTCATACAGGGGTGGTGAGGATGGGCAAGAAAATTCTAATGCTGGTGGGTGATTACGCTGAAGATTACGAAACAATGGTGCCGTTTCAGGCATTGCAGATGATTGGTCATCAGGTTGATGCGGTCTGCCCTGACAAAGCCAAAGGCGACTATATTATGACGGCGATTCATGATTTCGATGGCGCCCAAACCTATAGCGAGAAACCCGGTCACCGTTTTACGCTCAACGCCGATTTTGCCGCGGCGAAAGAAAAGAATTATGACGCGCTGTTGATCCCCGGCGGGCGTGCGCCTGAATATCTGCGCTTAAATGATAGCGTCATCAAACTGGTGCAGGCGTTCGACGCTGCGGGTAAACCTATTGCTGCCGTTTGCCACGGTGCCCAGTTGCTGGCGGCCGCTGGAATACTAAAAGGACGTACCTGCAGCGCCTACCCGGCCTGTGCGCCGGAGGTTCGGCTCAGCGGCGGGCAGTATGCTGACATCGGTATTGACCAGGCTCATGTTGATGGCAATCTGGTCACCGCCCCCGCCTGGCCTGCACATCCGCAATGGCTGGCGAAATTTGCCGAATTATTGCAGCAGTAAAAATGTGAACGAATAATGTGAACGAATAAAGAGACACTGGCGCTAAAAATAGCGCCAGCGTTGGGTTTATTGTTGACTGTTTATCAGTGTTTTTCGATATACATAGTCCGGCTGTAGGCCACGTCTTCCGGATTCGTAATAGGATAACCTTTCAGCCAGGGTTTAATTAAACGGCCATTGGTGTACTGATAAATTGGCGCAATCGGCGCTTGATCCATCAGGATTTTTTCTGCGGCATTATAATCCGCATTACGTGCCTGCGCGGTATTTTCCAGAGTTGCCTGAGTAAGCACCTTATCGTAAGCCGGGTTGTTGAAACGAGAAATATTACCGGTATGCGTTGAGGTCAGCAGCGACAGGAAAGTAGACGGTTCGTTGTAATCCCCGACCCAGGACGCACGAATGACATCAAAATTACCGGTATTACGGCTATCGATATAGGTTTTCCATTCCTGGTTTTGCAGTTTCACATCCACGCCGAGGTTTTTCTTCCACATCGATGCCACGGCAATCGCAATTTTTTGATGATTTTCAGACGTATTATACAGCAGCGTCAGATTTAACGGACGATTCGGACCATAGCCCGCCGCACGCAGTAACGTTTTTGCCTGCGCATTCAGCTCTTCCTGACTCATTTGCTCAAACGGTGAAGGTTCAGGCGTAAATCCTGCCGTCACATCCGGGGTAAAATGCCAGGCCGGTTTTTCCCCGGTGCCCAACACTTTTTCAGCCATAATACGCCGGTCGATGGTCATACTTAATGCCAGGCGCACACGAGAATCCGCAGTCGGGCCTTTTTGTGTATTGAAGGCATAATAATAAGTGCCCAGTTGCGGTGGGGTATAAACCTGACCCGGAATATCCTTCAGCAATTTCTGATACAGATTTTTCGGGAAGGACTCCGTGATATCAATATCTCCCGCCAGATAGCGTTTGGTCGCGGATGATTCCTGGTTGATGGGCAGGAACGTCACTTTTTGGATGACGGTTTTCGCATTATCCCAGTAATGCGTATTTGGCACGACGACCAGCTTTTCATTGACCACGCGATCTTTCAAAACGTAAGCGCCGTTGCCGATCAAATGACCTGGCTTAGTCCAGTCCTTTCCGCTCTCTACGTTGGCTTTCTGCACCGGATAAAATGCAAAGTTGGCGGTCAGATTCACAAACCAGGGTAACGGTTTATCCAGGTGAATTTTTAACGTTCGCGAATCAACGGCAATGACGCCTAATTTATCTGGCGTAGCCTTACCATCTATAATCGCCTGCGCATTATTAATTCCCGCCAGCGCGGCAAACCAGGCGAACGGTGAAAGTGTCTTAGGATCGACCAGACGCTGCCAGCTATAGACAAAATCGTGCGCCGTGACCGGGCTACCGTCGGCCCATTTAGCGTTGTCGCGCAGGGTAAACGTCCAGACACGGTTGTCATTGCTCTTCCACTGGGTAGCGACACCCGGAATAATTTCACCTTTGTCGTTTTGATTGACCAGACCTTCAAACAGGTCACGGATCACCTGAATTTCTGGTAATCCAACGGCTTTCGCCGGATCAAGCGATGCAGGCTCATCTTTAATGTGGCGCACCAGCTCTTGTTTTTCTGCCAGTACCGTTCCGTTGGGAACATCTGCAGCATGAGTCTGAAAGATGCTGCTAACCAACAGCGCACAACAGGTTACTGAAACAGAGAGCTTCATAAGGTACCCCAATCGATAAGTTAATCCTGAGTAAAATGACGGCGTAATTATTTGTTTTAACTATGGGAAAAGCAAATAACTTCCCACAGAAAATTGATATTACAACGAGAACACGAGGTCTGCGAAAACGATTTGATTATCCGCGAAATTTGCACAACACTGCGAGTAATAACTCCAGCATTCAGAGACGCTTATGACCGTTACTCGCCCTCGCGCCGAACGCGGCGCATTTCCGCCAGGCACCGAACATTACGGACGTTCACTCTTAGGGGCGCCGTTGATCTGGTTTCCGGCTCCAGCGGCCGATCGCGAAAGCGGTCTGATCTTAGCGGGCACCCACGGTGATGAAAACTCATCGATGGTCACCCTCTCCTGCGCGCTGCGCACCCTCACCCCGTCTTTACGTCGTCATCATGTGGTGCTGGCCGTCAATCCGGATGGTTGCCAGCTCGGGCTGCGCGCCAATGCCAACGGCGTCGATTTAAATCGCAATTTTCCGGCGGCAAACTGGAAGGCAGGTGAAACGGTTTATCGCTGGAACAGCGCTGCAGAACAGCGCGATGTGGTGTTGCTTACCGGAGAACACTCGGGTTCGGAACCGGAAACCCAGGCATTGTGTCAACTCATTCACCGGATTCACCCTGCGTGGGTCGTGTCGTTCCACGACCCACTGGCCTGCATTGAAGATCCTAAACACAGTGAATTGGGCGCATGGCTGGCGCAGATGTTCGAATTGCCGCTGGTGACAAGCGTTGGTTACGAAACGCCAGGATCCTTTGGCAGTTGGTGTGCCGATCTGAACCTGCACTGTATCACCGCCGAGTTTCCGCCCATTTCGTCCGACGAAGCCAGCGAGAAGTATCTGCTGGCTATGTCAAATCTGCTTCGCTGGCATCCTAAAGATGGAGTTTGCCGGTCGTAAAATGCAGCGCTGGCTCGACATCCACCGCAAGCCAGGTCGGGCCATCGAGATCGGCGAAACTCACCTGCGTCGTCAGCGGTAGCGCAGCGCTGATAGCACGCGACGTGCATAACATGCAGCCCAGCATTAAACCAAACCCCTGCGCTTTGGCTTCAGTGGCTAAGGCTAATGCTTCCGTCAGCCCTCCGGCTTTGTCCAGTTTAATATTGACCATCTCATAACGCCCTTGCAGCGATTTCAGGCTGCCACGGGTATGACAACTCTCATCCGCGCAAACAGGCAGCGGGTGAACAAAATTCTCCAGAGCGGCATCATCCTGCGCCGGTAACGGCTGCTCCAGCATCGCCACCCCCAAATCGGCCAGTAGCTGACAGCGGGCAGCCAGACCGCTCGCCTGCCAGGACTCATTGGCATCGACAATCAGTGTCGCCTCGGGTACCGCCGCACGAATCGCCACCATACGCTCACTGATCAGTCGATCATCGAGCTTCACCTTCAGAAGTGTCGCCCCGTTTTCCCACAGGGCCGCCGCGCTGGCCGCCATCTGCTCTGGCGTTCCAATCACCACGGTTTGCGCTGTAATCACCGGTGAATTCAACGCGATGCCCACACATTCAGCCAGCGTTTGCTGCTGCTGGCGGGCGCTTAAATCCCACAATGCGCAATCTACCGCGTTACGCGCAGCGCCAGCAGGTAATAATTGCTGCAAGGCTTCGCGGGTCAACCCTTTTTCCAGTTGCGGGGCGATACTCATAATCTGCGCCAGCACCGAGGCATCGCTTTCACCGTATCGGGGGTAAGGCGTACATTCGCCGATACCTTTCACACCGTTTTCTTCCAGCTCCACGACCACCACATGCGCTTGTGTCCGACTCCCTCGCGCAATAACAAAGGGGGTGTGCAGTGGCCAGGCTTCCTCATACACCTTCACCGATCTCATTCGTGCTCCTTATGCTGCGGCGGCGTGCGATTCACCACAAATAGCGTTTGCCGTGTTAACTACTGATGGCATAAACTAACCGCGACGTTAACTATATGTAAACAGGAAGATAACCATGTCACAAACCGTTCATTTCCAGGGCAACCCCGTTGCAGTCGCCAACTCCATTCCTCAGGCTGGTAGCAAAGCGCAGGCTTTTACCCTCGTGGCAAAAGACCTGTCTGACGTCGCACTGACTCAGTTTGCTGGCAAACGTAAAGTGCTGAATATTTTCCCGAGTATTGATACCGGCGTATGTGCGGCATCGGTACGTAAGTTTAACCAACTCGCGACAGAAATCGACAACACCGTCGTGCTGTGCATTTCTGCTGACCTGCCGTTTGCCCAGTCTCGTTTCTGCGGCGCGGAAGGCCTGAGCAACGTTATCACCCTCTCCACGCTGCGTAACAGTGATTTTCTGAAAAACTACGGTGTGGAAATCACCGAAGGTCCGCTGAAAGGCCTGGCGGCACGTGCCGTGGTAGTTATCGATGAAAACGACAAGGTCATTTTCAGTGAGCTGGTGAATGAAATCACCAACGAACCTGACTACACCGCCGCGCTGGATGTTCTGAAAGCCTAATCCCTGCGGATACAAAAATGCCTCCGATTCTGGAGGCATTTTCTTTTCTGCTGTTACTCGTCGTTCTTCTTCTGGCTCAAACCATACTCACGCAATTTATTGGCAATCGCGGTGTGTGACACTCCCAACCGTTTCGCCAGCTTACGCGTACTGGGATAATTGCGATAAAGCTGCGTCAATACAGAACGCTCAAAACGACTGGTAATATCATCCAGCGACCCTTCCATCGCATCTTCTCCGACAGCAACGGTCGCGGCATCGTAATCCGGCAATAAAATGTCCTGTGGCCGCAGCTCGTAGCCTTCCAGTTGAGTCAACGCGCGGTAAATGGCATTTTTAAGCTGACGCACGTTACCGGGCCAGCCGTAACGGGTGAGTACCGTACCAAGATCGGCTGCAAGTTTAGGTCTTGGCACACCCTGCTCATCGGCAAAACGCGCCACGAACAGTTCGGTGAGTGGCATAATGTCCTGCGGGCAGTCGCGGAGCGGCGGCAGGTTGAGCGTCAGAACATTCAGGCGATAATACAAATCTTCGCGGAACAGCCCTTTTTGCACCAATTCCACCAGGTTCTTCTGGGTGGCGCAAATCACCCGGACATCCACGTGAACCTCCTGGTCTTCGCCCACCCGGCGGAACGTACCGTCATTGAGAAAGCGCAACAGTTTCGTCTGCATACGCGGCGACATCTCGCCAATTTCATCCAACAGCACCGAGCCACCGTTCGCCTGTTCGAAGAAGCCTTTTTTGCCTTCCGGCGCGTGACCAAATAGCTCGCTTTCCACCGCATCTTCCGGAATGGACGCGCAGTTCAACGCCAGATACGGTTTTGCCGCGCGTGGGCTCGCCAGATGACAGGCATGCGCAAAGAGATCTTTCCCTGTCCCGGTATCCCCAGTGATCAACAGCGGCGCGCTCAACATTGCCAGTTTACGTGCCTGTTCAACCACATGTTTCATTTTTGCGCTAACGGCAATAACCTGACTAAACGCACTCAGATCCTGGGTGTTCAGGTTCTGCAACTGACGCCCCATCCGCAGCGTGGAGCGCAGCATCACCACCGCCCCAGTCAGCATATGTTCGTCGTTCTCGCCCTGCAGATGGACCGGCGTAATTTCCATCAGGAAATTCTGGCCGTTAATCACCACATGTTCGTTGTGGGAGCCCTTCGGATTTCCCTCCAGCCAGCGCTGAAAGTTAAAACCATTGATCAATTGCGCTGCCGTGTGATTACGCATGCGCTCCAGGTTTTGCGCGAAAAGCTGACAGCTCGCGGGGTTCGCCATCTCTACTTTGCTTTTCATGTCCAGCGACATAACCGGCTCCGGGAGCGCCTCAAGTAACGCGCTGAGCGCCAGATGTTCGCGCTCGGACGGCATCCACGGCACGGTGCGCACATCAGTGACGCCCGCGATGCGACGAATCTCCGCCATCAGGCTGCTGAAGTTGGTGAACTCCAGTTCAGCAAAATTAAGGTAAATCCGCCCGATGGGGTCAATCTCAATACCACGTAAATCAATGCTGCGAAGTACCAGTAAATCCAGCAATTCACGGGTCAGACCTAGACGATCTTCACAAAAGACTTCCAGACGCATGGGAACCTTCACCTAAACAATGAGCTATTAGACAGATGATAAGCCACTATTCGGTTAGCAGGAAGGAGTCTGTCAACAAATATTGACAGCATGGTGGAAAAATGGGCGCTGACGCGTAAAGCTGTACGGTCAGCGCCCCTGATCAGGGTTAATTTTCGCGGGAAGGTTTGTTTTTCTGCAGCGTCTCTTTGAGCTGCCCCACCAATTGACGCCGAAAATCCCCCAGACGCGGTTTATCATCATCAATCCATGGTAAAGGACGGCAAAGCTCCATCGCTTTAATCCCCAGGCGGGCGGTCAACAGTCCGGCGCCTATCCCCTGCGCGGCGCGGGTGGATAAACAGGCCGCCAGATCCTGCGACATCCAGTCCATCCCCACTTCACGCACCAGTTCACTGGCGCCCGCAAACGCAATGTTCAGTAGTACCAGACGAAACAACCGCAAGCGGCTGTAATACCCCAATTCAATGCCGTACAACGTGGCGATGCGGTTAATCAGGCGTAAATTACGCCAGGCAATGAAAGCCATATCCACCAGCGCTAACGGGCTGACGGCAATCATCAGGGTCGATTCCGCCGCCGAGCGGCTGATTTCTCGCCTGGCCTGCGCGTCCAGCACGGGTTGCACCAGATGCGCGTACAGGGTGACGACTTCCCGATCATTTTGCGTCTCATGAATCGACGCGTACCAGCGTTGCAACGCCGGATGTGACTGATCAATACCCGCCTGCTGCGCCAGCTTCTCACAGAAAGCGCGCCCTTTACCGGTGCCGACGCTATGTAACAACTCACGCGCTTCATCGCGCTCATGCGCGCGCTGGCGTAACCGCCACAACCGACGCCACTCGGTCGCCACCGACCCAACGCCCGCGCCGATAATCAACATACCTGCCGCACAGCCGCCAAGCGCGGCCCAGTCCTGGGTTTGCCAGGCATTCATCGTCCACTGAACGCCCTGGCCGACGACGCTTACGCCAAACAGCGCCAGCCCGCCCATCACCATTTTGCGCCACAGACTGCGTTTCGGACGTAATGCCGCATCAATCACCGCTTCTGCCTGCCCTTCGTCCTCCAGCGGCTCTTCTGCCTTCACAGGCGCGAAGGTCTGCGCTTCCGTTTCGCTGAAGGACTGTTGCGACTTAAAGGTCGGATGTTGTTCTGCTTCCAGCGGCCCTGCGAAATCGATACGCGGTTTCAACGGTTCGGTCATCGCAATTTATCTCCTATCAAAAACTCCAGCGCGGCATCCAGACGAATATGCGGTAATGGTTTGTCTACATCCATCACCTGTGGGCGAAACGCTTCAAACTGAAACCCCTGGCTGTCCCAAAACGCAGGTCCAGGCAAACGCGCAGGCACCTCACCGGGATAGACGGTCAGTGGTTTACCATCGCTCAGGCGATCTCCACGCAGCGCAGGGATTTTTTCCCCATTCACATCAATCAACCCGCTGGTCGTTGCCTGGACAGATGCCAGCCCCAGGCAATCCATACTGATCCCCTCAAAAGCGGCGTTCTGCCAGGCATCCTGGATCAGTTGCTGGAGCAAAGAGACCATATTGGCGTGTTGATCGACGGTAACGTGATCCGCTTTGGTGGCGGCAAACAGCAATTTGTCGATGACAGGAGAAAAAAGCCGACGAAACAACGTGCGTTGCCCGTAATGGAAGCTTTGCATCAATTGCGTCAAGGCCAGACGCATATCATTAAACGCCTGCGGTCCGCTGTTGAGCGGCTGCAAGCAGTCCACCAATACGATCTGCCGATCAAAGCGCAGGAAGTGGTTTTTGTAGAACCCTTTCACCACTTTTTCGCAGTAGTAATTAAAGCGCTCGCGCAACATTCCGGCATTGGTGTGTTTGTCGGCCTGCGCCAGTTTTGATTCGCCAAACGCATCCACATCCGGCCACGGGAAGAATTGCAGGGCTGGCGCCCCCGCCATATCCCCCGGTAATACAAAGCGTCCCGGCTGGATGAAATGTAAACCTTCTTGTTTGCATTGATGCAGATAGTCAGTCCACGCTGCCGCAATGTCAGCCAGACGGTTTTCATCGGCGGGCGCCAGCGGATCCAGCCCGTCGCATAACTGACGCCATTTGGCTGACCACTCGCCCCGTTTGCCGTGCAGCAGACCGGTCATTTGCCGCGACCAGCTCAGGTAATCCTGTGCCAGCATCGGTAAATCGAGCAGCCATTCACCGGGATAGTCCACGATTTCCAGATACAAAGTAGACGTATCTTTGAAATGGCGCAGCAGGGAATCGTTAGATTTGTAACGTAACGCGAGGCGAATTTCACTCACGCCGCGCGTCGGTGTCGGCCAGCCTGGTGGCTGACCATAAAGCTGGGCCAGCCCCTCATCGTAGGTAAAACGCGGAATACCAAAATCACGTTGCGGTACCCGCTTTACGCCGAGCAGACGCTCTTCCCGCACGGCGCTGAGCAGTGGCAGGCGAGCGCCGGTATGCACATTCAGCAGTTGATTCACCATCGCCGTGATAAACGCCGTTTTACCACTGCGGCTCAGTCCGGTCACCGCCAAGCGCAGATGCCTGTCGACCCCACGATTGACCAGCGCATTGAATTCATTTTTAAATCGCTTCATCGCCATCCCGTTATGCCTGAAGACCCGAAAAAATTATAACCAGCAGAAATTAAAGATAGGGACAGATTCTTCATTATCAATTCAGTGGCTGTATGCCTTCATCATTTTTCAATGGATTGTTGATAGCACCCTGAATCTGTTCCTGCTGATAGCGAATACCCGCGCAAAAAGTCCTTTTCTCAACATGTTCTTGTCTTTGCTGGGGGGGAATTGAAAAGAGGTATTCTACGCCGGTTTTTTAGCAGGTAGTGCGGGCACGCTATCATTGCCCATAGCGGCGGGAAATTTTTGCCGCCGCACGTTTCAATAAGGGTTCCAGCGCCAAAACCAGCAACATTTTCAGCGGACGGCGGGCGACAGATTTGATGGCCCACCCTGCCACACCGGCCGGGCCATAGCGTAGCGCGGTCAGCAGAACCAGTTTCCCTGCGAATTTAAAGCCCGGCTTCACCTTTTGCCCGGCGCGTTGCCAGCGTGTATTCATCTGATGAACTCTCTTTATTACAACTGACGGAAACGGCTGCGCAGCGTGAACGTGTCCGACGTAACATAGCGCTCCATTTCACGCAGGCGCTTTTCACCCGCCGCCAGTTCCCTGTCGACGGCATCCAGCAATTCACCGCTTGAAGGGTGTTGCTCGCCCGTGGCCATGTTGTCCGGCAGTGGATCAAGCACAAACGTCAAAATGATATATGCCACCAGCGTAAAGAACGCCAGTCCGAAGAAAATCGACAGCACCACCAGGATCCGCACCAGTTTCACCGGCACATCCAGATAGTTGGCGATCCCGGCGCAGACGCCACGCACCATGCCCTGCTGCGGAATGCGCCAGAGCTTTTTATTCAAATCAATCCCTCCCATTAGCGATCCCTCCAGTTCGGATGTTCAGCATCGAGAATATCTTCCAGCGCCTGAATGCGTTCGCGCATGCGTTGCGCGTCGTCGGTTAATTGCGCCAAACGTTGCTGCTCACTTTGCGACAGTTCCCCACGGCTGGAGCGGTTGCTGTAATGCAGCCATAACCAAATCGGCAACACAAACAGCACAAAGATGGTTAACGGTATGGCCAGAAATAGCGCGCTCATGAGTACTCCTTACAGGTAATGAGCGGCGGCGCATTCAGACGCCGCCTGCAGTTATTATTGATTGTCTTGTTTCATTTTGGCTTTCAGTTGCGCCAGCTGCTCGCTGATTTCATCATCGGCTTTCAGGTCGGCAAACTGCTGATCCAGCGTTCTCTGTTTGCCAAAGTTATGGCTTTCCGCCTCCGCTTCCATCTGATCAATACGGCGTTCAAAAGATTCAAAGCGGGCCATCGCTTCGTCCAGCTTACCGCTGTCCAGTTGACGGCGCACATCACGAGAAGAGCTTGCGGCCTGGTGACGTAACATCAGGGCCTGCTGACGGGCGCGCGTTTCACTGAGTTTATTCTCCAGCTCGCCAATCTCTTTCTTCATGCGCGTTAGCGTGTCGTCCACCAACGTCACTTCATGTTCGAGGGTGGCGATAAGATCAGTCAGTTTCTGCTTTTCAATTAACGCGGCACGCGCCAGATCGTCTTTCTCTTTGCGCAACGCCAGTTCCGCTTTCTCCTGCCACTCTGTCTGTTGGGCAACAGCTTGCTCAATACGACGGGACAACTGTTTCTTTTCCGCCAGCGCTCGCGCAGAGTTGGAACGGACTTCAACCAGGGTGTCTTCCATTTCCTGAATCATCAGTCGCACCAGTTTCTGCGGATCTTCAGCCTTTTCCAACAGCGCGTTGATGTTGGCGTTCACGATGTCGGCAAAACGAGAAAAAATACCCATAATTCAATCCTCACAATTTTTCTGATATCGGGCTATGCCCTGCTGTAGCTCTAATACAATTCACGTGCCAACTTTTTAATCGATTGATTATAAACAAGATGTATAATTTTACCTCGCCAGCAATTCAGGTTAGAGTGGTGAATAACACTAACAAGTGGTGAATTTAATCATGGCAGAATACAAAGATAACCTTCTGGGCGAGGCCAACAGTTTTCTTGAAGTGCTGGAGCAGGTTTCTCATCTGGCGCCGCTGGATAAACCGGTGTTGATTATTGGTGAACGCGGGACAGGGAAAGAACTCATCGCCAACCGCCTGCACTTTCTCTCTTCTCGCTGGCAGGGTCCGTTTATTTCGCTGAACTGCGCCGCGCTCAATGAAAATCTGCTCGACACGGAGTTATTTGGTCATGAAGCTGGCGCATTTACCGGCGCGCAAAAGCGCCATCCGGGGCGTTTTGAGCGCGCCGATGGTGGCACGCTGTTTCTGGATGAGCTGGCGACGGCCCCCATGCTGGTACAGGAAAAACTGCTGCGGGTCATCGAATACGGTGAGTTGGAGCGCGTCGGCGGCAGTCAGCCGTTGCAGGTCAATGTGCGTTTGGTCTGCGCCACTAACGCCGATCTGCCCCGGATGGTTGATGAGGGGACGTTTCGTGCCGACCTGCTGGACCGGCTGGCCTTCGATGTAGTACAGCTCCCACCTCTGCGTGAGCGACAGGCTGATATCATGTTAATGGCTGAACATTTTGCGATTCAGATGTGTCGTGAAATCCGTTTGCCGCTTTTCCCTGGATTTAGCGAGCGCGCAAAAGAGACGCTGCTGCACTACCGCTGGCCGGGCAATATTCGTGAGCTGAAAAATGTGGTTGAACGGTCGGTCTACCGGCACGGTACCAGCGATTACCCGCTCGACGAGATCATTCTCAATCCTTTTAAGCGACAAGCCGTTGCCATTGAAAACAGAGAAACGCCCGCATCGATCCCTGAACTGCCTGTCGATTTACGTGAATTTCAGCAACAGCAAGAGAGAGATTTACTGCAACGCAGTCTGCAGCAGGCAAAATTTAATCAAAAACGCGCCGCGGAATTATTGGGTTTGACTTACCATCAACTGCGCGCATTGCTTAAAAAACATCAGATTTAGTGATTCCTTCACCAGAATTGATGACATTTGCACCAGTTACCCGCAGACATTTTTACCTGGTGGGTCGTAGTGCGATACACTTTATAGATTGAATCTAAAAACCTTAAAAATTATGCGCCTGGTTTTATCGTCTCTGGTAGTGATAGCTGGACTTCTCAGTGGTCAGGCTGCCGCCGCGCCTGAACTGCCCCCGCGTGCTGATATTCGCGAGAGCGGCTTTGTCTACTGTGTCAGCGGGCAGGTCAACACATTTAATCCGCAAAAAGCGAGCAGCGGTCTTATCGTCGATACGCTTGCCGCCCAGTTGTACGACCGGCTGTTGGATGTGGATCCTTATACCTATCGCCTGATGCCTGAACTGGCGGAAAGCTGGGAAGTGCTCGACAACGGAGCAACCTACCGTTTTAACTTACGCCGCGACGTTCCGTTTCAAAAAACGGCCTGGTTTACCCCTACCCGTAAACTGAATGCGGATGACGTGGTATTTACTTTCGAACGCATTTTTGACCGTCATCATCCGTGGCATAACGTTAATGGCGGCAATTTCCCCTACTTCGACAGCCTGCAATTTGCCGATAACGTCCAAAGCGTACGCAAACTGGATAATTACACCGTCGAGTTTCGTCTGACGCAGCCCGATGCATCATTTTTATGGCATCTGGCAACGCATTACGCCTCGGTGATGTCGGCAGAATATGCGGCGAACCTGGCCAAACAGGATCGCCAGGAATTACTGGACCGTCAGCCTGTCGGGACCGGACCTTTCCAGCTTTCTGAATACCGTTCGGGTCAATACATTCGTCTGCAACGACATGGCGAATTCTGGCGTGGAACGCCATTGATGCCTCAAGTCGTCGTCGATTTAGGCTCTGGCGGTACCGGACGTTTGTCTAAATTGCTGACCGGCGAGTGTGACGTGTTGGCCTGGCCTGCCGCCAGCCAGTTAACGATTTTACGCGATGATCCTCGCCTGCGTCTCACGCTACGCCCGGGGATGAACATCGCCTATCTGGCGTTTAATACCAACAAGCCCCCGCTGAATAACCCTGCGGTACGACACGCGCTGGCGCTGGCCATCAATAACCAGCGTTTGATGCAGTCGATCTACTACGGTACGGCGGAAACCGCCGCCTCTATTTTGCCGCGCGCCTCGTGGGCCTATGACAACGAGGCTAAAATTACAGAGTACAATCCCGCCAAATCCCGCGAGCAGTTAAAAGCGCTGGGACTGGAGAATTTAACGTTGAAATTGTGGGTGCCCACCAGCTCTCAGGCGTGGAACCCAAGCCCGCTGAAAACGGCTGAACTGATCCAGGCGGACATGGCTCAGGTGGGTGTCAAAGTGGTGATTGTCCCGGTAGAGGGGCGTTTCCAGGAGGCGCGGTTGATGGACATGAACCATGATTTGACGTTGTCCGGCTGGGCAACGGACAGTAACGATCCGGACAGTTTTTTCCGTCCGCTGCTGAGTTGCGCCGCCATTAATTCGCAAACCAACTTCGCCCACTGGTGTAACCCCGAATTTGACAACGTTCTGCGTAAAGCGCTTTCTTCTCAGCAGCTTGCCTCGCGCATTGACGCGTATGATGAAGCGCAAAATATCCTGGCGACAGAATTGCCGATCCTGCCGCTGGCGTCCTCGCTGCGACTGCAGGCTTATCGTTATGACATCAAAGGGCTGGTGCTGAGTCCGTTTGGCAATGCCTCCTTTGCGGGTGTCTCGCGGGAAAAAGCCAAAGAGGTGAAAAAACCATGATTATCTTCACCCTGCGTCGTTTTTTGCTGTTGCTGGTTACGCTCTTTTTCCTGACGTTTATCGGCTTCAGCCTGAGTTACTTTACGCCGCACGCGCCGCTTCAGGGCGCATCGTTGTGGAATGCCTGGATCTTCTGGTTCAATGGCCTGATCCACTGGGATTTCGGTGTCTCCAGCATTAATGGTCAGTTAATCTCTGAACAGCTTAAAGAGGTGTTTCCCGCCACGATGGAGCTGTGTATTCTCGCGTTCGGCTTTGCCCTGATGGTCGGTATTCCGATTGGCATGGTGGCAGGCGTGACGCGCAACAAATGGCCCGATCACTTTATCAGCACCCTCGCCTTGCTGGGCTTTTCTATCCCCGTATTTTGGCTGGCGTTGTTGTTGACGTTGTTCTTTTCGCTGACACTCGGCTGGCTGCCGGTGTCTGGTCGTTTTGATCTCCTTTATGAAGTCAAACCTGTCACCGGATTCGCCATTATTGATGCGTGGATTTCGGACTCGCCCTGGCGCGACGAGATGGTAATGAGCGCATTGCGCCACATGGTATTACCGGTCTTGACGCTGGCGGTCGCCCCGACCACAGAGGTGATTCGTTTAATGCGGATCAGCACGATTGACGTGTACGACCAGAACTACGTGAAAGCAGCGGCCACCAGGGGATTATCACGTCTGACGATTCTGCGCCGTCACGTGCTACACAACGCACTTCCTCCGGTGATCCCACGTCTTGGTTTGCAATTTTCGACCATGCTGACGCTGGCGATGATCACTGAGATGGTCTTTAGCTGGCCGGGACTGGGCCGCTGGTTGATCAATGCCATTCGCCAGCAAGACTATGCCGCCATTTCTGCGGGTGTGATGGTGATTGGTTCGTTGGTCATCATCGTCAATGTGTTATCTGACATTTTGGGTGCTATGGCTAACCCTCTGAAACATAAGGAATGGTATGCCCTACGATAGCGTATACAGCGAAAAACGCCCACCGGGTACGCTACGCACCGCCTGGCGGAAATTTTATGGCGATACCACTGCGATGATCGGCCTGTATGGCTGTGCGGGGCTGGTCATATTGTGCATTTTTGGTAGTTGGTTTGCCCCCTACGGTATTGATCAGCAGTTCCTCGGCTACCAGCTTTTGCCGCCTTCCTGGTCTCGCTATGGTGAAGTGTCGTTCTTTCTCGGAACCGACGATCTGGGGCGCGACGTCTTAAGTCGATTGCTGAGTGGCGCAGCACCCACCGTCGGCGGCGCATTCGTGGTAACGCTCGCCGCCACGCTTTGCGGTCTGGTGATTGGGGTGGTGGCCGGAGCGACCCACGGCTTACGTTCCGCTGTCCTGAATCACATTCTGGATACGCTGCTCTCTATTCCGTCACTGTTGCTGGCGATTATCGTGGTGGCGTTTGCCGGTCCACATCTGAGCCATGCGATGTTTGCGGTCTGGCTGGCGTTACTGCCGCGAATGGTGCGTTCTGTCTATAGCATGGTGCATGATGAACTGGAAAAAGAGTACGTCATCGCCGCCCGCCTGGATGGCGCGACCACACTGAATATTCTCTGGTTTGCGATTCTGCCCAACATCACGGCCGGTTTGATCACCGAAATCACCCGTGCGCTTTCAATGGCGATCCTCGACATTGCCGCATTGGGTTTTCTGGATCTTGGCGCGCAACTGCCCTCTCCCGAATGGGGAGCCATGCTCGGAGACGCGCTGGAGCTGATTTATGTTGCACCGTGGGTCGTGATGCTACCCGGCGGCGCCATTATGATCAGTGTGTTGCTGGTTAACCTGCTTGGCGATGGCCTCCGCCGGGCTATTATTGCGGGGGTGGAATAATGCCATTACTGGATATTCGTAACCTCACCATTGAATTCAGAACCGACGAAGGATGGGTAAAAGCCGTCGATCGGATCAGCATGACCTTAAACGAAGGCGAAATCCGCGGTCTGGTGGGTGAATCAGGGTCAGGAAAAAGTTTGATCGCCAAAGCAATTTGCGGTGTCGCAAAAGACAACTGGCGCGTCACCGCCGACCGTATGCGCTTTGATGATATCGACCTGTTGCGCCTCTCTGCACGTGAACGCCGTAAGCTGGTCGGCCACAACGTGTCCATGATTTTTCAGGAGCCACAGTCCTGTCTTGATCCGTCCGAGCGCGTGGGTCGTCAGTTAATGCAAAATATTCCCGCCTGGACGTACAAAGGCCGCTGGTGGCAGCGTATTGGCTGGCGTAAACGCCGCGCCATTGAATTATTGCACCGTGTCGGCATTAAAGATCACAAAGATGCGATGCGCAGTTTTCCCTACGAACTGACCGATGGTGAATGCCAGAAAGTGATGATCGCCATCGCGCTGGCTAATCAGCCACGTTTGCTGATTGCCGACGAACCGACTAACGCGATGGAGCCCACCACACAGGCGCAAATTTTTCGTCTGCTGACCCGTTTGAATCAAAACAGCAACACCACCATTTTGCTGATCAGCCACGACCTGCAGATGCTGAGCCAGTGGGCAGACAAAATCAACGTGATGTACTGCGGACAAACAGTGGAAACCGCGCCCAGCAAAGATTTAGTGACGATCCCGCACCATCCGTATACGCAGGCGTTGATCCGCGCTATCCCCGACTTTGGCAGCGCCATGCCGCATAAAAGCCGTCTGAATACGATGCCGGGGGCGATCCCATTGCTTGAACAATTACCGATAGGTTGTCGTCTGGGGCCCCGCTGCCCGTATGCTCAACGAGAATGTATTGAAACCCCGCGCCTGACCGGGGTCAAAAATCATCTCTACGCCTGTCATTTTCCGCTGAATATGGAGAAAGAGTGACATGGTGGAAACGCTGCTTGAAGTCCGTAATCTGAGCAAAACCTTTCGCTACCGCACAGGCTGGTTTCGCCGTCAGACCGTTGAGGCGGTAAAACCGCTGAGCTTTACCCTGCGTGAAAAGCAAACCCTCGCCATTATTGGCGAGAATGGCTCTGGCAAATCGACGCTGGCGAAAATGCTGGCGGGGATGATCGAACCCACCAGCGGTGAGCTGCTGATTGACGATCATCCACTGCACTACGGCGATTATTCGTTCCGTAGTCAGTGTATTCGGATGATTTTTCAGGACCCGTCAACGTCACTTAATCCGCGTCAACGCATTTCGCAGATCCTCGATTTTCCACTGCGTCTGAACACGGACCTCGAGCCTGAACAGCGTCAGAAGCAAATCGTTGAAACCATGCGGATGGTCGGATTGCTTCCCGATCACGTCAGTTATTATCCGCACATGCTGGCACCCGGGCAAAAACAGCGTCTGGGACTGGCCCGCGCACTAATTTTACGCCCTAAAGTGATCATCGCAGACGAGGCGCTGGCGTCGCTGGATATGTCGATGCGTTCGCAGCTCATTAATCTGATGCTGGAATTACAAGAGAAACAGGGTATCTCTTATATCTATGTCACCCAACATATCGGGATGATGAAACATATCAGCGATCAGGTGTTGGTGATGCACCAGGGCGAAGTCGTTGAGCGCGGCAGCACCGCGGATGTTCTCGCCTCGCCGTTACATGATTTAACCAAGCGATTGATTGCCGGGCATTTTGGCGAGGCGTTAACGGCAGATGCGTGGCGAAAAGATCGGTAAATTGGTCAAGAGAAAAGGCAGAAATTATTCTGCCTTTTCTTTACGCTGTGATGAGAAATTTATATCGTGATCGGTACGGTACAAAATATTTTTATTTATAGGTTAAATTATACGTCATCACAGATTTTATATTTCCAGAACCGATCGATGAGGTCGTTGTTCGATAATACCGTGCTTGCATCGGAATATCATAGTTCCCATCCGTGGAGACTCCTGCGCTAAAAGTTTCTCTGAGTTTCACCGGGATACTATCATATAATATTTGAATACCGACTCCGGATGCCGGAGTTGAATTTGTAATATTCGCAAGTACACCTTCAGCTGTCGCATTCTGATCTTCTTGCCCGTCCAGCAATATATTCACACCAACGTTTCCCTGGCATTTAAGCTTAATATTAAAATCTGCCGCCGCACTGGTGCTCCCCTGATGCGCCAGACTGTTTGCTGATATAGTATTCAATGTCACTGTAGACGGTGTCGATGCATCCACATTACAGGTATGCGCCGGAATAGGCACATCTTTCTCCAGCACAAAAATCCACGTTCGTCTCCATCCCCAGGAGCCATTTGAGCGCTGATCAAGTGAAATTCGCGCCACTTCCGTTCCCGCTTTCAAGACTAAATTATCCGACGTCGTTACCCCGGTACGTTTTACATAAATTTTCAGCGCCAGTGGTTCACTGTAACCGGCTTCAGATATTGATACAGGGTCGCAATTCAAATCACTGACTTGCGGCCAGGCACAAACTGAGTACGTCGTTGAATCAGGGAATGTTGAATACGGTGTCTGAAAATACCCTGTATACCCTTGATTCTCCAGCGCGGTCGACGTAGTGAATGATTGCACTCTCAACGCATCATTCTGGCTCCATGGTCCAACATTGCCAGTACAAATGGTATACGTACTCATATCCGACACGAGTACCATTGCATTCGAGTCTGGGAGAGTTAAATCAACACTCACCGTTTGAGTACCATTGTTTGTACACGAAAAGGCATGAACTTTTATAGGGAGAAAAATTGAGGTTAAACTCAATAAAAAAAACATTACAGCTGCATAATATTTATATTGCCACATAGCACCAATCTATTATCAATAATGGAAATTTACATACGAAATTATATTCACGCACTGAGAAGA